>NZ_BJNF01000057.1 GCF_006539545.1 Nitrobacter winogradskyi
CTTCGCTCGAAAACGCTATAGCTGGCTGATACAAAAAAGCGCTCCGCGAGGAGCGCTTTTCCATCTGGTTTCAAATAACGAGCTACTGTTTGGCGGTACCCTGCTGTGTGGCTTCGAGCTTCGCGCGCGCTTCGGCGGCCCGCTTTTGCAGTTCTTCCTGTAGCTTCTTCTGGGTTTCCTCGAACACCTTGGGGTCGGTCGGCGGGCCGTCATAGGCTTTCGCGAATTCAGCGAGCGGAAGCGGCAGCGTCAACGGCGCGCCGTTGGAATTGATTGCCTGAACGATGAGATTCTGTCCCTTCTTCAGGTGACCGAGCATATCCGCTGACAACTCATAATCCGACATGCAGCCATTGGCGAAGCAGATCACGTAGGCACTCTGCTGCGGCGGATTGTTATCGACGATGATGCGCGTTCCGTGGACGAGCTGCATCCCGAGCGGCAGCGTCACACGGAGAATCTTCTTGGGCTCGCCTTCGGGCTCGATGATGACCGCCGCGATCACAGGCTGGCCGGATTCGATCCGCCCGTCCTTGCCGGTGAAACATACCTGCTTGGCTTTCGCATCCTGGCCTTTCAGGCAGAACTTGGTCCAGGGGGCATAGATCAGCTGCACCTGCTGGTCGGCTGGCGCTGGCTGGGCCGCCGGCGCCTGCGCTCCTTTGGCGGCCTCAGCCTTGCCTTTGGATGGGGCGGCTTGCTGGGCGGGAGCGTCCGACGCGAATGGAACGACCGCTAGCGTCACAGCGGCGAACAGGGCAAAGGCCCGTCCGCGATGCAAAGCGGACGTGGTCGAGAGACGAAAATTCATTGCGGAAAACCCTTTCCTGAACGCTCGTGATCCGATTCTAACATTCGTATTTCGTTTCAGCGAGCCTTCCTTCGAACGCAAAATTGAAGGACCGCTTGCAAACCCAGGCCCTCGATGGAGCGGTTGCTGGTGGAGTTTCGAATACGGCATTCGCGCTCCCGACGCGATCAGCCGGATTTCTCCACCAGGAACAGGCATTGGCGCAGCCTATTCGGCGGCTGTCTCTTAGTGAAATGAGGCGGTTACGTGACGATTCGCGATGTCATGATCAATTGACCGCCTTCAATACTAGGGCGCATAAAAAGATCAATGGCAACATACGCTTTTGGTGCCCCTTTCAAACCGCGTCGCGGCGGTTGTGATAAAATTTCTTGTGAGCAAGTTCGAATCAAAATGGATCCGGTATTGCCGACCGCCGCCACGCGCGCGTTGCCGGACGGCGGTATGTCTGGCGCTCGCGGTCGGGCTGCTCGCCGCCGGATGGCAGCAGGTTTCCGCGGATCCCGGTTACGCCATCGCGATGCATGGCGAACCGGCCCTGCCGCCTGATTTCAGCCGGATGCCCTATGCCAATCCGGACGCGCCCAAGGGTGGCCGGCTGGTTCAGAGTGTTCCCGGTAGTTTCGACAGCCTCAATCCCTTCATCGTCAAAGGCGTCGCGCTTCAGCAAATTCGGGGGTTCGTGGTCGAGAGCCTGATGGCCCGGGGTCACGATGAGCCCTTCACGCTCTACGGTCTGCTCGCGGAAAGGATTGAAACCGACGATGCCCGCACCTACGCCACCTTCCATCTGAATCCACAGGCGCGCTTTTACGACGGGAAGCCCGTTCGTGCCGAAGACGTGCTCTTTTCCTGGCAACTCCTCCGGGACAAGGGCCGACCCAACCATCGTCAATATTATTCAAAGGTTGCAACGGCAGAGGCGATCGATGAACGCACGGTGCGTTTCGATTTCGGTGGAACCACGGATCGCGAACTGCCCTTGATCCTCGGCCTGATGCCTGTCCTGCCGAAACATGCCGTCGATGCCGCCACTTTCGAGCAGACCTCGATGACCGCCCCGTTCGGGTCCGGGCCGTATCGCGTGACCGCCGTCAAGCCTGGAGCCAGCGTGACGCTGACGCGCAACCCGGATTATTGGGGACGCAACCTGCCGGTCAATCGCGGCCTGTGGAACTTCGACGAGATCAGGTTCGACTACTATCGCGAAGCCAACAGTCTGTTCGAGGCGTTCAAGCGCGGTCTGTATGACTTTCGCGTCGAGACTGAACCGCTGCGCTGGCACGAAGGCTACAACTTCCCGGCAGCAGGCAATGGTCAGCTTGTCCGCGAAGCTATCAAAACCGGCCTGCCCGCGCCCTCGGAATATCTGGTGTTCAATACGCGGCGGCCGATGTTTTCCGACGTTCGCGTCCGCGAGGCGCTGACGCTGCTGTTCGATTTCGAGTGGATCAACCGAAACTATTTTTTCGGACTCTATAGCCGCGCCGGCGGCTTCTTCGCGGGATCGGAGCTGTCCGCCTACGCGCGCCCCGCTGACGGCGGAGAGCGGTCATTGCTGAAGCCGTTTCCGTCGGCCGTACGAAGCGACATTCTCGACGGCAGTTACCGTCTTCCGGTGACCGACGGTTCAGGCCGGGACCGCGAGGCCTTGCGCGCCGCTCTCGCGCTTCTGTCGCAGGCAGGTTACGAATTTGACGGCACGGTCCTGCGCCATCGCTCGACCAAGGCTCCCCTTGCCTTTGAAATGCTGGTGACAACCCGCGATCAGGAGCGGATCGCGCTCATTTACGCGCGCGATCTCAAGCGTGCCGGCATCGAGGTGTCCGTGCGCTCGGTCGATGGCGTGCAGTTCGATCAGCGACGGCTGGCGTTTGATTTTGACATGATCCAGAACCGCTGGGATCAATCGCTGTCGCCCGGCAACGAACAGTCCTTCTACTGGGGCAGCGAAGCCGCCGACATTCCGGGCACCCGAAATTACATGGGCGTGAAGAACCCCGCGATCGACGCCATGATCGCCGCCATGCTCAAGGCGAGGGAGCGGCCGGATTTCGTGGATGCGGTTCGCGCGCTCGACCGGGTCCTGATGTCCGGATTTTACGTGATTCCGGTTTACAACGTTCAAGAACAATGGATCGCGCGCTGGAATCGGATAGAACGACCAGCAGCGACCGCGTTGACTGGATACATCCCCGAAACATGGTGGCGAAGGCCGCCGAAGCCCGGCAAGTGACTTCGTGCTCCAGAACAATTCATCGCCTACGCTGGATGAACTCTTCGACCGCATCCTCGTCCGGCAGCCGGACCGACCGGCGCTGATCGATCCGCCTGACAAGTTGCGGGTGACGGGACAGTCACCGCTGCATCTGACCTTTGCCCAGGCCGACCGGGCGGTATCAGCATTAGCGGCCCACTTCATCGAGGCTGGCCTGCCCGCCAATTCGATCATAGCGGTACAGCTACCCAACACCATCGAATTGGCGCTGACAGTGCTTGCCGCCCATCGCGCCGGTCTGATCGTGGCGTTGTTGCCCCAGCTTTGGCGGCAGGCCGAACTCGCTGTTGCGATCAACCGGACGGGCGCGCGCGCGATCGTCGCGATGGGCAATATCGACGGCGTCAATCATGCCGATCTCGCGATGAACGCGGCCGCGGAAGTGTTCTCCGTCCGTCATGTCTGCGGCTTTGGCAGTAACCTGCCGGAAGGTATGGTTCCGCTGGATATTGCCGCCGACAGGACAATCGACCGCTCGCGGCTCATGATCCGGGATTCGCGCCGCGCCGCGCTGGTGACGTTCGAGGCTTCGGGCTCTGGCTTCCTCGCCGTGCCGCGAACCCATGTCAACCTTATCGCCGCCGGGCTTGCCATCTTTCTCGAGAGCAGCCTGCCTCAGAACGCGACAATTCTCTCGGCTCTCGCGCCATCGTCCTTCGCCGGGCTGACTTCATCCTTCGTGATGTGGCTGCTCAGCGGCGGCACCCTGGCGATGCATCATCCCTTCGACGAAAATGTTCTCATGCGGCAGATGGAGGCCGAACGCTGCGACACGCTGGTCGCACCTGCCCCACTGGCGTTGCGGATGGCAGAATCCGGCGCTCTGTCTTCCGTCCCGAGCCTGCGTCATGTCGTGGGTCTATGGCGGGTTCCGGAACAGGTGGGATCGAGCGCGCTTTGGCCGGACAACGAGAGGCAGATGACCGACGTCTACCTGTTCGGCGAGGCTGGTCTTTTCGCGAGCCGCCGCGCGGAGGATGGCTCCCCTGCTCCGATCATGCCCGGCCCTTATCGGACGCCGCCTCAGGTTCCCATCTCATCGACGGCCGGAGAGATCGTTTTGACTCCGAACGGAACGCTGGGACTGCGGGGGCCGATGGTGCCGGTCGCGGCCTACGCCGCGCCGGAGTCTCCTTCCGAGGCCTTCGGCATGCCGTCGCGGCCGGATTATGTCGATACAGGCTATGCCGCGCGGATCGATCGCGCCACGGGCGCCATTGCGATCACGGCGCCGCCAGCGGGCGTCATGGCCGTCGGCGGCTACCGGTTTCCCGCACAGGATCTTCAGGAATGGGCACGACGGCTCGGACCGAACGCCATGCTGACGGCGCTTCCCGACCGTCTGAGCGGCCATCGCCTTGCCGGGCGAGCCGGCGACAATGCCCGCGCTCGCGAGGCGCTCAAGGAACTGGGGCTGAACCCGTTGATGGTGGAAGCATTTCGCGATCGCTCTGCGACCGGCTGATCAAATCCGGCGCCATTCATTGACGCCGCATTAAGGGACAATAAACTAGGATCACACGCCTTTGGTACGTATCCGAGTTGGTGAAAATGTCCCAGCAAGGCCCGCTTATCGTTGTCTCACACGGCGAGCGACAAGCGTCCGTCGTCGCTCGAGCGAGCCGGAGCATCTTTCCTGTTCTCGACATCGACTGGTCGGAAGCCTCCCGGGGCATCGAACGCTTTCAACCGGCGGCCGTCTTCGTCCCCACGACCGAAGGCGCGGGCGCGGGATTGGATAGCCTCGCCGGTCAGCTTGCTGCGATACAGCCCTACGTTCCCCTGATCGTCGCTGATCCCGATCCGCCCTGTCCGGACAACGCGCTTCCGTTCTCGTCCCTGAACGGAGGCATCGACCGGTTCGACAGGCGTCTCAATGCGGCGCTGCGCGTGCGAACGCTGCACGCGACCGTCCTCCGGCGGCTTGCAGGCAATCCGGCGGCGCCACGCCTGCCGGATGCCGACCCGATCCGGGATGCGACCGTTCTCCTGATCGGGCGCGGCGCCGCTTATCCAACGCTATCGGTTGCCTTTGGCGAACGGCTCGGTGTTCTCGGAGCGCTCAGCATCGAGGCGGCGGCGAAACACCTCAACGCGCGTGATCTGGACGGTGTCGTTATCAGTGAAGGGTTCACCCGGCGCGTGGTCGACGCGCTTCTGACCGTGCTGGCTGAAGACACGCGCTTTCGCAATCTGCCGATCTCGGTTCCGGCCGGTGGCCCGTGGGCGGCCTATGATCTTCCCAATCTCGAAGTGATGCCGAGCGAGCCCGATCATGTCGTCAGCACGTTTCTGCCTTTGGTTCGGCAGCACGCATTCGAGGCGCGCCTGCATCGTACGCTGAAATCAATGGATGCGGGCGGACTCCTCGACCCGCGAACAGGTCTCCTGACCGGGGATGCCTTCCACCGTGAACTCAACATGGCGATCCGCCAGACCCGGTCCAGCGGCGCTGGTCTCTCCATTGCGCGCTTCTCGTTCGGTCAGCAGCATGAACGCTCCCTATTCGATGCGGCGCGTATTCTCAGCCGGCTTATGCGGCGAATGGATTTCGGCACGCTCGAAGCCGATGGTTCGATCGTTGTGGTTTTTGCCGACGCTGATCTGCGCAACGCGCAGATGATCGCGCGGCGGCTTTCGAGCGTGATGAAGCATACGACGCTCAGCGCCAGACGCGCCTCGCGGATCGATCCTCAGGTCACCCTGACGGCATCCCGGTTTGACGACTCCGCGGCGTCGCTTCTCACCCGCCTGAGCAGTGAGGCGCGCGCGGCATCATAACGACCGCATTACGCCGCCTTGCGATCCTCCGCGAGATTGGCAAGCTGGCGCATGATTTCGGTGGTGCCCATCAGGCGCTCTTCCGGGGTTTTCCAGTTCTGGAGGAACACCACTTTCATGTCGGGGCGGACCTTCGCCGCCTGTCCGTGCTGGCGGATGAAGTACACCAGCCGATCGGGTTGCGCGAACTTGTTGTCGCGGAAGGAAATCACCGCACCCTTCGGTCCCGCATCGACCTTCTCGACATTGGCGCGGCGGCAATAGGCCTTGATGGCCGCGACCTTGAACAGGTAGCGGACTTCATCCGGCAATTGACCAAAGCGGTCGCGCAGCTCCGCGGCGAAGCTGTCGATTTCATCATCGGTATCGAGGTCGGCAAGCCGGCGATACAACGATAGCCGAACCGCCAGATCGGCAACATAATCTTCGGGGATCAGTACCGGCATCCCGATGGTGATCTGCGGAGACCAGCGATCGTCGGCAATCTCAGTCACGCCGGTCTTGAGATTCTCGATCGCCTCCTCCAGCATCGACTGATAGAGTTCGAAACCGACTTCCTTGATGTGGCCCGACTGCTCCTCGCCAAGCAGATTGCCTGCGCCGCGAATGTCGAGATCGTGCGACGCAAGCTGGAATCCTGCCCCCAGGGTTTCGAGCGACTGCAAAACCTTGAGCCGGCGCTCGGCCTGCGCCGTTATCTTGTGCTTCGACGGCAGCGTGAACAGCGCATAGGCGCGCAGCTTCGAGCGCCCGACCCGGCCGCGCAACTGATAAAGCTGCGCCAGTCCGAACATATCCGAGCGATGCACGATGAGCGTGTTGGCGGTCGGGATATCGAGCCCGGACTCCACGATGGTGGTCGAGAGCAGGACATCGTACTTGCCGTCGTAGAAGGCCGAGATGATGTCCTCGATCACCGTCGGCGGCATCTGGCCGTGCGCGACGGCGACTTTCATCTCCGGTACGTGCTTGTCGAGGAAATCCTTGACCTCCGCCAGATCGCTCACGCGCGGCACGACGTAGAAGGCCTGGCCACCCCGGTAGCGTTCGCGCAGGAGCGCCTCGCGGATCATCAGGGGATCGTGGGGCGCCACGAAGGTGCGAACGGCCAGGCGATCAACCGGCGGCGAGGCAATGATCGATAGATCGCGCACGCCGGTCAGGGCCAGTTGCAGCGTGCGCGGAATCGGAGTTGCGCTCAGCGTCAGCACGTGGACATGCGCCCGCAGTTGCTTCAGCCGCTCCTTGTGGCTGACGCCGAAATGCTGCTCCTCGTCGACCACCAGAAGTCCCAGGTCCCTGAACTTGATGGATTTGCCGAGCAAGGCATGTGTGCCGACGACGATATCCACCGAGCCGTCGGTGAGCCCCTTCTTGACCTTGGCCAACTCCTTCGGCGACACCAGCCGCGAGGCCTGCGCGACATTGACCGGAAAACCGCGAAACCGCTCGGTGAACGTTTTCGCATGCTGACGCGCAAGCAGCGTTGTCGGTACGACGACCGCGACCTGCTTGCCATCCAGCGCGACGGCGAATGCCGCACGCAAGGCCACTTCGGTTTTGCCGAAGCCTACGTCGCCGCACACCAGCCGATCCATCGGCTTGCCGCTTTCGAGATCCTCCAGCGAAGCCTGAATTGCGCCGAGCTGGTCCTCGGTTTCCTCGTAGGGAAAGCGCGCGCAGAACTCGTCGTACAGACCGGACTGCACCGGCAGCTTCGGCGCCTCCCGCAGGTGCCGTTCCGCGGCGATCCTGATCAACTCGCCTGCGATCTCACGAATGCGGGTTTTCAGCTTGGCCTTGCGAGCCTGCCAGCCCCCGCCTCCGAGACGATCCAGTTCAACATTGGCTTGATCGGAGCCGTAGCGCGACAGCAGTTCAATATTCTCGACCGGCAGGAACAGCTTGGTCTCGTTGGCGTAACGCAGTTCCAGACAATCGTGCGGCGCGCCACCTACTTCAAGCGTCTGCAAGCCGACAAAACGTCCGATGCCGTGCTCGACGTGAACAACGAGATCGCCCGCCGCAAGGCTGGTGACTTCCGAGATGAAGTTTTCGAGCTTGCGGCTGGCCTTGCGCGGCCGCACCAGGCGATCGCCCAAGATGTCCTGTTCGCTGATGACCGCGACAGATTCGGTTTCAAATCCGGATTCTATCCCGACAACGCCCAGCATGACCTCATTGCGGGGCGTTGCCTGAACGGTACGCCAGGTATTGATGCTCGTCAGGTTGAGCAGCCCGTGGTCTTTCAGCATGCTCGCCATGCGGTCGCGCGAACCCTCACTCCACAACGTCACGACGACTTTCTTTCGCGCGGCCTGCAACGCCTGTATGTGGGATCCGACGGACTCGAAAACGTTGAGGGTGGTGTCAGCCCGCTCGGGCGCGAAATTTCGCCCCTGCCGTGCGCCCGCATCGATGACATTGACGGATTCGTCCGGCACCGCGAACGGCGTCAGCCGCACCAAGGCCGCTTCATTGAGGCGCTTTGTCCACTCATCCGGCGTCAGATAAAGACGGTCGGGCGGAAGCGGCTTGTAGGGCACGCCGCCAGCGGCTTGCTCAAGGGGTTCGCGTCGCGCTTCATAATAATCGGCGATCTGCTTGAAGCGCTCGCTCGCGGCGTCTTCCCCCTGCGGCTCGATGACGATGGATGCGCCGTCCAGATAATCAAACAGCGTGTCCATGCGTTCGTGAAACAGCGGCAGCCAGTGCTCCATGCCCGGATACCGCCGCCCCTCGCTGACAGCTTCATACAACAGGTCATCGCGTTCCGGTGCGCCGAAGGCGGCGACGTATCCCATCCGGAAACGCCGGATGGTTTCGGTGACGAACTGGAATTCGGAGATCGGCACCAGATCGAGCGAGCGTACGTCAAACAGCGTGCGCTGGGTTTCGGGGTCGAATGACCGGATCGACTCCAGCGAGTCGCCGAAGAAATCGAATCGCACGGGATGATCGAGATTCGACGGGAACAGGTCGAGGATGCCGCCGCGAACGGCATACTCGCCGGGTTCGCGGACCGTTGAAGAGCGATTGTAGCCGTTGTGCTCAAGCCATGCGGCGATCGAATCCATCGGCACCACATTGCCGGGTGCGACCGACAGCGCTTGAGACGCGACGATTTCGCGCGCGGGCACGCGTTGCAGGATCGCGTTGACCGTTGTGAGGATGATCAGAGGCGTCTCGCTGCCGGTCAGACGGGACAGGCGCGCCAGCGTCGTCAGGCGCTGCGCAAGCACGCCGCCATGCGGCGAGACCCGATCATAGGGCTGGCAATCCCAGGCCGGGAACTGCATCACGGAAATGTCCGACGCGAAAAATTCGAGCGCCCGCGCCAGTTGCTGCATCCGCGGACCGTCACGGCAGACCACCGTCAGGCTGACCGCCGAGCCTCGCCGCGTTGCATTGGCCTTGATGGCTCGCGCGAGGTCAGAGACGACGAGTCCCTCGGCGCCCTCCGCGACATTCGCGAGCGTCAGCGGACGACCCGGCGACAGCGATTCCGCCGGTGACCTTGAAAAAGCTTTCATGCGCCCTGTCCCCGACGAAATGACTTGATGCGATCAAACAGCGCGGTCCGGTATTCGGAGGCCAGCGGCGCACCGTCGCTCAATGCGGCGTAAAGGTCCGGGTCCGGAACCTCGATCAGGCTTTCGAGATCTTTTAACTCCGCTTCGGTCAATGAACCGATCTCCTCATCGACGAACCGGCCGAGGATCAAGTCCATCTCGCGCATCCCGCGATGCCAGCAGCGATACAGCAGCCGTTTACGGCGTTCATCCAGGCCGTCGCTTGATCGTGTCGATCCCGTCATTCGTCTATTCCAGGCAAACGCCAAAAGCCCGGACGAGCCGGGCCGGCACCATATAGCCTCCGGGATAATGGATGTCAGCATCCGTTTCGCGCATTGCACAATCAGGGATTTGCATTCAAGGCTTGCATTTGGTTCAGATCACTCCGCCCGAGTCGTCAGATGCGTCCCGCGCTGCTCAATCCGCTCTTTGTACCGGTGACCAGCCTGTCCGGCGTCGGACCGAAGCAGGACAGACTGTTCCGGCATCTGCTCGCGCGCGATGAAACGCCGAGGCTGGTTGATCTGCTGTTTCACCTGCCTGCAAGCGTCGTCGATCGCAGGGCGCGACCCAAAATCCGTGACGCCGTCCCCGGCACGATCGTGACGCTGGAGGTGAGCGTCGACCGGCATCGCCCGGCGCCGCCCGGACGCTCGCGCGCGCCGCATCTGGTCTATGCCAGCGACGAAACCGGAAGCGTCGTCCTGACCTATTTCCGCGCTCAGCCGGGCTATGTCGAAAAGCTGCTTCCCGCAGGCAGCAAGCGTTATGTGTCCGGCACGGTGCAGATATTCGACGGGGCGCTGCAGATCGTGCATCCCGACCGGGTGGTCGATGAGGCGGGGCTGGCGGAGCTTTCCGGCATCGATCCCGTCTATCCCCTCACGGAAGGTTTGGCGCTGGGATTCCTGCGCCGCGCGATCGCGCAGGCGTTGCTGAATCTGCCGGTGTTGCCCGAATGGATCGATCCGAAGATTCTGCGCCGCTGCGGCTTCCCATCGCTGGCCCAGGCGCTCCGCCGGGTTCACGTTCCCCTGGAGTTGACTGATACGCTGCCGGAAGGCCCGTTCTGGTCACGCCTCGCCTTCGACGAACTGCTGGCCGGCCAGCTTGCGCTGGCGCTGGTGCGCGCGCAGCTTCGCCGGCCGGCTGGAAACCGGCACGCGGGCGACGGACACCTGCGCAACAGGATCATCGACGCGCTCCCCTACGCCCTCACCGCATCCCAACGGCAAGCCGTCGCCGCGATCATCGACGATCTGCGGCAGCCGGTGCGGATGCTGCGGCTGCTTCAGGGCGATGTCGGCTCGGGCAAGACCGTGGTCGCGCTGCTGGCCGCCGGCGCGGTGGCCGAAGCCGGCAAGCAGACGGCGTTGATGGCGCCGACCGAGGTTCTCGCCCGCCAGCATATCAAGACCATCGCGCCGCTGGCCGAACGGGCCGGCCTGCGTGTTGCGATCCTGACCGGCCGCGAGAAAGGCAGGGAACGGCGCGAGATCACGGCGCGTCTCGCCGAGGGCGACATCGACCTGCTTGTCGGTACTCACGCGTTGATTCAGGATGAGGTCACGTTCAAGTCGCTGGCGCTCGCGGTGGTGGATGAGCAGCATCGTTTCGGCGTGCGCGAGCGCCTCGCACTGACGACGAAGGGTGAAGCTGTCGATGTCCTGGTGCTGAGCGCGACACCTATTCCGCGCACGCTGGTGCTGACCTATTTCGGCGACATGGATGTCTCCGAATTGCGCGACAAGCCCGCGGGCCGGCAGCCGATCGATACCCGCGCCGTTTCCGACAGCCGGTTGACCGAGGTCATCGACGCGGTTGGCCGCGCCGTGAAGGCGGGAAAGCTGGCTTACTGGATCTGCCCGCTGGTCGAGGAATCCGACGCCGTCGATCTGAGCGACGCCGAACAACGCTATCAAAGCCTCAAGGCTCGCTTCGGCGACAGGGTCGGCCTTGTTCACGGCAAGATGCGCGGCCCCGAAAAGGATCGCGTGATGGCGCAATTCGCCGCGGGCGAAATCAATCTGCTGGTCGCGACAACCGTCGTCGAGGTCGGCGTCGATGTGCCGGCGGCGACCATCATGGTGATCGAGAACGCCGAACGCTTCGGTCTCGCGCAACTCCATCAGTTGCGAGGCCGGATCGGTCGTGGTTCGGAGCCCTCCACCTGCCTGCTGCTTTACCGGGAGCCGCTGGGCGAGATGTCAGCCGCCCGGTTGCGGGTGATCCGGGAGACCACGGATGGATTCCGCATCGCCGAGGAAGACCTGAGGCTGCGCGGTGAAGGCGATGTGCTCGGCACCCGTCAAAGCGGCCTGCCCGGCTATCGCATCGCGCGCTCCGATGTCCACGCGCAGCTCATTACGCTGGCCCGCGACGAAGCCCTGCGCATTCTGAAGCAGAATCCGAATCTGACGGGCCCGCACGGCGAAGCCTTGCGATGCCTGCTGTATCTGTTTGAGCGCGACGAAGCCCTGCCCCTGCTCGGCGCGGGTTAAAGGCGAAGCGTGTCCTCGGGCTTGACCCGAGGATGGATGACCGGTTCGCGGGAAGAAAATGCGTCAAAACATAAAGGTAGAGTCGTTCACCCGCTTCCATGAAGAGGTGAAGGACTCGAGCGTCAGTCAACCTTTGCTGCCGTTGTGGACGCGAGGTTGGAAGCATTCGCGACCCGCGACGCCTGGGCCATTTCCGCGAGGGCCGCGAGCTTCTTCTGCGAATCCGAGTTCGGCTGAACGACGCCGGCTGACATGATCAGGGTTGCCGCCTCCTCCGTGCTCATGTCGATCTCGACCACCCTGTTCTTGGGTACGTAGAAGAAGAAGCCTGTGGTCGGGTTCGGCGCGCAAGGCAGGAATACGGAAATATGCTCCTCCTGAGAGGGAAGCCGGGCAGCGACATTCGCGCTTGGCACCTGCGAGATGAGCACGATCGACCACATGCCGGGCGACGGGAATTCAACGAGACCAACCCTGCGGAGGCTTGATCCGGATCCGGAGAAAAGCGTTTCGAAGACCTGCTTGAGCCCGCGATAAATCGCCCGCACCACTGGCATGCGGCCGAGCACTTTTTCGCCAAGATCGACCAGCGTCCGGCCGATCAGGTTGGCCGTCAGGAAGCCGAGCATGGTCAGCGCGAACACCGCGACGATCAGGCCCGATCCCGGCAATATGAAAGGCAGATACGTTTCCGGCCGATACGCCATCGGGACGAATGGCCGCACCAGGTTGTCGACCCAGTTCACGAACCACCAGGTCAGGTAAAGCGTAATCGCCACCGGGCCTGCGACAATCAGGCCGGTCAGAAAGTAATTCCGGAATCGCGCGATGAGCCCACGAGGCATATCCGGGGGATGGTCGCCTTGTGCGCCGCTCGGAGGGGTGTCACGCGTCATCGTGGTTCCAGATCAAGACGTCCAAAAAGGCTTTCAAAGGGCTGATGCCTGCTTATATAGGTATTCTATCAAACTTTGCATGTCGTGCATGCGATGGACGCCCTTGCGGCCTCCGTCTTATTCAACAGTGACGGATTTTGCCAGATTGCGAGGCTGATCGACATCCGTGCCCATCACGACCGCGGTATGATAAGCCAGCAACTGCACCGGCACCGCGTAGACCAATGCGGCGAAAGTAGCCGCCATATCGGGCATGATGATCGTCTCCAACGGCTCGACGGCGGCCTCCGCCGCCCCTTTTGCGTCGGTCATGAGGATGATGTTGCCGCCGCGCGCCGCGACCTCCTGCATGTTGGACACGGTCTTCTCGAAGACGCGGTCATAGGGGGCGATCACCACCACAGGCATGTTCTCGTCGATCAATGCGATCGGTCCATGCTTGAGTTCGCCAGCGGCGTAACCTTCCGCATGGATGTAGGAGATTTCCTTGAGCTTGAGCGCTCCCTCCAGCGCAAGCGGATAGCTGGTGCCGCGTCCGAGATACAGGACGTCCCTGGATTTGGCGATCTCGCGGGCGAGCCTGTCGATCTGCGGTTCGGTGGCCAGCGCTTCCGACATCAACCGCGGAACTTCGATCAGGCCGTGCACGAGCCGGGCTTCATCTTCCTCGGATAATTCGCCGCGCATCTTGCCCGCGGCGATCGCAAGGGTTGCGAGCACCATCAGCTGGCAGGTGAAGGCCTTGGTCGATGCGACGCCGATCTCGGGCCCCGCCAGCGTTTGCAGCATCGTCTCGCTTTCGCGTGCGATCGTCGATGTCGTCACGTTGACGATCGAGAGCGTGTGCAACCCATGCTGCTTGGCATATCGCAGCGCCGCGAGCGTATCGGCTGTTTCGCCGGATTGCGAAATGAAGATGGCGAGGTCGCCTTCGCCGAGTGGCGCTTCACGATAGCGGAACTCAGAGGCGATATCGATTTCGACGGCAAGCCGGCCCAGCCGCTCCAGCCAGTATTTACCGATGTAGCCGGCATAGTTGGCGGTTCCGCACGCAATGATCGAGACCCGCTTGATCTCGCGAAAATCGAACGGAAGATCCACCGGAATCGATACGCGCTCGGTCGCCATATCGACATAGCGGGCCAGCGTGTGTCCCACCACCTCGGGCTGTTCGTGGATCTCCTTGGCCATGAAGTGGCGATAGTTCGCCTTGTCGACCAGAGAAGCCGAAGCGCTCTGCTTGACCACCTCGCGCTGAACGACGGCGTTATGGTGGTCGTAGACTGTCGCGCCGTCATGCGTCAAAACAGCCCAATCGCCATCTTCGAGGTAGCTGATCGTATCCGTCAGCGGCCCGAGCGCAATCGCGTCCGATCCCAGATACATTTCGCCGTCGCCATATCCGATCGCCAGCGGAGGCCCGTTCCGCGCGCAGATCAGAATGTCCTCGTCGGCTGCGAAAATAAAACCGAGAGCGAAGGCGCCGCGAAGCTGTGACAACGTGGCTCTGACCGCCTCGACCGGATTGATGCCGGCGGCAAGGTAGCCATCGACCAGATGGAGCACGGCTTCGGTATCGGTTTCAGTTTCGAAAACCGCTCCGTTCTTCTGAAGCTTCTCGCGCAGTTCACGAAAATTCTCGATGATGCCGTTGTGGACGACGGCCACGCGCTCGGTCGCATGAGGGTGCGCGTTGTTTTCTGTTGGTCTGCCGTGCGTCGCCCAGCGCGTGTGCCCGATCCCGACCTGCCCGATCAGCGGCTCGGCCTGGAGGCGCCCGGCGAGGTTTCGCAGCTTGCCCTCGGCGCGACGGCGCGCCAGACGCGCGCCTTCCAGTGTCGCAATGCCGGCGGAATCGTAACCGCGGTATTCGAGACGCCTGAGCGAATCAACCAGTTGCTCCGCTACCGGACCGCGCCCCAGAATTCCTACAATGCCGCACATGCGGATCAATATCTCCCAAACTCAGAAGATCGCGAAAAGGCCGCGCCCTCTTAACGAAACCCGGACCATCCGGAAACAGTAATCATCGCCGATTGCGACAGTGTTAAAACGGCCGGGATGCAATCCGCCAGCGTCCAGACGTCCCCGCCTCGCGAGGCCATCCCGCAGGGCGAACCTGCCACGGTAAGCACTCGATAACCTTGTTTGCATGCAAATCGGCGATCCGCGATGTCGAGGATGTCGGTCGGTCGGGTCATGTGCGAGGCTCAAAACCGTGTCGCAGTTTTTAGGGCCAGATCCAGACAATTTTAGCGATTTCCGCAACGGGAGCCCAAGCCGTTTCTGGCACTCTGTATGCCAGACCAGAGAGGCGTACATGAGTGAAGTTGAGTTTGAACGATTGCTGAGCGCAGTGAGTGACGTGCTTGCGCCGCGCATCGAAGAAGCCGTGCGAAACGCGCAGCCGCAGGCGGACAAGATGCGTTCCGACGGACTGCCGCAGGCCGCGAACGACAATGAAGTCGCCTGGCCCTTCCTTCCGTTTCCCGAGGGATGGAACGGAGCCTGCTGAACCATTGCGATTGATCGATCGATCGATAAAATGTAAACTCTATCAGATGGTTATTATAACACATTAATTGTGTTATGGAGGCCACGACCAGAATTGAACTGGTGTACACGGTTTTGCAGACCGTTGCGTAACCACTCCGCCACGTGGCCCCTTGGTCCCCGACTTATTATAGAGTGACAGTCACTTAAGCAACCTTGCTCCTATTTCCCGGCGTAGATTTCTGAAACTGCGATCCGCGGCATTTCTGAAACTGCCGTCCACGTTGCGTTCCACCGACCTCGACCTGGCCGGGGGAATGCAGACGTCCGCTGATAAGCAAGCCGGCGATGCACAGCAACATCACTTCCGGGAACAAGATTCTTTCTTGTCTTGTGCCGAAAACTCCAATGATGAGATCGAAGCCCTGGCGCCGCAGTACCGACGCTCGCAACCCTCATTGGCAAATCGAAATCGGATACGATCCGATATCTCGATATCGATCTCACAAACTTCTGCCGGCTGGCTTTTGTCGACATAGCGCCAGCCGCGCGCTGTTTCGGCTACCGCGCCTTTCGCGGAGCATAGATGTTTCGTGCGCGGATTAACGACGTCGACGGAGAACGACGCCGACCCGGATGATTCAACGCTGAGGCTGAACTCGGCTCCCTCGTCTTTCTGCGCAAAGCAATGACGCCCGCCCCTCAGCGCGGAGCGCATATCGCCAGCCTCGTCCGTTGCCGCGCGTGTCGTATCCTTGGGCGCGACGGCGGCATTCTCAACGCCGCACTTCCGGTAAAGACTGATGCCGGGGCGCTGCTTGCTGACGTTGACCATGGCGAGGTTGTCATTCCTTCCCAATGGGAGGATTTGCCATAGCTGGGTTTGCGACCATCGCTCGCCTTCACCATCGCACGTCATGGCGACGTGAACAGCACCGCTATCAAATTCGGGCTTTGGCCGGGTTACGGATTTGAATCGGCACTCGCTCTCATGATAGCGAACGAGCCCTGCCTCGATCTTGATGTGCGTATCGGTGTGCCGGTCAGAATTCCAGTCCGAGGCTTTGCAAGCCTGATCTTCATTTTCGATGGCCTGCCACACGCCCATGAAGCGTTCCGGCACACCCGCGGCCAAACACTGGGTCGGCGCAAGGACAGCAATCCCGATGATCAGCGACTTGGTTAGTGCGCGAATATTCAACCTGGCCCCCCGCCTGCTCGGTTCGAGCAGACTTGATACATCAGACTGATCCAGCCGACAGCTCAAAAGTGGCCGATCCTTCAGCCGCTCGCAAAATGATCGAACGACGTTTGCGGCCGCTCCGGGCGTCATGGGCCTATCATGACCAGCGTCATCGGCGTCGGCGGCGTCTTGGTCGGGTTCCAAGTTCGGGCATGCCCGCCTGCGCCTCCTGGTATTTTGCCAGCATCCGATCGAAGCTCGCGAGCAATGTGGTTTCGATGTCAGGCCGGTCCTCGAGTCCGGCGAGCATGATCGCCGCTGCCTCGATCGTGGCGAGGCCGTCGCGTCGCGGCTCCTTGCGCAGTTTACCGTAACGGGAGGCCCGCACGGGCGCCAGGACGACGCGCTGGCATTTCAGCATCCATGGATTGCGCCACCACAGTGCCTTGGCCTGGCTCCATGTGCCATCCAGCAGCACCACGCCCTCGATATCCGTGAGAGCCGCGCGTTGATCGGCCTTCATCTGGCCGTTGCGATCGATGGCGACGATGGTGCGGTCGGTATTGAAGCGATCGGCCCTGACCGAGCCAAGGTAAAGCACCGCCCAGCGCGAGGGGTCATACACCGGCCGTCCCAATGCTTTCGACAGGCTGGGCCAGGACAGACCGATCTTCAGCACGGCGTCCTCGACATGCAGCGCGGTCAGCCGGGCAGTTCCGAGCGCCTTATCCTGCTCCTGAGGATGTTGCAGAAGAAGCAGCGCTGTGCGGCTTTTGATCTGCTCGATGCTGCCGCAAACGCAGAGCACTTCCGCCTTGTGACAGCGCCCGCATTGCGGGAGCGCTTCACGTTCCGCGGCGGAGCTTTCGGAGTTGCTGGACATTGCCCGCTATACGCCGCACCGGTCCGGCCCGCAACCGATCGCTTCCGCCTATTCGGCCGGCGCGGCGGCGGGCATGGCCTCGCCTCGCCGCCGAATCCGGTCGATCAGGAGATAGATGACCGGCGTCGTATAGAGGGTCAGGATCTGTGAAACGAGAAGCCCGCCGATGATGGTGATGCCGAGCGGTCGCCGTAGTTCCGTTCCCGGGCCGGTTGCGAGCACCAGCGGTATCGCGGCGAAAAGCGCGGCCATTGTCGTCATTATGATCGGCCGAAAGCGTACGCGACACGCCTCGAAGATGGCGTCCGCGGATGACAACCCGCGTTGGCGTTCGGCTTCCAGCGCGAAATCGACGATCATGATTCCGTTCTTCTTGACGATGCCGATGAGAAGAATGATTCCGACGAACGCAATGATCGTCAGCGGCGTGCCGGTGATCTGCAAGGCCAGAAGCGCTCCGAGGCCCGCGGATGGGAGTGTGGAGATAATCGTGAGCGGATGGGCGAGACTCTCATAGAGAACCCCGAGCACAATATACACCGCGACAAGCGCGCCGAGAATCAGCAGCGGCTGTCGCCCCGATGTCTTGCGGAAGTCGGCCGCGCTTCCCTCGAAGCTTCCGCGGATGCCCTCGGGCATGTGCAGTTCATCGACGGCGCGTTGAATGTTGGCGGTAGCATCCTGAAGTTCCACGCCCGGCAATGTGTTGAAGGATACCGTCACTGAAGGAAACGATTGTGAATGATAAACGGCGAGCGGCGACAGATCGCGCTCGTAGCGGGCGACGGCCGACAACGGAATCTGCACGCCGTTGGCTCCCGCGACGAAGATGCGTTCGAGGTGGGATGGATCTTCCTGAAACCGCGGATCGATTTCCAGAATGACCTGATACTGATTGCGCTGGGTGTAAACGATCGAAATCTGCCGCTGCGAAAACGCGTTGTTGAGCGCGTTGTCGATGTCCTGAACCCTGACCCCGAGGCTGGACGCCCTCTGCCGGTCGATTGACAGCGTCAGTTGCAAACCGCCGGCCTCGCGGTCGCTCGACACGTCGGTGACTCCTTCGATCGCTTGCATGCGCTTGGCGACAAGCGGCGCCCATTTTTGCAACAGGTCGAGGTCGGTGCTGGTGAGCGTGTACTGGTAGTTTGAATCGCTCTGACGTCCTCCGCTCCGGATGTCCTGTGCGGCGAACATGAATAGGCTGATGCCCGGCACGTCACCAAGATTTCGTCGAAGCCGATCGATCGCCTGCTGGGTGGTCAACTTCCCCCGTTCAGCGGGCGGCTTCAGGCTGATATACATGAATCCCCGATTTGAGCCTGCGCGCATGCCGCCGCCGATCGAGGAGCCGATTCCCTCCACGGCGGGATCAGCCATCGCGATATCCATGACGCGCTGTTGAAGCTCGAGCATGGACTGAAAGGAAACGTCGGGTGACGCGCGCGTCGCACCGATGATGAAGCCGCTATCGTCGATCGGGAAATAGCCCTTCGGCGTCTTGATATACAGCGTCACCGTCAGGGCGATCGTTGCGAAGAAAACCAGCAACATCAGGACGGGAAACCTGAGCACGACGCGCAGTGTGCGCGTATAGAACGCCACGATTCGCGAGAGCAGGCCCTCAACCAGCCGATCGAACCGGGTCGCATCCGCGGATGTCGCGCGCTTGATGTAGTGGGCGCAGATCATCGGCGTGACCGTCAACGACACGACCGTCGACACAACGATCGCAAACGTGAGTGTGAGCGAGAACTCCCGCAGCAACCGGCCGACAACGCCGTCCATGAAGATCAGGGGCGTGAAGGCGGCAATCAGCGACAGGCTGATCGAAAGCACGGTAAAGCCGATTTGCCGCGCTCCTTCCAGCGCCGCCCGGTACGGCGGCAAGCCCTGTTCCAGATTGCGGTACATGTTCTCGATCATGACGATGGCGTCGTCGACTACGAAACCGACCGAGATGGCCAGCGCCATCAGGGACAGGTTGTCGATGGAGAATCCCGCGAGCCACATCCCGGCGCATGTACCGGCCAGCGCCAGCGGAACCGATACGCCTGCCGCGACCGTCGGCGTAAATCGCCGAAGGAACGCAAAGACAACGACCATCACCAGGAAAGCTGTCGCCAGCAGCGTCCATTCCATGTCCTCGACGCTTGCGCGGATGGTGCCGGTGCGATCGACGATGATGGAGACCTCGATACCGGCCGGGATCCATTTCTTGAGTTCGGGAAGCAGCGCCCTCACCCGGTCAACCGTGTCGATGACATTGGCATCGCCCTGCTTGGTGACCTGGATCAGCACCGCGGGCTGCTTGTTGAACCAGGCGATCGAGCGGCTGTTTCGCGTGGCGTCCTTGACCTCGGCCACGTCCGAGAGCCGAACGAAATTTCCTCCCGAACTCTTTATAACGATGTCTCTGAATTCCGCCGCGCTACGCATCTGCCGGTTGGTCGATAGCGTCTCGCTCTGGCGGTCGCCATTGAAGATTCCGACGGGACCAAGCGGATTGGCATTCACGATCGCGGTCCGGACATCGTCGGTCGAGATGCCTGCGTTCGAGAGCGCGACCGGATTGAGCGCGATCCGCACAGCCGGCTGGTCAGCGCCGCTCACGGAAACCTCGCCCACTCCAGGAACCTGCGAAACGCGCTGAACGAGAACCGTATCAGCGACGTCATAGATGGCGCTGGTCGGCATGGTTTTTGATGTCAGCGCCAGGATAAAGACCGGCGACGCAGCGGGATTGGCCTTGCGGAATTTCGGCAAGGTCGGCAGATCCGTCGGCAGATTGGCGAGCGACGCGTTGATCGCCGCTTGCACATCGCGCGCTGCGTGATCGATGTCGCGCCCGATGGCGAACTGCAGTTGGATGCTGGTGGCGCCCAGCGTGCTCGAGGATGTGATCTGTTCGACGCCGGCGATCTCGCCGAGGCGCCGCTCCAGCGGCGCGGCGACGGTGGCGGCCATCACCGACGGTGACGCGCCCGGCCGGCTCGCCGACACCCTGATCATCGGGAAGTCGACATTGGGAACCGAAGCGACGGGAAGCACGCCATAAGCGACGACGCCGATGAGAAACAGCCCGATGGCGAGCAGCGTGGTGCCGACCGGTCTCCGGATGAACGGCTCGGAGATCGAAGCCATTATTTCATGCCCTCGATCGCGCCTGGCGGCGGCCCCGAACCGCCGGTCGGAACCGCTTGCTCGATCCGCTTGTTCAGCCGGTCGAGCGCCAGATAGATCACGGGCGTGGTGTAAAGCGTGAGCAGCTGACTGAGCAGCAAACCGCCAATGATCGAAATGCCGAGAGGGAACCGCAACTCCGAGCCGGTGCCGCTTTCAATCGCCAGCGGCAGCGCGCCGAACAGCGCTGCGAGCGTCGTCATCATGATGGGCCTGAACCGGAGCAGGCACGCCTGCACGATTGCATCCGTCGAGGACATGCCCTGACGGCGTTCGGCTTCCAGCGCGAAGTCGATCATCATGATCGCGTTTTTCTTCACGATGCCCATCAGAAGAATGATGCCGATCAGGCCGATCACCGACAGATCCTGTCCGAACAGCATCAAGGCGAGAATGGCGCCGATACCCGCCGAAGGCAGTGTCGAGAGGATTGTAATCGGATGAATATAGCTTTCGTAGAGGACCCCCAGCACGATGTAGATCGTGATCAGCGCGGCCAGGATCAGCCAGGGCTGACCGGCAAGCGATTTCGAGAATTCGGCCGCATCACCGGAGAACATGCCGGCGATATTGGAGGGCATGCCGATGCGGGTCTCGATGATCTTGACCCGTTTCACGGCATCGCCCAGCGCCTCTCCCGGAGCAAGATTGAAACTGAGCGAGGATGCCGGGAATTGCGCCTGATGAGAGATCGCCAGCGGCGCGGTGGTTCGGGTCAGCGTCGCGACGGCGGATAGCGGCACCTGGGCCCCCGCCACGCCCGGCAGAAAGAGCTTGGAGAGGATCGAGGGGTCGCGCTGATACTGCGGCAGGGCCTCCAGCACGACGCGATACTGGTTGGACTGTCCATAGACCGTCGATATCTGCCGCTGGGCAAAGGCATCGTTCAACGTGTCGTTGATCGCCTGAAGGCTGACGCCCAACTGGCCCGCGCGTGCGCGGTCGATGTTCAGCGCGGCGCGAAGACCTGCGTCCTGCGCCTCCGACGATACGTCCCGGAAGAGCG
Source organism: Nitrobacter winogradskyi (assembly GCF_006539545.1). Classification (GTDB taxonomy): domain Bacteria; phylum Pseudomonadota; class Alphaproteobacteria; order Rhizobiales; family Xanthobacteraceae; genus Nitrobacter; species Nitrobacter winogradskyi_A. The sequence goes on from NZ_BJNF01000057.1 coordinate 21,591, forward strand.
GATCGCGGCGCAGTTCCTCGACCAGCTTGCGGACCCATTCCGAAACCTGGGCAGCGTCCGTCCCCGTCAGGGTGTATTGATACAACGAGCGGCTGGTCCGCGAACTGATCTGGATATCCTGCACCGGTTGAAAATAAACCGTCATGCCGGGGATCGAAGCGACGCGCGCCTTCAGGCGCGTGATGACGGCCGCGATGTCGTCACGGCGGTCGCTGCGCGGATTCAGCGTCATCACCAGGCGGCCGGCATTCGTGGTCGGATTCACCGAAGCGGCGCCAATGACGGATACGACGCCCGTAACGTCAGGGTCCGCCTTGATGACGGCCGCGACCTCGGCCTGACGCCTTTGCATTTCGGCGAAGGAGACGTCGGGCCCCGCCTCGGTTACGGCGATAATCGACGCCGTATCCTGCAGGGGCAGGAAGCCTTTGGGCGCGACGGCATAAAGCAGCATCGTCGCGACGATCGTCGCGAAGACAACGCCCAGTGTCGCCTGCTGATGCCGGAGGACCCATAACAGCGTCCAATGATAGAACGCGACCATCCGGTCGATACTGCGGTTGACCGCCGCCACTCCGGGGATCGAAACCCCTCCTTCCGAGCGTTTGAGCAGCCGCGAGCACATCATCGGCGTCAAAGTGAGCGACACCACCGCTGACGTGACGACCGCGATCGTCAGTGTCAGAGCGAACTCGCGGAACATTCTTCCGACCAGCCCGGACATGAACAGCAGCGGGATGAACACCGCGATCAACGAAACCGTCAGCGAGATCACGGTGAAGGCGATCTCGCGCGCGCCCCGGAGCGCGGCTTCCATGACGCTCTCGCCGTTCTCGATGTGCCGGACGATGTTTTCGATCATCACGATGGCGTCGTCGACCACGAATCCGGTGCCGATCGTCAGCGCCATCAGCGATAGGTTGTCGAGACTGAAACCTGCGAAATACATGATGCCGAAACTGGTGATCAGCGACAGCGGCAGCGCCACCCCCGCGATCAACGTCGCCCGGAGCGAGCGCAGGAAAAGCAGCACGACAAGCGTCACGAGGACGATGCTGAGAATGAGCGTGAACTGCACGTCGTGGACGGATGCGCGGATTGTCACGGTTCGGTCGCTGACGACGGTCAGGTCGACACCGGCCGGAATCGCGCTTTGGAGTTTCGGGATCTCCTCCCGGATCTGCCGGACAACCTCGATCACATTGGCGCCGGGCTGACGCTGGATATCGATGATGACGGCCGGCGTTCCATTGTACCAGCCGCCGGTGCGATTGTTCTCCAGTCCGTCGACGATCCGGGCGACATCGCCGATCGTGACCGGAGAACCGTTACGGTAAGCGATAATGATGGGTCGGTATGCGTCGGCCGTCGTGACCTGGTCGTTGGCCGCGATGGTATAGGCTTGCTGCGCGCCGTCCAGAGACCCCTTGGGGCCGGAAACGTTGGCGCTGGCGATCGCGGTGCGCAGATCCTCCATTGAAATGCCATAGGCTGCCAGCCGCGTGAGATCGGCCTGGACGCGCACCGCCGGCTTCAGCCCACCGAGCACGGCAACGCGGCCGACGCCCGAGATCTGACTGAGGCGCTGGGTGAGAATGGTATCCGCGATATCGCTCATGGCGCGCATCGAGACCGTGTCGGAGGTCAAGGCAAGCGTCATCACCGGCGCATCGGCAGGATTCACCTTGGCGTAGGTTGGCGGGTACGGCAGGTTTCTCGGCAGGATTCCCGCAGCCGCGTTGATGGCCGCCTGCACGTCCTGCGTGGCGCCGTCGATATCCCGATCCAGGTTGAACTGCAGGGAAATCTGGCTGAGCCCGTACGAACTTGTCGACGTCATCGACGACAGCGACGGGATCTGTCCGAGCTGACGTTCCAGCGGTGCCGTCAGCAATGACGCCACGACATCGGGACTGGCGCCCGGCAGTTGAGTCCCCACCTGCACTGTCGGGAAATCGACCTGCGGCAGCGCGGAGACCGGCAGCGCCCAATAGCCGAGCGCGCCCCCGATCATCAGTGCGATCCCCAGCAAGGAGGTCGCGATCGGACGACGGATAAACGGTTCCGAAACACCCATGTCTGATCAACTCGTCTGGCGGCGCGCTGCCGTGGGTTAGATATTCAGTGCCGCACCTCTGGAGTTATGGCCGAGGCTTCGGACCCCCGCCGGACTGACCGTTTTCCTGTGGCCCGCTGCCCGATTGATTCTGACCTCTCTCGCCCCGCCGGCCGCGACGCTCGCTGCCATTGCCGTCACCGCCTCGGCGAGCGCCGCGCCTGTCCTGCCGCGCCGGCGGCGCGAGATCGGCCGTCGGCACCTGATCGCTCTGGCCGACAGTCACCTTCGCGCCGTCGGAGAGATTGGCGAATCCGGTTGTGACCACGCGATCAGTGGGAGCAATTCCCTTGGCGATAACGGCGTCCTTCTCGTCCTGCTGCCGCACCGTCACCGGTTTGGCTTTCACGATGTCGTCGTCGCCGATCACATAGCTGAAGGTTCCGAGCGGGCCACGCTGCACCGCCGATGTCGGTATGACCGTCGCCTGTGACAGCGTTTCAACCTTGATGCGCACATTGACGAACTGGCCCGGCCAGAGCTGAAAACGTTCATTCGAAAATGCGGCCCTCAGCCTCAGGGTGCCGGTCGTCGGATCAACCTGATTATCGATGCCGATCAGCTTGCCCGTGTCGACGACTGTCGTGCCGTCGTTTCCGAATACATCGACTTCGATCTCGCCCTTGGCTGCCGCTGCATTCACGCGCGTGATCTGCTGCTGCGGAAGGCTGAACTGGACGGAGATGGGTTGAAGCTGCGTAATGATGACCAGTCCGGTCGCATCCGCAGCGTTGATGATGTTGCCGCGATCGACCTGGCGCAGGCCCACGCGACCGGAAATCGGCGCGACGATCCTGGTGAAACCGAGCATCGCCTGTGCGTTGTCGATGGCGGCCTGATCGGCCTTGACCAGCGCCTCCTGCTGCGCGACGACCGCCCTCTGGGTATCCGCCTGCTGCTTCGAACCGGCGCTGGAGGCGGCCAGTTGCTCGTAGCGTTTCAGATCGAGGCGCATATTGGCGAGCTGCGCTTCGTCCTGTGCCTTCTTCGCGACCGCCTGATCGTACTGGGCCTGATAGATCACGGGCTCGATTTCGCCCAGCACGTCGCCTTTCTTGACGTCCTGACCTTCGGTGAAGTTGACGGCGATCAGCTTGCCGTTGACCTGAGAGCGCACCGTCACGGTGCTCAGCGCGCGGACGGCTCCGACGCCGTCGAGATAGACCGGCACATCCTGGATGCGCGGCGTTGCCGCCAGTACCGGAATGGCGCGATCGGGACGTTCCCAGCTTCCATCGCGCTTCTTTTGAGCAAACGAGGTCCAGCCGAGATAGGCAAGTCCTCCGACGATCAGAAGCGTGATGGCGATCCACACGGGACGACGCCGACGGCCGCTCGCCGCTCTCGTGCCGGACAACCCGTCGCCGGCTGCTTTCACTGTTTCGTCCAGGTCCGGTCTAAAGAGCATTGGCCGCCCTCTCGATCCGCGGCTCCCAGCCGCCGCCCAGGGCCTGATAAAGACTCACGATCGCCTGTAACCGTGCAAGCTGCGCTTGCGACAGGACATCTTCCGCCTGAAAAAGCGTCAATTGCGTGTTCAGCACGATGATGATGTCGGCGGTGCCGGCCTGTAGCTGTTGCTCGGAGAGTTGGAACGCCTTGCGCGAAGCGGTTACGACCTCGCGCTGGAGGCGCAGTCGCTCGGTGGTCTGACGCACGGCAGTCAGCGCGTTGCCGACATCGGCGAACGCCGAGACCACCGTCTTGCGGTAAGTCTGAAGCAGTTCGTCCTGCCTCGCCTTCGTGAGTTCGAAATTGCTGAGGATCCTGCGGCCATCGAAGATCGGCTGCGTCAGTGCGCCGGCGAGGTTGAAGAATGCGGCATTGGGGGCGAACAGCGCGACTAGCGCCGGGCTCTGGTAGCCGCCCTGCGCGGTCAACTGAATACTCGGAAAGAACTGTGCCCGCGCGCTACCGACATTCGCGGTCGCCGAGGCGAGCTGCAGCTCCTGACGGCGGATGTCCGGGCGCTGGGTCAGCAATTCGGACGGCAGCCCGGGCGTCACCCGTGGCGCGGTGATGTGGTTGAGCGAACCGCCCTTCACGGTCACGCTTTCCGGCGGGCGGGCCACCAGTGTCGCGAGCGCGTTGATGTTCTGTACCAGCGTCTGCCTGAGTTGCGGAACGGCCGCGCGCAGATTTGCCAGCACGCTCTCTTGCTGCGCAACGTCGAGGTCGGACCCGGTGCCGGCGCTCAGCCGCTGTTTGAGCGCGTCCAGAATACGCCGGGCGCTGGCGATGTTGCGTTCGGCGGTGCGAATGCGGTCCTGCGCCGTGAGGACCTGGAAATAGGCATTCGCGACGCTGACCAGCGTCGTCAGCGCGACCACGTCGCGGTCAAAGCGGCTGGCGTTGGCCGTCTCCAGCGCGGCCAGCGTGGCATCGCGGTTCTTGCCCCAGAAATCGAGCTCATAGCTGGCGCCGCTCAACGTGCCCGAGTAGTTCACTATTTCCCGGCCACGATTGGTCAGGCCGCTTTGGCTCGAACCCGACGTGCGGAAATAGGCTTCCTGTCCGCCGATGCTGACGCTCGGCAATAGCGCCGCGCCAATGATCCGGGCCTGCTGGTCGGCCTGAATGATCCTCGCGGCCGCAGCCGCGATATCGAGGTTGACGGTCTGGGCCTCTTCCATCAGGGACGTGAGTTCGGACGAGCGAAAGCCGCGCCACCAGTCGAGCGCCGGCAGGGCGTCCGCCACGGCGGACGCGCTCGCGTCCTTGTACCCCATTGGAATATCCAGCGCCGGATCCGGAATATCCCGTGTCAGTATGCAGCCGGCCGACGCCGCGACCGCCGCCCATAGCGGCAGGAGCATGGCGGAACGCCAGATCCACGTCGCGCATCTCCGGGGATGGCTCAAAGCCCTGGCGGCGGAAGCACTCACACCGGCCACCTGAGGGAGGACAGAGGCGGCGAAAGGTATTGGCGTGAGCCTGAAGCACGGCAGTACCAACCTTTTCTGGAATAAAGCGACGCAGCCACCGGACGTAATGCTTTCTCTAAAGAACCGCCCTATTCTAGCTGTCCGAACAGGCGACGGACAGTCCTGCGGAGGCAAGAACATTAGACACGCTCCACTGGACCGCAGTTCTGATTCTATTGGAAAAGACCTGATTTTACTGCGTTTCCTGAAACATGGACCGAGGCGTGGCCGCCAATCTTACGAAGATTTCATGCGGCGCTGCGAGGGTTCGCCGTCGGTTCGTAGAAACTCGTCGGCCCCAAGCGTCGCTTGCTGGAGTGTGATTCTGCGCGCCCTTGTACCCGCCTCTCCCCTCAACTAGGGTTATCTGCAATCCTCCAACAGCCCGATGAGAATTTTGCATCTCATGAGAATCGATAACGACGTCGTAGAAGCGATCGGCAATACACCTCTTATCAAGTTGAAGCACGCCTCCGAAGCAACGGGATGCACCATTCTCGGCAAGGCCGAGTTCATGAATCCGGGCCAGTCCGTCAAGGATCGCGCCGGTAAGCAGATGATCCTGGAAGCCGAAAAGCGTGGCGACCTCAAGCCCGGCGGCCTCGTCGTCGAAGGCACGGCCGGCAATACCGGCATCGGTCTTGCCATCGTCGCCAGCGCCAGAGGCTATCGCACGATGATCGTCATTCCGGAAACACAAAGCCGTGAAAAGAAAGACATGCTTCGGCTATGCGGAGCCGAGCTGGTCGAGGTTCCGGCGCTCCCCTACAGCAACCCGAACAACTATCAGCACATCGCAAGGCGTCTCGCTGACGAACTGCGCAAATCCGAACCCAACGGTGTGCTGTTCGCCGACCAATGGAATAACCTCGATAATCCGAAGGCCCATTACGTTTCGACGGGTCCGGAAATCTGGGAGCAGACGGGCGGAAAGGTCGACGGCTTCATCTGTTCGATCGGCACCGGCGGCACGCTCGCCGGAGTGAGCGCTTTCCTGCGGGAGAAGAAGAAAGATGTCGTGATCGGCGTCGCGGACCCGCGCGGTGCGGCTATGTATGAGCTGTTCAAGAACGGCGTGGCCAAGCCGACCGCGGGAGGCTCGATCACCGAGGGGATCGGGCTCGGACGCGTGACGCCCGTGATTGCCGACGCCAGGGTAGACGAAGCCTATCTCGTCCCCGACGAGGAGGCTGTGCCCGTGATCTACGACCTGCTCGAACACGAGGGGCTTTGCCTTGGCGGTTCGACCGGCGTCAACGTCGCCGGCGCGATTCGTCTCGCCCGCCAGTTGGGCCCCGGCCATACCGTGGTGACCATCCTGTGCGACTCAGGCAACCGCTACCAGTCGAAACTTTTCAACCCGGACTTCATGCGCTCCAAGAACCTTCCCGTGCCGCAATGGCTGGAGAGACGGAGCACGGTGAAGATTCCGCTCGCTCCGGGTTAGATTGAAAGCGAATGTTTGTGCGGTAAATGCAATCCGGATGGGCGACTATTCTTTTCCGAAACCCGTCTGTCTTCTGAATATCGCTTTGACGTTGCGGAGCTCACCGTCACGGCCCGGCACGGTCATGAGCATAAGAAGCTCGTCTTCTTTTATACCAAGGTTGAGGAAGAACGCTTTTCCTCCATAGACGTCCCCAAAGTTTGGGGGCCAACTCCCTTTCCCTGCCACGAACGGCTTTCCCTCAAAGCTTGGTCTAACAATGGCTGACCATCCGTTGTTCGCCTTTACGGTGAAATCCTCTCCGTTCCTTTCAATCAGAATGCGGCAATCAGCACATTTCCCGGCATTTGAATCTATCTGATACCATTCGCCTGTTAGGTATCTCAGAGAAGAGGATTCGGCTTGAACCAGGTTCGACCAGGTTGACGAGATAGTGAGAAGGAGAGCGAAAACAGCGGTACGCATATTGGACCCCATGTTTACAGCAGGGCGTTGACCGCCGCTGATATTTCATCGCTCAGACTTACCGCAAAATCTGGCTGAGGAAGAGCTGGCTGCGCGGGTGTCGCGGATTGGCGAAGAAACTGGCCGGGGTGCCGGACTCGATGATCTGTCCCTCATCCATGAACACGACGCGGTTGGCGACCTCCCTGGCGAATCCCATTTCGTGCGTGACCACAAGCATGGTCATGCCTTCTTCCGCCAGATCCACCATCGTGTCGAGAACCTCCTTGACCATCTCGGGATCGAGCGCGGACGTCGGCTCGTCGAACAGCATGACCTTTGGATTCATCGTGAGCGCGCGCGCGATCGCCACACGCTGCTGCTGACCTCCTGACATCTGACCGGGATATTTGTTGGCCTGATCAGGTATCTTGACGCGCTCCAGAAACTTCATCGCCTCCGCCTCGGCGTCCTTCTTCGGCGTATTGCGGACCCAGATGGGAGCGAGCGTGCAGTTTTCGAGCACCGTGAGGTGCGGAAACAGATTGAAGTTCTGAAAGACCATCCCGACGTCGCGCCGTACGTCGTCGACGCGCCGCAAATTGGGGCCGAGTTCAATTCCATCGACGACGATGCGACCTTCCTGAAATTCCTCAAGCGCGTTGATGCAGCGGATCAGCGTCGACTTTCCCGAGCCCGACGGACCGCAAATGACGATGCGTTCGCCGCGGGCGACGTCGAGATCGATGTCCCGCAGCACATGAAAACTGCCGAACCACTTGTTGAGAGCGATGATGGAAACGATGGCGTTGTTATCTGTCATTGGTTCCCAGAGTTCAGGTTCGCCGATGCGCGTTCAGTCGATGCTCCACGAATAGAGAGTATCGCGAGATGCTGAAGCAGAATGCGAAGTAGATGAGGCCGGTGAATGCGAACCCGGTGAACAGCGTGGTGGGCGTCGCCCATGTGGGATCCGCGAACGAAGCCCGCAAGATTCCGAGCAGATCGAACAACGCGACGATGGAGACCAGCGAGGTATCCTTGAACAGCGCGATAAAGCTGTTGACCAGTCCGGGGATGACATGCCGCACTGCCTGCGGCATCACGATCAGCCCGGTGGTCTTCCAGTAGGACAGTCCGAGCGCATGAGCCGCTTCCGCCTGCCCGCCCGGAACCGCCGCGAGACCGCCGCGAATGACCTCGGCATTATACGCCCCCGCGAACAGCGCAATACCGATCAGGACCCGCACCAGCCCATCGACGGTAAAGTTTCCGGGAAGGAAGAGCGGCAGCATGTAGGTCGCGAAGAACAGCACGGTGATCAGGGGAACGCCGCGCCAGAATTCGATGAAGGCGATCGAGAATATCCGGATCAGCGGAAGGGTGGAACGCCGCCCCAGCGCCAGCGCGATACCGATCGGTATCGACGACACGATGCCGGTCACCGATACCACCAGCGTGACCAGAAGTCCGCCCCAGAGACGAGTGTCGACAACCGGAAGTCCGCCGCGATCGAGATGCATGATCGCGATAACCACGCCCATGCCGGCGAAGGCGGTCAGGCTTGTGAGCAACGTACCCCAGCCCGCACGAAACCCGCCGCTGAAGAAAAAGAGCAACAGCGAAACGAACGCAGCCGTGCAACCAAAATCGTACCAGACCGGCTGACCGGAATCCTGGAGCCGATCCCGGAGCGATATCAACGGCGACACCAGCACGTTCAGCGCGTCCCCGATCGATGCAATGCCGCCTCCCAGCGGCCGCAAGATCGCGCCGAACGCGTCCGCCTCCCCTGACGCCGCGAGTTGCCGTCCGGCATCGCCGACGCTGTCCGCAAGGCTGGACAGAAGCCCCGCGCTCCAGTTCACACCGAATCCGGTGATGCCACCGCCATGCAGCAGAAAAAATGCCGTGACGGGAAAAGCGGCAAAGAACAGGCCGGCATTGAGACGCTTGGCAGGCAACCGGGGAATGAGAAGCGGCAGCAGCAAGACGGCCGCCAGCAGGAACGTCAGATCGACCCGCCACCGTTCGGGCTCCGGATAAAAGCCGTAAATGAACTGCGCGATCTTTGCCTTGACGAACGGCCAGCACGCTCCGATCGATTGCCCCGCATCGGCCGCCAGACACGAGGTTCGGTCCTGACCTTCCCACGCCGCATCGATGAAGAGAAAGCGAACGGCAGGAACAACGAAGAACCATATCAGCGCGGCGCCGACGAAAGTCAGCAGCGCGTTGCCCGGCGAGTTGAACAGGCGAGTCTGCACGAGACGGAGCAGGCTTGTCGTCGTGACTGGGGCTCGTCGTTCCGGAACGAGCGCGTTGCGTACGAACGATGTTGCGGGTCGGGCTGTCATGCACCCACGCTCCGGGCAACGCGCCGGGAGTAGATGCTCATGATCCCGCTGGTCACCAGCGAGATCAGCAGATACACGCCCATCGTGATCGAGAGGATCTCGATGGCTTGTCCGGTCTGGCTGAGCGTCGTCCCGGCAAACACGGAGAACAGCTCGGGATACCCGATGGCGACAGCCAGCGAGGAATTCTTGGTGAGGTTGAGGTACTGATTGGTCAGCGGCGGCAGGATGACCCTCATGGCTTGCGGGACCACGATCAATCGCAGCGTCGATCCCCGCGAAAGCCCGAGCGCGGCGCCTGCTTCCATCTGTCCCTTGTGCACTGAGAGAATTCCGGCGCGCACGATTTCCGCGATGAAGGCGGCCGTATATGTCGAGAGCGTGATCGCCAGCGCGACAAATTCGGGGATCAGACGCGCGCCGCCGGAGAAGTTGAATCCCTTGAGGATCGGCATTTCGAACGTGAAGGGTGTGCCGAAAACGGCCATCGATGCGGCCGGGAGAGCGATCAGCAGACCAAGAGCGTAGGGCCAGACGATCAGCGCTCGTCCGGTCCGAAACAAGCTGCGACGGGAATGGCTCCGCAGCACCATGCCGCCGATGATCGCAACCGCTATCGCGACGGCAAACGCGATCGATCCCTCCTGCCCGATCGGCTTGGGAATCGCGAGACCGCGATTGCTCAGAAAGATGCCATCAAGGACCGACACGCTTTGCTTTGGATTCGGCAGCATCCTCAGCACGGCAAGGTACCAGAACAGAATCTGAAACAATAACGGCAGGTTTCGGACCAGCTCCACATAGCCGCCGGAAATGCGGGATATCAGCCAGTTCGGCGACAAGCGGCCCAGCGCCACCATGAAGCCGATCATGGTCGCGAAGAAAATGCCGACCGCGGCCACCACCAGCGTATTCACGAGACCGACAAGAAAAACACGCGTGTAACTGTCGGTCTGGGAATACGGGATCAGGGTCTGGCTGACCTCGAACCCCGCGGTATTCGACATGAAACCGAGCCCGGACGCGGTATTCTGCGCTTCCAGGTTTCCTTTGGCGTTGGCCACGATCTCATAGCCGATCCACGCAAGGATCGCGACGAACAGCACCTGCAACGCAAGTCCGCCCCAGCCCGCCTGCCCGCCAAGCGCGCGTCGTAGCCTGAGAGAAAATTGCAGCGGCGGTTTTCGGAATCCGGTGGCCATTCCTTCGCGTCGACGCTAGCGGATCGGCGGCGCGTACATGATGCCGCCCTGATTCCAGAGCTTGTTGAGTCCTCGCGCGATCCCGAGCGGCGAGCCGGCGCCGACGTTACGATCGAACGATTCGCCATAGTTGCCGACGGCCTTGATGATGCGCGAAACCCAATCCTTGGTGACGCCGAGCTGCTCGCCGAAATTGCCGTCGGTTCCGAAGATGCGCTTGAGTTCGGGATTCTCCGATCTGGCCATTTCGTCAACATTCTTCTTCGTGATGCCGAGTTCTTCGGCGTTGATCATTGCAAACAGCGTCCACTTGACGAGATCGAACCACTGGTCATCGCCGTGACGCACCATCGTCGCGTGCGGCTCTTTCGAGATGACCTCCGGCAGAACCGCATGATCGGCGGGATTAAGGAGCTTCAGCCGCTGGGCGTAGAGCTGTGAAATATCCGAGGTGAACACATCGCACCGGCCGGATTCGTAAGCCTTGATTGTCTCGTCGGCGGTGCTGAACGCAATGACCTCGTACTTCATCTTGTTGCTTTTGAAATAGTCGGCGAGATTCTGTTCGTTCGTGGTGCCGGTCTGGACGCAGACGGATGCGCTGTTCAATTCCAGCGCCGAGTTCACCTTGAGGGACTTCCTGATCAGGAAGCCTTGTCCGTCGTAGTATGTCACGCCGGTGAAATTTGCTCCGAGCGAGGTGTCGCGCGAGAGCGTCCACGACGTATCGCGCGACAACACATCGATTTCGCCGGATTGCAGGGCGATAAACCGGTCTTTCGCGGACAGCGGAACAAACTTGACCTTGGTGGGATCGTTGAACACCACGGCCGCGATCGCGCGGCAGATGTCCACGTCGAGGCCGGTCCAGTTTCCTTTGTCGTCAGGGGCGGAGAATCCCGGCAACCCCTGAGTGACGCCGCACGACAGCGCGCCTCTCGCCTTGACTGCTTCGAGCGTGGTCTTCGGCTTCGCGGATTCCTGCTCCTGCGCGGATGCCGATTGTAATGAAATACCAGCAACGATAGCGAAAATAGCAGTCAATATGCATTTCATGGCAATGCCTTTCAAGAACGTCAATGGCTTCAGTTCGCGCCGTTCAGTCGTTCGGTTTCATGCGACCGGCCGATTCGTTTCTCCCACCAGAATCAGGCCAAAGACGGACTTTGTCGATCAACCAGGGTTGAGAACAGATGAAGCTTCACACTGATGAAGCTTCGCAGTGGCTTTCTACCCGGGGTCGGCGATAAGTTGAACTCCATTACTGAACGACCGGCGAACTCCCAGCATTCGCATCCGTTTCCAGCAACGCCTCCTCGTGAAGTGGGGATCAGCGAGCGATATGGGTTGCGGAGCCGCGTTTCAAGCCTGGCATTCGGCTCCGCGGCACAGGGGTGCGATATACGGGGGTTGACGAAGGTCTTTTCTTTCCTGTTACTACCCATCCGCTCTGGAACTGACATCCGGCGAATTTCGGGACAGGTGTCAGCGGCAAAATGCCTCGTTTAGCAACGCAGAAGATATGACCTTGTCGAAGAGCGACGGATCCACGGATTCGCTTCGGGCGGAAACCAGACTGGTCGTTTCGGGTCGAGACACCGCGTCCCAGAAAGGGTTCGTCAATCCTCCCATCGTCCGCGGCTCGACGGTGCTTTATCCGACTGCCGGCGACCTTTACGCCCACCGCGGAGAATTCCAGTACGGACGGCACGGCACGCCTTCGACCCGCGCGCTGCAGGATGCGCTGATGGCGTTGGAGGGTCCGCATTGCGCGGGTGTCGGTCTGGTTCCATCAGGTGTCTCTGCGCTTTCCACGGCGCTGTTGTCCGTGCTGAAGGCCGGCGATCATCTCCTCGTCTGCGATAATGTTTATCGTCCGACGCGACAGTTCTGCGATGGGTTTCTGGCGCGCTACGGAATCGAGACCACTTACTTCGATCCGCTGATCGGTTCGGGGATCGCCGCGCTGTTCCGGCCGGAAACCCGCGCGGTGATGGTCGAGGCGCCAGGCTCCCAGTCCCTGGAGATGCCGGACGTTCCCGCGATCGCGGCCGCAGCGCGCGCGCGCGAAGCGATTGTGATCGACGACAACACGTGGGCAACCCCTCTTTTCCGCCGCGCGCTTGAGCAAGGCGTGGATATCAGCATCCAGGCGGCGACCAAGTACATCGGTGGGCACTCCGATGTCATGTTCGGAACCATCGCCGCCAATTCAAAAGCCTGGCCGGCGCTCACTGAGACCATCCGCCTGCTCGGCCTATGCGTAGGACCCGACGACGTGTTTCTGACTCTGCGAGGATTACGCACCCTTGCGGTGAGGCTTTATCATCACCAGCAGGCCGCGATGAACATGGCGCAGTGGCTTGCGCGGCGGCCGGAAGTGACCAGAATTCTGTATCCGGCATGGCCGGACGATCCCGGTCATGCGATCTGGAAACGGGATTTCACCGGCGCACCGGGATTGTTCAGCATCGTCCTCAAGCCCGCGCCGCAGCAAGCGGTCAGCGCGCTGCTCGATACGCTGAAGCTGTTCGGCATGGGTTACTCATGGGGTGGCTTTGAGAGCCTCGTCATTCCCTTCGATTGCGCGTCGTATCGGACCGCGACAAAGTGGGCGCCGGGCGGACCCACGCTGCGGCTACAGATCGGGCTTGAGAACGTGGACGATCTCAAGGCCGATCTCGATCGGGGTTTTGCGGCCTTCAACGCCCATCAATGAAGGCTCCCGCCTCCGGCTTGTGACGGATTGCTTCAGCCCAACAACCAGCGCCTGATTAGCGTTGACGTCTCACGCCGATGATTGGCGTCCATTGAGAATGATGAAATACAGGTTGCGGAAATAGACAATGAGGCCGAGCGCCTGGCCGGCGATGAATACCGGGTCTCGCCGGTAAAGGGCGTAAACCAGAAGAAGAACTCCACCCCCTATCGAGAAGAACCAGAACGCCACGGGGATTACGCTCTTTCGCGCGCGTTCGGATGCAATCCATTGCACGACGAACCGCATGGTGAAGAAACCCTGCGCGACAAAACCGAGAACCACCCAGCCGTCGAAATTAGCCACGAACACGTCGTAGAAATAGTTCGTCAGCATCCCGGCGATGTCAGCCATGACGCATTACCTCGGTTGCAACCGGCGTCGATCTCTTGCGGCGGATCAGCCACCACACACCGGCGAGATCAATGATTCCGATCCACAGGCGATCGAAGAATCCGTAATTCGACACGCCTGAACGTCGCGGCCGGTCCGTCACATCGACATAGGCGATGTCATAGCCTTCCCGCCGCACCAGCGCCGGGAGAAACCGGTGCAGGCCGTCGAAATAAGGCAGGGACAGAAACACCTCCCGCCGAAAGGCTTTCAGCCCGCAGCCGGTGTCGCGCGTTCCATCGCTCAGCACCCGGCTTCGCACCTTATTGGCTACTCGCGACTGGAACTTCTTGAACCCGGTATCCTTGCGGCCGACGCGCTGACCGGCGGCGAGACCAATGCGTCCCTCGCCCTTCTCGATCGCCATGATGAGTTCCGGCAGAAATTGCGGATTGTTCTGGCCGTCGCCATCCAGCGTCGCAACGATCGCACCGCGTGCGGCCCGCACCCCGGTCCGAACCGCTGCCGATTGGCCCGATGACTTTTCGTGACGAATCTGGCGCACAGTGCCGCGCTCGGTCATGATCGCCGTCAACCGCTCAGCGGTCGCGTCAGTTGAGCCGTCGTCGACATAGACGATCTCGTAATCCCATCGGCCATCGAGCGCCGCCGCGATCTCCTCGATCAGGGGCGCGATATTGTTCGCCTCGTTTCGCACAGGCACGACAATGGAAACCGTGGGCGCCGTCGTTCTGGTGGACATGTCGTCTCTTATCTTAACGCGTTCCCTCGGAGCGAAAGATGGCGATCGAAATCGTCTTGCCCTGCGAGAAGTTAAAACCGTCGATACGCGTTGCAACGTTGTAGCGCAAACCGATCGCCTCGGCGCGCTGTGCGAAGGCCCGTTCGGAACGGGATTCGACAAGCGCGAACCGGCAGCTTCCATGGCTGAGGAAATCGGCGGCCCCGGAGCCGTCGGTCAGCAGCGTCGATGTCCCCGTCATGAAGACCAGACTTGGCTCATGATAGCCCGCCGCCGCTGCCTTCGGTCCGACACACTCGACATTTCGCAGCGCGCGCGCGACTTCCGGGCTCGGAAACAATGGCGTCAGCGCCGCGACGATGATCCCGTAGACGGAAGCGCTCAGGAATAGCGCCGCCAGAACGGCATTCAGCAGGGAGCGCTCCGCGTTATCGTCGTCGTAGAGCCACCATGCGAACAGCCCGGAAATCAAGGCCACCGCGGCGAACGGCCAGGCCAGGAAAACCGGCTGGCGCGTCAAGGTAATGGTCGCGACGATCGCGAGCACCAGGGTTATCGCGGGAATGGCAAACCACCATGCCGTCCCCTTGGTCAGCCATGATCGCGACAGGACGCGGCGCTCCAGCGCCCATACCGACAGGATCGCGATCGCCGGATAGAGCGGCAGCACATAATGCGGCAGCTTCGTCAACACGAGTTCGAACACGACCCATGACGGAATCAGCCACGCGAGCAGAAACCGCACCTCCGGCTCCCGCCGCGCGCGCCAGACCGCGGGCGCCGCCAGCCCCGCGAGCGCTGCGCCGGGCCAGAACGTAATCCAGAATAGCAGGAAGTAGGTGCCGGGCGGCGCTCCATGTGATTCCTGAGCCGCGAGCTTGCTCAGCATGTCGCCGCCGATCGAGTCCGTGAAAAATGTGTCGCCGGCGCGGAGGAAGATCGCCACGAACCACGGCATGACGAGGACAAGCACCCACATCAGCCCCCAGACCGACCGCAGCCGCCAAAGCCATGACGCGGAGCGATCCAGAATGGCGACGGCCCCGATGGTCAATCCAACGAACATCAGGATCAAAGGGCCTTTCAGCAGGATTCCACCCGCGATCGCCGTCCAGAAGATCGCCGGATGCGTCCAGGACGGATGCTCGGGTTTCTCGCCCCGCTCGGACGACAGATAGATTCGCGCAAGCGCGCCCATCGCCGCCACAATGGTCAGCAGCAGCATCGCGTCCGTCTTCGCGAGCCGCGCTTCCACGCCGAGCAGGACCGACCCGCACATGATCAGTCCGGCCAAGATAGCGCCACGCCGCGTTACGAAAGCAAGCGCCGCCCAATAAGTCAGAAGCACAGCGCCAATCGCGCCGATCAGGGAAGGCACGCGATAGAGCCAGATGCGAATCTGCGCGCGCGGCAGGCCGAGAGCTGAAGCCGTTTCGACGGCGGCCGCCTGTAGCCAGTAGATGCCGACCGGCTTCTTGTAACGCACCTCGCCCTGAAAGCGGATGTCGACGAAGTCGCCGGTCTCGACCATCTGCTTGGTCGCCTGCGCGAAACGGGCCTCGTCGCGGTCGATTGGCGGGATGTTGAAGAAACCAGGCAGAAAGAACAGCAGGCCGAAGACCGTGAGAAACAGTGCCGATCTGAGATGACTGGCGACGACGAAGCCGATCACGATCGCCAGACCCCGTCCCATGGGCAACGGGTTCTTCGGCTCGCGTGGTCGTCCAAATCGGGGGCTGGAATGGGGCTCGGCCATGGGATTGCGCATACGCTGAACCCGAGGCAGGGACAACCGCTGAGCCGGCCGCTATTGAATTCTGACCGTAACTGTGTCCGTGGTGCCAGCCGCGTCCATCACGGTCAGCCGGACGAATCCCGGCCCGGGAGGGTCGATCATCCGCTGGCGTCGGCCGTCGATCGCTCCCACCGCTTTCCCGTTGACCAGCATCGTCATCGGCGGGCTACCGCCCGCCACTTTCACCGGCAGCGGCGACAGCGTTCCCTGCCCTGCTCCGGCATCGATCCGCGAGCCGTTCAGCGGAAACTGGATATGGAGCCTGCGCTCGTGATTGGCGGTCCTGATGAGTTCACCGGCGGAACGAAACCTCTGCAAGGGAAGCGGAAGTTTTGCATTGGCGACGATCAGGGTTCCGCGCGGAGCCTTCGGGAGCGGCGCGGGCAACCGGCCGGTGCGAGCGAAGGCATCGAAAAGAATGGGCGCAGCCGCGACACGTCCGATAAGACCGGGAACCGGCGCACCGTCCGGCCGTCCGACCCAGACGCCGATGGTCAAACGGCCGTCGAAGCCCACGGACCACGCATCGCGATAGCCGTAGCTCGTGCCGGTCTTGAACGCGATCCGGTTCCGGACTGCGTTTTCCGGCGGGGGCGTTCCCAAAAGAACGTTGCCGACCTGCCAGGCGGCAACGGCATCCAGCAGCCGCAAAGGCGAGCGGACGCTGGAGTCGTCGCGCTCGATCTCGCGTAAGGGCATCACGCTGCCCAGTCTGGGAATGCCGGAATAGGCCTGCACCAGGTCATGGAGCGTCACGCCGACGCCGCCCAGTCCCATCGCCAGACCCGGAGCTTCGTCCTTGGGGAGCACCAGACTGGCGCCCGCCTGCTTCAGCCGCGACGACAGCCGGCTCGCGCCGACGCGATCCAGCAGTTCGATCGCCGGAACGTTCAGCGATAGTTGCAGGGCCCGCCGCACCGGGATGGTGCCCTGAAACATCATGTCGAAGTTTTCCGGTGCGTAGCTGCCGAACCGGACCGGGCGGTCGTCGATCAGGCTATCCGGATGAACAAACCCGTCTTCGAAGGCCAGTCCGTAGATGAACGGCTTCAGGGTCGATCCCGGCGAGCGCACCGCCCGCGTCATGTCCACCTGTCCGGCCAGCCGCTCGCTGAAATAATCCGCGGAGCCGACATGGGCGACCACATCGCCGGTGGCGTTGTCCACCGCGATGATGCTGACCGAAATGCCCGGTCCGAGCGCCGCCGCGCGGTCGCGCGCAAGCGCTTCGAGCTGGCGCTGTAATCCGGATTCCAGCGTCAGCCGGATCAGGTTCGAGTCCTTGTTGATAGCCAGAGCCTGATCCGCCGAATGCGGCGCCAGCATTGGAAACGGCCGTCGCGTCCGCAGGACCGGCACCGCCATCGCCCGCCTTGCGTCTTCCGCGCTGATGCGCGAGTCCTCAACCATGCGCATGAGTACGCGGTCGCGGGCCGCGCGCGCAGCCGCAGGGTGTCTGTCGAGGCGCCGTCGTTCCGGCGATTGCGGCAAGGCGACCAGCAGGGCCGACTCCGCCAGCGACAGCCGCTTCGGTTCCTTGCCGAAATAGGCAAGGGACGCCGCGCGAATACCTTCGAGATTGCCGCCGAACGGCGCGAGCGTCAGATACAGGTTGAGGATCTCGCCCTTTGTAAGCTCACGTTCGAGTTGGAGCGCGCGAACCATCTGATGCAGCTTGGCGTAGATCGAGCGGCGTTGGCGCGGTTCAATTAGCCTGGCGAGCTGCATGGTGATGGTCGAGCCGCCGGAGACGATGTGACCGCGAGTCAGAAGTTGCCGCGCCGCGCGGCCGAGCGCGAGCGGGTCGATGCCCGCGTGCGAATAGAACCGCTGGTCTTCATAACCCAGCAGCAGATTGAGATATCCGGGATCGACATCGGTCGTGGCATCGACCGGCAATCGCCATCGGCCGTCCGCCATGGCGAATGCGCGCAGCAATTTGCCGTTTCGGTCGAGCACGGTGGTCGAAACCTCGTGCGCCTTCGCCAGCGGCAGCGGTCCGAGCGAGACGACCCAGCCCGCGACCACTCCGGTGGTGACGACCGCGACAACCGCCATCATCGCCGCGGCCAGCTTCACCCGCCGCCAGCGGCGCGGCCGCCCGGTCGTTGCAGGGGTGTCGGGCGCGGTCATTTCGCTGAACGCACCTCGACGCGGCCGGTGCTCGTGCGGCCGTAGCGCGAGGGATTGTACATGTCTTCCACGTATGCCTGCGGCAGCACGTATTTTCCGGGCGACACCGCGCGCACGACATAGGCCACGGTGAACACCGCCTTGTCGCTCGCAGTGCGATCGATGGCGGCGGTGAAGCGGTCGTCGCGGAATTCAGTGCTGACCGGCTCCTTGCCGTCCTCAATCCAGTCGAGCGTCCCGCTGTCGCCGGAGGACACCAGATGAGGATTGTCGATTTCGAATCCTGCCGGAAGATAGTCCGCCACCAGGATGTGGCCGTATGTCGGCTTGGCTTCGGTGATCCTGAGAACGACGGCGAAGCGGTCGTTCTGCGTGGCCTGGGTTGGATCCGCGGGCGTTCCGTCGAGGTTGAAGTAACTACGCTCGATTACGAAGCCGTTCGAGGTCGCCGGTTCGGGAGTAACCGGCGCGCCGGTCACGGAAATCACCGCCTGCACCGGGGCTGCGCCGGTGTTGGTGATCTTGATCGGCTTGTCGGCCAGCTCGGCCGCCTTGTGGCTGCGATAAAGCGCGGCTTTAACGGGCGCGCCGTTGACGTCGAGCGACATTGACTCTTTCGCAAGCGCCCTCGCCGCCAGGACCAGCCACGCGTTCTCCTGCGTGGAGGTTGAGGAGGTCAACCCTCGCGCCGCCTCGACCCGCTGCACCGCCTGGGTGACCGTGGCTCGCGGCGCGTTGCCCTCGCTCGCGAGCGATACCAGCGCCGCGGCGTCGCGGAGCGCCGAGCCGTAGTCCGTCCGGCCGAATTCGAGCGCCGGCTTCGGCGCAAGGCTTTCAGCCGCAGCAGTATAAACGCGTTCAGCGCGCGCCCGGTCGCCGACCAGTGCGAGCGCCGCGGCAAGCTGCGCCTTGGCGATCGGCGTCGCCAGATTGTTCAACTTGGTATCGGCCAGATAACGCAAATCCCCGATCGGGGCGGCGCCGTTCCTGGCGAGAACGTAAAGCCCGTAAGCGAGGTCGCGACCGCCGTCCTTTTCCGGCTCGGCTGCATTCACCACGGAATTGCGGATGCGGTCGAGCGCGCTCGTGAACTGAAGGTCCGGGACGGAGAAGCCCTTCTCGCGAGCGCGAGTCAGGAAGTCCGTGACGTAGGCGTCGAGCCAGGAGTCCTCGCCGCCGGACGACCACAGGCCGAAGGAACCATTCGAGCCTTGCCTTGCCAGCAGCCGCTCGATCGAGCTTTTGATGCGATCGTCGACACTGGTATCCATCGCGAGGTGGGCTTCCGCTGCGAGATCATTGACGTAGAGCAGCGGCATCGCCCGGCTTGCGATCTGCTCCGAGCAGCCGAACGGATAGCGGTCGAGCGCCTTCAGGACACTTGCCGCGTCCAGCGCCGAGGACAGGCCGACCGACATCGACACCCCTCCCGTCCCCGCCACGAGGTCCGAGAACATGTCCGAGGTCAGCGTCAGGCTCTCGCCCTTCGCCAGCGTTCGCACAGAGCGGCGCGCCAGGATCTGGGTCGCGGGCTTGACCTCGAGGTCGTAATGCCGCGCCAGCGTCAGGCCGTTCGGTCCCTTGATATCGATGTCGAACCGGGCAGCGCCGGCGGAGCCCGCGGTATCGAGCGTCAGCGCCATCGAACTGCGTTGCCCGGCCGCGAGCCTGATCGCGGTCGTGGCGTTGCCCGCTACCTTCACCGGCCCCGACGTTCCGACGTTGACGGTATAATCGCCGGGTGGACCTTCGACATTGTCGAGATCGAAGCTCATCGTGCCTCGATCGCCGGTCAACAGAAAGCGCGGCAGGGTCGCCGTCAGCACCACCGGATCACGTACCGTGACATCGACCGTCGCACGCCCGAGCTTGGTCGCGGTCCAGGCGACCGCCATCACGCGCGCCGTGCCTGCGAACTCCGGAATGTCGAAGCTGATTTCCGCCGTGCCGTCCGCGGCGACCGTGACGATGCCCGAATAGAGCGCGAGCGGCTTCTGCGTCGGCGGGCTGCCCTGCAACTCCGCTCCCGCGAAATCGCCGCCGGTCCTGAGCTGGCCGCGCGTTCCTTGCATGCCGTCGATCAGTTGTCCGTAGAGATCACGGATTTCAGACGTCAAGCGACGCTGGCCCAGGTAGTAGTCGTCGGGTGCTGGCGGCTTGTAATTGGTGAGATTGAGGATGCCGACGTCAACGGCGGCGACGACGATCTTGGCGTCTTCGCCGGGACTTAGGCCGCCGACCTTCACAGGCAGCTTAAGCGGCGCGGATGGTCGCGCCAGTTCCGGCGGCGAGAGGTTGACCGAAAGGGTACGCGCGCTCCTGTCGATGCCGAACCATTTGATGCCGATCGCGCGGCCGGGCATTCGCTGCGCGGCGACGTCGAGCGGCCGCCGCAGCGTCGCCACGACATAAGCTCCCGTGCCCCAATCCTTGCCGACCTGGATTTTGACCTGAGACGTGCCTTCCTTGACCTCGGCGGTTTGGGTTGTCAGCAGCCGGTCACCAAGAACATTGATCGTGAGCTTGCCCGCGGTCCGGGCGTTGACCGAAACGACCATGGTGTCGCCGGACTGGTAATCCGGCTTGTCGATCGAGGTTTCCAGCAGGTCGGGCGTGTCGGCGCTGCCGTCGGAATACCAGCCGACGTCAAACTGAACGGATGTCAGAGGACCGTTTGAATCGGATGATTTGACGTCGAGCCGGTAGCGCCCCGGCTGCGGGGAGAGTTCAATCCGCGCGGGTTTGTCGGCGGCAACCGAGAGATCGCCGTCGGCCACCCGCCTGGTCGATTTCACCGGTTCGTATTCCCAGTACGAGTTCTGCCGATACCACTGATAGCGGCTCTCCAGCTTGAGCAGCTCATAGCGCAGACCCTTTCGGGCAAGCGACGTTCCGTCCGGCGCCACAAAGACGACGTCGAATCTGGCTCTGTCCCCCTCCGCGACGCTCTTGTCGGCGAACAACGGTTTGACACCGATCATCGCGGCGGACGGTTTCACCGGAAGCACGATCTTTCGCTCGACCGCGCGGCCGCCCGCCTCCGCCATGCGAATGAAAATCTGCGCTTCGTGCTGCCGGTCCGATGACGGGGCCGTCGCGAGGCTGACGGGAAACGTGGCGACGCCGTTTGCATCGGCCTCGGGCAGGTTTTCGATCGGCGTGCGTTCGTTACCGGTGGCCTCGTCATCAGGCACGCCGAATCGATACCCCGCATAGCCTGGACGGCTGTCGGCAGGCGCAACCAGTAAATCGCCTTCGAGCTGCAGGCCGGACGCGGGAGCGCCGTAGAGGAAACGGCCATCGACCTTGAGTTCCACCGGAGTATCAGCGGCAATCTGTGTCGCCTTGGTGGTCAGATCGAATTCAATCCGGTCCGGGACATAGTCCTCGACCATGAACGTGGTTTCGCCGACGGACGGTCCTTTCGGGTCAGTGAACGCGCGAACCCGCCATGTTCCGGTCGGGACCGCTGAATTGAGCGGCAGGGTCAGGCTTCGTCCCCCCGCGCCCTGATCCGATACGACGGCGCGGCGGTACTCGACGCCATCGGGCCGTTCGACCACCAGCGTCAGGGGGCCGCCGGTCACGGCAACGCCCTGCCCGTCCCGCAGCAACGCAGTGAGATACACGGTCTCGCCCGAGCGGTAGACGCCGCGCTCCGCATAAAGGAAGGCATCGGCTCCCGACGGCACGGCGCGGCCCGAAACGCCGCGATCGGTCAAATCGAATGCATTCGACTTCAGGCTGAGGAACGCATAATCGGCTTTGTCGGTGCTGACCGTCAGCAGCGCGGGCGACTGACCTCCTTCGCCTCGCGCCAGCCCCGGCTCGAATAGCGCGTGCCCGGATGCATCCGTCTTCCGGGTTGCCAGGATTTCATTGTTGCGGGCGACCAGGCGGACTTCCGCCTTGTCCACGGCATCAGTTGTCGCCAGCGAATTGATGAAAACGTGGATGCCGTCATTACCTGAATAGGCGCTCAGGCCCAGATCCGAGACGATGAACCACTGGGTCGCCAGCGAGCCGGACTCGTCGTCATCCGTCGAACCCGGACCCTTGGGCGCGGCCGTCATCACGTAAACGCCGGGCTGGAGGTTTCCCAGCGCCTCATCGACCGGAAACGCCGTCGTCACATCGGCGTTCAGGGTGGATGCCGTCGTCACCTCGCCCGACCAGACCTTGATCCCGCGTTCGTGGCCGAGCTCATATAACTGATGGCCGCTAAGCGCCTTCTGAAAGTCGCTCTCGATAACGGTGTTGATGAGGTTGCGGTCGCCGACCCGGAACACCTTGACGGTCACATTCTGGGTGTTGACGCTGACCAGCGGGATGCCGCGCTGGCCAGTGCGCGGCAGCACGTAGGCCCGTCCGGTGAAGCGGACGAACGGCTTGCGGTCGCGCACATAGACGTTGAACTCAGCGGATTTCGGCAGACTTTCCTTCACGGTCGACGGCAGGCCGGCGCGCAGATTGATATTGTAGCGCTCACCGTGCTTGAGCCCCTCGACACAAAGCTGTCTGTCCTCGGAGGACAGCGCAGGCCGGTCATCTCCTGCGAGCGCGACGAAGGGTGAGAAGTCGACCCTCTTGGCAAGATCCTCAGAGAACTGAAAGCAGACCCGAGGCGATGCCGAATCCGAATCCACCGTGTAATCGAGCAGCCGGAAGCCGTGGTCGTCCCGCATTTTTTCGTATTGTTCGCGAACGCCTGCGACCTCGCGCAGATCGAGCGAGAGCCGCAACGCATCGAGAGCCGGCCGCCACAGCTTTCGATCCGAAAAGGCGCGACCGAGAACCGCTAATGCATCAGCCTCGGTCGCCGATTCGGTCGCCCGCTGGTAGGCGAGATAAGCGGCGGTGGAGGCCCGCTCCAGCAGGAAAGTCTGCTCCTGACTTGTGGCGGGTCTGATCTGGAAGATGGTCCGCGCCAGGCGCAGCCAGTTGCCGCTATCGTTCGGCGCGACGGTTGCGATCTGGCCGAGTATTTGAAGACCACTGCGAAAATCGGCTCGTTTGAAGGCCGTGTCGGCATCGGTACGCAGCATCGGGCCCGATTTGGCGACCGCCCCGGCTTCGCTCTTGATCTGGGCTTCGAGCTTGATCGCCGCATCGGCCAGATCGTCGCGCTTGAAGGCTTTATCCGCCGCCTGGGCGATAGATCCCAGCCCGATGAGCAAGGTCGCGCAAAAGGCTACGGCACGAACCAGCCTGGTCATGAAAGCTCTCCCCGCGCGCACGCGCGCGCAAATGTCGCTTGGGCGTTCTCCGGGATTCGACTTCCGCGCTGTGCCGGATCGAATTGACACTCGCGTCCCCGACCGCGCGTCCAAGGCTGCGGTTACAGCTAAAAGGCTGCGGTTACAGCTAAAACTCCACTAACAATCTATATTTACCGATGGACGTTTGTCATTTAAGTGCACAATACAGGTCTGAACGCAAAGCGTAGTGTCGCACATGCCGTCCGCGCCCGTAAATGCACGAAAAGCTGGATTAACTCATGGCCTTACCTGGCGTTGTTACGATATAGGACCAATCCGCCGAATCTCGATCACCATTTTCGGACACAGCCGATATTACAGCCGGTAACAAGGCTTTCGATAATGGATCACCCGAGACAAGCGGATCGCGCATATTCGTCGTTCGCCCGGTCGAAATGGTTCGGATCCGGGCTTGGCTCGAAGGCGGTTTTTTCATATTGCGGTGGGATGAAGTCTCAACGGTCCCGTAGCTCAACTGGATAGAGTAGCGGATTTCTACTCCGCGGGTTGCAGGTTCGAATCCTGCCGGGATCGCCAAAATCGCCGCAGCGCCGAGCAGGCTTACATTCACTCCCTCGCCTAAAACGGAATGTCGTCGTCCATGTCGCCGCGATGGCTGTCGGCAGCCGCGGCGCGGCGCGGCGCGCTGCCGGATGGACTTCCGGACCCGAAGCCGCCGCCGGCATCGTCAGGTCCGAAGCTGCCGCCGCCGCTATTGCGGCCATCGAGCATCGTCAGAGTCGAATTGAAGTTCTGAAGCACCACTTCGGTGGAGTATTTTTCCACGCCGCTCTGGTCCGTCCATTTTCGGGTCTGCAACTGTCCCTCGATGTAGACCTTCGAGCCTTTCTTCAGATACTGCTCAGCGATCTTACAGAGGCCTTCGCTGAAGATCACGACGCGATGCCACTCGGTCTTCTCCTTTCGCTCGCCGCTGGTCCTGTCGCGCCAGGTTTCAGAGGTGGCAATCCGCAGGTTGGCGATCGGCCGTCCGTCCTGGGTCCGCTTGATCTCCGGGTCGGCGCCGAGATTGCCGATCAGAATAACCTTGTTCACGCTACCCGCCATCGCCGTTCTCCAATTGTCCCGTCCCGATTGCTAGCCCAAACCGGCGATAACCCAAACAGGCGTTCCACTTCAAATCCCCGCCCCTCTATCCAGCCGTGGCAGGCGTTCAGGCAACCTACACTCCCCTCGCCGCGCCGAGAGGCCGAACGCCAGGTTATCCACGATCGAATGCGCCATATATTATGTTCTTTATTCGTTCTCAACAATAGCAGGGCGGAGATTTGCTCAGGGTCTCGCCACCCGGGGGGCCCAATTTTCCGGCCGGGGAGTGCAGAAGGCGAGCCGATTTGAACTAACGTGTTGCATTTGAGAGACGGCATTTTGTCGCGCCGGAGCGTATAAGTGATTCACAGAATTCGGGGTGAATACCAGCGCTCGTGCTTTAGCGATTGAAATTAAAGCAAAATCAGGGGGATCGAAATGAACAAGCTACTGATCGGAGCCGTCAGCGCTCTCGCTATTGGCCTTGGCGCCGCGCCAGCCGTTGCGGCCGACCTTGCCCCGCGCCCCTATACGAAGGCTCCCCCTCCGATGCTGCCCGCGATTTACGACTGGAGCGGGTTCTATATCGGTGCGAACGGCGGCTGGGGATCGAGCCGGAACTGCTGGGACTTCACGACGCCCGCGGGTGTCGTCGTGTCGCGTGAGGGTTGCCACGACGCAACCGGCGGCACGGCCGGTGGCCAGATCGGTTATCGCTGGCAGGCGACCAACTGGGTGTTCGGCCTCGAGGCTCAGGGCAACTGGGCTGATCTGAGCGGCCGCAATGTCAGCCTCGCCTTCCCGGCCTTCACCAACAACAGCAATCTGAATGCGTTCGGCCTGTTTACCGGTCAGGTCGGTTATGCCTGGGATGCCACCTTGCTCTACGTGAAGGGCGGCGCCGCCGTGACCTCCAACCGATATCGGAGCCTTGTTACCGCAACCGGCGTCCAGGCAACCGACAGCGTCAACAACAACCGCTGGGGTGCGGTCGTGGGCGTTGGCCTGGAGTATGGGTTCGCGCCGAACTGGTCGCTCGCCTTCGAGTACGATCACATCTTCATGGGCAACAGCAGGCACACCTTCACCAACAATGGCGTTGCGGGAGTGGCCGGTACGCTGTTTGGAACGGACAACATCAGCCAGGATGTGGACATCGTTACCGCGCGCATCAATTACCGTTGGGGTGGCCCCGCCATCGCGCGGTACTGATCGCGCCTGATCAGATTTCCCTGGTAAACTCTTTAAGGCCGGCTTTTGCCGGCCTTTTTTTGTTTGCACCGGGATCGGTGCGTATTCGCAAGAATCGCCAAAGCGGGCAGCTATGAAAGTGTTGCCGGGCTTTCCTTGCGATGCAATCGTCTACAGCCTTTCCGGTTCTGATAGAATCAGAAGCTGGCTCTATGGTTTTGATTTGGCGCGTTTTCTTCACGCGAACCGGTGTCCGCTTCGCTTGAAAACGCTCTATGATCGTTGCCGCCCTCTGGAAATCTCCCGCTGTTCTATCTACGTTCCACGGACTGCCACAACGGATTGCCACGAACGGCGTCGCTCCGGGGGTTTCGACCGGCGCGGCGCGCCCAAGCGCGGCGCGGTTCTTACGCCTGGATAAAGCCCTGTCATGGACGAAGTCATAAAGGCCAAGCGGCAACAATCGAGCCCCGCGAGTCGCGCCATCACGATCCGCGGCGCGCGCGAACATAATCTGAAGAACGTCGATCTGGAGATCCCGCGCGACAAGCTGGTGGTGTTCACTGGCCTGTCCGGCTCCGGCAAGTCCTCGCTGGCGTTCGACACCATCTATGCCGAAGGCCAGCGCCGCTATGTCGAGTCGCTGTCGGCTTACGCGCGTCAGTTTCTGGAGATGATGCAGAAACCCGACGTCGATCAGATCGACGGGCTGTCGCCTGCGATCTCCATCGAACAGAAGACGACGTCGAAGAACCCGCGCTCCACCGTGGGCACCGTGACGGAGATCTACGATTACATGCGGTTGTTATGGGCGCGCGTCGGCGTGCCCTATTCGCCCGCCACCGGCCTGCCTATCGAGAGCCAGACGGTGTCGCAGATGGTCGATCGGGTACTGGCGTTGCCTGATGGCACGCGGCTCTATCTGCTGGCGCCGGTCGTTCGCGGCCGAAAGGGCGAGTATCGAAAAGAACTGGCGGAGTACCTCAAGAAGGGCTTTCAGCGCGTCAAGATCGATGGCTCGTTCCACGAGCTCGCCGACGCTCCAGCGCTGGATAAGAAGTTTCCGCACGATATCGACGTGGTGGTCGACCGCATCGTCGTCCGGCCGGACCTCGGCCAGCGGCTGGCTGAGTCGTTCGAGACTGCCTTGAAACTCGCGGAAGGGCTGGCGGTGATCGAATATGCGGATGCCCCTCCTCCGCTCGCCCCCGGAGCGGGAGAAAAGAAGAAGGTCGCGAAGATTCATGACAGAAGCGGGCCTGAACGTATCCTGTTCTCGGAAAAGTTCGCGTGCCCCGTATCGGGATTCACGCTTCCCGAGATCGAGCCGCGGCTGTTCTCGTTCAATAATCCCTACGGCGCTTGCCCGAAGTGCGGTGGTCTCGGTGTCGAGCAGCATGTCGATGAAAATCTGGTCATCCCGAACAGGGAATTGACACTGCGCAAAGGCGCGATCGCACCGTGGGCGAAATCGTCGTCACCGTACTACCTGCAGACGCTCACCGCGCTCGGAAAATTCTATAAGTTCGCTCTCGATACCAGATGGAAGGATCTGCCGAAGAAGACGCAGGCCGCGCTTTTGCATGGCTCGGGCGACAACGAGATCCGGTTCTCCTATGAAGACGGCGTGCGCTCCTATGAAACCAGGAAGCCGTTCGAAGGCATCATCCCCAACATCGAGCGCCGGTATCGCGAGACCGAAAGTGAATGGGCGCGCGAGGAGCTCGGAAAGTATTTCTCCGATGTGCCGTGCGATTCCTGCAAGGGCTATCGACTCAAGCCGGAGGCGCTGTGCGTCAAAATCGGGGGCAAGCACATCGGCGAGATCAGCGAACTGTCGGTTCGCGGCGCCGGTGAATGGTTCGAGACGATCCCGACAATGCTCTCGGCGCAGCAGAACGAAATTGCCGGTCGCGTCCTCAAGGAGATCCGCGAGCGGCTGTCGTTTCTGCTCGACGTCGGCCTTGGCTATCTCACGCTATCACGCGCTTCCGGCACGCTGTCCGGCGGCGAGAGCCAGCGCATCCGGCTTGCTTCGCAGATCGGTTCAGGCCTCACCGGCGTGCTTTACGTGCTGGACGAGCCGTCGATCGGACTGCACCAGCGCGACAATGCCCGCCTGCTTGAAACCCTGAAGCGGCTGCGCAATCTCGGCAATACCGTGATCGTTGTCGAGCACGACGAGGATGCCATCCGCCTCGCCGACCATGTGCTCGATATCGGCCCCGGCGCCGGGGTTCACGGCGGCCACATCGTCGCGCAGGGCACGCCGGCCGACATCATGCGCAATCCAAAATCGCTGACCGGCAAATATCTGACAGGCGAGCTGTCAGTCGAGATAGCCGAGCGTCGGCCGCCGAACCATCGCCGCACCATCAAACTGGTCAACGCGCGCGGCAACAATCTCAAGAACGTCACCGCCGAAATCCCGCTCGGCCTGTTCACCTGCATCACCGGCGTCTCCGGCGGCGGCAAGTCAACGCTGCTGATCGACACGCTTTACAAAGCGATCGCGCGCAAGCTGAACAATGCGAGCGATCCCCCCGCGCCCCATGACCGTATCGAAGGCCTGGAGCACATCGACAAGATCATCGACATCGACCAGTCACCGATCGGGCGCACGCCGCGCTCCAATCCCGCGACCTACACCGGCGCCTTTACGCCGATCCGCGAGTGGTTCGCCGGGTTGCCCGAAGCCAAGGCCCGCGGTTATGCGCCAGGCCGCTTCTCGTTCAACGTCAAGGGCGGACGTTGCGAGGCCTGCCAGGGCGATGGGGTCATCAAGATCGAGATGCACTTCCTGCCTGATGTTTACGTCACCTGCGACGCCTGCAAGGGCAAGCGCTACAATCGCGAGACGCTGGAGGTGCTGTTCAAAGGCAAGTCGATTTCGGACGTGCTCGACATGACGGTCGAGGAAGCCGCCGAATTTTTCAAGGCGGTGCCGCGCGTGCGCGACACTTTCCTGACGTTGCAGCGCGTCGGCCTTGGCTACATCCGTGTGGGACAGCAGGCGACCACGCTGTCGGGCGGTGAAGCGCAGCGCGTCAAGCTCGCCAAGGAGCTGTCGAAGCGAGCGACCGGCCGCACGCTTTACATTCTCGATGAACCGACAACCGGCCTGCATTTCCATGACGTCAAGAAACTTCTTGAAGTGCTGCACGAGCTGGTCACGCAAGGGAATACGGTTGCGGTGATCGAGCACAATCTTGAAGTCATCAAGACCGCGGACTGGGTGATCGACCTCGGTCCCGATGGCGGCGACGGAGGCGGCGAGATTGTTGCCTGGGGAACCCCGGAAGACATTGTCAAGGCGCCGCGCAGCCATACCGGAAAGTTCTTAAAGCCGATTCTGGAAAAGGCAGGAAAGCCAAGGCGTCATAACGCGAATGCGAGTGAAGCGGCTGAATGACGCACGGTCACGCAATCTTGTGAACGATGAACCTATAAATGAAGATTTTCACCCAAGCATTTTGTTCAAAAAGAATTTTTAGAAAAATATTCTGCTGAAGCGCATGCGCGCGCCCGGGATGGAACATGTCTGCGGGTAAGGTTGCGGAACTCACCCTTTGTCGCCACGTTTGGTTGGTTGAGCGAAGCCTTCGATTGGATTACCTGAACATGGAGTTACCAATATGTTCCGTTTCAAATCCGTTCTAGCGGCGACCGTCATCGCGCTAGCTCCGTTAATTGTGACGTCGTCTCCAAGTGAAGCCCAAAGGGGATTCGGCCGCATGGGCGGTATGGGCATGGGTGGTATGGGCATGGGGATGGGCGGCGGCCGGTTCATGGGCATGGGGATGGGCGGCGGTTGGCGAGGCGGCGGGATGCGCATGGGTGGACCTCGCATGGGCTTCGCCGGTCGCGGTTGGGGCGGACATCGCATGGGCTTCGCTGGACGCGGCTGGGGCGCGCATCGCATCGGCTGGGCCGGTCGCGGGTGGCGCCGCGGTTGGGGCGGCGGCTGGGGCGGTGGATTCTACCCCGGTTTTATTGGCGGAGGTCTGTTGGGCGCAGGAATGTGGGGTGGAGGTTTGTGGGGCAGCCCGTGGGGTTGGGGCGGCGGATGGGGTTGGGGCGGATCGCCCTTCTATTCCGATTATTACGGGTATGATGACGGGTATTATGACGACGGCGCGGCTGTCGCTCCAACCGTCGTTCGATCCAATGGCGGCGATATCACCTACTGCCAGCGGCGGTTCAGATCATACGATGTGCGTTCCGGAACCTATCTGGGCCGCGACGGCAGACGTCATCCCTGCCCAAGTCGCTAATAATACCAAGACGCTACCAACACTTGCCGATTAGGCCTTAATCCCGGAGCGGTGCGAAACCACCGCTCCTTTTCTTTTGCTTTTCTTCGATCGCCGCTGCGCGCCGAGTCGCTGCCTTTGGCAACCCTTCGCCTGCATTAAACAACTGCCTTGTGAACAGCGGGCGAAATTCATTTCGGGGAGGCGACTTCAAGGATTTGCCGTTGGGAATCCCCGGAGACTCACTGATACTTGAAGCAATTCAGGCCAAATTCGATGCTTGGCCTCTCCCTTTCCACCATATTTAGTGTTTGATTCACAGGTTCTCACTAGTCCTTGACGCATGCAAGGGAGTCGCCCTAGCTTCGATCCTGTCAGGCGCGAGTGTTTTCGGGTTCCCGCCGGACGCTCCTAGGAGCGTTTTCAAGCGAAGTGGACACCGGTTCGCGTGAAGAAAACGCGTCAAATCAAAATCATGGAGCCCGCTTCTGATTCAATCAGAAGCGGAAAGGCTCTGGAGATCAAGATCGGGCTACTCCATCCGCCGGTAGAGGCAGCGGCTGGTGAACGATATTGCCCCGGGGGGCTTGGGGCATCAGGAGTACGGAGAGCCGGATCAAAACCGGTTCAAATTGGGGATGCGAGGCGTTGAGTCCGAGTCCGCCTCGCGGGCTTGAGGTCCGGTGAAACCTGACTGGACAGGTTTGGCCGGCCGGCCAAACCGCGGGCGCTAGGTTCGCGAAGGGAAACCGCCGCTGCCGCACGAAGCGGTGACGGACAGTTACGGGGCACGAAACAATGCGATTCGAACGGCGCTACACCACGGACGGCCATTCACCCTATGCCGGGATTGATTTCCGGCTGACCACGAGCGAGATTCGAAATCCGGACGGCTCGGTGGTGTTTCGCCTCGAAAATGTGGAAGTGCCGGAATTCTGGTCGCAGGTCGCTTCCGACGTACTGGCGCAGAAGTATTTCCGGAAAGCTGGCGTCGCGGCGCGCTTGAAGAAAGTCGAGGAGGAAACAGTCCCTTCGTGGCTGTGGCGTTCGATCCCCGATACCGAGGCGCTCGCCGCCCTCCCCGAGAACGAACGCATCGTCGGGGAAACCTCGGCGAAGCAGGTCTTCGACCGGCTGGCCGGCTGCTGGACCTATTGGGGCTGGAAAGGCGGCTACTTCACCTCTGAAGACGACGCGCGGGCTTTCAGCGACGAACTGCGCTACATGCTGGCGCGCCAGATGGTGGCGCCGAACTCGCCGCAGTGGTTCAACACCGGCCTGCACTGGGCCTATGGCATCGACGGCCCCGGCCAGGGCCACTACTACGTCGACTTCCAGACCGGCAAGATGATCAGGTCGAAGTCGTCCTATGAACATCCGCAGCCGCACGCCTGTTTCATCCAGGGCATCGAGGACGACCTCGTCAATGAAGGCGGCATCATGGATCTGTGGGTGCGCGAGGCGCGCCTGTTCAAATACGGCTCCGGCACCGGCTCCAACTTCTCGCGGTTACGTGGCGAAGGCGAGCGCCTCTCGGGCGGCGGCCGCTCCTCAGGCCTGATGAGCTTCCTCAAGATCGGCGACCGCGCGGCTGGGGCCATCAAGAGCGGCGGCACCACGCGCCGCGCCGCCAAGATGGTGGTGGTCGATGCCGATCACCCTGATATCGAGCAGTATATCGACTGGAAGGTGAAGGAGGAGCAGAAGGTCGCCGCCCTCGTCACCGGCTCCAGGATCAACCAGAAGCACCTCAAGGCGGTGATGCGCGCCTGCGTCAACTGCGAGGGCTCGGGCGACGACTGCTTCTTGCCGGAAAAGAACCCGGCGCTGCGCCGTGAGATCAAGCTCGCCCGCCGCGCCCAGGTGCCTGACAACTACATCAAGCGTGTCATCCAGTTCGCCCGGCAGGGCTACAAGGAGATCGACTTCCCGGTCTACGATACCGACTGGGATTCCGAGGCGTATCTCACCGTCTCCGGCCAGAACTCCAACAATTCGGTATCGCTGAAAGACGACTTCCTGCGCGCGGTCGAGACCGACGGCGACTGGAATCTGAAGGGACGCACGAACGGGAAGGTGACGAAGACCCTCAAGGCGCGCGAGCTTTGGGAAAAGATCGGCTACGCCGCCTGGGCCTCGGCCGATCCCGGCCTGCACTTCAACACCACGATGAACGACTGGCACACCTGCAAGGCGTCCGGCGACATCCGCGCGTCGAATCCATGCTCGGAATACATGTTCCTCGACGATACCGCCTGCAACCTCGCCTCCGCGAATCTGATCACGTTCTATGATACCGCCTCGAAGCAGTTCAACGTGGAGGCTTATGAACACACCGTTCGTCTCTGGACCGTCGTTCTGGAGATCTCGGTGCTGATGGCGCAGTTTCCGTCGAAGGCGATCGCCGCGCTTTCCTATGAATTCCGCACGCTCGGTCTCGGCTTCGCCAACATCGGCGGTCTCCTGATGACCATGGGCCTGTCCTATGACTCGCGTGAAGGACGCGCGCTGTGCGGCGCGCTGACCGCGATCATGACCGGCATTGCCTACGGGACTTCCGCTGAAATGGCCGGCGAACTCGGCGCGTTCCCCGGCCACAAGAAAAACGCCGGCCATATGCTGCGCGTGATCCGCAATCACCGCCGCGCCGCGCACGGTCAGGCACACGGCTATGAGGCGCTCGCGGTCAACCCGGTGCCGCTGGACCACGCCTCCTGCCCGCAAGCGGACCTGATCGCCCACGCAACCAGGGCGTGGGATGACGCGCTCGCGCTCGGCGAGCAGCACGGCTACCGCAATGCCCAGGTCACGGTGGTGGCGCCGACCGGCACCATCGGCCTGGTCATGGACTGCGACACCACCGGCATCGAGCCCGACTTCGCGCTGGTGAAGTTCAAGAAGCTCGCCGGCGGCGGCTACTGGAAGATCATCAATCGCGCGGTGCCGGAGGCGCTGCGCGCGCTTGGCTATCGCGAGAGCGAGATCGCCGAGATCGAGGCCTATGCGGTCGGCCACGGCTCGCTGTCCAACGCGCCGGGCATCAACGTCTCCACCTTGAAGGCCAAGGGGTTCACCGACGAGGCCATCGCCAAGGTGGAAAAGGCGCTGCCCACCGCGTTCGACATCAAGTTCGCCTTCAATAAATGGACGTTCGGCGAGGACTTCATCCGTGACACGCTCGGGGTCGACGCCGACGCCCTCGCCTCGCCGGCCTTCGACCTGCTCGCCGCGATCGGCTTCAACAGGCGCGAAATCGAAGCCGCCAACGTGCACATCTGCGGCGCGATGACGGTGGAAGGCGCGCCTCACCTCAGGGCCGAGCACTATCCGGTGTTCGACTGCGCCAACCCCTGCGGCAAGATCGGCAAGCGCTATCTCTCGGTCGAAAGCCACATCCGCATGATGGCGGCTTCGCAGCCCTTCATCTCGGGCGCGATCTCGAAAACCATCAACATGCCGAACGACGCCACGGTGGAAGACTGCAAGTCGGCCTATCTGCTGTCGTGGAAGCTCGCGCTGAAGGCCAACGCGCTCTACCGCGACGGATCGAAACTGTCCCAGCCGCTCAACTCGCAGCTCATCGCCGATGATGACAGCGACGACGACGCGATCGAGGCGCTGATGGACAAGCCGATGGCCGCCCGAACCGCGCAGGTGGCGGAAAAGGTTGTTGAGAAGCTGGTGGAGCGCATTGTCGTGCTGCGCGAGCGCGAGAGGATGCCGGACCGCCGCAAGGGCTATACCCAGAAGGCCGTGGTCGGTGGCCACAAGGTCTATGTCCGCACCGGCGAATATGACGACGGCCGCCTGGGCGAGATCTTCATCGACATGCACAAGGAAGGCGCGGCGCTACGCTCCTTCATCAACAACTTCGCCATTGCGGTGTCGCTCGGCCTGCAATACGGCGTGCCGCTGGAGGAATATGTCGACGCCTTCACCTTCACCCGCTTCGAACCGGCGGGACCGGTGCAGGGCAACGACTCGATCAAGTACGCGACTTCGATCCTCGACTACGTATTCCGAGAACTCGCCGTCAGCTATATGGGACGCTACGACCTCGCCCATGTCGATCCGTCGGAGACCGGCTTCGACGCGCTCGGCAAGGGCGTGGCCGAAGGCAAGACGCCGGAAGGCCAGCAGGCCACCCGCTATGTGTCGAAGGGCCTGACCCGCTCACGCACCGACAACCTCGTCGTCATGCGCGGAGGGGTACCCTCCCCTGGAGGGGGAGGTTCGGCAAGCCCTGGCGTGCAAGAGCACGCCGCGGCGAGCCGGGGTGGGGTGAATCTCGACAACAGCGCGCGTTCTTCTGCTCCCTCCGCCCTTGCGGGGGCCAACGTCACCGCCCTCTCCTCTTCGCGCGCCGGCGATACGCTCGAAGGCGCGGCCGCGCTGAAGCAGGACACCGGTCACGATCTCTCGCCGACCGAGCGGCTAGAGCAGCAGCAGAGAGGCAAGGTCGCCGCGCCGGCAATCGCACCGACCAAGGCCGAGCGCCGCGCCGAAGCGAAGGCAAAAGGCTATGAGGGCGAGATGTGCCCGGAGTGCGCTAACTTCACGCTGGTGCGCAATGGCACCTGCATGAAGTGCGACACGTGTGGAAGCACGACGGGATGTAGCTAATTCACAACGGCGGCTTCGTTTTTGTCCAATAAACATGAAGCGGGAAGAAATTGTCCGTTCGTTTTACAAATTAGCTGGCGCTAAGCATGGCCAAACGTCAGATCAACCGGCAAATCACGGCCTCTTTCCACTATTTGGTCAAGACCGTGAAGAATGAAGATACTGAGGGAGAACCAACTGAGTTGCCGTTTACGTCCGCGGAATTCTCAAGAATCCTTAACCGAATTAAGGACGTCTCGCTGCTCGACGTCAAAGACGAAAATATCATCGCGAACATCAAACTAGGCCACGAACTGCCGTTCACCTATCACGAGATTGTCGACAATCACTTGCATTTCGGAGAATTCGAAGGCGCGTACTACGGGCAAGAATATCGCAACAATCGACTAGGAGTGATTGCTGCGGACAGCTTAAACTTGCGAAGGTTCAATTACCTGACGACTCGGTTGAGCGACGGTAGAATTCTGATCGGTGTTACATACAATGGACAATTCGGAGACTACGAAGGCATAAGACAATGCTTTACACATCTCCTTCAATCCAACGGCACAGTCACGTCTAAAACAATCAAAAGCGTTTCAGACGAAATCGGTGCTGGCGTGCCTGTTGAGGTAAAACTAACATTTCGAACCGCTAGCGCGCGACCAGAGCGTCGAGGTCTTTTTGCACGATCAGGTGTCATTGCGATCAGATCAACAGAGTATGGTGATGGATTTGGCGAAGAAGTCGCCAGGATGGCGCGAAGCGCGAAGGGTGGGATTAAAGACAGAAAGCGCTCAATTGCCGATCTGGTGAAAGCTAGCTCCATGATTGAGTTAGAGGATGACGATATTGTCGCCGTCACTGCGCTCGTAAGAGAGCAAGGCAGGACGAGAACTATTTACTTTCTCGGTGAGAATAACTTTTCAACGAAGTATCCTCTGAAGGTTAGCGTATCAGCGAATGGAACAGCCAATCGTACCGAAGTTCGAAGCGAACTTATCAATCTCATGCGAAGCAAAATCATTCCGATGATAAGCGGATAGCGATGAGATCTCTAATTGCTGCAAATTACGAAACCTATCGCGACTTGCGGACTAGCGCTCGCGAAAATCATCTGGTCCGACTCGTCGGATCAGCACTTGTCAGTATATTCTTCGCTGTATTCTTTAACATTGCCACCAACAGCGGAATAATTGTTACAGCATTGGCCGTTTTGACAGGTTTCATTTTTGCGGCCTTGTGCTCAGACCATTCTCTCGTCGATGCTAGATTGCCTGTACCCAAGGATGAGCTTCAAGTTGCTGAGATCGTTAGACTTGGACATTTGGCTACTAACTTCCAATCTCGCTCTGCTTACTTCATTTTTCTTGCAATCTGCACGATTGGCCTACTAGTTCTGATCAGCACTGCTGCACTACCCGAACAAGATCGCCTGATCCCCGCCAGCACATTCGCTTTCCTCGATTCCTATTCGCTCAACGAATGCCTTCCAACATTCTTCCGCACATTGCGAGTGTTCTTGGCCAGCTTCGCAGCATTCATGTCCTTAGAGTGTGTCTATACATTTTACCGTTTGTCAGAGACGACGTTGGCAATAGTCTATGCTCGTAGAATCTATCTGAGATCGGAACGTTTGTAATACGCTAACGGTAGCTCGTAGAGCGGAGCAGCGCAACGTAGTCCGCCGCACCTCTCCCTCGATAGTGTGATAGAGGTTAGGTTACAGCCTTCGGCTATGGAACCACTGCCTCCTTGGCAATGGATCTAGACAGAATCGCTCACGCCTGTTCAAAGACGAAGCTGCGCCGCCCAAGATGAGTTCCCTCACACTTCCAGCAAGCTCATCACGTGCCGAATCCGTCAAATGCCGAGGTGTTTGATAACCACCAGTCCGACGAAGAAAGCAACCAGCAGGAACGCGCCGACTATCACGTAGACGTTCTTGCGGCGTTTGCTCATATTCGGCGCCCCGTTGTATTCTCGCGTAGAACTGCGCCATTCCCTGAAATCGTTCATTGTTCAAACCTCCGTCGCCGCCGGCGTTAAGCCCCATGCATAGGAAGCGCTTAACGCACCCTCGCCCGCGCGTCCACACCGCTCTGATCCCATAACCGGAAACCGCCCTCGAACGCATCGGCATTGTCGCCGCGCCGCGATTTCGGCGGCAGCTTTTCGAGATGCTTGACGTTGCCGCCGCCGATCAGCACCTCGTCCGGTTCGAGCGCGGCCGAAAGCTGCGCGACGATATCGAAGACATGCTTGCGCCATTTCCTGTCGCCGCTGCGCTTACGCCCGGCCTTCCCGGCGTAATCTTCATAGGTTCTACCCTTCCGGTATGGCAGGTGAGCCAATTCCATCGGCTCCGGTTCGCCGTCCACGATCATCGCGGAGCCGAGTCCGGTGCCGAGCCCGAGAAACAGCATCCGCCCGCCGCGATAGCCGCCGAGCGCCTGCATCAACGCGTCGTTGACCAGCCGGGTCGGCTTGCCGAACGCCTTCTGAAAATCGAAGCCCTTCCACCCCTCGCCGAGATTGATGGGCTCGCGTAGAGGGCGATTGCCGCAGACCGGGCCGGGATAGCCGATCGAAATCACGTCGAAGGACCAGTCCTTCGTCAGCGCCTTGACCCTGCGCACCATTTCTTTCGCCGTGAGATCGGGTCCGGATTCGAACTTGCGCGGGGTGCGGTCCGTGTTGGTCATCATCTTGACATTGGACCCGCCCACGTCGATCGCGAGAACGGCCCGGTTCGTCTGGCTGGAGCGTGCTGCCTTCATGGTTCGCCTCAAAACATCCGATGTGCGGCCAGCGGCGCTTCAAAAGCGCCGATCTCAAACGCTGGCGCTTCGCGATTGCTCTCCGCTTGCGGCCGTTCAAATTCGGGCCTAACTAGAGCCCTTCCGCTTCCGCTTGAACAGAAGCGAGGCTCTAGATTGTTGTTTTGACGCGTTTTCTTTCCGCGAACCGGTATCCATCCTTAGGGCTCAAGCCCGAGGACATGCTTCGCTCGAAAACGCTATAGCTGCGGTATCTGCCTGTCTCACTATCATACTCGCTGCTCCGGAGTGCCTCTTGATGACCGACGCCCCCTATACACCGCCCAAAGTCTGGACCTTTGATAAGGAGAATGGCGGCAGATTCGCTTCGGTCAACCGGCCGACCGCCGGCGCGACCCACGAAAAGGTGCTGCCCGTCGGCAAGCATCCCTTCCAGCTTTATTCGCGGGGAACGCCGAACGGCCAGAAGGTCACCATCATGTTCGAGGAACTGCTCGCACGCGGTCACGCCGGCGCGGAATATGATGCGTGGTTGATCCAGATCGACGGCGAGCAATTCGGCTCGGGTTTCGTCGAGGTCAATCCGAACTCGAAGATTCCGGCGCTGGTTGACCGTTCGAGGCCCGTGCCGTTCCGCGTGTTTGAATCCGGTGCGATCCTCCTGCATCTCGCGGACAAGTTCCGCGAGTTCATCCCGAGGGCGACGGCGGCGCGCGCGGAGTGCCTGTCCTGGCTGTTCTGGCAGATGGGAAGCGCGCCCTATCTCGGCGGCGGCTTCGGGCACTTCTACCACTATGCGCCGGAGAAGATCGAATATGCCATCAATCGCTTCGCGATGGAAACGAAGCGGCAAATCGATGTGCTCGACCGCCGGCTCAAGGACAATGAGTATCTTGCCGGCGACGAGTACACGATCGCGGACATGGCGGTGTGGCCATGGTATGGCGGCCTGGCCGAGGGCGGGCTCTACGGCGACAGCGCGACCTTCCTCGACGTCCAGAGTTACAGGAACGTGCAGCGCTGGACCGCGCAGATTGCCGCGCGGCCCGCGGTGAAGCGCGGCCGCATCGTCAACCGCACCTCAGGTGATCCTGCAAGCCAGCTTCACGAGCGCCACGACGCTTCGGATTTCGAGACCCGGACGCAGGACAAGCTGGCGAAGCAGGGTTGAGGCGCGCCCTCTCTCATTAGCAGCCATTCCGGGCTGGAGGCTCATGCAATGCAAGGAAAGGTCATCGCCGTCACCGGAGCTTCCGGCGCGCTGGGCAAGGTGGTCGTGGATGCCGCCATCACGCGCGGCGCCAGGGTGGCCTGCATCAACAGGGCTGTGGCAAAGGGCGATGCTAGCGCCGACCGGCTCGAATTCGGCGGCGTCGATCTGGCTGACGCCGCACAGGCCTTGCAAGCCATAGATGCGGCGGCCGCGCATTTCGGCCGGCTCGATGCTCTCGTCAACATTGCCGGTGCGTTTGCCTTCGAAACCGTCGCCGACGGCGATCCGAAGACCTGGCAGCGCCTTTACGCGATCAATGTGACGACCGCGCTGAACGCCTCGCGAGCGGCGATCCCGCATCTGGTTGTGTCCGGCGCCGGACGCATCGTCAACATCGGCGCGATGGGAGCCTTGCAGGCTGGCGCGGGCATGGGCGCCTATGCCGCGTCGAAAGCGGCCGTGCATCGGCTGACCGAAGCGCTTGCGTCCGAGTTGAAGGGCAAGGTCACCGTCAACGCCGTCCTGCCCTCGACGATCGATACGCCAGCCAACCGCAAGGACATGCCCAAAGCGGATTTCGCGACCTGGGTGACGACGGATGAACTGGCTGATGTCATCCTGTTTCTGGCAAGCGATGCGGCGAGCGGCGTGACAGGTGTGCTGCTTCCCGTGCGCGGACGCGCTTGAATCGCGATTTGTATCGTTATAAATAATTGAATATAACAGTTTTCTGTCTCAAGCTTCGCGTCTGGTTGAACCGGAAGCGAAGCCTGCTGTTTGACGCGTCGTCTTCACGCGAGCCAATAATTTCCACCTCCGGCAAGGCCGGAGGACGTTCTTCCTTGGAAACGCTTTAGAACCCGATTTTAGACCCTTGTGTTTCCATCGTAACGTGTAATTATACCGTTGTTGCTATCTCGGGTAGCGGCCAGAAGTTCCCACCCCTCAGCTTCACGGTTTCCTTTCCTTCGTCGTTCAGCGGGGATCAGGGTCGAAATGCCTAACCTTCGCAGCAGCTATGACTACGAGGACTTGCTGGCTTGCGGCCGTGGCGAGATGTTCGGCCCCGACGAACCCAAACTTCCGTTGCCGCCGATGCTGATGTTCGATCGCATCACGGAGATCACGGAAGGCGGCGGGAAATACGGGCGCGGCCTGGTGCGCACCGAGCTCGACATCAAACCGAACCTCTGGTTCTTCCACTGCCATTTTCAGAACGACCCGGTGATGCCCGGTTGTCTTGGTCTCGACGGGCTTTGGCAGATGGTGGGATTTTATCTGGTCTGGCTTGGCCGCGACCGGAATGTGCGGGCTCGTGCTCTCGGTCTTGGTGATTTGAAGTTTACAGGTCAAATCTTGCCGCACGCCCGTAAAATATCCTACACGGTCGACATCAAGCGGGTGATGCGTTCGAAGCTGGTGATGGCGATTGCCGACGGTACGGTCAGCGTCGACGGCGATATGATCTATCATGCCAAGGATCTTCGGCTCGGCCTGTTCAAGAGCCTGCCCGGATCACCGATTGAGCCGACAAGCTGATAAGCTCCCGGCTATTGAGTCGGCTTGAGCTTGCACCGTGGAAACCTCGCTTTATCTTCCGGTCAAACGCCATCTTGAAAGCCTCGGTTTCTCGGTCAAAGGCGAAGTCGGGGGCTGCGACCTGGTTGCGCTCAACGGCGACGACCCGCCTGTCGTGGTGATCGGCGAACTGAAGCTGAGCTTCAATCTGGAGCTTATCCTGCAGGGCGTCGAGCGCGCGGGCGCATGCGATGAGGTCTGGCTTGCCGCCAGGCTGTCAATGCGAGGCAAGGGCCGCGAGAGCGACGCGCGCTATCGCAACCTGTGCCGGCGGCTCGGGTTCGGAATGCTCGGGGTGACACACCAGGGGAGCGTCGAGGTGCTGGTGGCGCCCTCCACTGCCAGTCCGCGCCGCAACCCGAAAAAGCGCTCCCGCCTGGTCATCGAGCATCAACGTCGCAAGGGCGATCCTGTTGCCGGCGGCAGCACGCGGACGCCGATCATGACAGCGTATCGCCAGCAGGCGCTGAGTTGCGCGGCCGCGATGGTTGCAGGTCCATGCCGCGTGCGGGACCTCAGAGGAGAGAATCCGGACGCTGGAAGAATCCTTCTTCACAATGTCTATGGATGGTTCGATCGCGTCGAGCGTGGAATTTACTGCCTGACCGAGGCCGGCAGGGATGCGCTGAAGCGATGGCCGCAACACTTATGCGAAGCAGTATCGATCGAATGAGTTCAGAGAATGGGGCTTCTGATCAGGCGCTGGGATCTTCAATCAAAGCGCGGCGGCATGTCGCATGTGGTCATTTTCCACCTGGCAAAGCGCGTCAAAATGCATAGCTGTTTTGCCACTTGGGATCCCGTACTGAGCGATGAAGCGCTGAGTTTCCTGAAGCAGGAGAAGCCTGCCTCTGCTTTCCGCTTCGTCATGCTGAATGCCTGTCGTGTTCTGAATTTGAATCGAAAGGCGCGGATGTCGGAGACAAATCGTTCGAAGAGCCGTCGTTCTTCGAACGATTATGGTCATGGTGCGTTAAGGCGTTTCACGTCAATTTTTCATGGGCCGGGTTTGCGCAACCATTGAGGCGAATGATGAGCGAAGGCTGGCATACAAAATATGGCATCCGGCGGGTTCGCCGCGATCCCCCTACGTTGGAGGAAGCTATCTTCGCCGCTACCGGGATCACCGACGATCTCGATTCGCAGGCGGAGATTGCGGCATCGCTGATTGGAATGCCCTTCGATATCGTTCACGCAGAGGTCAAGAAGACCGCTCGGGCTGTGACAAGGTCGCCCACGACACGCGTGATCGCCGGTGAGCAAGGCGCGCTGCGTTCGGTCGTGGTCGAGCGCCGCGCGGTCCGCAGATTTGGCAACGACAAGCGGCTTTGACGCGAACAGGTATTTACCGCAGCCCGCACTATTTATTACGTTCGCGAGCACAGTTGAGGTTCTTGGGAGCCGGAGAATCGCGTTACGAGAACGCTATAGTCCGGGTCGAGCCTTCGGACATGCTTCGCTTGGAACCCAACAGAAGAATCGAATGCTGGAATATCGCGGGCTAATCTCCTTGATAGTTGGCGCACTGATCGTCGTGGCGCCCGCCGCATATGCCTCGCAAGTTTCGAGAGAGACCGACATCGTGCATTTGCGGCTGGGCGAACGCATTCTTGTCGATGACGGATCCTGTCCTGCGGGTGAGATCAAGGAAATCGCCGGTACGAAGCTGACCCCCGCCGGCGTCGTCCGGGCACGCAAGTGCATATCGCGGATCCGCTTAAAGCGATGAATGCGCGCCACGATCAAGGCGCGAAAGACCATCTCCTTCGATCTGAATCCTTCGAGCCTGCGCCCTCTTTGATCGCGCATGATCCGATCAAGTTGAATCGGACCATGCTTTAGAAATGATTGTCTGGCCGGAGTGTGGCCGTATTTCCTCGCGGTGAGCAGGTCATCCACTTTTCGGGATCATGCTCTAATCGGACATGAAATCCGCGCATTTTTGCATGGCCGTGTCCGAAGCGCCCCAAGGCATGATCGGTACCGAGGACGTTGAATTCTGCGGCGAGCCTTCGATCACCCGGTCGGAGTAAACCATGTAGACCAGCACGTTTCGTTTCACGTCGCAGCCGCGTACGATCTGCATCTTCTTGAAGAACAGCGAACGCCGCTGGCGGAATATATCATCGCCCTGCTTCAGTTTTTCCTTGAAGCGGATCGGTCCCGTCTGGCGGCAGGAGAGCGAAATATCCGAAACTTCCTCCGCCACTCCGAGCCAGCCCTTGATGCCGCCCTTTTCTGGTACCGTGAAATGACATGCAACACCTTCGATCCCCGGATCGTCGACGCCATAAGTCGCGAGCTTGTCATTCGGTGTCAGCAGCTTGAAAACCGTCGAGCGGCGAAAGATCAAGTCGGGCTCGTCTGCTGCATGGGCGTATGTTCCAGCGAGCATCGCCATCGCCAGAACGATGAAGGCTAGAAAGGTCTGAGCCGTCCGGCGTCTCTCATCATGAATTTGAGCTCGAAATGTCATCAGGTAGCTCCATTTACTGAGTTCGGCCTATGTAGGTTCTTCAAGTTTCCGAAAAAAGGTCCCGATCGTCCAGCAAGCCGAGAATTAGAGTCGTGTGAAGGATTTTGCATTACCCTGCGTAAGCAGACCGGGAACCGACACGGGCCGGCCGGGCGTGACGTCCGCGACGCTCATCTGAACCATGATTCGAGGGACGAAGGCGTGAGTGAATATTGGTGTTTCCTGCGCGCGATACGGTGGCGTTCGTTGTCCGCCAACTTTTTCCTGGTTCGCGCGGGTGCATATCCCGGCCCGCGGCGCATCGGGATTGGACTGGTAACCGCGATCCTGATCGGGCTCGGATCACCCGCT
Organism: Nitrobacter winogradskyi; assembly: GCF_006539545.1. GTDB lineage: Bacteria > Pseudomonadota > Alphaproteobacteria > Rhizobiales > Xanthobacteraceae > Nitrobacter > Nitrobacter winogradskyi_A. The sequence goes on from NZ_BJNF01000057.1 coordinate 64,615, forward strand.
CACAGCCAGTTCTTCTGGCAGGAGGATTACCCGGACGTTTATATCGAGGCACCTCCCCCGCCGCCGCCCGTGACGAGACCGCGGGCGCATGAATCCAAACCTCGCCGGCTTTCACAGCCAGAACCGGCGGCCAAGGTCATACGGAAGCCAAACGGTCCGGTCATCATCGCCGTTTCAATCCGCCAGCAAACAATGAAGGTCTACGACGGCAACGGCCTTTTCGCTGAAACGCCGGTGTCGACCGGAATGCGCGGCCACTCCACTCCAATGGGAGTTTTCAGCGTCATTCAAAAGCGAAAATGGCACCGCTCGAACATCTACAGCAACGCGCCGATGCCCTACATGCAACGCATCACCTGGTCCGGCATCGCGATGCACGCGGGCGCGCTTCCGGGTTATCCGGCATCGCACGGATGTATCCGAATGCCCTTGGACTTCGCGGTGAAGATGTGGAGTTGGACCAGGATCGGCGCGAGGGTCATCATCACGCCTGGCGAGGTGACGCCCGCTGATTTTTCGCACCCTCTGCTGATAACCCACCGGCCTGAGTCCGAGGCGGCGCCGGCCGAGGTAAAAGCCTCCGACGCCGGCAATGCGATGCCGCAAGTCGAGGTTTCATCGATTGCATCCGATCTGCCCGCGACCGGTGAGCCTGCTGCCGCAACGCCTGAGGCCGCCGCCGGGCCGGTCAGGACGGATTCAGGAAATGCGCAGGACGACGACACGACGGTAACGGCGGCGGTCAAGGTTGACGGAGATACGGCGGCCTCCCCGGCAGGAACTCCGGCAGCGCCGGAGGATCAATCGCGGCCCTCTCCTGAAAGCGCTGAGAAAACCGGGCTTACGGCGATCTCCGCATTGAAGCGGAGCGACCGGATCGCGGTCTTCATCAGCGGCAAGGACAGCAAGATCTATGTGAGGCAGAATTTTTCGCCGATATTCGATGCTCCGATCGCCATCGCAGCAAGCGATCGGCCCTTGGGAACTCACGTGTTCACGGCGAGAACGACCAGGGACAGCAAGGATGACTTCCGCTGGTCGGTGGTCTCGCTCCCGGCTCTCGCGCACCGCGCCGATCGGATTCACATTTCAAAAAGCCAGCCCGCCCGGCAAACGAAGGTGGCCGACGCAACGGCCAGACCAGTTTCGGTTCCGGAGAACCCCACCGAAGCGCTGGATCGCGTCTCCCTTCCCGAAGACGTCATGGCGAAAATCGCAAGCGCCCTTTCAACGGGAGATTCGATCGTTATCTCGGATCAGGGAATCGCAGGCAGCGGCGAAACCGGTGAAGGCACCGACTTCATCGTCAAGCTGCCATAATGTGGCGATTCAACCGCTCAGGCTTTCGCTGAGCGGCATGTCACAACGCGGTCTCAGAGAAAGCGGTCCAGTTGGGGATAAATGCCGTTTCCGTCGAAGTGGCCGACCCTGGCTGCGCTAGGATAACAACGCGGGCGACTCAACCGCGAAACCTTTGAGGTGATCGAGATGCGCATAACGGCGGTGCTGATTTCTGCAGGCGTGATTTCGTTGTGCGCAGCCACGGTTGCCTGGTCGCAGACACCGGCGCCCAAGGGCGCTCAGAACACCGCGCCGGTTCCCGCGCGGGCCAGCGGGCCGCAGGTCGCCTGTAACGGAAGTCCCGACGCACTCGGTGTTGCGCGCGTGGTCCAGATCGACACGACCGGCGGTCCGGGGTTCGGTTTCGAGCATTTCAAGCAACTCGACTTTTTGCGCGACAAGGAAGTGGTGTTGACGTTCGATGATGGCCCATGGCCCGGAAAAACACCTGCCGTGTTGAAGGCGCTTGCGGATCAATGCACCACCGGCATCTTCTTCTCGATCGGCAAGCACGCGACATATCATCCCGAAATCCTGAGGAATGTCGCCGCCGCAGGACACACCGTCGGCGGTCACACCTGGTCCCACGCCAACCTCAACAATAAGAAGCTGTCCGAGGACCAGCGCAAGGAAGAAATCGAGAAAGGTTTCAGCGCCGTCAAATGGGCGCTCGAAGCTGAACCCGCGCCGTTCTTCCGCTTCCCGGCGCTTCAGCATCCGCCGGAAATCGTGACGTATCTGGGCGAACGCAACGTCGCGATTTTCTCCTGCGACGTCGACTCGTTCGACTTCAAGACCCGCAATGCCGAACAGGTGGTCACCAACATCTTCAAGAAGCTGGACAAGGTCGGCAAGGGTATCATCCTGATGCACGATTTTCAGAAGCACACGGCCGAGGCGCTTCCCGAAGTTCTGCGCAGGCTCAAGGCCGGAGGCTATAAAGTGGTGCAGATGAAGGCCAAGGCCCCGATTCAAACGCTTGCGCAATATGACGAAGCGCTAAAGAAGGATACCAAGCTGCCGACCGTGAGCAAGCGTCCGATCGATAGCGTGGTCCAGACGATCTCCGAGTAGCGTGACGATCCAGGACGAAAAATGCTTCGCATCGAAGGTTACGTTATCGTGTCGGCCGACGGAATGCTTGCCGATGCCAACCGGGTGATGCCCGAAGCGCTGAAGTTCAAGGGCGACCTCGAGTTCTTCACGTCGGGTCTTGATGGCGCGGCTGTCGTCGTTCACGGACGCAATTCGTTCGAGGATCAGCCCAACTCCCCGCTCCGCAAAAGAATCATACTTACCCATCGCGTCGCCGGCGTTGAACCTGATCCCGAAAACGAAATGGCGACCTTATGGAATCCCGCCGGCGCTTCGTTCGAGGACGCCTGCTCCCATGCCGGCGTGCGCGAGGGAACGGCCGCGATCATCGGTGGGCCTACAGTTTTCGAGATGTTCCTTGATCGTTATGATACGTTCTGGTTGTCGGAAGCTCCGCATGTGAGGCTGCCCGGGGGCGAAGGCTGCTTCCCTGGCGTTCCCGATACCTCTCCGCAAGCTGTGTTGACGGCGCATGGCCTTCAGCCTCGCGAGGTCCGGATTCTCGATGCGAAGAACGATGTTCGCGTCACCGCATGGCGCCGGCCACAGGGCTAGATACGTGTCGCGCGTTCCTGCGCTTCGACCACCGCAATGGCCGTCATGTTGAGTATGCCGCGCGCCGTTACTGACGGAGTCAGAATGTGCGCGGGACGCGCGGGACCAATCAGGATAGGCCCGACCAGCAGCCCGTTGCCGAGCACCTTGATCATCTGATAGGCGGCGTTCGCCGCATCGAGGTTGGGCAGTATCAGAACGTTGGCGACGCCGGTTAGCCGGGAATGCGGCAGTATCAACTGTCGCGCGGACTCGGACAAGGCGGTATCGCCCTGCATTTCACCGTCAGCCTCGATATCGGGATGTCGGGCGGTGAAAAGCTCGGTCGCCCGCCGCGCCTTGCGGGCGGATTCGGTGTCGTAGCTGCCGAAATCGGAATGCGACACGAAAGCGATCTTCGGCTTGATGTTGAAGCGCTGCACATGCACCGCGGCCTGGGCTGCGATGTCCGCCAGTTCTTCCGCGGACGGGTTCGGGCGCACCTGCGTATCCGCAATGAAGTAGGCGCCCTTGCCGGTGATCATCAGCGACAGCGCGGCGAAGTCGCTTGTCCCCGGCAGATACCCGATGATCTCCCGGATGTGCCGGAGGTGCCGCATATAGCTGCCTTCGACGCCGCACAGCATCGCATCGGCTTCGCCTCGCACCACCGCGAGCGCGGCGATCACTGTCGCGTTGGTGCGGATCGTGGTCCGGGCGACGTCCGGCGTCGCGCCGTGCCGGCCGGCGACGTCGATATAGGACTGCACATAGGAGCGGTAGCGGGGATCGTCCTCGGGATTGATCAGATCGAAATCCCTGCCCGCCTTGATCGCAAGGCCGAGACGCCTGATCCGCGTCTCCACCACGGACGGGCGGCCGACCAGGATCGGGCGGGCCAGTTGCTCCTCGAGCACCTGCTGGGTTGCCTGCAGCACCCGCATATCCTCGCCCTCGGCGTAGATCACCCGAAACGGCCGCTTCTTCGCCTCCGCGAATACCGGCTTCATGACGAGGCCGGACCGGAAGGCAAAGCGTTCAAGCCGCGCGTGGTACTCGTCGAAATTCGTGATCGGCCGCGTCGCTACGCCTGAGGCCATGGCGGCCTTCGCGACGGCGGGCGCGATGCGCAGGATCAGCCGGGGGTCGAACGGCCCGGGAATCAGGGAGCCGGGTCCGAAACCCTGAGTCTCGCTGTCAAACCGGATTGCCGCATCAAGCGGCGGTTCGCGCGCGAGCCGGGCGATGGCATCGACAGCGGCCAGCTTCATCGCCTCGTTGATCGCGGTGGCGCCGACGTCGAGAGCGCCGCGAAAGATAAAGGGAAAGCACAGGACGTTGTTCACCTGATTGGGAAAGTCCGAACGGCCGGTGCAGATCATGGCGTCGGGCCGCGCCTTGCGCGCCTCTTCCGGCATGATTTCCGGAACAGGGTTGGCGAGCGCCAGCACCAGCGGCCTGTCCGCCATCTGCGCGACCATTTCCGCCGTCAGCACGCCGCCGGCGGAGACACCAAGAAACACATCTGCGCCTGAAATCACCTCGGCTAGCTTGCGTTTGTCCGTCTTCTGCGCATAAGCCGCCTTCCACTTGTCCATCAGCGTATCGCGGCCCTCGTAGACCAGGCCGTCGATGTCGCAGACCCAGATATTTCTGCGCTGCGCGCCCATCGACACCAGCAGATTGAGGCAGGCGATGGCGGCCGCGCCCGCGCCGGAAGCAACGATCTTGACTTCCGCGAGCGCCTTGCCGTTCAGCATCAGGGCGTTGGAAACTGCGGCCGCGACAATGATCGCGGTGCCGTGCTGGTCATCATGGAACACCGGAATCTTCATCCGGGCCTTCAGGCGCTCCTCGATCTCAAAGCACTCCGGCCCCTTGATGTCCTCAAGGTTGATCCCGCCGAAGGTCGGCTCCAGCGCCGCGACCGTCTCCACCACGCGCTCGATAGTGTCGGCGGCGATCTCGATATCGAACACGTCGATGCCAGCGAACTTCTTGAACAGGACCGCCTTGCCTTCCATCACGGGCTTGGAGGCGAGCGGCCCGATATTGCCAAGACCGAGCACGGCGGTGCCGTTCGATACCACCGCGACCAGATTGGCCCGGCCGGTCAGCGTAGCGGCTTCCGCCGGATCGGCGACGATCTCTTCGCAGGCCGCGGCGACGCCGGGCGAATAGGCCAGCGCGAGGTCACGCTGGTTGGCGAGCGGCTTTGTCGGCTGGATTTCGAGTTTGCCGGGACGCGGGGAGCGATGAAAGGACAGCGCGGCGGAGCGGAGATCCTCTGAATACGACACGTTGCAGCGCTCCTTGCCGCCTGCCTTGGTCAGCTCCCGGCGTAGGTTCTGACGATGGTGCGCGCGGGCCTACCGGCCCGGGCGTAAGCCTACGCCAAAGCGCTCCGGCCCGAGCCATGCCCCTGATTCCTCCGGCATTTGAGAAAAGCCGGTGGAATCGGGGACGCCGACGTTGGAATCGAGGCGTTAATTCTGCGGCAGATTGAGCCGGATATGAAGCTCGCGCAACTGCTTCGGAGCGACCTCTGACGGCGCGCCCATCAGCAGGTCTTCGGCCCGCTGGTTCATGGGAAACAGCGAAATCTCGCGCAGGTTGTTTGTTCCGCAGAGCAGCATGACGATGCGATCGACGCCGGCCGCCATGCCGCCATGCGGTGGCGCGCCGTACTGAAACGCGCGGTACATGCCGCCGAACCGCTCGACCACCTCGTTCTCGCCATAGCCCGCGATTTCGAACGCCTTCACCATCGCTTCCGGCCGGTGGTTGCGGATGCCGCCGGAGGCGATCTCGTAGCCGTTGCAGGTGATGTCGTACTGGAACGCCTTGATCGTCAGTGGGTTCTGGGTGTTGAGCGCATCGAGCCCGCCCTGCGGCATCGAAAAGGGATTGTGCGAGAAGTCCACCTTCTTGTCTTCTTCGTTGTACTCATACATCGGGAAATCGACGATCCAGGCCAGCTCGAACCGGTCCTTATCGATCAGGTTCAACTCCTCGCCGAGCCTGGTGCGCGCGAGTCCCGCGAATTTCCAGAACTTCGCCGGGTCGCCGGCCACGAAAAATGCGGCGTCGCCCGCCTTGAGGCCAAGCTGGACACGAATCGCCTCGGTCCGCTCTGGGCCAATGTTGTTGGCAAGCGGGCCCGCCCCCTCGCCGCCTTCGCGCCACATGATGTAGCCGAGTCCCGGCTGGCCCTCGCCCTGCGCCCACGAATTCATGCGGTCGCAGAACGCCCGGCTGCCGCCGCCGGGTCCCGGAATCGCCCAGACCTGGTTCTTCGAATCCTCAAGCATCCGCGCGAACACCTTGAAGCCGGAGCCGCGGAAATGCTCGGAGACGTCCTGCATCAGCAGCGGATTGCGCAAGTCGGGCTTGTCGGTGCCGTACTTGCGCAAGCTTTCAGCGAACGGAATGCGCGGCCAGTTCCTTGTGACTGGCTTGCCCTTGGCGAACTCCTCGAAAATGCCGGTAATGACCGGCTCAACCGCAGCAAAAACATCGTCCTGCTCGACAAAGCTCATCTCAAGGTCGAGCTGGTAGAACTCGCCCGGCAGGCGGTCGGCGCGCGGGTCCTCGTCGCGGAAGCACGGCGCGATCTGGAAGTAGCGGTCGAAGCCCGACATCATCAACAGTTGCTTGTACTGCTGCGGCGCCTGCGGCAGCGCGTAGAACTTGCCGGGATGAATGCGCGAGGGAACCAGGAAGTCGCGCGCGCCTTCCGGCGAGGAGGCCGTCAGGATCGGAGTCTGGAATTCGAAGAACCCCTGCTCCTTCATGCGCTTGCGCATCGAATCGACAATAGCGCCGCGGGTCATGATGTTCTGATGCAGATTCTCGCGACGAAGGTCGAGGAAACGGTACTTAAGCCTTATATCTTCAGGGTATTCCTGCTCACCGAACACCGGCAGCGGCAATTCCGCGGCGGGTCCGAGCACCTCGATTTCCGTAATATAAACTTCGACCGCTCCGGTCGGCAGTTCCGGATTTTCGGTGCCGGCGGGACGGCGCCGCGCCTTGCCATCGATCCGGACCACCCATTCCGAACGAAGCTTTTCCGCCAGCGCGAAGGCCGGGGAGTCCGGATCGGCCACGCACTGGGTCAGCCCGTAATGGTCGCGCAGGTCGATGAACAGCACCCCGCCATGATCACGAATCCGATGGCACCAGCCTGACAGGCGGACGGTCTGGTCGATGTGGCTGTCGCGGAGCGCGCCGCAGGTATGGGACCGATAGCGATGCATGGGAATCCTGCAAGAAGGCGTCAGAGGCGGAACAGGGGTCGGACGGGCCGCCGGATGGTTGAGCGTCAGGGGTTTACCCGAGCGAAAGGTGCGCGGCAACCGAGAGGCGGAACCTGGAAAGAGTGGCCCGGATGATCATTCTTGACCGGAAAAGTCCGAAAAAAACAAGCGCGGCGTACAGCAAAAAAGCAGGGCGACAGGGCAAAAAAGACGGGCTATGGAGCGTTCATGGATTTGATTACCACCTCCGCGGAGCTGGCCTCCGTCTGCGCTCGCCTCGCCAGGCACCCGGTCATTACCGTCGACACCGAGTTCCTCCGCGAGACCACATATTACCCCCTGCTCTGCGTCATTCAGCTGGCAAGTCCCGATGAAGCCGTGGTGGTCGATGCTCTCGCCGAGGGAATCGACCTGAAGCCGTTTTTCGCTCTGATGTCGAACGAAAACGTCCTCAAGGTCTTCCACGCAGCACGGCAGGATATCGAGATTATCTGGCACCAGGCCGGGCTCATTCCCCATCCTGTCTTCGACACTCAGGTTGCCGCCATGGTGCTGGGACATGGCGATTCCATCGCCTATGACGCGCTGGTCGAGCGCATTACCGGACACCGTCCGGACAAGACCCACCGATTCACCGACTGGTCGCGCCGTCCGCTGACCGCGGAACAACTCGAATACGCCGTGGCGGATGTCACTCACCTCCGCGACGTCTTTGCCGCGCTCGACGCCGATCTCAGGAAGCGCGGACGCAGCGATTGGGTCAGCGAGGAGATGGAGGTCCTGACGTCGCCGAAGACCTACGATTTTCATCCCGAACGTGCATGGGAACGATTGAAGAGCCGGGTCCGCAAGCCGAAGGACCTTGCCGTCCTGATGGAAGTGGCGGCCTGGCGCGAACAGGAAGCCCAGAGCCGCAATATTCCGCGATCCCGTGTTCTGAAGGACGACGCCGTCGGCGATATCGCGATCCATGCTCCGAGCAGTCCGGAACGGTTGGGGGCGCTGCGTTCGCTGCCCAAGGGTTTTGAAAGGTCGCAGTGGGGCGCTGATATCGTCGCGGCGGTCCAGCGCGGGCTTGCACGAGACCTGCGTTCGCTGCCCAGGATCGAGAAGCCCCGCAACAATTCGAACGGCGCCGCCACGGTGGAGCTTCTCAAGGTTTTGCTGCGCATGACCTCCGAGCGCCATGCTGTCGCCAGCAAGGTGATCGCGACGGTGGATGACCTGGAGCGAATCGTCGCCGATGACGGGGCCGATGTCGGTGCGCTGCACGGGTGGCGGCGTGAACTGTTCGGCGAGGCCGCCCTCGCCCTGAAGCACGGCCGGCTGGCTCTGGCGATCGAAAAGGGCAGCGTGGTCCGCGTGGAGCGAACGTAGAGCATGATCCTGACCCGAAGGGCCGCGCCAGCACAAAGTGGAAACAGGTTCTCGGAGAAGATCATGCTCGAACAAAAAGATGGGCGACGAGTGTGATTCAACGCGGTTGAATCGGATTCAACGCGGTTGAACAGGCTCGAGAGTCTTTTCGCTTCTGATGAGATGCGAAGCGAGGCTTTCCGATTCCTGAAGCACGCGCGCGATTCAGCGATGTACGTCACCCGACGGACCTCGAAGCGATCAGCCTGCTGATCCGCGGGCCATCCATTTCCGAGATCCGGAACAACCACCCTTCCCAGGTGAACTCGTCGCCGACAGCCGGTATCCGACCCAGCAACTCGATCGCGCAGCCCGCCACGGTATGGAAATCTCCATCCGGCTTACGGCTGATGCCCAGGTGTATCATCGCTTCGTCAATCGGCATTCGTCCGTTGATGACAAACTTGCCGTCGCCTCCTCCCAGTATGTCGGGCTCCTCACCGGCATCCGGCAGTTCACCTGCGATGGATTCGAGCAGATCGGTGCGCGTGACGATCCCCTGCAACGTTCCGTACTCATCGACCACGATGCCCACGCGAACAGGTTGCGCCTTGAAACGCTCGATGGCTTGCAGGATCGGCGTGAACTCCGAGAGCGCGAGCGGTTGCTGCAACACCGCGAGCGGATCGACTTCACGTCCCTCCAGAGCCTGATCGAGCAGGTCTTGCTTGCGAAGCACGCCCACGACCTCATCAATGCTACCCTGCCCGATAACGACGTGCTCATGCTTGCACTCACGCACCACATTGAGAATCTCGTCCCGGCTGTCATCCGCGTCGGCCCAAACGATGCTCATCCGCGGAGTCATGATGTCGCTCACGTCGCGACGGGTAAGGCTGATGACCCGCTCAACGACTTCCCGCTGGGTTCGAGCGAGCAAGCCCGCTCGCTCGGTCTCGGCAACGAGAAGCCTGATCTCGTCAGGTGAGTGAAGCGTTTCCTTTTCGCTGGCGGCGCTGAGGCCGAACAGACGCAAGACGCCGTTGCCGAGCCCGTTCAATGACACAATCGCCGGTTTCAACAGCAACCCGAACAACGCGAGCGGACGCACGATGATCAGCGCCGTGGTCTCGGTCCGCTGCAAGGCGAGGCTCTTCGGCGCGAGTTCGCCAAGCACGATGTGCAGGATCGTAATGATAGCAAAGGCGATAATGATGGCGATGGCGTGAGCGCCGATCTCGGCCCCGGTACCGAATGGCAGAACCAGCAGCGGCTCGATCAGGTGCGCCAGCGCCGGTTCTCCGATCCAGCCCAGAGCCAATGATGACAGCGTAATTCCGAGCTGGCACGCCGCGAGATTATAATCGAGATGTTCAACCGCCTTCTGTAGCGCACGGGCGTTTGCGCCTCCCGCGGCAACCAGTTGCGCGACGCGGCTGCGACGCATTGCCACCAGCGAAAATTCAGAAGCGACGAAGAAACCGTTCGCGACGACGAGAATGATGACAGAGAGAACTCCGGCCAGACTGGTTAAACTGCCATCACCCACGGCGACATCTCCTTATGGAAGGCGAGAGCGTCTTCGAGCGAAATGGATACCGGTTCGCATGAAGAAAACGCGTCAAATCACGATCATAGAGCCTCGCTTCTGATTCCATCAGCAGCGAAAGGCTCTTGGTGCTTCACCACCACGACAACGTTACAGAAGCGGGTGCTTGATGCGCAAAGAGAAAACGTCGCAGGCGGCGCTGATGAACAAGCCTAGTGTGGTGGTTCAGAAGTTCGCTTTCAGGGTCCAGCGATTCTGCCAGGCGAACTTCTGAACCTAAACCACACTAGAATTATAAAGCTGCCAGTGTCCCTGTGATTTCGAAGTTCGCATCAAAGGTCGCTGCAAGGGTTTGCGAACTTCGGAATCGGGACACTAGCGGAGGACGATCGAGCCCGAACGGCCGACAAGGCGCGCCAGTTGCTTGAACCGGCCACCCACACGATCCGCGACCAGATCGACCAGCCGGTGTTCGAACACAAGCGTCAGCTTGCGACCGCTGTTTTTGAACTGGGTGGCGGACAACACACCTGGTTGAGCCGCCGAAATCAGATGCGCGACGCGAAAGGCGGCGCCCAGAATACGCGCTCTCTCATCCATGGGCGACGTCACCAGTTCGCCTACCACGGGTGATGGCCCGTTCGCTTCGTTCAACCCGGCATAGCGGTAGTATACCGACAGCGCGACGAAAGCTCGTCCTTGATGGTCGATGCTGACGAAATTGCCATTCATGATCAAACTGAGAGTCTGCTCGCTGCGGTAGTCGGGATGTATGCGCCAGCCGATATCGGAGAGCAGGCAGGCGGTGTGGCGCAGCCGTCGGTCGTCTTCGGTCTCCTGAAGCTTGAGAGCCCGGAACAACCGATCGGTCCATTCGATCAGTTCCTCGGCATGACAGGCTGAGCGCGACAGCAGGCTATTCAGCGTTTGCGCGGCGCAGATCAATCCATCCCTGGATCGGTCGGCAGCGGGCAGCATCGAGTAAAGCAGACCCTCGCGGACGCCATAGGTTGAGAAAACGATGGCCTTCGGCTTCGCAATCCGGATGATGTGCTCCAGCACGAGAGCGGCATAAGTCAGCAGCGGCTGCCGGGCTTCGGCGACGACCTCGATATCCGCCAGCATGTCGGAAGCAACCAGACGGCGCAGCCGCCGGACGAAATCAAGCGCGTCGGCTGCGGGAATGGAATAGCCGTGCATGACACGAAGCGGATAACCGCTCTGGATGATGTGAAGGCGCGCCAGCGCCCGCCATGTTCCGCCGATAGCGTAGAAAGTGCGGCCTTTGCCGGCCTTCAGCGGCGTCGCATCGGCAAGCGCGGCTTTTACAATGCTGTTCGCGCGCTTCAATGATTTCTTCGACGCATCCTGCAAGGCGAGACTGCCGAGCGGCAGCGTTATTCCGCGACCCACCCGGTGGTCGCGCACGTCGGTCAATTCCAGCGAACCGCCGCCGAGATCGCCCACGATCCCGTTCGGTTTGTGGACGCTGGAAACGACTCCCAGGGCGGCAAGATAGGCTTCCTGTGATCCCGGCAGAATTTCAACCGGCACGCCGCAGATGCGTTCAGCCTGAGCTATGAAATCCGCGCCGTTCGTGGCATCGCGGCATGCCGCGGTCGCGATGGCGTAAACGCGGCTGATCTTCATGACCTTGCACAGCGCATGGAAACGCCGCAGGGATGTCAGCGCCTTGCTGATCGCATCCGACGCAAGCAATCCGGTGGACTGCACCTCGCGCCCGAGTCCGCACGATGCTTTCTCGTTGAAGACGGAGACGAGACTTCGCTCCAACGCTTCATAGACGACGAGGCGGACGGAGTTGGAGCCGATATCGATGACGGCGACGCTGGATTCCGGTTTACGCGGACGCAGATATGTCGGGGCCGGCGTTCTATGCCGGCGGCTGCCGCTCTGAGCGACGCGTGAGACGGCGCGGCGAAGATTCCTTGAGCGACTTTCCACGGCCGGACAGACTCGGGTTTGTCATGAAATAGTTATGCAGGTTGAAGGGCTCCTCACCCTTCGCGGCCTTCATACGCGTTGACGATCCATCCGGCAACAACTGCCAGCTCTGTTCGGTATCCTTGAGGTTCGCGACCATGATTTGCTCGAGAACCTGCTGATGCACCGTCGCATTCTGCAGCGGGCACAGCACCTCGACGCGCCGGTCGAGGTTGCGCGGCATCATGTCCGCGGACGAGATATACACAGCGGCCTTTGGTCCCGGCATGGGTTGCCCCATTCCAAAACAGTAAATCCGGCCGTGCTCCAGAAACCTGCCGATGACTGACTTGACGCGAATGTTTTCCGACAATCCGGGAACTCCGGGCCGCAGGCAGCAGATGCCGCGCACGATCAATTCGACGGAAACGCCTGCCTGGGATGCTTCGTACAGCGCATCGATGATGTCGGGATCGACCAGCGCGTTCATCTTCATCCAGACCGCGGCCGGTTTGCCGTTACGGGCGAAAGTGGTTTCACCGCGAATATGATCGATAATCCGATTCCGCAGCGTCAGAGGCGATACGGCCATTCTCTCGATATCGCTCGGCTCGGCGTAACCCGTGATGTAATTGAATACGCGCGCCGCATCACGGCCTATGATCGGATCGGATGTAAAATACGACAGGTCGGTATAGATACGCGCGGTCACCGGGTGATAGTTGCCGGTACCGGTGTGGACATAGGTCGCGAGACTGCCGCCTTCCCGGCGCACGACCAGCGAGAGCTTGGCATGCGTCTTTAGCTCGAGGAAGCCGTAGACCACCTGCACACCGGCACGTTCGAGATCGCGCGCCCAGCGGATGTTGGCCTCTTCGTCGAACCGCGCCTTGAGCTCGATGAGCGCCGTGACGGACTTGCCCGCCTCCGCGGCCTCCGCCAGCGCCCGCACGATCGGCGAGTTGTTGGAGGTGCGGTAGAGCGTCTGCTTGATGGCGACGACGTCAGGGTCGCGCGCGGCCTGTTGCAGGAACTGCACGACGACGTCGAACGACTCATAAGGATGATGAACGATCAGGTCCTTCTGCCGGATCGCGGCGAACACGTCGCCGCCATGATCGCGCACACGCTCGGGATGGCGCGGAACATACGGCACGAATTCAAGGTCGGGCCGGTCGAGTCGTGTGAGTTGCGACAGCTCGTTCATGGCGAGGACGCCGTCCACCAGCAGCACTTCGTCGTCGGCCGCCGATAGCGCCCGCTGAACGAATGCACGCAGCTCGGCGGGCATCGCGGCCTCGATTTCGAGCCGGATGACGGAGCCGCGCCGGCGGCGTTTCAACGCGGTCTCGAACAGGCGAACCAGGTCCTCCGCCTCCTCCTCGATTTCCAGCTCGGAGTCCCGGATGATGCGGAACGCGCCCTGCCCCTTGACCGTGTAGCCCGGAAACAGCCGGTTGATGAACAGGCTGGTGGCGCCTTCAATCGTGATCAGCCTGACAGGATCGTCCTTGCTGGCCACCGGCAGCCTCAGGAACCGGTCGATCTTGCCGGGCATGCGGATCAAAGCATTCATCGGCTTGCCATCCGACGTCCGCGCCAATTGCAGCGCGATGGTGAAGCCAAGGCTTGGAATGAACGGAAACGGGTGGGCCGGATCAATGGCGAGCGGCGTCAACAAAGGGAAGATATTGTGCAGGAAGTGATCGGCGATCCAGCTCCGCTCGGCTTTGGTGACATCCTTGCCGTCGATCAGGACGATCCCCACTCCGGCCAGCATATTGCGCAGATCCCGCCAGATCGCCTGTTGATCGCTCGCGAGATTCGAGACCGTCTCGTTGATGAGAATAAGTTGCTCCGACGGCGTCAGCCCGTCCGGGCTGCGCTCGGTGATCCCTTCCCGCACCTGCGCCTTGATGCCGGCGACGCGAACCATGAAGAATTCATCGAGGTTATTGGCGGAGATCGACAGGAATCGGACGCGCTCAAGCGCGGGATGGCCGGGATTGACCGATTCCTCAAGGACGCGGCGGTTAAAATGCAGCCAGGATAATTCCCGATTGATAAACCGTTCCGGACTGGCGCGGATCGCCGAGTCCAGTTCCAGTTCCAGCTTTTTGTCTTCGGGAGCAATCGCTTGAATTGAATCCATCGATATGTCGGTCCGTATTCTCGTGTTTTCGAGCGAAGCGGATAGCCGGTTCGCGCAAGGAAAACGCGTCCAATCAAAACCTGTGCCTGCTCCGACCTCCCTCAAAAGTGGCGAGCATCAGAAGTGGCGTAGCTCAGATGCTGCGGCGGCGGTGCAACAGCGGCAAACCATGGGCCAGCTCAATGACGTTTCCATGACATTTGACGTTGCGGAAGGTCGCGGCGTCAAGGTCTATCGAAGGAACGCAGAGCCGTGTGGCTTCAGTCGATATTTCGAAGCAGTTCTGCGGCGAGCGCGCGCGTCACCGGCCGGCCAAGGCGTAACGATTCGGCATCGAGCTGTTCGACGGCGAGGCGAGCGGCGGCAACCGATCGTTCGGTCCGCGTTGCGATGAAACTCACGATCGCTTCGTCGATATTCATCTGGCGGTCCGCTGAGAACTTCACGATCAGCGCCCGGAGCAGATGATCGTCGGGCGGCATCAACGTTACGACCGGCACCGCGCGGAGTCGCGACCGGAGATCGCGCAGCCCGATCTCGATCGCGGCGGGAGTGACTCGCGCCGTCATCAGCACGAACGCGGTTTCCTCACGGGCGAGGTTCATCAGGTGGAACAGGGCAAGCTCATCGAAGGTTTTCGGATTGAGGTCCTCCACGACGAGCGCCCCTGTCGTCAGGGCCATCGGCACCGTCGCCGCGGTCAGGCCTTGCGCGCTGATGGAGCGCGCCCCTGCCCGCTCCGCCCAGATCGCCGCGAGGTGGCTCTTGCCGCAACCTTCAGGGCCGGCCAGCAACATGATCCTGTTCGGCCACTCCGGCCAGCCCTCGATCAGCGACAGCGCCGCCGCGTTCGCGGGACCTTCAAGAAAGTCGTCCCGCGAAAAGCTCTCAGCGTGCGGCAGCGTGAATGCGAGCTGACGGGAGGGAGGACGGCCTGCCACGCATCTACTCCACGTCAGCACCAACTCGCGTGTACCGTGCCATCTTCATTTCGGATCGATGGTGCTCATGTGGCGCACCCACTCCACGAGATAGAACGAGACGGAAACCAGGGTCAGGATCGCTATGGCGGCCATCAGAAGGGCTTCGTAGGGCGAGGAATCGAATCCGAATCCCAGCGCGGCCAGCACCAGCGCCGCGAACGCGACCTGCGCTCCTGTATTGAGCTTCGAGACCAGCAGCGGCTTCATCGGCACCGGCTTGTTGAACAGCCACGATACGATCACCGCCCCGACGATCATGATGTCGCGCGAGACCACCAGGATAACGAGCCAGATGGGCACGGCGCCCCAAATGCCGAGCGTGACGAAGATCGAGACCAGCAGCGCCTTGTCGGCCAGCGGATCCAGAAGCGCACCAAGTTCGCTCGCCATGTTGAAGCGCTTGGCTAGAAACCCGTCCACCGCGTCGCTGACGCCGGCAATCACAAAGATGGCGAAAGCGATCTCCATCTGATTGGAGGCGATAGCCCAGATAATGATTGGCACGAGCAGAATACGGCCGAGCGTAATAATATTTGGAATACTCACGCGACTTTCCAGGCTCCGGATGGTTCCCGCACAAAACCTTCGGGAGGCGAGGCTTTGCAGAAGCGGTCGGCCTTTGTCTACATAGTATATGCGGACAGCCGGTGCGAGCCATTGCGCAAGTCCGCAATCCGACGTAACCAGCCCGGATGTCTTCGAGCGCTGCTGGTGTCCCTTTGATTCCGAAGTTCGTATCAAAGGTTGCGGCAAGGGTATGCGGACTTCGGAATCGGGACACTGGCATGACCGACAGGAACAACAGCCTTACCTATGCCGGGGCGGGCGTCGATATCGACGCCGGCAACCGGCTGGTCGACCTCATCAAGCCGATGGTGCGCGCAACCGCTCGCGCTGGCGCGGAGGCTGAGATCGGCGGATTCGGCGGCCTGTTTGATCTCAAGGCCGCCGGATTCGCGGACCCGGTTCTGGTCGCGGCCAACGACGGGGTCGGAACCAAGGTCAAGATCGCGATCGAAACCGGCATCCACGACACCATCGGCATCGATCTCGTCGCCATGTCCGTCAACGATCTCGTCGTGCAGGGCGCGGAGCCCTTGTTCTTCCTTGATTATTTTGCCTGCGGCAAGCTCGATCCCGAAACCGCCGCGGCGATCGTGGCCGGAATCGCGGAAGGCTGCCGGGAGGCAGGTTGCGCCCTGATCGGCGGCGAAACGGCTGAAATGCCCGGCCTCTACAAGGACGGCGACTACGACCTCGCCGGCTTCGCGGTCGGCGCGGCGGAACGCGGCTCCCTGTTGCCCGGCCGCGATATCGCTGCCGGTGATGCGGTGATCGGACTCGCGTCGTCCGGCGTGCATTCCAATGGCTATTCACTGGTCCGCAAGATCGTCGAAGCCTCGGGTGTCGCCCTCTCCGCTCCAGCGCCGTTTGCCCCTGTGGCGACCTTGGGAGGCGCGCTGCTGACCCCTACCCGGCTCTACGTCAAATCCTGCCTGCGCGCGATCCGCGAAACCGGCGCGGTGAAAGGGCTTGCCCACATCACCGGAGGCGGCTTCACCGACAACATTCCTCGCGTCCTGCCCGAGGGACTCGGCGTGAGGATCGATCTCGCGGGGTTGACGGTCCTTCCGGTATTCAAATGGCTGGCGCATCAGGGGCGCGTCGCCGAACGCGAGATGCTTCGAACCTTCAATTGCGGCATCGGAATGGTCGCGATCGTGCGCCGCGACGCGGTTCAGCAGGTCGTGGATGTGCTGACGCAGGCCGGCGAACGTGTGTCGTTGCTCGGCGATGTGATCGCTGCGGGCGATGAAGGCCGGGTCGTTTACGACGGTCAACTCGATCTCGCCGTGTAGAACGCCCCCGCAGGGAATGAGAGCATGAAACGCCGTGTCGCCATCCTGATCTCCGGACGCGGATCGAATATGACGGCGCTGGTGGAGGCTGCAAAGGCCGAGGGCTTTCCGGCTGAAATAGCCGTCGTCATTTCCAATAAAGCCGGCGCGGCGGGCCTCGCCAGAGCCCAGGCGGCCGGCATCGAGACCCTCGTCATTGAAAGCAAACCATTTGGCAAGGACCGTGCGGCGTTCGAGGCCGAACTGCAATCCGCTCTGGACGACAAGCGCATCGAGTTCATCTGCCTCGGCGGCTTCATGCGGCTGTTCACCGCCGAATTCGCCCGATGCTGGCATGGACGGATGCTCAACATCCATCCCTCGCTGCTTCCATCATTCCGGGGCCTCGACCCCCACGGTCAGGCCCTGCGCGCGGGTGTGAAGATCTCAGGCGCCACGGTGCATTTCGTCGTTGCGGAAACAGATGCCGGCCCCATTGTCATGCAGGGCGCGGTGACCGTGCGTGACGACGATACAGAGGAGACGCTGGCCGCGCGCGTTCTGGAAATCGAGCATCGCATCTACCCGGATGCGCTGCGGCTGGTCGCGGGCGGAGGAGTGCGACTGGATGGCGACATCTGCAAGACGTCGGCAAATGCCAGTCCGGACGATAGCCTGATCTCGCCGTCAGTGATCTGACTACGTCCCGCCTATAGCGTTTCCGAGCAAAGCGGATGCCGGTTTGCGTGAAGAAAACGCGTCAGATCATAATCGGAGAGCCCCGCTTCTGATTTCCATCAGAAGCGGAAAGACTATAGGTCAAGGCAGATCCACCCGCCCTCGCGATTGAAGGAGCGTGTCGCCGAACCGATCGCGGAGAGCTGTGATTTACGAGATCTTCAGATTCTCGGCGGAGGTCTTGCCGCGATTTTCAACCAGATCGTATTCGATCGTCTGGTTTTCGTCGAGGGTGCTCAGGCCGGCGCGCTCAACGGCGGAGATTTGAACGAACACGTCCCTGTCGCCGGTTGTTGGCTTGATGAAGCCGTACCCTTTGGTTGGGTTGAACCATTTGACGGTGCCCTTCTGCATCGCCTGTCTCCTGTTGGGATGTGATCAAAGACGTGGCCGCACTTTCGCGCCTCACGCCACAAGCGGGCCCCTCTCCTGATCTTTGCCGAACTTTCCGAATTGTACCGACGGGCGGGCTCTCAACCGATTGTTAGGGGATTGCAACATGAAAATTACCGCTTAGCAAGCCACGCCAGGGAACGGAGAAACACCCGGGACCGCGGCTTTGAAAGAAGCGGCGATACGACCGCGACAGACGAAACCGAAGCGTTTCAAGGTGTCTTGGCGATGCGTGGCCGTGTCGGAAACGAACCAGCTTCGCTCGTCAGTCTCCCGCTATCCACATGTTTGATTGCATGCGGAAGACCTGCTCTCCGGAACGGTCAAAGCGTTTTCGAGTGAAGCATGTCCTCGGGCTCGAGCCCTAAGGATGGAATCCGGTTCGCGTAAAGAAAACGCGTTAAATCAATATCATAGAGCCTCGCTTCTGATTCAGTCAGAAGCGATAATGCTCTAGTCGGAAATTTTCCGGCGGTTGCGTATCATCGATCCGGCGCTGAGCACGATCATGATCCCCAGCAAGCCGCACAAAACCTCGCCTCCGGGTCCCCCGGCGGCAAACTGGGGCGCGATGCCGAGCCACCCCAGGACCGCGTCCAGAAAAACTCCGGTCCCTCCATCGAAGAACTGATGCAGCCGTGGCGCCACCGCCGGATCGGTCGCGATGACCTCGCCCGCGATCCAGCCCAGCAACGCTGATCCGGCCCAGATCAAGAAAGGCAGGCGCGTCAGAAGCATCATGATCAGCGCCGCGCCCGTCACGATCAGCGGCACGCTGACAGCCAGCCCGATGATCAGCAGCGGCACGCTGCCATTCGCCGCCGCCGCGATCGCGATGACATTGTCGAGACTCATCACGAAGTCGGCGACCACGACGACCCGGACGGCGGACCAGAGGCGGCCGGCTGCCGGGATCGCATCCTCGCCCTGCTTCTCCGGCACCAGCAGCTTGGTGGCTATCACAAGCAGCGCGAGCCCCCCCACCAGCTTGAGGTAGGTCAGTCCCATCAAGGTTGTGATGATTCCGGCGAAGATGATGCGGAGGCCAACCGCGGCGCCCGCGCCGAGCACCACCCCCCAGAAGCGCAGCCGGGGAGCCAACCCACGACAGGCAAGCGCGATCACCAGCGCATTGTCGCCGGACAAGACGACATCGATCCAGATGATCTTGCTGACGGCGAGCCAGAACGCCGGATCATTCAGATCGTTTCGAAACTGATCGAAGGCCGAGGCGATCGCCGTCAGGTCGAAGACGTGCAGTAGCGAATCCAACACCTGTTCCTTCGATCGAACGCCGCCAGACTCGGCCGATAGCGTTCTCGCGCGAAGCATGTCCCCGGGATGTGACCCGAGGATGGCGGCCGGTTCGCGTGAGGAAAACGCGTCAAAACAACAATCTCAGGCCTTGCTTCCGATTGAAGCGGAAGCAAAGCTCCAGAGTCTGTTTCAACCGCGTTGAATCCGATTGAACCGCGTTGAATCAGACCCGTCGCGTACCTTTTTGTTCGAGCATGATCTTCTCCGAAAACCGGTTTCCACTTTGCGCTGGCGCGGTCTTTCGGGTCGGGATCATGCTCTAGAAATTATTGTCTGGTCGCATTTTCTTGCGGCGAACCGGTATCCACTTCGCCGGAAAATGCTCTAGCCGACGATCTCGTTGCCCGAGAAGAACTGGGCGATCTCGATTGCCGCGGTTTCGGCTGCGTCAGATCCATGAACGGAGTTTTCACCGACCGATTTTGCATGGAGCTTGCGAATGGTGCCATCGGCCGCCTTGGACGGATCGGTCGCACCCATGATGTCGCGATACTTGAGGATCGCGCCTTCGCCTTCCAGCACCTGCACGACCACCGGCCCGGAGATCATGAAGTCGACGAGTTCTCCGAAGAATGGGCGGGCCTTGTGCACGGCGTAAAACGTCTCGGCCTGCTCGCGGGTCATGCGGATGCGCTTTTGCGCCACAATTCGAAGTCCGGCCTTTTCTATCAGGGCGTTGATCGCGCCGGTCAGGTTTCGCGCGGTCGCGTCCGGCTTGAGAATTGAAAAGGTGCGTTCAATCGCCATGATGTCGTCCTTGATTTAGCGGTCGCAGGAATTGCGCGCTTATATCGGCGCCTGTCATTGACGGCAAGCGCATCGGGCGTCTGACCTCGCTCCTACGGCATTTCCGTGCGCCATAACGAACTCTGTAACCTGCATCACAGAGCGGTTCGAAACCATGCCGTAACCTCCGAAGCACTGAACCTGCCCGCCTGGCGAAACGTCAAACCAGGCGGACGAAATATTCACTGCGGACGCTTCGGCGTCCTAATCATGAGGAGAGATCACGATGTTTCGCAAAATCGCACTTGCCGCGATCGCGGCTGCGTCGCTTGGCACGGCAACGTTGGCGCCCACCGCAGCATCCGCAGGCTGGGGTTGGCATCACCACGGTCACCATCACCATCACGGGCATCACCATCACGGCTGGCGCCATTATGCCTGGGGTCCCGGCCACTTCATCGGTGGGTCTGGCGGCTGCTTTGTGCGCAGGCTGGTGCCGACCTCCTTCGGACCGCGCTGGCGCGTCGTCAATCGCTGCTTCTGATCGCCGGGAACGGCAGTCTCGCCGAAACACAGGTGAGACTGCCCCCTCGCTTTCAAGCGGTTGCTTCGATCTCTGCGAGTTCGACGCCTTCCTGCACGACATCGCCGACCTTGCATTTGATTTTCTTCAGCCTGCCGGCAAACGGAGCGCGCAACGTCTGCTCCATTTTCATCACTTCCAGCGCGAGAATGGGGGCGCCCTTCTCCAGCAAAGTCCCCTCCTCCGCGAGCAGCGCAACCACCGTGCCCGGCAGCGGCGCGACGATGCGATCCTCGCCGGCCTGCTCCTCGTCGTCTTCGCCAAATGGATCGACCCAGTGCAACTCGAACCGCCCGTTGCGGGTCCGCAAGTACAGTTCGCGTCCATCGACGGCGAACACAACAGGGCTTCGTCGTCCATCGAGCGTGAGGACCATGCCTTCCGAGCCGTCCGCAGCGAATGCGAATGGGAGATTCTTATCACCAAGCTGAATTTCATCCGGGCCATTGCCATAGACGAACGTGGCCTCGTGCTCAGCCTGACCCTGACGGAATATGAACCGCCGCCTGCGTCGGCCGACCGCCATCCAGCCCGCCGTTCGCCAGGGTGACGCCGGGTCCGTTGAAGACGCCTTGCTGTCCGCCAACAGGACGGCGGCGACGGCGGCCGCAAGTTCGGTCTCGCCCGGCGCCACCGAGGGCCGGGTCAGTTCTTGCAGATGGCGCTCGATGAACCCGGTATCGACCGCGTTGGCGCACACGTCCGCGTGCGTAACCAGCGCGGACAGGAACGGAATGTTGGTGGCGATGCCGCGAACGTCCGTTTCGTCCAACCCGCGCGCCAGGCGGCGGATCGCGGCCTGGCGGGTCGGCGCCCAGGCAATTACCTTCGCGAGCATGGCGTCGTAGTTCGGTGGAACCGCATCGCCTTCACTGTAGCCCGCATCGATACGCAAGCCGTCAACCTCGGGGGGCGTGCGCCACGTCTTGATGCGGCCGACGGAGGGCATGAAGCTTCTGTTCGGATCTTCGGCATAGACCCGTGCTTCGATGGCGTGACCGTTCAGTGCGATCTGATCCTGCGTCAGCGGCAGTTTCTCCCCGAACGCGACCCGAAGCTGCCATTCCACGAGATCTATTCCGGTGATGAATTCAGTCACGGGATGCTCGACCTGCAGGCGGGTATTCATTTCGATGAAGAACACATCCTTGCCGTCAGATACGAACTCGACGGTGCCCGCGCCGATATAGCCCACCGCGCTAGCGGCCTTGCGCGCGGCTTCGTACACCCTGTCGCGCTGCGCGGCGTTGAGTGTCGGCGATGGCGCTTCCTCGATCACCTTCTGGTGCCGCCGCTGCAAGGTGCATTCACGCTCGAACAACGACAGCAGATTGCCATGGCTGTCGCCGATCATCTGCACTTCGATATGCCGGGGATTTTCGACGTATTTCTCGATCAGCATTCGCTCATCGCCGAAGGCCGCGCCTGCCTCTCGCCGGGCGCTGACGATAGCGGCAGCCAGTTCCGCGGCCGACCGCACGATCCGCATGCCGCGGCCGCCGCCGCCGGCAGACGCCTTCACGAGAACCGGGTAGCCGATCCCGTCCGCCGCGTTCCGCAACGTGGCTTCATCCTGCGCCTCGCCGTGATAGCCCGGCACCAGCGGCACATCAGCCTTCTGCATCAGCGCCCTGGCGTCCGACTTCGTGCCCATCGCGGTCATCATCGCCGCCGTCGGCCCGACAAACACGAGGCCGGCATCGGCGCAGGCTTGCGCGAAGCCGGCATTCTCCGACAAAAATCCGTAGCCCGGATGGATGCCTTCCGCGCCCGTCCTGTGTGCGGCGTCGATCACTTTCCCGATGTCGAGATAGCTGTCGCGGGCGGGTGCGGGTCCAAGGCACACCGCCTCGTCGGCGAGGGCGACATGCAGTGCATCGCGATCGGCCTCGGAATAGACGGCGACGGTGCGCAGGCCCATCGCGCGGGCGGTGCGGATGATGCGACACGCGATCTCGCCGCGATTGGCGATCAGGAGCGTCGTGAAGGGACGACAGGTTGGAGCGCCGGCCATGATCACATCCTGAACAGGCCGAAGGTCGTCGGCTCGATCGGCGCATTCGCAGCGGCGGACAATCCAAGTCCCAGCACGAGGCGCGTATCGGCGGGATCAATCACCCCGTCGTCCCACAACCGCGCGGTGGCGTAATAGGGATTGCCCTGGCTCTCGTATTGCGCACGGATCGGCGCCTGGAATTCACGCTCTTCCTCGATCGACCAGTTGCCGCCCTTGGCTTCGATGTTCTCCCGCCGCAGGGTGCTGAGAACCATCGCGGCCTGTTCGCCGCCCATCACCGAGATGCGCGCGTTAGGCCACATCCACAAGAATCGCGGCGAGAAAGCGCGGCCGCACATGCCGTAATTGCCGGCGCCGTAGGAGCCGCCGATCACCACCGTGAACTTCGGCACGCCTGCGGTTGCGACCGCCGTGACGAGCTTGGCCCCGTCGCGCGCGATGCCACCCGCTTCGTATTTCCTGCCGACCATGAAGCCCGTGATGTTCTGCAGGAAGACCAGCGGAATGCCGCGCTGGCAGCACAGCTCGATGAAGTGAGCGCCCTTCAGCGAGCTTTCGCTGAACAGGATTCCGTTGTTGGCGACGATGCCGACCGGGTAACCCCATATATGGGCGAATCCGCACACCAGCGTCTGGCCGTAGAGCTTCTTGAATTCGTCGAACTCCGAGCCGTCAACGATGCGGGCGATGATATCGCGCACGTCGAATGGCTTGCGGCCGTCCTCCGGCACCACGCCATGGATTTCCTCCCGTGCGAACAGCGGCTCGCGCGGCTCACGCATGTTGAGGGCGGCTCGCTGCGGCGGCTTCAGGGTGGAAACGATGCGGCGCGCGATCCCGATCGCATCGGCGTCATTTCGCGCATAATGATCGGTGACGCCGGACTGGCGCGAATGCACGTCCGCGCCACCGAGTTCCTCGGCGGTAACGACCTCGCCCGTGGCCGCCTTCACGAGCGGCGGCCCGCCCAGAAAGATCGTGCCCTGATTGCGGACGATGATGCTCTCATCCGACATCGCAGGCACATAGGCGCCGCCCGCGGTGCACGATCCCATCACGATCGCGATCTGCGGAATGCCTGCCGCCGACATGCTGGCCTGGTTATAGAAGATGCGCCCGAAGTGCCGCTCGTCCGGAAATATCTCGTCCTGGTGCGGCAGGAAGGCCCCGCCGGAATCCACCATGTAGATGCAGGGCAGATTGTTCTGCCGCGCAATATCCTGCGCGCGCAGATGCTTCTTCACGGTCATCGGATAGTAGGTGCCGCCCTTGATTGTGGCGTCATTGGCGACGATCACGCACTCACGGCCGACGACGCGTCCCACGCCCGTGATGATGCTCGCCGAGTGCACGTCGCCACCGTACATCCCGTTCGCCGCCAGCGGCGACAGTTCGAGAAACGCGGTGCCGGGATCGAGCAGTAGATCGATGCGGTCGCGGGCGAGCATTTTTCCGCGCGTGGTGTGGCGCGCGCGCGCGGCCTCGCCGCCTCCGCCCGCGACGCCCGCGAGCTTGTCGCGCAGCTCGCCGACCAGCGTTTTCATCGCTTCGGCGTTGCGCGCGAAATCTGACGAGGTTGGATCGACACCGGAACGGAGCGCCATGACAGTCCGAATGCTTGGCAGGCGTTGAAACGCGCGCTTCAATCCGGGCAGATTACGATGATTTGGGATCAAAGCGATCCAAAATCATGAACCTGATCGATTCCCCTATTCTTGATGCGCGGGACGCAGGTGGGCGACCGTTATGGCCTGCCTCATGCCGCTCAGATGCCGGGCCCTTTCGGTAAGGTCAGGCTCCTGGCTGGCCTGTCGATAGCTTCAATGGGTCCAGGGTTCGATGCGGCGGAACGCGAAATTGTCCGAGTAGGCGGCCTTTCGCGTCGCCCTTCCCTTCGGTTCGATCACTTGATAAGGGATTCCTTCGCGCTCGCAATAGGCGATGGCATCCTCCCTGGTCTCGAAACGAAGCGTGATCTGCTGCTTCGTGTCGCCGGAACTGGTCCAGCCCATCAGCGGCTCGATCGCTCTCGGCTGCTCGGGCTCGTAGTCCAGCTGCCATTCCCTGGTCCTGGCAGCACCCGATTGCATCGCATTTTTGGCGGGCTTGAAGATACGTGCCATCATGGATTTCGCTGGTACCTGTTGCTGGCGTCGATCCGGCAGAAAGCCAGCGGACACCCCTGGCCCTCAAGTATATTCGCTATGTCACGGCCTGACAATCTGGCGCGAGCGACATCGGGTAGTGTCTTCCGTAGTCGGCTTATCTTCGGGCCTCCAGGGAGGCACGGTCGAGAAGAAGGCCGTTTCACCAAATGTTAGTTCACCATCCGTGCGAACGGGGTCGAAGGTCAATTGTTCTCAAGGAACGGAAGTGTGTGGCTGATCTTCTACCGCGCCTGAATCGGAAAATTCGGTGCCTTTGCCCGCCAGAAGCTCTTTCAGATGGCCGCGCAACCGCTCCGCTTTTTCATACCGCAGCGAAGCGACGGTGACCTTGTCGACAGCGACAATGATTTGGGTGGCTGCATTCACGCATGAAATCCGGCCGGATGCGTTATCAATGCCCGCCAGCGCTTTGCCCAGTCCGGCTTCCAGCGTCTCGGCTTCAAGCGTGTCCAGCGTGAGCGGATCACCGCCATCGATCGTAATGTCAATCTCGAGGCCGTCCCCTTGGAGCGGCTTACGAGCACCAAGCGTCCAACTGCTCATTGCTTCGCCTTCCTCACCATCGCGAATGTCCGCCCTTTTTCGCCACCTGGTCGTTCCGGGAGGATTCGTCGATCGAAACCGACAAGAGAGTGGTTGATGGTCGGGGCAGCTGGATTCGAACCAACGACCTGCAGTACCCAAAACTGCCGCGCTACCAGGCTGCGCTATACCCCGATCTGCTGGGAAACGATGTCGTTACATCCTTCCGGGCGGCCCAGCAAGTCGCTCAGAGCTTCCCGCGGACTCAGCGGCCGTTGAAGAGCGGATGCGACACCCGGTCGCCGGGCGCGATGCCGTATTTTTTCGCAGTGCCTCCGATCACCTCGAGCACACCTTTAGCCGGCCCCCGTGACGAGATGATCCGGGTGGATAGAGGCTCGGTGTTCTCGGCGATCCGCACAATGCGACCATTCGAGCCGATAAAGATCATGTCGAGCGAGATGTAGGTGTTTTTCATCCACATCGACACCTGCTGCGCGGGAGAAAAATCGAACAGCATACCCTGCCCGTCAGGCAGATGCTTTCGATGCATCAATCCGGTGGCTTTTTCCTCGGGGGTCGCAGCCATTTCAACCGAGAATATTTTTACGCCGGTCTTGGTCGCGATCTCCAGCGGCTGGAGTTCGGCTGCGTGGACGCCGGCGTCGTCGGGGACGACCACGACAATCCAGGAAAACAGGACGATCCACAAAACGGCGCGGAACCACCCAGAACCGACATCCCGCAGTCGTAGCATCGGACAACCTGTCAGAACCATGATCACAAGGCGCAATTACCCAAGTCGCCCTCCGCCGCTAGCAGCAGGCGGTTGCGAGCGCAGAACACGATTCCCGAAAATCAAATTCCAAGCAACCCCGCGCGGCTTCCACGACGGTCTGTTTGACGGATCAATGCGAGGACACGCTGGGAGCGCCCGTTTCAGGCTGGACTTCCGCTGCCATCATACCCTTGCTGCCCGGCCCGAACCGGACCAGGACGAACTGCCCCGGTCGAAGCTCCGTGAGGCCGAAGCGCCGTAGCGTTTCCATGTGCACGAAAATATCCGGCGTTCCATCGCCGCGCGTCAAGAAGCCAAATCCCCGCAATCGATTGAACCACTTGACCTGCGCCCTCTCCAGGCCGCTGGTGGGTGTGACGCTGACGTGGGTCCGGGGCGGCAGCATCTGCGCCGGATGAATCGCGGTGGACTCATCCATCGACGTGATCCGGAACGCCTGATAGCCTTTCGCCCGCTGCACGCAGTCACAGACCAGGCGAGCCCCCTCATAAGCGGTTTGATAGCCATCGCGACGAAGCACCGTGACGTGCAGGAGCACATCCGGCCAGCCGTTATCGGGAACGATAAATCCGTAGCCTTTTGAAGCGTCGAACCATTTGATGACGCCGCTGATCTCGACGATGTTGGCGGGAGATTCCCCAAGTCCGGCAAACGGACCGGCCCCCGCCTCTCGATCGGTCGTTCCGGAAAAGTCCTTGGATCCCAAGGGATCGCTCGCCGTCGGCCCCGCAAATTTACTGGATTCAAAACCGTCCGACCCCATGACGCAGGCCCCCACACATTTTTACTACGGTTGCTTCAACTACGGCTGCCGTCTAGCGCAGCGCACCGTTATTTACGCCCGTATATAGCCAATCGAATCTCACGAATCAAAAGATAACACTCTTGGGGACGTCGCAAGACAAAAGAAAAATCGATCGACATCTATAAACAGCCTTGCACAATGCACGAATCAGCCCTCACTGGATTTTGATCCTCGGTTTGCCGATGGGCTTCATCGCTGTCGAAAATCATCGCCGGTACGTATTTTCGGCTGTTATCGATGAGGTTTGTAGAAGCATCGTATCGTTCGCTGCGCAGCGTGGGCGCAAACAGATCCGAGCGCCGGCAACTCCAAGTACCCGTAGCAAGTACCCGCAGACTCGCTTCCCGTCTGCGTTTGTTTTGATTTTTTCTCTGGAATTTCTCCAAGTCAGGCGTGTGAAGTCAGGCGCGTGAATCCAGCACACGTCGACACGTCGGCGACAATCTGAATGCCGCGCGCACACAAAGAATAAATGAACTTGGTTCAAAGCGTTCTGACGGCAGGTCATCGCAACGCGCGTTAACAATTAAAGACATCACCGGCCTGCGCTTCCACTCGTGAACCGGCGCCCGCTGAGCGCCGACGCCGTTCTCCCGCTGGTGGAGCCGCGATGCGGGTGTCGACCCGGAGAGATTTTTCATGACCTCTCCGGGGATCTTCAACTCAGGTCAGTTCAGGGTTACCAGCGTCCGCGGCCACCGCCGCCCCAGCCGCGACCGCCACCACCCCAACCTCGGCCACCGCCGTAATAGGCACGGCCGCCACCCCAGTGGCGTTGACCACCGTAATATCCCCGTCCGCCCCAGCCACGATTGCCGCCCCAATAGCCGCGGTGACCCCGGAAACCGCCATAGTAACCGGGACCCCATCCGCCACCATAAAATCCTGGACCCCATCCGCCGCCTCCCC
The DNA here is from genome assembly GCF_006539545.1 of Nitrobacter winogradskyi. Classification (GTDB taxonomy): domain Bacteria; phylum Pseudomonadota; class Alphaproteobacteria; order Rhizobiales; family Xanthobacteraceae; genus Nitrobacter; species Nitrobacter winogradskyi_A. The sequence continues at coordinate 92,643 of NZ_BJNF01000057.1, forward strand.
AGCCACCACCCCAACCGCCGCCGCCCCAGCCGGCACCGTAGATGCCCGGTCCATATCCTCCTCCATAGTACGGGCCGCCGCCGTAGTAACCGTAGGGTCCGTAGAACGAACTCGCCATTGCGCCCGCTGCGAGAGCGCCGACGGCAAGACCGACACCAAGGCCCGGTCCAAATCGTTGAGCCTGAGCCGGTGCCGAGATGACGGCGCTGCTGAGCGTGGCCACGGTCGCAATCATGATCAAGTTCTTCTTCATGTCGTATCCTCTCACCAGAGATCGTCGCAATAATGTGTTCTCTAAAACGAGGTTTGCAATGCGCTTGGCTTGAATACAGTCCAGATCGGGCTTCTATCGTTTCGCTTTAGTTTCCGAACATGGCGATTAAGAAGCCCGACGCTGACGCAGCCCGCGAGCCCCCGATGAGAATCGCTCTGCGATCCATCATTCTCAAGATGATCGCCGGCCCTCGCCTTTTTCACCTGATAGAGTTGCTCAAGCGGGGAGGACGACGGTGCCGGGCATTTGCGCATCATGGTAGTCAAACGAGCAAGCGGTCCGAAGGGTTCCAGCGCCGTGGCAAAAAACGTCGTTTAGTTAACATTCCGCTTTGCGGCCGGATATCGGGAACTGGATATAATTTCACCGTACCGATCTGGTTTTGCTATGATTTTATCAACCCCCATCTCATCAGGAGACATCACATATGCGCTACCTTCATACCATGCTGCGCGTGCGTAATCTTGAAATCGCGCTGAAATTCTATGTGGATGCGTTGGGGCTGAAGGAGGTCCGTCGCGTCGACAACGACAAGGGGAAATTCACCCTGGTATTCCTATGCGCCCCCGAGGACGAGGACCTGGTGAGGCAGTCCAGGGGGCGCGGCGCACCGCTGGTCGAACTGACCTACAACTGGGCGGAGGAGACTTACGGCGAGGATCGCTTTTTCGGTCACCTCGCCTATGAGGTGGACGACATCTATGCCACGTGTGACAGACTGATGCGGCTCGGGATCACGATCAACCGCCCTCCCCGCGATGGACAGATGGCGTTCATCCGCTCTCCGGACCTGCACTCGATCGAACTGCTGCAGAAGGGTGAACCTCGTCCGGCGGCTGAACCGTGGATATCGATGCCCAACACCGGTCATTGGTGATAGCTTCCGGCAACGTTCCTTATGAATGGCGCGTTCGCCCGATGACGACGAGCTCATCGCTGCACGACCTCTTCTCTTCCCTTCCCAGGCAGTCCCTCGCAGGTGGCGAACGGGAACGATCGACGGCGGTTCACGTTCTCCTTTTGCATTTATTGACATACAAGGAGACGTCGATGGGACGCGGACTTTTGCTTTGGCTGCTGGGCGTGCCGATACCCGTGATACTTCTGCTGTGGCTTTTCTTCGGCACTTGAACGCGCGCTACGTACTTGATTGAAGGCCTCGCTTAAGCGAGGCTTTTTCTTGCGCCGTGCCGCGATCCACTTCCTGGTGCCGTCGTGAAGCTGCCGGTGTGCCTGGATGCTTCATCTGAGGCGCCGGTCTGAGAAGAGATCAGCCGAAAGGGAGGCCCCGATACGGGGTCTCGCCAGGGAGAACGCTTGCTCCTCCGGGCAAACGCCACTATACGTTTCGCCGCTGCCGCCGAGCCGGTTCATCACCGCCCGGAGACGCTGCCTGATCAGATCAACACAGGATATTGATCTGGCGGCGATATCGCAGCGGATTGAGACTGAAGCGACGGCGCGATTTGCCGCTGAAAAGTTCAGCTCCCTTCGTCTATCGGTTAGGACGCCACCCTTTCACGGTGGAGAGAGCGGTTCGATTCCGCTAGGGAGCGCCAGCCCTCTGGCTATCATTTTGTTTTCCTTTCAATTTTTTCCGAAATCCCAAATCCGCAGAAGCGGTTTGGGGCAAATTTCTTCGCTCTTCGGTCTTCCAGCTTGACGATTGCGCGCCGCCCGCCTCGCCTGCGATCCGCTTCGCGCGTGTAGCGCTCGGCTTCGCCTAGCGTGGTGTGACCGAGCACCGCCATGATGTCATGCGCGCTGCACTCTGCATCGGCCATCAGGCGGCCCAACGTCTTGCGCAAGCTATGCGGCCTGCATGTCAGGTCGGCAATGCCAGCGCGGCCTTGATCGCGTCACGCATCCAGCCGCTCAAGCCGTCAACCGTGAACGGCTTGCCGAAGGCGGTTGTCAGAATGCAGACGTGATGGCGCGGCACCGCGGTCATTCGACCCGCTTGTTTCCAGACTGGCCGAATCGCAACGAAGCGGAAGCTGCCGACGATGACAGCCGGGCTTTGGGCGCACGTGCCCTAACATCGCGGCGATTGGTCAGTCTGAAAAAGAAGCGTACCTGTCAAACCATCAGGTCAGAATCTAAACCCGATGCCGCCGACGGCTAGCTGGTGGGACATATCGTTGAAGCGGACCGCCCAGTTGGTCGTGGCAACATGAGTAGGATACACGGTAGAGCCGAAGGTCTGGTCGGTGGTGTCGACAAACAAGTAGCGGTACTCAGCAAACACGTAAGCGTTGCTGCCAAGGGCGACGCGAACGCCAGCCTTCGCTTGTGCGGCGAAGCCCCAGGAGGAGGAGTTCGCGCCGGAGTTGAAATGGTTGATACCGACTTCCAGCGGGTGGGTTTGAGTGGAGTCGGCACCCTTGATGGAGATGCGGGCGGCTCCTATTCCGCCGCCGATATATGGAGTTATGGTCTGATAGGACGTTGGAAAGCTAAGAACCACATTCGCCAGAAGAACAGCGTTATTCATCGGAAAAGTATCGTCAAACTTATGCTCTGGAAGCCGATTGGTGGGATTGTTCAGCGCCGCACGCTGCTTGCCGGCCAGATAGAAGCCTTCGATCTCGAGAGCGGGCATCAGGTTTGAGCCATACGACCATTCATGACCGACCTGCAGACCGACGAGACCAACGCCGCTGCTGTCGGACCGACCGTTGGCTCGGACGCTGAGCGGGCCTCCAGCGGCCTCGGTAAAAAAAGCGGTCCCGGACTGGGTGATGCTTCCTGTGCTGCCGCTGCCGCCGCCGCCGAAAAGACCGACATAGACGCCGCGCGCCGGAGTGCCGCCGCCGATATCACCAGCGAGCGCCGTAGAGGACAGCGCCAGCAACAAGATGCTCGCAAGTCCTAGTTTGCAAGAATGATTCTCTGACAACATTGGCTTCGTCAACATTGGCTTCGTTTTCCCCTCTGTGAAGTAATTCTGTTTCGAGTCATACCGCGCCGCGTCATCGCCTCCCATCCCCGAAGATGCGGATTCACAGCTGAGTTATCCTTGGGTTTCCGAACGGCACGACGGCCGCCAAGTGCACTCTACGGCAAACGCTTCACGCGGACCGGCACCCACTTCGTCGAAAACGCTATAAGCACTCTCCGCGCCTGTATTGGCACGTCTCGCCGCTCGCAGACTGCTGCCCGCCCCGTGCGACACAACAAACTAATCGGGCAACAAAAAGCTAAGCAATTTCAATTGTATTGGATACGAAACGACGTTTCCGCTAGGGAGCGCCAGTTAAATCAGCAACGTAGCTAGTTCATTGCTCATTGTGTCTAACCTGGCCGGTTTGGGCGGGATGGACTTGCGTTCCGCCGGTAGGCCGCGATTATGCGGTGTGCGGCAAAGCGGGTACCGCGTCATGAACGGATCGGAGTGAAGCCATGAAAGCATCGTTGATAGCTCTGCTCGTGGCTCTTTTCTCGCATCTCGCTCCCGCCTTCGCGAAGGCGCCAAAGAATACGGGCGCTCCGCCTGCCGTGCAGCAGGAGTTTGATGGCTTCATCAAGAAATTCCGGGCCGCGTTGAAGGCCGATGATTCCACTGCCGTTGCCGGCATGACGCAACTTCCATTCATGTCTGACGCCTCCATCGGTGATGCTTCGGCGTTCCGGGCGAAGATATATTCCGGCGATTTCACGGCGGGCAATCGCAAGTGTATCCAGCGCAGCAAAGCCGTCTATGATCGCGACGGTGCAAACAACGATAATTACTTCATCTTCTGCGGCGATCTCATATTCACCTTCACGAAAACCTCGCAGGGATTTCTTCTTTCCGAGATCGGCATGAACGATTGAAGACCTTGCATCGGCACGAGCGCACATGCCGCCGTGATGGCGACGAACGCTAAGCCGCGACGTCTGCGACCAAATACATATCAGCCATCCGATCAAGGTTCGCGTCACTCCTGCGCCAGGCGCTTGCCGGCGAGGTGGCTTCTGTTCTCGCAAAGGTGCAGCGTGCCCGCAATGCAATGAGGGGACGGTGCAACGCGCAACTACGGCTTGGAATCTGAGTGCAGCGCACACAGGCGCATGACGCATCATCCTTGATCTGGATCAACGCTTCCGTGGCAACGTGGTGTGCAATAGGCCGACGTCGGCTGCGTTAAAGCGCTGCCGCATAAGCACGGAGATTGATTATGCGATATTCGAGTTCTCTGCGCGCCACCATTCTGGCTGCGACCATTGCTGCTCTCGGTATGAGCGCCCAGGCCGGACCGATGCCGACACACACGGCGACGACGATGACATCGATGGTCCAGAAAAACACCACCGACGTGCGCTGGGGCGGCGGAGGTTATCGGGGCGCCGGAAGTTATGGCGGCTACTATGATGACTATCCCGCCTATGGCTACGCTTCTGTGTCGTACTACGACGAGCGCTATTGCTTGCCCCCTTTGGTGGTTATGCCGGCTACAAGGGTCCAAAGCCAATACCTTGGAGTCAAACCCAGTGAGAGGTTGCCCTGGACGGATTGAGGAGCGTTCCGAAGGAGGATTTTTGGTTCATCATAGCCGTAAGGGGCGAAGATGAATCAGAAATCCGGGCCGGAAGGGTCAGCCTGCCGGATGATGAAGGCGCACGACCACTAGGACAGAAGCGCGTTCCTGGGGCTGTTCATTTGGTCCTCTGGGCTACTGAAGTTTCGCAACCTTCGGCTTCCTCGTTTCAGATCAGATGGACAGCCTGAACGCTCGCACCTGAAGCCTCACTAAGTGGCACTATCGCGACTTATAGCGTTTTCGAGCAAAGCATATCT
>NZ_BJNF01000058.1 GCF_006539545.1 Nitrobacter winogradskyi
CCTGTGATGATGCCCCGTGAATCCGATGGAGAGATGCGCCGCGACGGTTCGAGCGCTGCCAATGTGCAGCCGAAACACCCCGTCGCTGAGCGCGGAAGAGTGCACGGCGTGCCAGGCTTCTCATCCTACGAAGTGCTGCGTATTGCAGCGAAGCGCGAAGTGGTCTTGAGTAGCGAGAAGGACAAACGACGATGGCGAAAACGAGCGAGAGATCCCGACCGATTAAGAGGGCTGGATAAAGCCGCTTTCCTTGACTTCACAGTCGAAATCGTCAAGCGGACCGAAGCTGGTGGGATTATGAAAATCGGGAAAATTCTGGCTTGCGCCGCTGTGCTCGTCACCATGGCTTTGAAAGGCGCCAAAATCGAAGCTGCTCCGCTGAATGGAACCTTCCCTCTCTCAGTCCCTCCTGCCGCGGACCCGATTGAAGGCCTATCTGGTGCCTATGTACCTCGACAGCCTTTCGCGCGTGACCGAGGCGCACTGGATCGCGCGGCCACGGTGATCCTAGCAACCGGCAAAAAGCCCAACGCCTCGGCCACGACCAAGCCGTCCACGGCAGGCGACAACGCGGACGTCTACGCGCCACTAACCCAGCTTCAGGGTCACTTGTTGGGAGGCAGCTTCACCCTGCGGAACGGGGGGCGGTCTCCGGCGTCTCTCGCGCTGGGAAACGCGCTGTTAAGCCTGGCGGTGGCCAAGGCTCTGCGAGACCGTCCGAATGAACTCCCGGATGCGGAGACGACGGCCCTTCTCGTGGACCACTTCCTCGGTAAAGGTCAACTTCGGGAACTTCTCGATGGAGTGGGGCACGTGTCCGGAGTGGACGTCCAGACGCTAATGGAAACGCCTGCAGAAAGCGGGACGATTATCAGGCTGATACTACAACGTGGGGATCAGTTCATTCGGACCGAGATTATCCAGCGTTTTGCCGAGCGATACATTCCGATCATCGCGGCCGCTGCGCCTAAGCTGCCAATCGATATCGTGGTGGTAGAGGATTTTCAACCTGGCGACTATGACTTTGAACGAGCAGGCTATGATATTCGGGGACAAACCATAACTTTTCTTTCGGGACGAGTAAACATAGAAGACTTTGGTGGCGCCGCTAAGCTTGTTACTTTCAACCAACAGTTTGTTCCGGTACCTCAAGAGCTGGCACGTCGCGCCGCGCCGCAGATGAAAGACTTCGCGGCGATTGCGGCCTTCGCGCGCATTAACGGGATAAGCTTCAATCTTTCGAGGTCGGGGGAAATTGCGAATAAGCCGCTGTATCGGCTGCATCGGAGGGGGCTTCTAATCGAAACGGCGATCAAGCGGGTTGGCCTCTTCGCCGACAGAACGCTGGCCACGGAACTCGGGCCCATTGCCGTCCCAGAAGCCAATCCGGACATCACTCCAATAGGCATGTCCGATACGCCCCGCGCGCTGCTTACGATCCGACAAACGCCCGCGCGGGCAGCCGCACCCATTGAAAGCGCACTGCCACAGCGGACGGACGCAAATGCGCCTAATGCCTCTTCGCGGCCGAAAACGGCTGTGGACAATCTCAAATTTTCAGCCGCGAACGAGTTTCCCATACGATATGGCGACTTCATGGTGATGCCGATCGATAGCGCCGCGTTTTCCGTCTATCGTTCAGCAGCCTGGAACCTGAGTCATCGCAGCGATTCAGCGCTGGATATGGAAACGGATCGGATAGAGGCCGCGCATGAAAATGCCGCGGTGCAGATCTTCTCGCGCCTTGCCTATGGCGACTGGGCGGCATCTCATCCGAACGAATTAACGCCTTTGTCGCTGGCTGGGCATCTGTCCAATTTTCTGCTCTCGCAGCAGCAGGTAAACGCGTTGTATCGCGGCCTCGCAGACCGGCAGTTTCAGCCCGTGAAAGCCCCGAATCTCGGGTCCCGCTCTGTGCTTTCCAGCCGCATTAATGCGTTGGACCGACTTGATCCCAAAAGTCAGATGGAATTCAGGAGAAGGTTTGACGCAGCGCACCGTGTCGGGCTTGCTGCGATACCGCCCAACCGCAAGCTGGTCCTTATTCGGCTGCATGGGTTGCCCCACTATGATTTCCAGCGTCAGGCATTTCAACTCACTTCGCGGACGGCGTCAGGAGGCGGAACATCACCTCAAAGGATCAACGAGGAACTAAGCCCCTTGCTGCCCGGTATGTTCTGGGGCAGCGTGCAGGCAAGCTATAGCCTGCCAGAGTTTCCAGAACTCTTGGAAATGCCTTTGGACCGTGCAAAGGCGTTGTCGCAAACCACGCTCGGCCGCGGCGTAGGGCCCGAACTCTTCGAGGCCCGCTTTGCGGAGGTGGCAGCGTCCAAAATATCCTTTGCGAACGGAAAAGTGCGGTTCGACATCGACCTGCAAATCGAGCGGCGGGCACTTTATGTTGAGAATTCACTCAAGACAAAAATCCTAAGCGTTGCCCCGGAACCCCACGTACCGGCGCCCGCCGCAGCGGCGATTGAGCCGGATACAACACGGCCGCCGCCCGCCAAGGCAGCGGGGCAGGAGAACAAGCCCGCCCAACCGAGTGCCGCTGAAGCTCGGGCGGGGTCAAACATCGGCGGTGAAGAGCCGGTGGTTGCCGCCGGAGCACCCGCCGCGGAGATGGCGCCGAGCACGGCGAAGCCAGTGCCTCAGCAGCCAGCGCCCCAAAAGCCAAGGCTGGCAGCGACATCGGCACCTGATGCTTTGCAGCAGGAGCAGTCTCAGCGCCTTCAAGCCTTCAAGCCAGATAGGATCTACGATATCGCTGGCCTCAATCTCTACATGACGGCGACGGAGGCGAGGAATAAAATTAAGGATAAACTTGGCTTTAAGCGAAGCCTCTCTTTGTCGTCAGGAATTAATAATCAGATTGTCTCCTTTTCATCGGCGCAGATTTTTGTGCGCGATGATGGAATGGAGTATATCGCTCTGATTACTCAGCCGGATAGGTCGGGTGATCGGCTTATTGCGATCGGTCGTTACGTCTATGAGGGGCTTGGAGTCTTCAAGAAGGACGATTTCATTCGTGCCTTGCAAGACAAATATGGTCAGTCTCGAAATAGTTCTGCGCCATTTATGTATTGGGGAGGATTGCCGGGAGTCGGGCCCGCCAATGGTCCCTGCTTCGTCCAGCTTGGGCGAGTCGGAGGAAATATTTCCTGGATCGACAACGCGACGGGTCGGTACCCGAATTGGTCGGAATTGTTGCCGCGCTCCGCGCCGCAAGGGTTTGTCGGACCGCAGGGCATGCCGTGGATCGGTTTTACAGTGACGGATCTCCAACGCGCTGGAGAATTCAAGCCGTGCGGACCGGTCGTTGCGGTCTGGCTTCCCGAACTTGCCGGCCAAATACCAGAATATGCGGTTTGGCTGACAGACACCGGGGCCTATATGGGCATATTGGCAAACTCGATGAAGGCTGGAGGATCCTCGAAGCCTCGCCTTTAGTCCACAGAGCAAACAATCCTGTGTGTACCGTAACTTAAACACGGGCGTAGCGGTGATGAAGCGCACTGCTGCGCTGAATCGCACATCCTTTAGGGATCGATCGAGCGAAGTGGAATCGGTTCGCGTGAGGAAAACGCGTCAATTAAAAAGCTAGAGTCTTTCACCGTTGTATGGGTGGTGAGTCACGGCTTGGCGACTAATCTTGATCCCGACTTATGCGGGCGAGCAGCGAGGCGGCGTCTTGGAGCCGCCCGGCTTCATAAATGAGCTGCTCGATATCCATGGAGACCTCGATGCCCTCAGCGATAGCGCCGTTTTGGACACAGGCCTCGGCGGCCTTGGCAATGCGTGTCGCTTCGCTCAGGCGGATATGAATCTCGGCAATGATGAGCTTGATTGCCGGTTCGATGCTGGCGCGCTCCATCGGGCTCTCCGTAAGAGTTGGCTCCACTACCGCTCTGCTGTCGCGCGATGTCGAGCGAAACCTGGATAATCTTGTGGCGTAGATCGGAGGCGCTAGATCACGATATGATCGCAGTACCCGAAATACGGGGAGGGTGAGCTATTTCGCCGATGCGCGCCGAGGTTTGGCCGGCGGCTTGCCGGCCATCAGATGCCGTAGCAGCTTGATGGGATCAGCCCCAATAGCGCGCACGATCGTCGCGAACTCGATGACGTCGATCCGCCGCTCGCCGCCCTCGTATTTGGCGACAAAGGACTGAGGCCGCTTCAGGCGACGCGCCAGCTCATGCTGGGTCAGGCCGGCGTGCTTGCGGGCAGCCACCATCAGGGCACAGAAGGCGGCCTGATCGGAAGAATGGACGGTTTTGCCGATCCCGCGGGCGGAAATGGTCATCGCCCGGGCAAGCTGATCCCGAGACAGGATTATCCCAAAAAAGGATTATATTAACTCTGACTTGCTGTTCTGGGATGGGACGCCTCTAATGTACTGGCTATCTGAGCGTCACAGAGCGATGGCTTTGGCAAGATCAACCATCGGAAAGGTCAACATACCATGGCTTACCTGCAGAAAACGCGCGCCGACCGGGAAGAGGGACGGTATACGTCGTAATTTAGGGCCGGCTGGCGAAATAGCCGAAGGCGGAGCTGACAAGCGCCGTAAAAGAGAGAAGGCTGATGCGGCCGAACTACATGCATTATTGTCGCGTCGCTCGACAGGCTATTCCGTCGAATGCGGACAAAATCTTCTTTATAAAATCGAGATCACCGTCGCGGGAAAGCCGACACATGAGGCAGAAAGCCTCCTGACGCGCGGCAAGCTTGCATTCCAGACCGATATTCTGATCACGAAGGGGCCGACGCCGCTCGTCGCGATCGAACTGAAATCGGGATCATTTTCGACCCACGACGTCATCACCTATTCGGCAAAGGCCCAGCGCCATAAACGAATCTATACCTTACCTGCGCTAGGGTTTCATCGTGACGAGGTCGGCAGGACTCGGTCGGCGCTTTGTTACACACAATGAAGACTTCGACTTTGCGATGGCTTTGCGGGACGATGACCTTGATGAGGCCGCGCTTCTGGCTGTCATTCAACGACAGATTCAAAGCGCGGAACGTCTTATTGCCTTGACAAGCGCGCGTCGACTGAATCTTTCATCATATGAACAGGTGGTCTCCATTGACCTGCAAGGAGAAGGCTGTTGAATTCACTCAAGACTTGGCGGGTAGAGAGCGCCGAACACCCTTTTCGGCTCTCGCGTCGGACGCACGATCTTGCAGACGAGGTGCGGTCATCGTTATTAGCAACGGCTGCAAAGTAGTGGTTACACGTGCGAAACGATCACATTGTCGCGTGATGACGATTTTCCCAAGTACTTCCTTGCGACCCACGCGATGGAGCTTCTTCTTAAGTCCTTTCTCGCAGCTAATAGCGTTTCAAAGCGACACTTGGCACAAAAGCTTTCCCACGGTCTCACCGCGATTCTCGGCAAGAGCGAAGCGAAGGATCTACCCATTTCCGATGAGCTTCGCGCGTACGTTTCATCGCTCCAGGCGATCAATTGCGACTACGATTTGAGATATCCTAGCGGTTATCGGATCGTAGCACCGCCATCTGTGGAGTGTGTCAGAGTGACTAAGGTGCTTTGCGATATAGTAAGACCCATCATCTCGCGAGCGCATGTCGATGCGACAATTCAGCTTGCTTCGGATACTCGCCACCTAAAGAGCACGAATATTAGATGGTCCGACTAGGCCCGGTTGGTCAACGGACCGCTATTGAACCTCGCCTGCGTCGGATGCCGCGCGCGCCTCACGTTCGATCACAACCGCGTTGTATGCCTGGCAGAACAACAGAGTGGCAATTTCCCGATACCACATCGCGAACGTCTGCGATTCGCCATGCTCGGCAACCATCATGGCAGCGTGAGCGAATGTCATGGCGTCGTCGAAACTGATCATGACGGCGTTTCGGGCTTCTGTCAGGCGATCTTGGAAATCGCGCTCGTAAGACGGGCCGAGCAAGGACAATTCAAGCCACTCCGCGCGCGTTTCATCATCGCGTCCGAAGGCGGGTCATACCGTGAAATCGTCGCGCTGCTGCTCACTGCACTACCTCTTTCAGTTTCGGAACGGTCATCCGGTCAATGAGCCATCGCCAATATGGAAGGCTCGCATAGGGTGTTATCCGGCGAACGGTTGCAACGTCACTAGGCGCGATCGGACGGTCCTCACCGCCGGCAACGCGATTGACGTTCGCCAGGCCGAGCGACAACAGTCCGACTGTATCCGTCGCGAGCCCGAACGTGGGGCCAAGGAAACCGCCGACAGCCGATCGCGTGGCGTAACGGCTTGCGGGCTGGCGCTGGCTCGCGTTCGGAAACGCCGCAGCGGCTGCGGTATAGACGCCGGGCGCGCCGGCCTTCTCAAGTGCGTTGTTGATTTCAAATGCTACCGCGAAAATTCCGGATCGGTCGAGACCTTCCGCGATCCACGTTCCGGGTTGTCAGATATCGGCCTCCCGCTCTCGATCTGTTTGAGCGCATATCCATCCCCACCTTGATCGCCTCGCGAACCTCTGGGTTTTTCATCAGGCGCGGGCCTTGGACGTTCGCTGTCCGCTTCGAATATCCGTGTGTTGGATCAGAGCAGGTGACGGTTGTCGCACGGCAATTGCGCGCCGCAGCGCATTGAGGGCCAGGGATACTAATCGCCGGCATCATTCGATGCCGAAATGGCCATTACAGGGTGAAAGCCTCTCCACTAAATCCGGGCAAGTCCAGTAGGGCGAGCCCCTCATCGGCAGAGGCGGACATACGGTTTACAAGAGAGCAAAGCATTGACTTGAATCAAGACGACAAACGGCAGGGGTGTAAATGTCCAGCGGCGTCGAACCGCACGAACGCGTCGACCCGCTCGGCTCGAATCTGCTGGTTCATCAAAGCAGGACAGAGGCAAAACATGATGAGGAAGTCTAGCATTAGCGTCGCAACTGTTTTTCTTGTAGGCCTAGCTGCCATTAGTACGCCGGCTCATGCAGACACAGGTCGCGTCACGGTAATCTTCACCAAGGGCGGATTTGTTGTCGGAGTTGGTAGTGGTAAGGGAGTGCTGACGCTCCGGGGCGTCCACTATCCATTCACTGTATCGGGCATGAGTATCGGATTCACAATTGGAGCCTCGACCACTAAGCTTGTTGGCCGAGCTCTGAATCTGAAAGGTCCGGCTTCGATTGAAGGCAGGTACACTGCCGTCGGAGCTGGAAGTGCCTTAGCGGTTGGAGCGGGCGGAGTTCAACTGGAGAACTCCAATGGTGTGATTCTGCAACTTAGTGGCCCGAGGGTCGGGGCTGAAATGTCGATCGCCATCGGCGGGGTATCGATACACTTAAAATAAACACAAGCAGGTTAGGTTCAAAGTTCTTCTTGCATCGGAAGGGGCGTTCATACATGTCCGTCTGGGACGGCAAAACGGCATCGCCCGCCGCGTGGCAAGCACCCGTAAAGCCATGCCCTTTTGGTGTTGACGCTTGTTTCGTCGACGAAGACAAGGCGCTCAGGGTCGAGATCTCATAAGAGCGCCATCATGACGGCGGTTGATCTGACAAACGCTCGCTCGCGGCGGCGAGCGGCCATTTCACACATCGATTGCCGAATTCATGGACCTCGGATCAAGATGGATGATCCGGGGACTCATCTCGCGATCGGATGAAGGCTGCAACGGCAGCCTCGGAACTCCCAAAAATCATATCGCCGCCAATTTGATCAACAAGCCCAGCCTGTTCAACCATGAGCAACGAGCGACTGTTTAGATCGGCTATACCGAAAGCCACGCCGCGGTCTTTCAAAAGGATCTGCAACTCCTCTAGCTTTGCTATTCCAGTGCTGTCGAGCAAGTTGATAGCTTCAGCATCCAGAATGAGCCATCTGCTGTTCTCACCTATGTCACCTGCAGTCTCGATGATCTGACGTTTAACGTAGTCGGCGTTGAAGAAAACGAGTGCAGCCTGTAGGATTACAATGGTTAGTCCGGGAATCTCGCGAGCGTCTGGATGTCGGTGTAGTTTGTATAGTCCCGGTTTACCATCGACTCGACCAAGGCGCGTAATCCGTGGTCGCGATGTGAGCCACAATAAGTGAGCCAAGGTGGTTGCAATAGCAATGAAAACTCCTTGCAACACTCCAATGACCGCGACGCCGAGCAGTGTAGCGATCGCAAACGCGAACTCAGGACGACTGATGCGGTAAAGTGTTCGCAGCTCCGGTACATCAATCAAATCAATCCCGGCTGATACAAGAATTGCACCAAGAACCGAAATGGGCAAATAAGCCAACACGTCTGCAATATAGAGAGTGACTCCAAGTAATGCGGATGCAGCGATTAAGCCCACAAGCTGAGTCTTCCCTCCAACTACGTAGTTTACGGCAGTGCGCGAGTCGGCGGCGGTGACGGGAAAGCCGCCGAACAAGCCACTGGCGATGTTGGCCGCTCCGAAGCCGGTCAATTCCTTGTCCGCATCGACTTCGCTGCCGCTCTTTGTTGCGAAGCTGCGCGCAGTCACAATGCCGGATCCAAATCCAACGATCATTATTGCGGCGGCTCCTTGGAGTAGATCGAGATTAGCGGCGGAATCGAGCGACGGAAAAGTTAAGGCGAAGGCGATTGGGGGTAGCGTTCCGACGACCGATACCCCGTGGGACGGCAGTTCGAGCGCAGCCGACAACGCTATAGATAAAACGACCGCGATCAAGGGACCGGGCGCTCTTGGCTTCACATGCCGAAGAACCCGAAGAGAAATCAATGTCCCGACCCCGAGTAGCACGGTCGGAATGTGTGTTTCGCTGATTTTGGTAGCGTACTCCACGATTGGTCTGATGAGGCCTCTTGATTCAATCGAGACGGTGGTGAAGCGTGTGATCTGACCGATTATCAGGCTGATTGAAATGCCAGCCAAAAATCCGACCAGTATCGGACGTGAGAGGAAGTTTGCGACGAAACCGAATCCTAAGGCTCTTGCGACAAAGCAAAGAAGACCCACCTCGACCGCCAATGCCGTTGTATAGGTAACGCGGTCGGCCGCAGCGGCGGCATCGAGGGAAGTTAGAACGCTAGCGAGCATTATGCAGGTCGCAGCGTCCGGTCCAACGACGAGTTGTCGAGATGGTCCGAAGATCGCATACGCAACCAGGGCTACGATGGTGGCGAAAAACCCAGTCTCAGTCGGCAAACCAGCAATCGCCGGGTAAGCGATCGCAGAGGGAAGTGATACGGCTGCTACCGACAAACCTGCAGCGAAATCCAACTTGAGCGAACCACGTCGATAGTTGAGGAGTTGCGCCAAGATGGGTAGTTTTGCAGAACGAATTGAGACTGCCATGACCGAGATACCTTGATACATCGCATCCGTGGTTCTCGAGGTAACAACGGCACACCGTGGTATCGCCCACCACAGTTCTTGAATACATATTCTTATTCTTAACTGGTGCAGCTAGCTCGGCGGCTAATCGACTGGAGCTTGTTTGAACGGTTTAGGTGTTAGACTCTCTTTTTTCTAACCTAGTCGTAGCGCAGTTCATCTTCTTCGTACGGAGCACATTCAGATCTCTGCCTCCGGGACAATTCTTAAAGAATCGGAAAGCGGCTTGCGATGTGCGACGTTGCGTTTCGGCAACTTGACATCGCCTCGCGACACCTTCTTGTAAGGAATATTCGACAATAGGTGAGAGATGATGTTGAGCCGCGCCTGCCTCTTGTTGTCGGAGCGAGCGATAAACCATGGCGCCCATGAAGTGTCAGTCGCCGCGAACATATCGTCACGACATCGGGTGTAATCATCCCATCGTGTATAGGAATCCAAATCCATTTGGGACAGCTTCCAGATCTTTCGCTTATCGTCGATCCGCGCTGCAAGACGGCTGGTTTGCTCCTCTGGACTCACCTCAAGCCAGTATTTGAAGAGCATAATTCCTGACTCGGCCATGGCCTTTTCAACTTCAGGGACCACTTTCAGAAAATTCTTGGCCTGATCCTCCGTACAGAAGCCCATAACCCGTTCGACCCCGGCGCGATTATACCAACTGCGGTCGAAGATCACGATCTCGCCCGCGGAAGGAAAATGCGGTACATAGCGCTGAACATACATTTGCGATTTCTCGCGTTCCGTCGGGGCGGTCATGGCAACGACGCGGAAAACACGCGGGCTGACCCTTTCGGTCATGGCCTTGATGACACCGCCTTTGCCAGCGCCATCGCGTCCTTCGAAGACTACGCAGACCTTCTTGTCTTCTTGCTTCACCCATTCCTGAAGCTTGACAAGTTCGATGTGCAGTTTGCGCAACTTCTGCTCATATTCCTTGCGCTTGAGCGACCGAACTTCAGTCTCCTCGCGGATGCGGCTTTTGTGACTTGCATTATTCATACTCGCGGTCCCCAGCCTGTCAGCGATTCACGTCCCAGGTAAGAAAAAAGCCGATATCTCCCGGAAGGCCCTGTGGCCAATCCACGATGATCGCCTTCAGGCCGTAGCCTTGCGGCTGCAGGTGGTCGCGCCAGAACTCGAAGGCCTGAAGAGGTCTCCCCATCAGGGTGCTCGGCCATTCCTTTTCCAGATTATTGAGAGAGCGGCCTTTGTCAGTGCACAACGCATTCGGAAAGCGCATGACTAGTACTTCTTTGTCGCCCCTCACCGCAGCGGACTTCAATTGGCCGAGCACTCGCCGCTTGATCTCTGCAATCTTTTCGGGCGTAACTGCGACTGGTTGCGTCAATGACCTGATGAGCTCTGCGCGTGCGTTCTCGGCCTGACCCGAGCGGACATCTTTCGAAGCCTTGGCCATCTCGGTTTGCATTACATAATTGCGCAGTTCTGCGGCCGACATGAAGCTTTCGTCTCCAAGCTCCCGCGCGGATTCCGAGCTACGCTGTTCGATCGTTAACCTGGACATGTCTAACTCCTTAAATTGAGGAGCAGGATAAGGATGATGTCCTGCACGTAGTCTTTGCTGGCTAACAGCTACTCAGGCTACCCGGCTGGATCGATTTTGTTTGGAGTCGCTTTCACCTTTCGCGTTCGGATGAGTATCGACGCTACCTGGCATGACGAAGCACCCCTAACCGTTAGTTGCTTTGCCATGAGGTTGGGTCGGGTCGCCATCCTTAACCTTGATCCAGATCAAGCAATTCGCAATTAGCGGTATGTAGCGTGCACACGATGCGTCTGGCGGCCGAGGTCGGGAGGGGAAGAGTTGAACGAGCAGATACATCCCATGGCTCCGCACCACCTTCCTTTTTATCTTGCCCCCGGGAACGGAACCGATGTCTTGATGGTGGCGATGGGCATCTTTCTGGTCACCACCCTGATTTGGATTGGAACACTATATTTGCGGTTGCATAGCTTGCCTGAGCGCATGGCGCACAAGTCGGAGAAGTTGCAATTCGAGATTGTCGCCATTCTGTGCCTGCTGGCGCTTTTTACGCACATTCACTTGTTCTGGGTGGCTGGATTACTGCTGGCCATGATCGACATCCCTGATTTCGGTACGCCATTGCGCAGAATTGCGGGCTCGGTCGAAAAGATAGCTGACACTCAGTCGAATGCAGGTGTTGAATCCGAGCAGGAAGCCCCGTCGGCGCTAACTTCACCCGACGTTGCCTTAACTCCAATCCCAGATGATCTTTCTGCGCAGAAGAGTGAGAATGACGCAGAGCAGGTTGTGAGCCGTCATGTTTGAGCTGATCATTTGCTCCCTTGTAACCCTCCTTCCCGATTATCTCTATCGCCGTTATGTTCAGAACAAACGGTTGGGAAAAGAGATTACGTTCTATTCGGTTTGGTACGAGCTCAGATGGGGCATCACCGGATGTCTGTTGCTTACGGTTTCGCTCATAACGATGATTTTCTATTTTCATCCGTCGACGACCTCAGCCACGTTATACTTTCGTACAGTGTCGATTCTACCCGAGATCCCAGGACGGGTGGCGGAAGTCGGTGCGGACTTCAGTGTGTCGGTCTCCCGGGGAAGTGTGCCGGTTTCCCAGGGAGATCTGCTCTTCAGGTTGGATAGCTCGAAGCAGGAGGCCGCACTGGAAACGGCCAAGCGCAAGGTCGCTGAAGTCGATGCCGCGATCGTGTCAGCGGAGGTCGACGTTACGAAGGCGGAGGCCCAGGTCCAGGAGACAAGGGCCGCTTATCAGCAAGCCAAGGACGAATTGAACGTAAAGAGCGAGCTGCAGCGTCGTAATCCTGGCATCGTGCCGCAACGCGACATTGAAAAGCTGCAGGTGGTCGTAAGCCAACGCCAGGCAGGCATAGACGCTGCGGTGGCGGGCAAACAATCCTTGCTTACCCGGGTTTCGACGCTCTTGCCCGCCGAAAAAGCCAGCGCCGAGGCGGCGTTGGCCCAGGCACAGGTGGATGTGGACAAGACCTTCGTTCGCGTGGGTACCTCCGGACGGGTCGAGCAGTTTGTTCTGCGCGTAGGCGATGTCGTCAATCCACTTATGCGATCGGCAGGAGTTCTCATTCCGGAAGGAGCTGGTCAGCGGGCGTTGCAAGCCGGTTTCGGTCAGATTGAGGCTCAGGTCATGAAAGTGGGAATGGTGGCGGAAGCGACCTGTATCTCAAAGCCATGGGTGATCATCCCGATGGTGGTGACAACGGTTCAGAATTACATCGCGGCCGGCCAGTTTCGCGGCGGGGAGAACTTGGTCGAAGCGCAGAATGTTGCGAAACCCGGTACGATCCTTGTTCATCTAGAGCCCCTTTATCAAGGCGGTCTCGCGGGGGTGACGGCAGGCAGCAGCTGCATCGTCAATGCCTACACCAGCAATCACGATGAGATCGCTGCAAAGGAGACCAGCACGGGACGGAAAATCGTCCTCCATGTTATCGACGGCGTCGGATTGGTGCATGCGCTACTGCTGCGGATTCAGGCGCTGCTCTTGCCGGTCAAGACGCTCGTGTTGAGCGGCCACTGACGGCTTCGGAGCCTCGTCTTACTTACTACGGCTGTTGAGGGAATCCTGTTTTAGCGGTCGCCGCAATATGCCTTCGATTCTTTCGGCGCGGGCCGCGAGCGTGGACTTATGCGGTAAAGTATCCGCTCCTGGGATGAGTAAATGCAGCACGGCCTCGCCCTTACCAAAGGACACCAGAAGATTCGTTGATCTCTATCAAAGAAATGAGCATGGCTTGGATGCATTGTTTCGGCGGATGAACCCAGGGAGAGCGTGATGTTTCGCTGCGGCAAGATCCTGATCGCGCTAGCATTGTTAATGGCGAATCCCATCGCTATCTCCGCCCAAGTGGCCGATGATCCGCCTGGTCCAGACAGTACGTCACAGCAAGCGACAAAATCGGTGCCCGGTGCAGAGCTTTTGAAACCCGAGCAACTCGAAGCGCTGGCTGCCCCGATTGCGCTCTATCCCGATGAGCTGCTGGCAAATGTACTGGCTGCATCAACCTATCCACTGGAGGTTGTACAGGCCGATCGCTGGCTCAAGGAACGCAAATCCCTGAAAGGCGATGCGTTGAGGAAGGAGGTTGAAAAGCAATCGTGGGACAACAGCGTCAAAGCGCTTTTGAGCACTCCAGATGTAATTTCAATGATGAGCGACAAGATCGACTGGACCAAGGGTCTCGGCGATGCGATTCTCGCGCAGCAAGCGGATGTCATGGATGCAATCCAACGCCTTCGCTCCAAAGCCTATGACAATAAGAAGCTGGTTACCACCAGTCAGCAAAAGGTGAGCATTCAAGCACAGGAAAGTAAGCAGGCGATTGTCATCGAGTCGACCAATCCCGACACCATGTACGTGCCGTACTACGATCCCGCCGCGGTTTACGGAACCTGGCCCTATACGGAGTACCCGCCCTATTACTTCGGGTATCCGTCCTATATCGGTGCGGGGGTGATCGCGACAGGGCTCGCGTTCGGTGCGGGCTGGGCTATCGGACGTTGGGGTAACTATTGGGGTGGCGGATTCAATTGGGGTAACCGCCATCTCTACGTCAATCACTACACTCGGATGAATAACGTCGGGAACAACTGGCAGCACAATTCGGCGCATCGCCAGGGTGTGCGGTACAATAACGCGAATGTTCAGCAACGCTTCGGCAATAACAATCTGAGGGCCGGCGCATCGAACCGCATGGATTTTCGCGGCCGCACTGGACAGCAGGTGCTTCGTCCAGGGCAGGATCGACCTGGTGGAGATCGTGCAGGCAACCGGGCGACCTCACGTGACCGGCCGCCCGGAGATCGTGGAAATCGGTCGGGCGCAGCGTCTCGCGCCATGGGTGGTGGCGACCGTGCCAAAGCGGGTAACCGGGCTGCCACCCGTGCTGGCGGCACGGCGCGCGATGGCGGCAATCGTGGCGGTGCCATGAACATATCGTCGGGCAGAGCTGCTTCCGCGGCTTCGGCTCGCGGTTATGCAAGCCTGGGCGGGCGAGGAGGAGGAGGAGGAGGTGCTGCTAGCTTCGCCGGACGTGGCGGCGGTGGTGCGGCATTTGGCCGTGGAGGCGGCTTTCATGGCGGCGGCTTTCGCGGCGGTGGCGGCGGTTTCCGCGGCGGCCGGCGATCCGATGTCCAGTTGAAACACCACCTCGTGCTGCTGGGTTATCTCGCCAACGGCCTCGGCTACTATCGCTTTAGTTATCTTGGTAGCAGCAGGTTATATGCTGGCGTGCTCGCGCAGGAAGTGCAGAATCTGATGCCGCAAGCCGTGGCCCGCGGTCGCGACGGTTACCTCAGGGTCTATTACGAAAAGCTGGGATTGAAGTTCCGAACCTACAGCGATTGGGTCGCCGGAGGCGCGAAAATTCCTGTGCTGCGGGAGGTCTCGCCATGATCATATCAGTGTGGAGGCCCTGGATCGCTTTGACAAGCGGGACGGCAATCGTAACGGTGGCGCTGTCGATCGGTGCGAGTCAGGCTCAGCAGGTCTTCTCTTCGCCGGAAAATGCAGCGTCGGAGCTGGTTGCGGCGGTCAAGACCGGTACCACGAAAGCCATTCTGAAAGTTCTCGGCAGGAAAGCTGAAGACGTGGTCGAATCCGGCGATAGCGTTGCTGATAAAGAGACACGAGAGCGTTTCCTTTCCGCCTACGATGCCAAGCACTCCATCGAGGCTGACGGAAGAAAGAAAGCCACGCTTATTTTAGGTGCCGATGAGTTTCGGTTTCCAATTCCACTTGTCAACAGAAAGGGGGGGTGGGAATTCGACACGGCCGCTGGACGTCTGGAGATTCTTTATCGCCGCATTGGGCGCAATGAATTGGATGCGATTCAGGCCTGTCTCGCCTTCGTGGATGCTCAGAACGAATATGCCGAGAAGGATCGTACAGGCGAAGGCGCGGGCGTTTACGCGCAACGCATTGTCAGCACCCCCGGCAAAAAGGATGGCCTTTTCTGGCGCGACGATCGCGACCCAAGCCCACTTGGTGGGTTGGCGGCGCAAGCCTCATCAGAGGGCTACAGGATGGATGGGCAAGGCAACCCGTACCACGGATACTTCTTTCGAATATTGAGGGGGCAAGGACCCGATGCGCCGGGAGGCGCATTTAATTATGTCGTCAAACGCAAGATGATCGGCGGTTTCGCACTGATCGCCTACCCCGCCGAATACGGCAACTCCGGCGTCATGACCTTTATAGTCAATCACGCCGGCACGGTCTTTCAAAAGGATCTTGGCAAAAAAACGGAACTTCTCGCCAAACGCATCGGCTTGTTTGATCCCGATCCGACATGGGCGAAGGCCGACGCGGCGAAACCTTGAGCGCTCAAGCGAGGCGATGAAACGCTTGGGTCTGCCATGAACCTGTGCGATTTCGATCGCCTTTGTTGCCATAGGGGGAAACCCTTGCTTTGCCGGGTAAGCCTTCCGCTTCCGACAGGAAACAGAACCGTGGCTCTCGGATGTTGATTTGATGCGTCGTTGACACGAACAGGCCATTTCATCCGGCTCCAGGCCGGAGACATGCCTTCCATGAAAACGCTACAGCCCGAACAATCTCTCGACGCGACCGTTCGTTCCTTTCGCGGCGAGAGGACAAAGGCGGGTCAGGGAGTGTTCCAGGCGAGCCGCTGCGCCGCCGCTCCGATGAATCCGATCAAGGCGTCCCTTCATCACGCCGGAAGCGCATGGTGAACCTGGCGCCGCGGCCAGGAGCATCGTCGACGGTGACGCTTCCCAGGTGTGCTTCTACGATTTTCTGGACGATCGATAGTCCCAGGCCCGCGCCTCCGGCGGTGCGCGGGGATCGCCGCCAGAACCGCTGAAAAACCAGCTTGCGATCCGTCACCGGAACGCCATCGCCATTGTCGATGATACTGATCGAGCCATCCGCGCTGACGATGATCTGGATGGTCGTGCCCTGGGGTGTGTGATGGAGAGCATTCTCGACGAGATTTCGCGTTGCGCGCCGGATCATCTCCGCGTTTCCTTTGACGAGGACGGACTTCTCGGAGCACATCAATTCGATGCTCTTCCCCTGCTTCAGCGCCAATGGCGCGATGAACTCCGCGACTTCCACGCAAACCTCGTGAATGTCCGCGACCGCATCCGGATCGACCACCGCTGTCTCAAGCTCCGTCGCGTCGAGCAACTGGCTGACGACGCGGCTCATATTCTCGACGTCACGCCCCAGGGCATGGATCTCATCACTAGGGGGAAGCGTCTCAATTCTCGTACGAAGGATAGCAAGTGGCGTGCGCAGTTCATGCGCTGCGTCGGCGGCAAACTCGCGCTGGGCAAGAAAGCCATGCTCAAGCCGATCGAGAGCTTGATTGACGGCTTCCACCAGCGGCAGAATTTCGGAAGGCATGTCGTCGGTTGGCAGGCGGACGTCGAGACGCGTGGGACTGATATCTCTCGCCCCGCCGGACGCGCGGTGCAGAGGTCTGATCGCCAACAGGAAAATGACGATGTCGGCGGCGAGCAGGAGAAGAAGGACCGGCACGACGATCCAGACGACCCGCCGGAGGAAGTTGGCCAGGACGTCGTCGACGACCACATCGCTATGCGACAGGTCTTCCGCGACCTGTATCCAGACCGGGTGGCCGTCGATATCCCGGCGCGCGCTGGCGCCGGCGATCGTTCTGGCTCCACCCTCGGTCCGCGTGTTGTGCGGGACGATACCGTTCGCATTGGAGTCGACGGCAAAAAGGGGAGTCTTGTCGGGGCTCGATGCAAGGATCACCGAGCCTGCATCGTCGACGATCGCATAGCTGTAGCGGCCATAGGTGTCCAGATATTGCTCGCGTGTGCCGTCAGGAAGGTCCAGCGACCATCCTCCGGCCGATGGAGGCTTCAGATGGCGGGCAAACAACTCGATCTGGGTCGCCATCTTGTCCAGCTGAAGTTCAGCGACGTCAGAGGCCAGCGACCAGTGCAGGATGGACCGCAATACAAGCGCCGCGACGATGATCGCGACAACATGAAGAACGATAATGCGTGACAGGATCGATCTTCGCAGCGGCATCCAAAGTCCCGATTCCGAAGTTCGCATACCCTTGCAGCAACCTTTGATGCGAACTTCGAAATCAAAGGGACACTGGCAATTTTATAATTCCAGAGCTTCGCTTCTGACTAAATCAGAAGCGAAGCTCTATGATCTTGTTTGACGCGTTTTCTTCACGCGAACAGGTCATCCATTCTCGGGTCAAGCCCGAGGATTTGCTTCGCTTGAAAACGCTCTAGTCGCTCTCCATCATCACATAGCCGACGCCGCGAATGGTGCTGATCTTGACCTTCGCGCCAATGTCCAGAAGCTGTTTGCGCAGACGATGGACATAAACCTCGACGGCATTGGAGGCGACATCTCCGGTCAGACCGAAGATCTGATCTTCGAGAAGTTTCTTGGAAACGACGTTGCCCTTGCGGCGCAAAAGCAGTTCAAGCACCGCGATCTCCCGGGCGGAGAGGTTCTGAGGCTTCATGTCGACAAAAGCCTGCCGGCCTTCGCTGTCGAAAGTCACATTGGCAAGCCGCAATGAGCTGCCGAGCAATTGCCCCGGCCGTCTGAGCAGCGCTTCGAGCCGCGCCACCAACTCGTCAAAAGAAAAGGGTTTGACAAGATAGTCGTCCGCCCCGCTTCGCAGGCCGCTGACCCGATCCTCCACGCCCCCGCGCGCCGTGAGGACGAGGACAGGGAGGGGATCCTTGCGATGACGCAGTTCGCGCAGGATCGAAAGCCCGTCGCCATCGGGCAGGCCGAGATCCAGGATCAATGCCGCATAACGCGTCGTTCCCAGGGCGCTGGTGGCGTCGGCAAGGTTGGTGAGGAGATCGATCTGGTACCCGGCCGCCCGCAGTCCCTTTGCCAGAAGATCGGCCAACTCTTCACTGTCCTCGACGATCAAGACTCTCATGGGTGCGATAACTCTCTTGCCCCACTTTCCGGGGTCCGGCTTGCGGCCAGCGAAACGGGCGCGGGTGTCATTCGGTCTTGCGAAAAACCATGGCGTTTTCGAGCGAAGCGGATGCCGATCCGCATGAATAAAAAGCGTTAAATCAATACCATAGAGCATTTCTTTTGATGACATCAGAAATAAAAGGGCTCAAGCTGAAAGCTATATGTAAGGGGTTGTCATAACGGTGTTTGTAAGGCTGCCGTAAGATGCAGCTTCTATAGTGTATGCGGTTCGCTGGATAAGCAGCCCTCGTTCGCCCGGGGAACAAACGCCCCGGGGAACAGGCGCTCGGACAGGTAAGGTCTTGAGCCAGCGTTTGAATCATAGATTTTGGCGGGAAGGCTTGTTCTGACAACTGGCGGGGCAAGGGATATGGATAAGGGATCATGCGTGGTCTGGCGTCACTCCGGCGAGTGCGGGAAATCCCGCGGGTTGCCATCGGCCTTGCGACCGCATTGGTCCTTGTCGGGACGGTCGCGGTCGTCCTGAACATCGATCGCGGCAGCGCTGCCAGAAATCCGACCCTGGACAGTGAAATCAAACAGCCTGACGGAAAGCTGCGGTTGACGTCATCGCAATGGAGCACCGTGACGGTGCAGCCGGTCGAGCAGCATGCGTTCCGCTCCGAGTTCCGTACCGAGGGAAAGATCGCGATCGATCAGAACCTGTCGACTCGCATCTTCGCGCCCTATGCGGGCCGGGTGACGCAATTAATGGTCGCGTCCGGCGATCAGGTTCAGAAAGGCCAGCTTCTCTTTGTGATCGCGGCGGCCGATTCCCTGGATGCCCAGAGGGATTTCGTGGTCGCCCTGACGACCCGGAACAAGGCGGTTTCCCAGGTCAACCTGGCGCAGATCGTCGAGCGGAGGATGTCGAGCCTGGCCAAGGACAAGGCCGCGTCGCAGAGGGAATGGCAGGAAGCTCAGACCAATCTCACCGCCGCGGAAAATGATTCGCGTTCAGCGGAAATCGCACTTCAGGCCGCGCGCAACCGGTTGCGGCTCGTCGGGAAAACCGATGCGGAAATTGATGCGTTCGAGAAGACGGGGGCGCTGACGCCCGACGCTCCGGTCTACGCGCCGCTGGCCGGCACCGTTCTGCATCGCAAGGTCGGCATCGGGCAGTATGTCAGCGCCGGGGCCGGCGATAGCGATCCGGCCCTCCTGATCGGAGATACATCGGAAGTCTGGATCGTGGCCTACGTCCGCGAGACCGATGTCGCCAAGGTGAAGATCGGCGAGCGCCTGACGTTCAAGGTCCTGGCGCAGCCCGACCGTGTGTTCGAGACACAGATCGACTACGTCGCGCCGGGAATCGACCCGGACAATCGGCGGCTTCTGGTCCGCGCCAGCGTCGATAACGCGGATGGACTGCTCAAACCCGAGATGTTTGCGAGCGTCACGATCGTTGCCAGCGAGGGAGCGCCGATGCCGGCGATCCCTCTTGAGTCGGTCATCTATGAAGGAAGCAATGCGCATGTCTGGATCGTCGGCGACGATCAAAGCGTGGAATTGCGTCAGATCACGTTGGGTCAATCAGATGGACGGCTGATCCAGGTGCTGGACGGGCTCCATCCGGGCGAGAAGATCGTCACCCGCGGCAGTCTGTTCATCGACCGGATGACAGTTGCCAAACAGACCTGACCGGTACGATAGCTTGCCATGATCAATCCGATTGTCGCGTTTGCATTGCGGCAGCGCGTTCTGGTGCTGGTCCTCTTCATGATGACCATGGCCGGCGGGATTGCCGCGTTCAGGGCCCTGAACATCGAGGCCTACCCCGATCCCGTTCCGCCGATGGTGGACGTGATCACGCAAAGCGCCGGACTCTCCGCCGAGGAAATCGAACGCTACATCACTATTCCGATCGAAACCCAGCTCTCCGGCGTGCCGAACCTCCGGGTGATCAGAACCATCTCCCTTTACGGCCTGTCGGACGTCAAACTGCAGTTCACCTATGACTATACCTATGGTGAGGCGCTCCAGCAGGTTCTGAACCGTCTGTCGCAGATCTCCGGACTGCCGGATGGCGCACAACCCACCATCAGTCCCGTCAGCCCCGTCGGCGAGGTTTATCGCTACCGGCTTGTCGGCCCCCCCGGCTTTAGCGTGCTCGATCTGAAGACCCTTCAGGATTGGCTGCTGCAGCGGCGCTTTCGCGCGGTGCCCGGTATCGTGGATGTCATCGGCTGGGGTGGCAAGACCAAGACGTTCGAACTGCAGGTCGATCTCGACAAGCTTGTCGCCCACAGGCTGACACTGACGCAATTGCTGCAGACGCTGCGCAGCAGCAACCTGAATGTCGGTGGAAACATCGTCAATCTCGGCACCCAGTCGGCGGTCGTGCGTGGTGTCGGGTTGATACGGTCGAGCGACGATATCAGCAACACGATGTTGACGCAGGCTGGCGGCAATCCTGTCCTGGTCCGGGACGTTGGGACGGTCATCATCGGGCATCAGCCGCGCCTCGGTATTGCCGGCCAGGACGATGACGACGATATCGTCCAGGGCATCGTCCTGATGCGCCGCGGCCAGCAAAGCAGTCCGACCATCGAGCGGGTAAAGGCTGAAGTCGAGCGTATCAATACGTCCGGGATTCTGCCTCCCGGCGTGCGGATCGAACGAATTTACGATCGTCAGGATCTCATCGACACCACGACGCATACCGTCCTGCACAACATGACGGTCGGCATCCTGCTGATCTTTGCATTGCAGTGGGTGTTTCTCGGGAATCTTCGCAGCGCGTTGATCGTCGGCGCGACAATTCCGTTCGCATTGTTCTTCGCCATCGGAATCATGGTTCTGCGGGGTGAATCCGCCAACCTGTTATCGGTCGGAGCGATCGATTTCGGTTTGATCGTCGACGCCACCGTGATCATGGTCGAGCGAATATTCCGGGAGCTTGGGCATGGCGGCGAGAGGGCGCTGCCCGAGGACGACAACGCGTCCGGATTAAGCGGAAAGCTGCTCGCCATTTATGTCGCGGGCGCCGGCGTCAACCGCTCGATCCTGTTCGCGACCGGCATCATCATCGCGGGGTTCATACCGCTTTTCACCATGAGCGGCGTCGAAGGGCACATCTTTGGCCCCATGGCCAAGACCTATGCCTACGCCATCGCGGGGGGCTTGCTGGCGACTTTTACCGTGACCCCGGCGCTCAGCGCGCTTCTGTTGCCCGAGCATGTTCAGGAGACGGAAACATGGCTGGTGCGCACGCTGCACCGTTTCTACAGCCCGGTCCTGCGAATCGCTGTCGCGAACAAAAGGTCCACCGTCGCCGTGACGCTGGCGGTGTTTGTCCTGGCGGGAATCGCGATACGATTTCTGGGACTGGAGTTCCTTCCCAAGCTGGAGGAGGGCAATCTCTGGATACGCGCCACCATGCCGGCAACGATCTCCCTTCAGGAGGGGAATGGTTATGCCAACCGGATGCGCAGGCTGATCCGCAGCTTTCCCGAGGTGGATACGGTCGTGACGCAGCATGGCCGCCCCGACGACGGCACTGACGCCGCCGGCTTTTTCAATGTCGAGTTTTTCACTCCGCTGAAGCCGGTCAGTCGGTGGCGCCATGGCGTGGACAAGGAAAAGCTGACTGAAGAAATCCAGGCGCGGCTAAAAAACGAATTTCCGGGTATCGAGTTCAATTTCTCGCAGTATCTGCAGGACAATGTGGCCGAGCAGGTGTCGGGCGTCAAAGGCGAGAACTCGATCAAGGTGTTCGGCAATGATTTGCAGGAGCTGACCGACACGGCCGAAGAGATCAAGGCGGTGCTCGAGAAGGTTCCGGGCGTGACGGACCTCGGCGTCTTCACCTCGCTGGGCCAGCCGACGATTCAGATTAGCATCGATCGTGAGCGCGCCGCGCGCTACGGACTGTCGCCGGGCGATATCAATTCGACCATTCGGACGGCCGTCGGCGGAGAGGCCGCGGGCGACCTCTACGAGCATGGAAGTGATCGCCATTTTCCGATCGTGGTGCGGCTGGCTCCCCAGTATCGTCAGAGCGCGGAGGCGATCAGCAAGCTGACGATCGGCGCATCCGGGGCCAAGGGAATAACGCAGATCCCGTTGAGCGAGGTCGCGCAGATCCGGCTCGTCACCGGTCCCTCCTATATCTACCGGGAACAGCAGCAGCGTTACCTGCCGATCAAGTTCAGTGTTCGTGATCGCGATCTGGGCAGCACCATCAAGGAAGCCGAACAGCGAATTGCGCAGGGCGTGAAATTGCCTGCCGGCACCCAGCTGCAATGGGTGGGAGAATTCCGCAATCTGCAGGAAGCGATCGGTCGTCTGCAGATTGTCGTGCCGTTCAGCCTTGGCATTATCGGGTTGCTGTTATGGATCAACTTCACCTCCATACGTGATACGTTGCTGGCGTTGAGCGTCATTCCGATGGCGGTGATCGGTGGTGTCTTCGCGCTGTTCGCGACGGGCATTCCTTTCAGCGTCTCGGCCGCCATCGGCTTTATCGCGCTGTTCGGCATTTCGGTGATGAACGGGATCCTGATCCTGTCGCAATACAATCAGTTTCTGGAGTCGGGCATGCAACGGATCGATGCGATCATAAGAGCCGGAGAGGTTCAAATGCGCCCTGTCCTGATGACGTGCGTGATTGCGGGAATCGGCCTGCTGCCCGCCGCCGTTTCGACCGGTATCGGATCGCAGGTGCAAAAGCCGCTGGCTGTCGTCGTGGTCGGCGGAATGATGGTGGCTCCGGTGGTGATCCTCGTCGCGTTGCCGGCGCTCATCGCGTTGTTTTCTCGCCGACGGACGGTAGTGGCCGCGCCCGAAGCGGCGTGCAAACCGGCGGAATAAAAGGTCGGTTCGCGAGCCGAGGTTGTTGAAGAGGCATTTCGTGCGGTCAAGTCGACAGAATGGATCGGGATCTCCTTCATCGAGAACAGCAGGGAAGCTGGCGTTCTCCTGCACGCGATGTTTCATCGTGGCGTTCCTGGCTGCCGCGTCGCCTGTGCTTTCAGGCTGCGCGGTGGGACCTGACTTCATGCCTCCGGCGCCCCCGGACACCGTCAAGTACTTGTCCGATCGCGCCGGAGATCGCGTGCCCGGACATTCGATCGTGCGCGCTGGGGAGGTTCCTCCCCAATGGTGGGAGCTGTTCCGCTCGCCTGCGCTGAACCGCCTTGTGGAGCATGGTATCGTCCATAATGCGGATCTCGCCGCTGCGGAGGCTGCGGTCAGGGTGGCGCAGGCCAACGCGCTGGCCCAGCGCGGAGCGCTGTTTCCCAGCGTCATGGGAAACTTCGAATCCTCGCGCCAGCAGGTGCCGGTCGATCTGCAATCGCCGCTTGAGTCAAACGCCCACCTTCTGAGCCTGCACACCGGCCAGGTCACCGTGTCCTACCTTGCCGATGTATGGGGAGGGACGCGCCGTCTGGTCGAATCCGCGAATTCGCAGGCGAGGATGCGTGCGTTCCAGCGCGAGGGGGTCTATCTGACATTGGCCAGCAACATCGCGCTTGCGGCGATCGAGGAAGGCCGGCTGCGGGGGCATATCGCGGCGACCCGTCGCGTCCTTGGTTTGCAGGGCGAGGTTTTGAGGTTGCTGCGGCGGCAGCAGGAGCAGGGGCAGATCGCCCAGACTGACGTCGCGGCGCAGGAGACCGCGGTTGCGCAGACCCGGCTGCTGTTGCCGGATCTCGAAAAGAAGCTCGCGCAACAGCGTCATCTGTTGTCATTCCTGACCGGGCGTCTGCCGAGTGACGACCCAAAAGAAACGTTCGATCTCGGGTCGTTTCGAATGCCCCGTCGTCTGCCTCTCACTCTTCCGGCCGATCTCGTAAGGCAGCGCCCGGACATTCAGGCCGCTGAAGCGGACTTTCAGTCGGACAATGCGAAGATCGGAGTAGCGATCGCCAACCGTCTCCCGCAGATTACCCTGACCGCAAGTTCCGGCGCCGCATCGGCCCAGTTCGCGCAATTGGCTACTCCGGGCGCGTGGCTCGGGATCGTTGCCGGCAGTGCGGCTCAGACCATTTTTGACGCGGGGACATTGGAAAACCGGCAGCGCGCGGCGGAGGCGGAAGCCGATCAGTCGCTTGCTCAGTATCGCAGCGTCGTTCTCGCGGCTTTTCAGAACGTCGCGGATGTGTTGCGGGCCCTTCAGGCGGGCACGCGCGCGATCAGCGCCGCGACAGGCGCGGAGCGATCGGCGACGGAGAGCATCACGCTCGTGCGTAAACAGGTCGATCAGGGGCAGATCAGCGTGCCGCTTCTGCTTGCCGCGCAGGAGGCGTATCTGGAGACCTCTCTCGCGCGTCTCGATGCGCAGGCCGCGCAATTGGCGAATACGGTCGCGCTGTTTCAGGCGCTTGGCGGCGGGTGGTGGAACAGGGATGATCGCAAGCAGGCCGCGATCAAAGTCGTACCCAAAGTGAAAGAGGCTGGCCTTGCCCTTAGGGGACGGCTTGGGTTCGCTACGGCCTGAATAGCGTTTTCTAGAGCATTTTCCGGCGAAGTGGATACCGGTTCGCCGCAAGAAAATGCGACCAGACAA
>NZ_BJNF01000059.1 GCF_006539545.1 Nitrobacter winogradskyi
GCTCTAAAGAGAGCGCGTCAGAACATCAACCGAGACGCTCCGTTTCTGATTGATCAGAAGCGGAAAGGCCGTCGTTTCGCCCGCTCTGCAGCCCGAGCCGCGCGCTTCATCCTCGGGCCTGCCTTTTGCCTAACGATAGCGTCGCCCCCGACATGGCCAGTCCCGGCCATGCACAAGGCCAAGCCCCAGATCATTCGCGAGCCAGAAGGGGATCGTTGCCTCTTGAGCTCCGTATCGGATCACCGGCACGACCGGTCCGCCGCATGGGTCCACCCGATCGTCCTCGGGACGATACTGGTATCGCGGAACGATATAGGAGTCCCAGTAGGGTTGCGGGGTTGGAGGCGTAACGATGATGACCCGCCTGGGCTTCGCGTGGGCGGGTGCAATGAATGCTCCCGAGCAACACAGCGCCAGGGCCGAGCCGAGAGCGAACGCGACGGTCAGTATCCTCATGCCTCGACTCCGTGCCGGCCGGCCTTCAATCCGCCAAGCATACGGCTTTGGCATCATTTGGCAATGAAGGGCAAGCCGTTTTCTGATGGCAAGAAGCGGAACGCGGCCCAACCCTCGAGGTCGAATGCCGCGCCCGGAGAACTCGCTTTTCCCATCGTCAGGGACGACAGTTCTCAGCTAGCGACGACCTCGATCGCTCCGTGGTCATCGCAATGATCACCATGAGGATGATGAAGCCGGCCATTCACGAGGTAATCGACGTGATCGCCGTGTGGAACGGCCTGATGCCCGCAGTCGGGACCATGAACATGGCCGGCGTCGTGGCCCACATGACCAAACTCCGGCGTGCAACGGTCGGGATTTTCGGCGCTGACGTTGATGGCATGCTCCTCAACGGCGTCGCCGGCCTGATGGTGCAGATGGCCGTCATGCAGATAGTCGACATGATCGCCGTGTTTGACCGCGACGTGGCCGCATGAAGGCCCGTGCTTGTGCGGATGATCAGCATGAGTCGTCATGTAATTTCCTTTCCTGGCTGGGGTTTAGTGGCCTTCACAAGCGTGCTCGATCGCATTGTCCACGAGGTTGAGAACGTGCGTATCGGCTAACGAATAAAGGACGCTCTGGCCCTTGCGTCGCCGTTTGACGAGATGCGCTGTCAGCAGAACCTTCAAACGGGCGGACATCGTAGTGACCTTCTCCTGTTCGATCTCGGCGAGTTCTCCAACGCTCAGTTCGCGTTTTGATAATCGCAAGAGGATACCGAGCCGGTGTGGGTCAGCCAGCGCCTTGAGCATTTCAGCGGCCAGCTCAAGCTGACGCCATTGAGGATCGGAAACCATCTCACCAACAAATCTAATATTCCAATGAACTATAGAATATCGGAGGATGTTCGTCAAGCCGCACATTCATGAGAACCTGCCGGATCGGCCGCGCGACATGGGTAGTGGACTTTCGACCCGGAGAGTCGCGGCAGCTTCGCGATCGGATCATTCGCGGAATGATCCGGATTGCGGGAGCCGTCGTCGCCACGCTGGCGCGTGAGGTTGGATCGTGATGAGTCTGGTCGGCGACGGCGCAGATCCCCTGCGATTCCGATCGCCGCCGCTATTCCGCCGCACTTGTCCTTATCGCTCTCAGGGCCATGAGCCGGATCAGGTCAATCATTTGTCTTGCGCTTCTTTTCCTTGCGGGCACGTCGATGCCCGCCAGCGCCCATCCGCATGTCTGGGTCACCATCCGCAGCGAAGTTCTCTATACGCCGGACGGTCTGATGAGCGGAATCCGTCACGCATGGACGTTCGACGATATGTTCTCCGCCTATGCTCTGCAGGGCATCCATCATGCGACGAAGGGGCAATATACGCGCGAGGAACTGAACGCCCTCGCGGAGGTGAACGTGACATCCCTCAAGGAGAATGACTATTTCACCTACGCGAAGGCCGATGGCAGGAAAGCGGCGTTTTCCGATCCCGTTGATTACTGGCTTGAATACAAGGATTCGGCTTTGATCCTGCATTTTACGCTGCCGCTGAAGACACCGGTTGCCGCCAAGGCGATGCTGATCGAGGTGTATGATCCGACGATCTTCGTCGATTTCGGGCTTGCGAAGGATCAGGCTGTCGCTTTGGCCGGAGCGCCCGCAAGCTGCCAGCTGATCGTCGATAGCCCTCGTACGCCGACCGCCGACGAGCAGCTTCGGATGAGCCAGCTCGATCAAAGCCCGCTCGATTCCCTTGATACTTTCGGACAGGGTTTTTCCAACAAGATCCGCATCAAGTGTCCATGACGACGTCGTGAACCGAGAAGGATGCAATGGCTGATCGTCACGGGGATCGATGCTCATATGCGACGAAGGCGGCGATCTTTATCTGCGCGCTGCTTCTCGTTGCGGGCCTGATGGATGCGGCCCTTGCGCAGAGCCTGTCGTTCGGCTCCCGGCAGCCGGCGGCGTCGTCGTCCGCAAGTTTCTTCGGCTGGATCTTCAGTCAGCAGGCCGCATTCTACCGATCGCTTTCCGCCCTTATCCGTGCCAGCAAGACCGATGGCACCGCTATATGGGGTCTGCTCGGCTTCTCGTTTCTTTACGGCGTTTTCCACGCCGCCGGTCCTGGCCATGGCAAGGCCGTGATCTCCTCCTATCTCGTCGCGAATAATGAAACCTGGAAGCGCGGCGTGACGCTTTCGTTCGCGTCGGCGATGCTTCAGGCGATGGTCGCGATTGCGATCGTCGCCATCGGGGCGATCGTTCTTGAAGTGACCGCAAAGGCCATGGGTGACACGGTCCGCGTGATCGAGATCGTCAGCTATGGTCTGGTTGTATTGATCGGCGTTCGCTTGCTCTGGGTGAAAGGACGCGGCTTCCTGCGGTCCTGCCGTGATATCAGGCGGGCAAGAAGCCTTGGCGCTGCGGCCGCCACCGAGCGGCGCGCTCCGGGCTTTCCCGAAGCGGAAGCCGGTTGTGGTTGCCATCACCATCATGGACAATCCCACGATCACTTCCGGCATGATCATTCCGCTCACAAGGATTGTGATCCCGCTTGCAATCATGACCATGCATCCGCGTGCGGGCACGCGCACGGCCCAGAACCGGAGGGTCTCGCAGGCCCTGGCGGCTGGAGAAGGGGTTTCGCTGCCGTTCTGGCGGTGGGCGTGCGACCCTGCTCGGGTGCGATCATCATCCTGGTCTTCGCATTGTCTCAGGATATGTTCTGGACCGGAATAGGTTCGGCCCTGATGATGGGAGCGGGTACGGCGATCACGATTGCTGCGATCGCCACGCTCGCCGTCTACGCACGCAATCTTGCCGGTCGTATGACGGACTCTCGATCGGGCAGGGGGACGCTTGTCATGAAGGGTGTCGAAGTTGGCGCCGCGGCCATGATCATCGTCGTCGGCCTGTTCCTGCTGACAGGGTTCATGGCGAGCGAGCAGCTCTGGATGTTCAGCGCATAGTGGATGATCCATGCCTTCAGTTCCGCCCTGAATGCCAGGATGCTGCCGGTCAAGGCCGCCACGGCGATGAATATCGCCGTGGCAAGGTCAAAGTAAAGGTGAACAGCCACCCAGGAGCCGCGGCGCTGCGTCCACCCAGCGGCGTGAAACGCAGGGTTCATCAGTACTCGACTCCCAGCGAAAGCATGAACGTGCGCGGCCTGCCGATGTAGTATTGCCCATACCCGTTACTGCCGCTCCACCAGGCCTCGTCGGTCAGGTTCTCGATGTTGAGCTGCGCGGTCATCACCGATTTGTCCACCTTCCAGCGGTAGCTGGCCATGGCGTTGACGATGGCGTAGCCCGGCCGTTGCGGACGGTAGTCGCCGCTGTAGTTGCGCGCGGCCTCGGTAAGACCCATTCCCTGCACGCCGAGGCCCAGTTTCAGTCCGTCCAGATCGCCGCCAGCAAACGTATAGGTGCTCCACAGGCTGCCCGAATGCACCGGCGTGTTGTGCAGTCTGTTACCTTCCCAGCCGTTGGTGTCGCGCGTGATCTTCGCGAAGGGCATGTAGGCGTAGCCGGCCTTGATGTTCCAGCCCGGCAGGATCTCGCCCGATACGTCTACTTCGACGCCGCGGCTTCGCGCTTCCCCGACCGCGATCAAACGGCTGCGAAGTGCCGGATCCGGCACCGCGACGTTCTGCTTGGTAAGATCGAACAGCGCCAGCGTGCCGATCAGGCGGCCGCCCGCCAGCTCGGTTTTGATCCCGGCCTCGAACTGCTGCGCGGTCTGCGGCGGCAGCGGCTGGCCGGACGGATCAACTCCATTGGAGGCGCCGAAATTCTCGGTATAGCTGCCATAGATCGAGAGTTGAGAGATGGGTCGCCACAACACGCCGAAGCGGGGAGTAACCTTCGAGTCTGAGCTTGAGCTAATCGGGCTGAGATTATTTGTGGTACCGGTGATGCCCGAACGCGAGGCGTGATCGTAGCGCAGCCCGGCCAGCACGAACACGTCGTAAGGCAGTTGCATCTGGTCCTGCAGATAAAAGCCGTACCAGGGAGTACTGGTATTGACGTGAAATACGTCCGCGTCCGTAACGATTGGCGGCGCAGCCGTATATACCGGATTGAAGACATTGGTGCTCCAACTGATCCCGGCGGGTGGAGAATACAAGTCGCCCCAGGTCGTTCTCTCATATCGTGACGAATAGTCGGCGCCGGCCAGAAGCGTGTGGCTGACGTTCCAGGTATCGAATTTCCCCGTCAGTTGGAGGGAGCTGAACAGGTTTTTGAGAGAATCGTCATCATAGACGTTATCTGAAAAGAAGTTTCGATTCGCATCACCGTTACTTGCGGCGAAGGGCCTCGTGTAAAGCCTCGAAGACGTGCTGACAAACCTGCTGTAGCTCAGGTTGTGGCGGATGCTCCAGTTGTCGTTGAAACTGTGTTCGGTGTTTAGCGTCATCAGCAGGTATTTCTGGTTCTGCATCGACCATGGATCGTTCAGGTTCGTGCTTCTGCGGATGTCGGGAGGACGGTTGTTGATACTGGGAATCATCGCGTAAATCGGACCGCCCGTGCCCCTGTAGTTGATATCGCTATATTCTATCTGCAGCGTGGTGCGCGTTCGCTCGCTGATATCCAGGCTGAGGGAGGGAGCGATGGAGTTGCGCTCCTCGTTGTAATGATCGAGCCAGGTCCCGTTGCGCTGGTGTGCGGCGACCACCCGGTAGCTGAACGGTCCGTCGCCCACCGACCCCGTGGCGTCGAGTTCGGTGCGGCGCAGATTGTAGCTGCCGAGCCGCTGCCTGACGCTATAGTACGGGGTTCTTTGAGGCTGCTTGGTCACGAAGTTGATGATGCCGCCCGGCTCCGCCCGCCCGTAAAGGACGGAGGCCGGGCCCTTGAGCACTTCGATACGATCGACATTGACGAGGTCTTGTGTGTGGGCGTAGTCCACACGGAAGGGCAGTCCGTTGCGATAGTAATTCTGGAATTCGAACCCCCGGATCAGAAACTCCTGCTCCATCCCGCGCCCTGAGGTGATACCGCTGACATTGCGTAGCGCCTGGTCCAAACCAATGACCTGCTGGTCGCGCAGCACATCTTGCGGGATGACCTGAACAGATACTGGAGTTTCCATCAGCGGCGTATCAGTCTTGGTGCCGGTCGTCGCGTTGGGCATCGCGTAACCCATGCCGGTGCTGTCAGCTCGGGTGCCGAAACCGGTGCCTCGCTCGATGACCGGCGCGGCCGGAGCATTGACGCGAGCGGGTTGGCTGGACGTCGCGGCCGCGCGCGCGGCCGGTCTGGCAGCGGCGCGCTTCGGCTTGCGCTTGGGAGCCTGACTCGTTTCCACCGTGATAGGCGGAAGGGTGACGCCATCACCTCGCGGACCGGGCCGTTCCTGCGACGAAGCGCTATTGACCATGAATGAAATCGCGACAGCCGACGTCGCGCACGCCGCACAGCAGCGCGCAAATGCACGAATAGACATGATGCATACGTATCCTGATGCCGGGGCTCGCCCTCGGCGTTCAATCAAACGGGTTCGATGGTCGCGACCAGTCGCGGCCATCGTGCGGATTTGTTGAATCAGGATATGGAAGGAGGCGCGCGCGCCTGTGCGTTGGCGTCAATGGCGAATGGCGGCAAACCAAAGGTCAGGCCGCGCCAGACGACGGCGGTGGCGTTACGCTCGATGCTGACAGCAACCGCCAGCGGATCCGGAGGCGGCGCCGTGGCGTGATGGACGACGCAACACAGGGCGCAACAAGCGCCGTGCATCTGCTGCGGGTCGGTCTCACGGTCTTCAGCAGGAGTCGCATCGGGCGCGTGCGAGCATATCGCGCCTGCCAGCGGATCGGCCGCAGTTGCGCTGAACGCCAGGCACGCGGCCACGGGTGCGAATATCTGCACCAGCATCGCAAGCATGACGATCGGAAGAAATCTTCCCAGCCGCCGACGCATGATCCCCCAGCTTTTCGCGACGGAAGTCACGGATTCAAATATCGAGACAAAGCCACCGACCGGTTCGCATCAATCGTGTGTTTGAAGCGTGCTTTCCGGGCTTGTTTCGATCGCCTGGCTTGCGAACCATTCCCTGACCTTGGAAAGCTCGACGATGCCTTCAATGGTTGTGATTTTCCCATCGCGCGCGATCAGCATCGTGCGCGGGATATCGCCCTGCCAGGCGGGATCGATCTCATAGCGCAGCCGTTCGACGAAACCGTCGCTGAAGGTCCAGTTCTCGGTCGAAGATAGTCCGGCCTTCCGCAGCATCGACAGAGCCGCTTCACGCGCGTTCGGAACAAGATCGGCATTGACCGTCACGACATCGACGCCGGGATTGTCCGTGACGAACTTTCCGAGGAGCGGCAGTTCGACCTTGCAAGGGCCGCAGGTAACCCCCCAGAAATTGACCATCATCGGACGGCCGGCGTGTGCATTGAGGATGGCCTGCCAGCTTCCTCGCTGAAACGCGCGCAAGGGATCCTGCGCCGCCAGACCCTGGGGAAGGAATGCGCACACAAGCACGAACGCCACTAACGATAGACGCCTCATGGCGCGTCCTTGATCTGCGTGATGTGGTAGCCGTCAGCTTTCGTCATCCATGACAGGAAGACCTCGGATCCATTCCCCACAAGCAGAGGATGATCCGACGCGTCCGTCGTCGCGGCGATGTCTCGCGGTTGCGACCAGCTTTTTCCGTCATCGCCGGACCTGATCAGCTTCACGGTGGTCTTCTCGCCGTCGAATTCCTTCCAGACGATCGTGGCGCCCGAGCCGTTCGCCAATACGTAGGGGCGTGACGCATTCCGGTCGGGCCTGCCGATCGCCATGGGCTCGGAAAAGGTCTGTCCGCCGTCGGTCGAGCGCGCATGGAACAAACCCCTTCGGGCTTCGCCGCTGGTGAACCAGACCGCGTGATAGGTTCCCTTCGGCGAGATGGCGAGGCTTGGCCCCTGATGCGGGCATGCGTCGGTCTTCCAGCCGTCGTGGCTGACGCGATGGATCTCCCCCGGCGCCGTCGGATCCCCGAAGGTGACGATCGCGTGGTCCCGAACGCTGCCCGGAAAGATATTGCGAAACAGAACGGCGGGCCTGCCGGAGCCTGCGAAGGCGACGGCGATCCGGCAGCACTCGCAGGTGTTGTCTTTCACAAGCCGCGTTTCGGAATAGGTGCCGCCGCCGTCCTTCGACCATGCAAAGAACAACGCCGCTCCATTATAGCTTTGATTGTCAGCGCTTGCCCGGACGCGGTTGCGCTTGTCGATCCAGGCCGCGAAGACCGAACCGTCGCCGTCCAGCGCGAGTTGCACGAAGCGTTGGCTTTCCGTGCCCGGTGTAATGGGTGCCGGCTTGTTAAAGCTGCGGCCTTCATCGACGGAGTGCGTGTACAGCACCTCGCCATTGAAGTTCTTGTCCCTGAAAATCGAGAAGGCGATGGCGATGCGGTTTTGCCGGTCAACGATCATGCTCGGGCGGGCATCGGGTCCCCAATCGAGCTTGAGCGGTTGATCAAAGACCGCGACGGGCGTTGAAAACGTCTTTCCGTGATCCCTGGAGCGCGCCACCGAAATGCGTCCACCCGCCATCCACGCCAGCCACAAGGTTCCGTCAGGCGCGAATGCCGGCGTGACCTTGGTCGCGCAGCGCAGCTCAGTGGTATCGCAGGCGGCCTCGGAGGCGTGATGGTGACTCATTTGCGCGTTTGCAGCGCCTTGCAGGAAGAGCGCGATCGCAGCGACGGCAGCTGTTCTGATCATGGTCAGGCTTTCCCTTTGCTATCGAAACGCAAGCCTCATTCCGGCGATGAACATGCGTGGCTGTCCGGCATAGATCGACCCGCCGGTATTGGCCAGAACGCTTGCGGGGTTTTGAAGGCCCGCGGCGGTGACGGTATTGGCGATGTTGTTGGCGGACGCCACGAATGTCTTGTCGAAGACGTTCCTCACTTCGAAATAAAGATGAAACGACTTGAGATACTCCGATTGCAGGGGCTTGTCGTAGTGCACGTTGAGATTGACGAGTTCGTAGCCGGGCGCTTTCAGGAGATTGGCGTTGTCCATATAGAATGCGTCCTTCCATTGAAGCTCGACGAACGCGCCAACCCCTTGCAGGGCGCCCGAGAGCTGGTCGTAGGAAAGCCGCGCTGTCAGTTCATTCGGTGAGATGCCGGGAATTTTGTTGCCGGCCCGATTGAAGCTGAAAGTGGCGCCATTGTTGATATTCTCGGTGTAGCTCGTGTAGATCTGATCGAGATAGGTGTAGGCGGCGGTCACACGCCAGCTTGGCAGGAAGCGCCATTGCGCCAATAGTTCGACGCCCCGGTGCTCGGATTTCGGCGCATTGAACGTATAGCTCGCATTAGGCGCGCCGAGGGGGGCTGCCTGTGTGACCAGTTCGTCGCGGAAGAACTCGTAGAATCCTGTCGCGCTGATCCTGAGCGTTGGATCCGGCGTCCAGTCGAAGCCGAGATCGTAACCGAGATTCCTTTGCGGATTGAGCTGCGTGTTGTTGCCGTTCTGGCCGTTCGGCAGCACGAACAGGTTGCCGACCTGTGGCGTCCCGTAACCGGTCGCGACCCGCGCGCGGAAGAGCCAGTCCTTGTCGGCGCGGTATTGCAGCGCGAACTCCGGCGCGGTGTTCTGAAGCTGGCGATCCACGCTGTTGATCGTCGTGGTCGGGATTCCGGTTGGTCCCGCATAGGTGTAGGCGGTATTGACGCCCTTGAGATGCGTCGTCTCCCATCCGATGCCGGCGACGGCGGACCATGATTCATTGATCTGGATTTCTCCGCGCGCGCGCGCGCCGTAATTGGTGTGCATGCCTGTGAGATTGGACACCAGCCAGCCGCGCGAGGCGTTGCCGCCGGGCATCACGCGATACGTGTCGCCGGACCAACTGAGGGTGTTGTAGAACACGCCGAGATAACCGGTGGCGTCCATCCCGAAGATCTGACTTCGCCTGACGATATCGCTCATGAGGTTATAGGACGGATAGTCGCCGATCGCGCCCGTGGCGCCGGTCGGCTGGCTGATGTTGCGGTCGTCGAACACGAACTGGTTGCGCCAGGTGGTCTGATTATCAAAATCATGTTCCCAGCGGCCGCCGACGATCGTCCGGCGATCGGTGCGGCCAAAGCCGGCCTGCTCGGCCGTTGTAGGAGTGGTTCCGGCGACTGTGTTGAAGCCGTTGTTGAACAGGCTGACCGTGCCGCAGCCGGGAGCGGCGGTCGCGGCCGTTGCGCAGCCGCGCTGGAAGGGGTTGGCGTCGAACTGATTGAGCGAGGACCGGATCGCCAGGCGCGCGTCGAGCGTATTGTTGATCAGCTTGAAGGTGAGGCGATCGTCCGGCGTCGCCTGAAGCGTCCCGAGGAAGTTCACGGTCTGGGTGTTGAACCAGGTGTTACCCGTGTAGCCGTCGCTGCGGGTGTCGCTTGCGAACAGCGAGGCTTCGAAGTTTCCGGTCTTCTGGCCGACCGTCAGATAGTTGTTGAAGTATCCGTAGCTTCCCGCATCGGAACCGTACTCGAAGCCGTTGATCGCCGCGCCGCGCCGGGTTCTGAAATTCAGCGCGCCGCCGGTCGCGTAATTGCCGTAAAGCGCGGACGACGGCCCCCGGATGACGTCGATGGCCCCGTAGGCATGGGGATCGATCAGGTCGCTGCGGGACAGTCCGTCGGGCTGGGTGACCGGGAATCCATCGTCGAAGATCACCAGGTTGCGAATGCCAAAGCCGTTGCGTGCGTTTGACCCGCGGATCGAAATACCGAAGTCGCGGGGGCCATTCCCCTGCTTGACGGAGATACCGGGACTGTCACGCAGTACGTCGGCCACGGAGAATGACGGCCTGTTGTCGAATTGATCGCGGCCGATGGTGGTCTGGGGCTGTCCGATCGGCGCCTGATGAAGGGTCGCGAGCAGCGACTCTGTCGGCACCGGCGATGGTATTACCGCTACGGCCGGCTGCGGCCGGAATGATCTCGGAGTGCCGCGGTGAGCGACAGCTCTTTTTTTGCGCGGACCGGCCTGGGCCTGGCGCGGAGCGTCGACCGTGATGGCTGGCAGTGTCGAGGCGGCCGTCTGCGCCGCGGCCCCGTCGCAAACAGCGAGTAACGCGAGCGCGCTGGCGCTCGAAAGGAGGCAAGAACGAAACATGGCATATTCCTGATGCGGGCGATCGCCCAAGGCATTCAATCAAACAAGGCATTCAATCAAACAGGCCTCGCCGCGACGATGCAGTCGCGGTGATCGCAGATTTGGTCAGTCAGGAAATGGAAGGGGGCGCGCGCGCCTGCGCGTTGGCGTCAACGGGGAAGAGCGGCGGCCCGAACACCGTGCCGCGCCAGATGACGGCGGTTGCGTCTCGCTCGATGCCGACCGCGAAGGCTTGCGGATCGGTGGGCGGAACTGCTGCCTGGATGACGCAACACAACGCACAGGTGCCGTGCATCTGCTGCGGATCGTTCTCACGGTCTTGCTGAGAGCTCGGATCGGACGCGTGCGAGCATATCGCGCCCACCAGTGGATCGGCCGTGGCCGGGTTGAACGCCAGACAGGCGGCGACGGGCGCGAATATCTGCACCAGCATCGCAAACATGACGATCGGAAGAAATCTTCCCAGCCGCCGGCGCATGATCCCTTAGCCTTTCGCGCAGGGAACTACCATGGCGGGGTTTGTTTGTCGAGAAGACGCCTTGGCCGGTTCGCGCTCCATTATGGCTGGCGACCGCGTTTTCACCGTAGAGCATTTTCCGGCGAAGTGGATACCGGTTCGCCGCAAGAAAATGCGACCAGACAACCATTTCTAGAGCATGGTCCGATTCAACTTGAACTGATCATGCTCTAGAGCATCGGACCCGAAAGTGGGAACCGGTTTCGGGATAAATCCGATGCTCAATCAATTAACTGGAGCGGCGGCGCTGATTCCATTTGACCGGCCGCCGCTCTAGCGTTCTCAAAGCGCACATGCTGGCGTGAACGCCCGGGTTCTGCCGCCAGTCGTTGTTGCCTTTCAGATTCTTTCCTGAGCGGGCGGGCGGAGCCGCCTTATGCCGCCACCTTGCGACATTCTTCGGCGCAGGTTTTGCACGCATCGCCGCACGACTTGCACTCCGCCACATCCGGGAACTTCTCGCATTCCTTCTGGCAATCCGTGCACATCTGCGCGACGACCTTGCCCAGGGCTGGAACGTGGTGCGAGTTGACCGCTGCCAGCGTTCGCAATGCAGTGCAGCCGGCAATCACCTGATAGGTCGCGTTTGTGCAACCGGCCATGCTCGTGTCTTTCATGCTTAACATGCCGAGACAATGCCGCATGCAGGCGTCGCCTGCCGAGATGCAATGAGCGATGGCTTCCTCCAGGGCTTTGTATTTTGCCGGGTGCATCGATTCGCTGGTTGCGGCATCCGCCGTGACGGCGAAGGCTTGAGCCGCTGAAACGACGGCTGCCGCGGTTCCGATGGCGGTCACGAATTCACGACGATGCATTGCTTTCTCCCGGGATTGAACTGACGTCAATCGATGCTGATTTGGCGATGCAGGATAGCACGATTTTCTATCGCTTCATATCAGGCAAAGGGCGCGGCCCGGCTCATCGCTTCCCTGAACCGGCGCGGTTCAGGTAAAGCTAATCCGCGCGGTCCGCTCATTGCGGAAAGCCGTGCCTGCCAGTTCGGGACATGCCATGAGACGTTGCATTTTCGTATGGATCATCGCCGCAACAGCGGTAAACCTCGACCTCGGCGAGGCTCACGCCTTCTCCTCCGGGGATGGCGCGGTCGTCGCCCGAGCGTCGCGCACGGAGTTTCTGCTGGCCCAGCTTCACAAGGCCGGAGACCAGACCCAGGATCGGTCCCAGGATCAGTCCAATGCCCTGTTTCAGGGAGTCGGCTTTGTGACCGCAATCAATCCGGCGACAGGATCGCTGACCATCAATCACGAAGAGATCGTGGGCCTTATGCCGCCGATGGAAATGG
Source organism: Nitrobacter winogradskyi (assembly GCF_006539545.1). Taxonomy (GTDB): domain Bacteria; phylum Pseudomonadota; class Alphaproteobacteria; order Rhizobiales; family Xanthobacteraceae; genus Nitrobacter; species Nitrobacter winogradskyi_A. Next base: position 12,380 of record NZ_BJNF01000059.1, read on the forward strand.
TGTTTCAGGTCGAGCGGCCTACGTTGAGCGAGGGCGTCAAGCCGGGCGACAAGGTCGAGTTTCGCATCGAGGGCAAGACATATAAAATTCGGGAGCTCAAAGTGCTCGAACACACCGAATGATTTCGATCGGAGTCAATCGGATTCGCCGCCGACGGTCGCAAGGCCTTCCAGTAGCAGAACCGCTCATGTCGCGTTTCCCAATCACGGGACGCTTGGACAACGGCTGCTGTGTTACGTTCTGGACATAGGAACGAAGGCGGTCGCCGGGTGTTTTCAAGTTTCAAAACCAAGGAGGTTCACTTGAAAGCACTTAGCATCGCTGCGGCACTTCTCTTTCTTCCCACAGCATCATTCGCAGAAATGACCGCAAAGACGCCCTCCCAGGCGGCTGCCCCGATCGCCGCCACCGGAGATTGGAGCGCGTCCAAGATGTCGGGCGTGAACATCTATAACGAGGCGAATGAGAAGGTCGGCGAGATTTCCGACGTCATCATCAACGCCCAGGGCCAGGTCAGAGGCGTTGTTATCGAGGCGGGCGGCTTCCTCGGAATGGGAACGCACTACGTTCTGGTCGCGATGGACAGTCTGAAGTTTGCGAACAAGGCGGACAAGGCAAGTACGGGGCAGACCTCCGACACGAAACGGGAGTGGTTTCCGGATCGTGCGGTCCTGAACGTCACCAAGGATCAGCTCAAATCGACTCCGGAGTTCAAGTACTGATCCGGAATGAATCACGCGGAGTTGCACTCGCGATTCCATTCGGTCTGATATGATTGACCGCAACCAGCGCCATTTTACTCGTCCCTTTGGCGCTGGCGACGACCGCTGAGGTGCTTACCAACGCCTCGGCGGTTTTCCCAGGATACCTCCCCAAGATACCTTCCCAAGATACCTCCGTTAGCGTCATTCCTCCTTATCCTCGCGATTTGAACATGCGATTGTCCTGAAGGACGATTGTGAGTGATGCTTGATGGGAATGATGCCGTCCCCGGACATCGCCGCTTGGGAACCCCACCGGCGGCGGTGTACCTCCGAAATGGCCACTGGGCCGATGACGGATGGATAAGGGAACCCAGAACAGGGGAATAGTCGCAAGCACCGACACAGTCCTCCCCGATGTCCTTCCTGGGGAATCCGGCTTCACGTTTTCGGGCCGAGTGTTCACAATTTGAAGAGATCCCTTAGGTGTGCGTGAACCGCAATCTCACGCCGGATGACATCTAATTAATGGTGTTAATCAACTGGCCCGTAGCCCGTAGTATGGGTGGCGAGACATGAGGAAGGCGACGGAACGGGATGCCATTTCGAACCGAGACAGTGCGGAACGGCGTCTATGTTGAGCTCGTCCGGAGCCTCTACACCACGCTGATACCAACGACGATCATGTCGATCGGCTATGTTTTGTCGCTGAGCGTCATGGCCTTCGAAGCTGGTGATCGGGTGCTCGCCGCCTTTTCGTTCATCGGCCTGCTGTCCAATGCCGCGCGGATCTGGATTCTGATATGGGGCGGCGCAGAGGCCGCGGCGTCTGACCTCGAGATCACCCGAGCGCGCGCGCTGGAGAAGCGCTTTGAGCTCGCTTATTATCAGTTCGCCGTCGTGCTGGGCGTGTCCGCCGCCTACGTCTTCACGCTCGACCCCGCGCGGTTCCATATGCTGATGATATGCCTGTTGGTCGGCTATGGCGCCGGTGCGGCGACGGGCGTGGGGCTGCGACCGCGGATCGCGATTGCAAGTATGCTGGTTGCGATCGTCCCCACCATTTTGGTCGCTGCGTGGCACCATGAGCCGATCTATTGGATTACCGCGGCAATGACGTCGGCGTTGCTCGCCGGCGGCTGCCAGAGCCTGCTCGCCCGCTGGCGCGTCACCAGTACCGAGATCGCGAGGCGGTTGACATTCGAAGTGCTGGCACGGCGGGACGTCCTTACGACGCTTCCTAACCGGCTCGCATTGCGCGAATGGTTCGACAGCCATATCGCGGTCGGTTCCGGTCAGCGGCTCCTCGCGGTGCATTGCCTCGATCTCGATAACTTCAAGCCCGTGAATGATGTGTTCGGCCATCCCGTCGGTGATGGCTTACTCAAGGCGGTCGCCATGCGCCTCATGCAGGCGCTCCCGCCCGGCGATATCGTTGCGCGCCTGGGGGGCGATGAGTTTGCCGTCATCCAGCGCGACCTTCGCGATCCCGATGAAGCTGCCGCGCAGGCGGAGCGATTGCGTGCCGTCATCGCTGAACCATTGCTGGTCAATGGGCATGAGATCAGTGTGACGACCTGCGTCGGCTACGCGCTGTGTTATTGTGAAGCGGCCGATCTCGATGAACTCCTCGGCCTTGCGGACCAGGCTCTCTACATAGCCAAGAACACCGACTCCGGCGTGGAGTATGATGACTCGCTGTTGAGAAGCGCGCTCCGCATGGATGATTGGTACGAAAGTTCGCGGTCACAATCGCAATCCGCACACCCTATGGCGTGAGCGATGGCGCCGATGTCGTTATCGCGCTTCCGCGGTGAGCCATCCGTCATGCGGCCGTCCATCCTGAAGCGAACGAGGCACCATGATGGGCGATATTGAACGGCGCGGAAGTCGAGGATCCCGCTGATTCAGCCCGCGACCACCGGTCCGCCGGCTCTTTTCCAGGCGTCGATGCCACCCTCGATATGCACCGCGTTGGTCAGGCCGGCGTCCTTGGCCGCGGTGACGGCCATGGCCGAGCGTTCGCCGAAAGCGCAGAAGAACACGATGCGGCGTCCGGTTGCGGCGGCCACCTCGCGCAGCATGCCGCCGGGCTTCAGGCTGTCGGCGATGCCGGGGTAGGGCGCATGCAGCGCGCCGGCCAGCGTGCCGTGCCTGGCACGCTCGTGAGCTTCGCGAAGATCGACCGGCAGGATGTCGGGCTGGCCGAGCCGGGCGATCGCCTCGCGCGGCGTCAGCGCCAGCCCTTGCTTCGCCAGATCGTCCTGCCTGAGGCCGACATGCATGTTGGCGGGGATCACCACGTCCATCAGCTTCGGATTCGGCAGGTTCAGATTGTCCATCAGTTCGACGTATTCGTCTATCGAACGCACCTGAAGCCGCGGGTTGTGGCGCCGCTCCTCGCCGATGGTGGAGACCGTGTCGCCTTTGTAGTCGTGCGCGGGAAACACCATGGTCTCGTCGGGCAGCTTCAGGAGCCGGTTGAAGATCGAATCATATTGCGCGCGTGCGCTGCCGTTCTGGAAATCGGTGCGGCCGGTGCCGCGGATCAGCAGCGTATCGCCGGTGAAGACGCGGTCACCCATCAGGTAACTGTAGGAATCGTCGGTGTGGCCCGGCGTATACATGACGTCGAGACCGATGCCCTCGATGTTGACCTTGTCGCCGTCACTGACTCGCATCGACACCACGTCGGCCTTGGTCTGCTCGCCCATCACGGTCACGCACTGGGTGCGATCCCGCAACTCGCCGAGCCCGGTGACATGGTCGGCATGAAGATGCGTGTCGATGGCCTTCACGAGCCTGAGGTCGAGTTCGCGCAGCAACTGGCAGTAACGGTCGACCTTCTCCAGCACCGGATCAATGATCAGGGCCTCGCCTCCAGCCCGGCTCGCCATCAGGTAGCTGTAGGTTCCGGAGATGCTGTCGAACAACTGGCGAAAGATCATGATCGTACGACCTGTCCCCTGTTACAACTCTGTCCCCCGTGCGGTTCTTTCTTGCCCGTGACGGCTCCAGCAAATCTATGCTGCACGCAGGCGATTGCAACCGGGCACAGTCTGGCGCGCAATCACCTCGAGCGTTTTCGAGCGAAGCATGTCCTCGGGCTTGAGCCCTAGGGATGGAATCCGGTTCGTGTGAAGAAAACGCGTCAAATCAAAATCATAGAGCCTGATTCTGATTCTATCAGAAGCAGAAAGGCTCTAGGGAGCGCTTCGGGACATCACCGTCAGCGGCTGGTCACGGCCGCACGTAGCTCCAACCCTTCTCCTGCAACTCCAACAGCCGCACCACGCCCAAAGGCACGATCATCGTTCCCGGCAGCATTTCGAGCGGACGGCCTTCCTTTTTCTCCATGTTCTCCTTGGTGTTGTTGCAGGCGGAGAACTGGATCCTGCTGGGGGATGCGCTTTCCCGGATACGCTTGATGCGCTCCTTCACAGGCGAGGTGTCTATTCGGAGCATATGGAGGCCCGGGCCGCACGCCATGATTTCGACGGCCACGGTCTGATCAAGGCCGCGATAGTATTCGATCACGTCGGTGGCGTTGGTCAGCGCGAAGTCCATGGTGTGCCGATCGTTGTGGTCGACCTGGATCACAAGGCGATGTTGCGGTTCGGGAGGTTGCGTGTCGACGGGTTGCGACTCGGTGGCGAAGCCTTGCGAGGTGAATGCAATCAGCAGTCCCGCCGCGGCAATGATATGACGCATAAATACCTCCTGTGGTCGTCGCGATCCTGTCGCACGCATTGCTGCTCAGGCGCGTGCAGATTCCCGGACATATCCCATCGCAGGATCGCCCGAGCAGTTCGGAGAACACCGGTAATGATAGCGTACGTCGCGCGCCTTGCCTTTGGCAAGCTTCTGGTCGAGGATTCGAGGAGTTTCTCCAGCCGTCCCTCCAAGGGCAGTAGCGCGAGACTGCGGAGTTGTGATTCGGGCTTGATCTCCGTCTTCGCGGTCCGCATTCTGGATCTGCTTCGCTTGGCGTTGCCGCGACCTCGCCGGCGTAGTAGGCAGCGTCCCGCGCGTGGACCGGTGATCGTGCGGGAATCGCGCCGGAATGAAAGGCAACGCCTCATGGCCGACGACCGTGACATTGGCAACGACCGCCGGCCGTGGACAGCCGATGACCGCCTCGACGCGGCGGCGTTTCACCGCAACCATGTCGCGATCTGGACGGTTCTGGAGAAATTCCTGCGCGGCAAGACAGGCGATGTGCTTGAGGCCGGCAGCGGCACCGGGCAGCACGTCGCTTTCTTCGCGCGGCACTCGCCCGGCATCACCTGGTGGCCGACCGATCTCAACGACCATCATCTCCGCAGCATCGCAGCATGGACCGCTCATGAGAACCTCGCCAACGTCCGGCCACCCCGGCGGATCGACCTGTCGAATCCAGGGCAATTGGCGGAAATGAACGAGGGGTCCGGCGCGCTGCTCGCGGTGTTCTGCGCCAATGTGATCCATATCGCGCCGTGGCGTGTCGCCGAGGGCCTGTTCGCGGGCGCCGCGCACTGTCTGCGCCCGGATGGACGGCTGTTTCTCTATGGACCGTTCAAGCGGGACGGGCGGCATACCGCGCCGAGCAACGAGGCGTTCGACGCCGGTCTTCGCAACACCAATCCCGAGTGGGGCGTGCGCGATGTTGACGAGGTGGCGGCGCTGGCGCAGCACAATGGTCTGACGCTCGCGGAGATCACCGATATGCCCGCCAACAATCTCATCCTGACGTTTGAACGCAGATCGGAATGACCGGCACGATGCTATGGTTATAGAGGGACGAGCGAGGCAGGTTCAGCTTCGCTGGCGAAGCAGATCGTCGAGATCAAGCCGGCGCGTGAACATGGCGAGGCCGCCGTCGGCAGTGCGCGGCCATTCCTCCGGCGGCCGATCCCAATAGAGTTCGACCCCGTTCTGGTCAGGATCGCGCAAGTACAGCGCTTCACTGACGCCGTGATCGCTGGCCGCATCGAGCTGAATGCCCGCGCCGCGTACCCGGCGCAGCGCATCGGCAAGCGCCGCGCGCGTCGGATAGAGGATCGCGGTGTGGAACAGCCCGGTCGTTCCCGGCGGCGGCGGCGAGCCGCCCTTGCTCTCCCAGGTGTTCAGTCCGATGTGGTGATGATACCCGCCGGCGGAAACGAATGCGGCCTGATCGCCAAAGCGTTGCGTCAATTCGAATCCGAGTGCGCCGCAATAGAAACCGAGCGCGCGTTCGAGGTCGGCGACCTTGAGATGGACGTGTCCGATCCGGGTTCCGGCGGGAATCGATGGGTCGGACATGCGCGCCCCCGTAAACGATCTTCACTCCGAGCCTGATCGGGTATCCCGACCAGGACCGTTATTTAACTTGGGGCGGGGATCGACAGGGGGCAAGCCTGTCACCCATGGTCCCATTCCGCTCGCGACAGGAAATTACCGCAGCGGCGGAGCGTACATGATGCCGCCGGCGTTCCAGGGCTGGTTCAGGCCGCGCGGAATCTTCAGACGCGAATCGGCGCCGATATTGCGGTCGTAGACCTCGCCATAGTTGCCGACGTGGCGGATGATGCGCGCCGCCCAGTCCTTCGTCAGTCCGAGGGCCTCGCCATATTGCCCTTCGGTGCCGACGAGCCGCATCACGTCAGGCTTGGTCGATTTCATCGCCTCGTCGATGTTCTTCGAGGTGACGCCGAGTTCCTCGGCATTGATCATCGCGTAGAGCGTCCATTTGATGATCATCATCCAGTCGTCATCGCGCTGGCGGACAACAGGCGCCAGAGGCTCCTTCGAGATCACATCGGGCAGGATGAAGCTCTCGTTGGGTTTGGTCAGCCGCAGCCGCAGTGCGTAGAGTTGCGAAACGTCGGCGGTCACCACATCGCATTTGGCCTCGTCATAGGCTTTCAGCACATCCTCCAGCTTCTCGAACCTGATCTCCTCGTACTTCAGGTTATTGGCCCTGAAATAATCAGCAAGGTTGAGCTGGGTCGTGGTGGCGGACTGGACACAGATCCTGGTGTCGCCGAGATCGAGCGCGGAATCGGCCTTGCGCGAGGTGCGGACCATGAAGCCTTCGCCGTCATAATAGGCGACCGCCGGGAAGTAGAGATTGAAATTGGTTTCCCGCGACATGCTCCAGGTCGAGTTGCGCGCGAGGATGTCGACCTTGCGGCTCTGCAATTCCTTGAACCGTTCGTCGGCGGCGAGGGGAACGAACTTCACCTTCGAGGGATCATCGAAGATCGCGGCCGCGACGGCGCGGCAGAAATCCACGTCGAAGCCGGACCAGTTGCCCTTCTCGTCCGAACTCGAAAAACCGGGCAGGCCGGTGTTGACGCCGCATAGCACCGCGTCGCGGCGGAGTGTTCGTTTCAGGGTCTTGGTATCATAGCGCTCATAGGTGATCGCCATCGCCGCGATGGCGGTGGCGATGGCGAGGCCTATCAGGAGACCGCCTCGAAATGTCCGCATGGATAGCCCCTCTCGCAATGTCGGAAAGTATCGGCGCGAATGATGTGACGATGAATTAAAGCTTGGGTTTTTGCCGCACGATCACGCGCGTGCCGACCGGAATGCGCTCATAGAGATCGATAACGTCGGCGTTGACCAGGCGGAAGCAGCCCGAGGAAATCGCGGTTCCGATGGTATCGGGCTGGTTGGTGCCATGGATGCGGTAGACCGTTGTGCCGAGATACATCGCGCGGGCTCCCATCGGATTACCGGGGCCGCCCGCCATGAAGCGTGGCAGGTAAGGCTGGCGCGCGATCATTTCCGGGGGCGGGGTCCAGTCCGGCCATTCCGCCTTGCGCGTGATATTGAGAATGCCCTGCCATTGAAAGCCTGCGCGGCCGACGCCGATGCCGTAGCGGATCGCGCGGCCGTTGGCCTGAATGAGATAAAGATGACGTTCCGCGGTCTGGATGATGATGGTGCCGGGCGGCTCGGTCGTCCGGTAGAGCACGACCTGCTTGCGGTATTCCGGGTCGAGCTGGAACGAATCATCGGCAACGAGACCAGGCTGATCGCCGTCGAACCGCTGCGAAAAGCCGGGCGTGGCCGAGAGCATCAGGCTTCCCATAGCAATAACCGCCAGGATCAGGGGCCGAAACGCGGTCATCGCTTGTCTCCTCGCTTGCCGCACGGCAGATGCTCTCCCGCCTGCGTTCTCGTCAAATCACACCTATGGCATAAAATCGCAGCCACGGCGTGATGGCAAGCGATCGCACGGCGCCGGCCCGGAAAAGCGTAAAGCTTTCGGGATCTGCTCCTGCCTGCGGATTTGACGTCTCGAGCCGGCCGGACCCCAATCAGACTCAAACTGACGAGGCGCGGCAAGGGGCCTGTTATCTACCATAGAGCGCGATCGGTGAGCGCGCGATAGGTTCAGCCAGATCAAAACCGTCGATGGCCGGGATGATAGGCGTGCGAAGTGACGCTGTTCTTCGAACGGCTATGCCCGGCCATGACGACGGTGGTGCTGATGCTTCAGCTGCCGTTAACGCATCAGTTTCGCCGCCTCCACCATGTTGACGAGTGCCGGCCTGACCTCTTCCCACTTGCGGGTCTTCAGCCCGCAATCCGGGTTGATCCAGATCTGCCTGTCGGAAAGGCGCTCGCGTGCAAGTTTGAGCAGCCCGGTCATCTCATCAACCGCCGGCACCCGCGGAGAGTGGATGTCGTAGACGCCGGGGCCGATCTCGTTCGGGTACTTGTAGGTCTTGAAGGCGTCGAGCAGTTCCATCTTGGAGCGCGAGGTCTCGATGGAGATGACGTCGGCGTCCATCGACGCGATCGCGTCGATGATGTCGTTGAACTCCGAATAGCACATGTGAGTATGGATCTGCGTGGCGTCGGCGACGCCGCTGGCGCACAGACGGAAGCATTCGACAGCCCAGTCGAGATACGTTTTCCATTCGGACCGGCGCAGCGGCAACCCTTCGCGCAGCGCGGCCTCGTCGATCTGGATCATGGTCGCGCCGGCTTGCTCCAGGTCCGAGACCTCGTCGCGGATCGCAAGCGCGATCTGCCGGCAAGCGAGGCTGCGCGGCACGTCATCACGCACGAAGGACCAGTTGAGTATGGTGACGGGGCCGGTGAGCATGCCTTTCATCGGCTTCGCGGTCAGGGATTGCGCGTATTTCCACCAGCCGACGGTCATCGGCCGGGGCCGGGACACGTCGCCGAACAGGACCGGCGGGCGGACGCAGCGCGAGCCGTAGCTCTGCACCCAGCCGTGCCGGGTGAACGCGAATCCGGACAACTGCTCGCCGAAGTACTGCACCATGTCGTTCCGCTCGAACTCGCCATGCACGAGCACGTCGAGGCCGATGTCTTCCTGCCAGCGGATGGTTCGCGCCGTCTCCTCCTGCAGGAACTTCTCGTAGTCGGCGTCGCTCAATGCGCCCTTGGCGTGGGCCGAACGCGCCTTTCGAACCTCGGCGGTCTGGGGGAATGAGCCGATCGTGGTGGTCGGGAAAGGCGGCAGGCCGAAGCGCTCGCGCTGCAATTTCGCGCGGTCTGCGAACGCGCTCTTTCGCCGCGCCATGTCGGCGGTGACGGCCGCGATACGGCCTTCGACTTTGGCGTCGTGAACCTTCGGCGACGCCTTGCGCGCAGCGGCCGCGTCCGCCGATGCTTTCAGGGCGTCGGCGACCGAGGCTCGGCCCTTGGCGAGCGCCTCGCCGAGCGTCGCCAGCTCACCCATCTTCTGCACCGAGAACGCGAGCCAGCTCTTCAACTCCGCGTCGAGATCGGTTTCCAGCGATACGTCGATTGGCACGTGCAGAAGCGAGCAGGAGGGCGCGACCTGCACACGATCGGCACCGCGTTCGGAGACGATGGGCTCCAGGCGGTCAAGCAATGCGGGAAGATTGGCGCGCCAGATATTGCGGCCGTCGATCACGCCGAGGGACAGGATCAGATCGTGCGGCGCCTTTGCCGCGACCGCCTCGAGCTGGTCCGGCGCGCGAGCGAGATCAATGTGAAGTCCCGTGACCGGCAGCGACAATGCGGCATCCAGGTTATCGCCGAGCCCACCGAAATAAGTGGTCAGCATGATCTTGATCTTCGGCAGCGCGTCAGCGAGCTGTTCATAAGTCGTGCGCAACACCTTGCGGGTCGCGTCGTCGAGATCGAGAACGAGACAGGGCTCGTCGATCTGCACCCACTCGGCGCCCTCCGCCGCAAGGCGCTTGAGCACATCGATATAGACCGGAAGCAAGTCAGGAAGCAGCGACAGCGGATCGAGATTCGCGTCCTTGCTCTTGCCGAGCTTCAGATAGGTGATGGGACCGAGCAGCACCGGCCGGGTCTGATAGCCGAGCGCCTTGGCCTCGCGATATTCATCGATGGCTTTGAGCGACGAGAGCTGAAAGCGTTGGCCGCTGGTGAATTCAGGGACCATGTAGTGGTAGTTGGTGTCGAACCACTTGGTCATTTCCTGCGCCGGCGCGCCATGGGCGTGACCATCGCCCTGATGACCATGCGCGCAGGCCGCATCGTCATTCCCGCCCTGGGCGCCTCGCGCCATCGCGAAATAGGTGGCGAGCGGCACGGGTCCGCTTTTCCATCCATAGACGTCCGGGATCGCGCCGACCATGACGCTGGTGTCGAGCACATGATCATAGAAGGTGAAATCGTTCGACGGGATGACGGTGACGCCGAGCGATTTCTGGCGCGCCCAGTTCGCGGCGCGCAATCCGGCCGCTGCTTCAAGCAAGGCGGATTCGTCGGACTTGCCCGACCAGTAGCTTTCGAGCGCGATTTTCAGTTCGCGGCGCGGACCGATGCGCGGCGTGCCGAGCGAAGCCACGGGAAGAGGAGAGGAAACAGACACTGGCTTTACCCCATGTGTTGGGGGCTGGGCCTTAGCGACGCGGCATGGGAATCCTGGCGGGCGCGCCGCCATCGAGACCGCAAGCGCACCACCGGGACACCCCGCCCGAGGACGACTATGTTGCCGGGGCAGGTCTCCTGGCTCGCGGGTCTCAGCTTTGGTCCGGCCTTCCCGGGATCGCTCCCAGTGGCATGATGGACCACGGCTCACCGCTTACAGTTGCGGGGGCAGCGCCGGCTTTATCCGAAGACACACCGGCTTCCCTCTTAGCTCCGGGCGTGAATCGTCCCGGAGAACCTCGACCCCCCATCCTATGGGCCAGCGTCCACGGGCCGTCAACCTGTACGGACGAATCTTATGTCGCGTCCGGTTCCTCGCCTTGCCGGTAGAATTGCGTCCCGATCACGATCGGCGCCCGGCCATGATTCCGGCGGTGTTGATTGGTGTCGCGCAGCGAATAGACGCAGCCGCAATACTCCTGCTGATAGAATTGCTCGCGTTTGCTGATCTCGATCATCCGCTGCGCGCCGCCGCCCTTGCGCCAGTTGAAGTCCCAATAGGACAGGCCGTCATAACGTCCGGCCGCGCGATGGCCGCAGTCGTTGATCTGCGCCATGTTCTTCCATCGGGAGATGCCGAGGCAGGACGTCATCACCGGAAAACCATGTTCATGCGCATAGAGCGCGGTGCGTTCGAATCGCATGTCGAAACACATGGTGCAGCGCGCGCCGCGCTCGGGTTCCCACTCCATCCCCCTGGCGCGGGCGAACCAGTTGTCCTTGTCGTAATCGGCGTCGACGAACGGCACGCCATGCTTTTCCGCGAAACGGACGTTCTCGTCCTTGCGCAGCAGATACTCTTTCAGGGGGTGGATGTTCGGATTGTAAAAGAAGATCGTGTAATCGATCCCCGATGCGAGCATCGCCTCCATCACCTCGCCTGAACACGGCGCGCAACAGGAGTGCAGAAGCACTTTCTTCTGCCCGTTCGGGGGCGTCAGATTCAGTCGGACGAATTCGGTCACGGTCAGTCTCAACGGTTGAGGCGCGGGAAATAACGCCGCAGCCTGTCCGCCGGGATAATGGTCTGAACGGCCGAAGCGTCAAGGGCCGGACAGATCGATGGGTGGAAGTTTCGTCAGGTCGATGTTCCGCCCCGCTTGTGGATTGCGAGCATTGGTGTCCGGATTCGAAAACGATTCATTGACTCCGAATGTGCTGTAGCTACTAAATATAGTGGCCAAGGTCTCTCGAGTCGCAACACCGAGAGCTAAGAGGGAAGCCGGTGCGCCTCGGTCTATGATCCGAGGCAAGGCCGGCGCTGCCCCCGCAACTGTAAGCGGCGAGCCGAGTCCAATCGAGTGTCACTGGAACCGCAGGGTTCCGGGAAGGCCGGACGGACGCTGAGACCCGCAAGTCAGTAGACCTGCCCTGGCAAAAAGAACGTCCCTGGGCGGGGTGTCCCGGCGGGCCGCACGCCAGGAAACGCGGCATTCGCCGTGGCGTTTTTCCGCGCGCGTCCCCGCACGACCCCGGCTCGCAACCAGACCGGGGTGAGCGATGTCTGCTGCAACTGAAACTGTACCTGCTGCGCGTATCGTGCGTCCGTCCCTGTCTGCCACGGCCACGGCGCCGTCAAGCGAACCGGCCTGTCAGGTCATCCGGCGCAACGGCTCGGTGTCGCCGTTCGATTCCGCCAAAATCGCGGTCGCGCTCACCAAGGCGTTTCTGGCGGTCGAGGGCAATAGCGCCGCCGCCTCGCGCCGGGTCCACGACATCGTCACAGGGTTGACCGATCAGATCGTCGCCAGCCTGACGCGTCGCTCCGACGCCGGCCGCACCTTCCACATCGAGGACATTCAGGATCAGGTCGAACTCGCGCTGATGCGGAGCGAGCACCACAAGGTCGCGCGCGCCTATGTGCTCTATCGCGAGGAGCGCGCCCGCGAACGGGCGAAGGCGCAGGAATCGAAGGCGAAGAAGGGCGGCGCGGCGGCGGCGAAAGCGGCGCTGCGGATGAAGTCGGCCGATGGATCGCTGATCGCTCTCGACACCCGGCGCCTCACTGCTGTGGTGGAGGAGGCCTGCGCGGGACTTGGAGATGTCTCCGCTTCCGCCATTCTGACGGAAACCCATCGCAACCTCTATGACGGCATCAGCGTGGATGAGCTGGCGCTGGCGCCGATTCTGGCCGCCCGCACGCTGGTCGAGACCGATCCCGATTACGCCAAGGTCAGCGCCCGGCTGCTGCTCGACAAGATGCGCCGCGAGGCCCTGAGCTTTGTCGCGGGGCGGCCCGAGCAGGCCACGCAGGCCGAGATGGCGGAGCACTATGCGGACTACTTCCTTAGCTATGTGCGAGCGGGCATCGACCATGAACTGCTCGATCCGGAGATCGGCCGTTTTGATCTAGACCGGCTCGCGGCCGCGCTGCAGCCCGAACGCGATCTGCGATTCGACTATCTCGGACTCCAGACCCTCTATGACCGCTACTTCCTGCACGTCCGAAGCGTGCGTTTCGAACTCCCGCAGGCGTTCTTCATGCGGGTCGCCTGCGGCTTGGCGCTGCGTGAGATCGACCGCGAGGAGAAGGCGATCGCGTTCTACGACGTGCTGTCGTCGTTCGACTTCATGGCCTCGACGCCGACGCTGTTCAATGCCGGCACGCTGCGCCCGCAGCTCTCGTCCTGCTTTCTGACGACCGTCGCCGACGACCTCGACGGCATCTTCAAGGCGATCAAGGACAATGCGTTGCTTTCCAAATATGCCGGCGGGCTCGGCAACGACTGGACGCGCGTGCGCGGGCTCGGCGCCCACATCAAGGGCACCAACGGCGAAAGCCAGGGCGTGGTGCCGTTTCTGAAGGTCGCGAACGACACCGCGATCGCCGTCAACCAGGGCGGCAAGCGCAAGGGCGCGGTGTGCGCCTATCTTGAAACCTGGCATATCGACATTGAGGAATTTCTCGATCTGCGAAAAAACACCGGCGACGACCGCCGCCGCACCCATGACATGAACACGGCGAACTGGGTGCCGGACCTCTTCATGCAGCGCGTCGATGAGGATGGCGTGTGGACGCTGTTCTCACCCGACGAGACGCCGGACCTGCACGATCTCACGGGCAGAGCATTCGCCGAACGCTATGCCTTCTATGAAGAGAAAGCCGCGCGCGGCGAGCTGCGGGTGACGAAGCAGGTCCGCGCCGTCGATTTGTGGCGGCGCATGCTGACCATGCTGTTCGAGACCGGGCATCCCTGGATCACCTTCAAGGACCCGTGCAACCTGCGCTCGCCGCAACAGCATTGCGGCGTCGTGCATTCCTCGAACCTCTGCACCGAGATCACGCTCAACACCTCGACCACGGAGGTCGCGGTCTGCAACCTCGGCTCGGTTAATCTCGTCAACCACATCAAGGACGGCAAACTCGACCACGAGCACCTCGCACGTACCGTCAGGCTCGCGATGCGCATGCTCGACAACGTGCTGGACGTGAATTTCTACACCATTCCGGAAGCGCGGACCTCGAACCTGCGGCACCGGCCGGTCGGGCTCGGCATCATGGGCTTTCAGGATGCGCTCAACATCCTGCGCCTGCCCTATGCCTCGGACGAAGCCGTTTCCTTCGCCGACGAGAGCATGGAGGCGATCGCCTATCACGCGATCTCCGGTTCGGTCGATCTCGCCGCCGAGCGCGGCCGCTACCCCTCCTATCAGGACTCGCTGTGGTCGAGGGGTATCCTGCCGCTGGATTCGCTTGCGCTCGTCGATGAAGCGCGCGGTGTGGCGGTCGATATCGACCGTTCGAGCCGTCTTGACTGGGATTCGCTGCGCCAGCGCGTCATGACCATCGGGATGCGCAATTCGAACTGCATGGCGATCGCGCCGACCGCGACGATCTCCAACATCTGCGGCGTGTCGCAGTCGATCGAGCCCGCCTATCAGAACCTCTACGTCAAATCCAACATGTCCGGCGACTTCACGGTGGTGAACGCGCACCTCGTGCGCGATCTCAAGGCGCGCGGCCTGTGGGACGAAGTGATGATCTCGGACCTCAAATATTTCGACGGCAGCGTCGGCGAGATCGACCGCGTTCCCGATGATCTCAAGGCGCTCTACGCCACCGCCTTCGAGATCGACTCGGCTTGGCTGATCGATGCGGCCGCGCGGCGGCAGAAGTGGATCGACCAGGCGCAGTCACTCAATCTCTACATCGCCAATCCGAGCGGCAAGAAGCTCGATGCGCTTTATCGCCACGCCTGGAAGCGCGGCCTGAAGACGACCTATTACCTGCGCTCGCGGTCGGCGACGCATGTCGAGAAATCAACCCTCAAGGGTACGGACGGCAAGCTCAACGCGGTCGCTGCGTCGGTATCGGCCGCGCCGTTGAATGGTCATGCCGCCGCTCCCGCGAGCGAAGGATGGAAATCCTGCCGCATCGACGATCCGACCTGCGAGGCGTGTCAGTAGTCCGCTCCCCTCTCCCCGCGTGCGGGGAGAGGTCGACGCGCAAAGCGCGGCGGATGAGGGGCCTCTCACAATGGAGATTTACCCCTTGCCTCAGCCTTTCCCGTCAGAACGGGGAGAGGGAGCCATCATCACCACTTTGAATATCAGGGATTTTCCATGCTCGATTGGTCCGACACCTCTCCTTCCACGCCGGTACGACTTGTTCCGCCGCGGACGCTTGCGCATCACGACGTGGCGTCTGATCCATCGCCTTGCGGGACGCTGACCGACGCGCCCACCGACGCCGCCGGCCTCGGCGACATCGATCGCGGCGGCGCGCGGGTGCGCGTCGATGACAAGCGGATGATCAACGCCCGCGCCGACGTCAATCAGCTTCTGCCGCTCAAATACCGATGGGCCTGGGAGAAGTATCTCTCCGGATGCAACAATCACTGGATGCCGACGGAGGTCTCGATGCAGGCCGACATCGCGCTATGGAAATCGAAGGACGGCCTGACCGACGACGAGCGGCGCATGGTCAAGCGCAACCTCGGCTTCTTCGCGGCGTCGGAATCGCTGGTCGCCAACAACATCGTTCTGGCGATCTACCGTCATCTCACCAACCCCGAATGCCGGCAGTATCTGCTTCGCCAGGCTTTCGAGGAAGCCGTTCATACCCACACCTTCCAGTACATCGTCGAAAGCCTCGGCCTCGACGAGGGCGAGTTGTTCAACATGTATCGGGAGGTGCCCTCGATCACCGACAAGGCGGCCTGGGCGCTGAAGTACACGCGGCATCTCGACGACCCCGGCTTCAAGACCGGTACGCCGGAGGCGGATCAGGCGTTTCTGCGCGACCTCGTCGCGTTCTACGTCGTGTTCGAGGGAATGTGGTTCTATACCGGATTCGTCCAGATCCTCTCGCTCGGCCGGCGCAACAAGATGGTCGGCATCGCCGAGCAGTATCAATACATCCTGCGCGACGAGTCGATCCATCTGAACTTCGGCATCGACATCATCAACCAGATCAAGATCGAGAACCCTCATCTCTGGACCAGGCCGTTCCAGGAAGAGGTGCGCGCCATGCTGAAGAACGCCGCCGAGCTTGAAGCCGCCTATGGGCGGGACACCATGCCGCGCGGGTTTCTCGGCCTCAATGCGGCGCTGTGCGAGACCTACATGCATGTCATCGCCAACCGGCGCTGCGCCCAGCTCGGGCTCGCGCCGGTGTTTCCCGAGGCCGACAATCCCTTTCCGTGGATGAGCGAGGCGATGGACCTCAAGAAGGAGAAGAACTTCTTCGAGACGCGCGTCATCGAATATCAGAACGGCGGCGCGCTTGCGTGGGATTGAACGCGACCGCAAAGAATGCGCCAGCGCCATCGGAGCCGGCATCCGGTCGCATTCCCTGCCTGTAACGTTTTCAAGCCCAGCATGTCCTCGGGCTTGACCTGAGGATGGATACCAGCTCGCGTTTCAAAACGTGGATGCCCGGCATAAAGCCGGGCATGACTTTTCACTCAAACCTCATCCCGCTCCAGACACGCGATCAGCCCTGTGACGGCTTCCAGTCAGCGGACGGAATGACGTTGATCATCCAGGGGATGCCGAACTTGTCAGTTAACGTGCCGAAGCCGGGCGACCAGAAGGTTTCCGAGAACGGCATGCCCGCCTTCCCGCCTTCGGAGAGCTGATCGAACCAGCGCCGCGCCTCGGACATGTCCTGGGTGTGCAGGGTGACGTCGAAACCGTTCTTGGGCTTGTCGATGTTGGGCGACCATCCGACATCCATGTCGGCGCCCATCAGCGATTGATCGCCGGCATCGAGCCAGCAATGCATCAGCCACGTCTTGTACTTCTCGTCCGTGATCGGCATGCCCGGAGGCGCATCGCCATAGGGTATGGCCGCATTGATCGTCCCGCCGAGGACTTTGGCGTAGAATTCGAATGCCTCGCGGCACTGGCCCCGGAAGCTGAGGCTGGTCACGATCTTCATGTTGGCTCCTTTTTGACAGGGGTGATGAGTCGCATCAGGAAAGATTGAGCTGCCAAGACACGCGGAAGCGGTCTGAGATCCAGGCGAAGCGCTTACTGAAGCCGTAATCGTCCAACGGCATCAGCGTTTCGCCGCCCGCCGACAGTTCAGCGAAGAGCCGCTCCTGCTCCTCACCCGACGCGCAATCGACGAAAAAGGACCACGACGGGGTGAAATCAAAGGTGTGCCTGATCGGGCTGTCGCTTGCCAGCACGCACTGACCGGCGGCCCTGAAGCGCGCCAGCTTGATGCTGCCCTCCGCGCCTTGCTCGCCTTTTTGCCAACGTATGACATCAAGAATCTCACCGTCGTCGAACAGCGAGACATAAAGGTTCATCGCCTTTTCGGCATCGCCACCCTGGAACATCAGGAATGATCGCATCGTGGACAACGGCCACTCCTTCCATGCCTAATCGCTCGGGAGAGGCGCCGCGCGATTGACGATCTTCCCTATAAGTTGATATCAACGTAATGCGGCCGCGGAGTCAAGCTCCCTGATGCGTACATTTTCGAGTCCGACCTTCGAAACCACGATTCTGGTGCGTGACACCTGCCTGTGCCTGCACACCCAGAGGGCGGCGCGCGCGCTCGCGCGCCGGTTCGATGACGCGCTGAAGCCGGTCGGCATTACCAGCGGGCAGTTCTCCCTGCTCATGTCGCTCAACCGGCCGCAGCCACCGAACCTCGGCAGCGTGGCGGCGCTGCTGGCCATGGACAGGACAACCCTGACCGCCAATCTCAAGCCGCTGGAACGCCGGCGTCTTGTCGAGACGAAGGCTGACCCAAAGGACGCGCGTGCCCGACTGCTGCGGCTGACGCCCGCTGGCCGGGCCGTTCTGGCGGAAGCGACGCCGATCTGGCGGCATCTTCATGCGGAAATCGAAAAGGAGCTGTCGGACCCCGATCGTCTGCGCAGCGAACTCAGCATGCTGTCGAGATCCGACCAGCGCGGCAGCGTCGCCGGCTGAAATAAAAGTCATCCACCCCGGATGCTTGCAGTTAAATAACCGCTGCCTCCTCACCCATCTCTTCGGTATACTCCCATCCTTTTAAAGGGGCAGACGGAAATGCAGGCGAGGATGAACAAACGAGCGCTCTTTATTCTTGCCGCGATATCGGTTGCGGCCGCCGACGTCCACGCTGCGCCTGATCTTATTGATGACGCAGCCGGCTCTCAGGCCTGCTTCACCCGCAATTACGATGCCGCTCATCTGGCGAAGAAACCAAATCAGAAGACGACCTCCATGAGGTTCGCGCTGCGGCGTGAAACCTATCCCGACAGCGTCGATACGCCGCTCCTGACTTTCGCCCGACTGGAGATCATGCGCCGCAACGACACCCGGCCGTGGCGGGCCATCGGGCAATGCGCGTTCGACCAGCAGGCAAACCGCGCCGACGGGCGGGCGATCGTATCAAACTACGCGCGCGCGGATGGCATCGCCTGCCACATGACCGGCGAGAATCTCGATGCGGAAGGCGGCATCTTCATGATCGAGTCCGTCGACAACAAGCTGAAGATCTATATTGATGACGACATCACCATGCGAACGGAGGCGCGCGTCACGGAAGGACCGGGTGAGTACGTTGCTTTCGGACCAGCGGACAGCACTTTCATTCTCGATCGTGCCGCGGATGACGCCTGCGCGGACCTGCATAAGTCCATAGCGGCCGAGTAGGCTCAGTGATTGATCCTGACGGTAAGTATGCCCATCCGCTGACCGAATAGATCACGAGGCATCCCAGCTTCGGATGAAGTCCAGTAATGGATCGAGATTTCAATGCGATGGATGGTGAGTGGTTCAACCTCATTTTCTGGCCGGCCTTCTTAAACTCATTCTAAATAATTGTGTTTGTGAGGGAAATCCGGTCACGCTAAGAAACTCGATGCGGCCGGTTCATCCTGGCATCTGGCTGGACCATGCGACCGGGTCGTTCGGTTGGGTCATGTAGGTGGTTTTCCGTTTGGGCGGCTTAGCATTTGGAACGACGCCCGCCGTGATGTTGAACAGGAGACCCCGATATGCTCGGGACGTTGGTTCAGGAGTTGCAACAGACGGAGGAGGGACGGCTTCGCCGGTTTTTCCTGCGCCGGTTCCGCAATCGGGCGGATGCCGCGGACGCGACTCAGGAAACCTTCCTGCGGCTGCTGGCGTCGGCGCAGCGCAGCCTGATCGAGAACCCGCAAGCCTATCTGTTCCGGACCGCGCGCAATATCGCCGTCGACCAGGAGCGTCTGCAACTGCGTCGCGCCCAGGTCGAATGTCCGATCACCGATGAGAAGGCCGTTCTCAATATTCCCTGCGACACGCCGTCCCCGGAAGTGGCGCTGATCGACAAGGAGCGGCTCCATCTCTTCGAGCAGGCGCTGATCGGACTTCCCGAAAGGCCGAGAAAGGTGCTTCTCCTGAGGCGGATCGAAGGCTGGTCCTATCCCGCCATTGCCCAGCACCTCGGTGTCTCTCCGAATACGGTCTATAATGACGTGCGGCTGGCGATGGGGCATTGCATGACCGCCATGGAGCGGCCAAAGCGCGGCTAGATTTTCGCTTCTGATCCAATCAGAAGCGGGCTCCATGTTTTTGATCTGACGCGTTTTCTTCACGCGAACAGGTCATCCGTCCTCGGGTCAGGCCCGAGGGCATGCTTCGCTTGAAAACGCTACAGCCAAGACCTGCCTCTCCCGCGCCCGTCCTGACGGGGACTTTTTCTGGATTCCGCCGGGCTCTTTTTTTGTGAGATCGGATCATGCATGGAGTCATATCTTATGAGACCTCCAGGCAGCAACGCGGGCGATCTGAGTGACACGGGACAAACCTGCCGATCCTGAAGCGGGCGGTTCTTCAAAGTCCGGCGCGGACGATCCGTTCACCGCCGAGGCGCTCGACTGGTTCGTGCGCCTGCAAGGGCAGAGCGGCGATCCCGCGACCAGCCGCGCTTTCAGGGCCTGGCTCGACGGCGATCCGCGTCGGGCGGCGGCGTTCGAGAAGGTCACGGAAGTCTGGGGCGCACCGGAATTCTTGCAGGCCACCAGAAATGTCGCCGACGCCACGGGGTTTGCTGCTCCACGGCAGAAAACGCGGCGGCGCTCTCTCGCCAAGAAGGCGGCCGCCGTCGCATCGGCCGTGATCGTCGCGTTTGCACTGGCGAAAGGGCCCGACCTGTCGCTGCGGCTGCAAGCGGACTACGTCACCGCCGCGGGCGAACAGCGGGTGGTTTCGCTGCCTGACGGATCGCGCCTGACATTGAATACCGGGAGCGCGGTTGCTCTCGACTTCGCGAACGGACAGCGTGATGTCAGGGTACTGAAGGGAGAGGCTTATTTCGACGTGCGCGCCGGCTTGCCGATTCCGTTCCGGGTCGCCGGCCGATTCGGAGATGTCGAAGTCAAGGGCACGACTTTCTCCGTGAAACTGGATGACGTCGAGGACAACGTGGTTCTCAGCCGCGGCGTTGTGGAGGTCGCGAACCGCGCGCAGCCGCGCGAGCACGCTTTGCTCTCACCCGGCGAAACGGTCAGCGTGACGGCGACCTCGATCTCGCCGGTCAGGAAAATCGATGCGGAGCGTTCGCTCGCGTGGCTGGAAGGCCGCATTCGTTTCGATGACCGGCCGTTTGGAGAAGTTCTGAACGATCTGCGCCGTTATTATCCCGGTCGTGTCTTCGTCATGACTGGCGCGATCGAGCGGGTCTCGGTGAGCGGAAATTACCGGTTGGATCAACCGCTTCTGGTGATCCAGTCGCTGGCGGAAGCCGCCGGCGCGACCGTGACGGTGTTGCCAGGCGGGATCGTCGTGCTGCGCTGACCCGCGCAAACTTTTTTTGTGAGATTGGCGATCCTCCTCAGTCCTCAGTGATAGGGCGCGACGTTCGTATTCAGCGGGCGCGTGGACCCCATAGCGTTTTCGAGCGAAGCGGAATCCGGTTCGCGTGAAGAAAGCGCGTCAAAACATAAAGACAGAGGCTTTCACCGTTTCCATGAAACGGTGAAGACTCCAGGACTGAACGGGGCGCGGCAGATGGAATTTCGACTGGAGGCGGTAAAGAGCAGGCAGGGGATTCCCTTTACGGCTGGAAGTCTCCGCCGCATGACCTCATGGTTGCTGGCTTCAACGATCCTGTGCTGCGCAGGCGCAGGCTTGTCGTCTCCGACATTGGCGCAACAATCGGCTTCGGCCCCGGCGCAAAGCCGGGCCGTTCAGTTCTCGATTCCGGCGCAGCCGTTGCCCGCTGCGCTCGATGCCTTCATTCGCGCGAGCGGTTGGCAGGTCGGTTATTCCACCCGCATCACCGACGGCCATCGCTCGACTGCTGTGAACGGCGCTATGCCGCCTGCGCAAGCGCTGCGAATGTTGCTCGCCGGCACCGGAATCAATGTCAGTTTGACCGGGGCCAACACGGCTACTCTTGTCGCGCCAAACTCCGTTGCGGCTGGCGGCGCGGCTCCATCAGGCGCGATCGCGCTCGACACCATCGACGTGCAGGGCGAGACCGCGTGGGGTCCGGTGAACGGTTTTGTCGCCAGCCGCACTGCCACCGCCACCAAGACCGACACGCCGATCCTCGAAGTGCCGCAGTCGATCTCGGTGGTGACGCGTGACCAGATCGAGACGCGGAGAAACCTGACTCTGAACGAGACGCTGCAATACACGCCGGGTGTTTTGGCCGGGGCTAGCGGCCAGCAGCAATTCGTACCGAGGTTTCAGATACGAGGCTTCGATATCGCTAATGGGGGATCGGGAGGGATCTATCTGAACGGGCTGCGCAGCTCAACGACATGGTCCGATATCGAGCCCTACGGGCTGGAGCGTGTCGAGGTGATGCGCGGGCCGGCCTCGGTTCTTTATGGCCAGGGTCAGCCCAGCGGCGTGATCGGCCTTGTCACCAAGCGTCCGTCCGAGAAACCCTCTCATGAAGTGCAGCTTCAGGGCGGCAGCTTCGAACAGAGGAGCGGTGCCTTCGACTTCGGCGGCCCGATGACGGAAGACAGGACGCTGCTCTATCGCTTTACTGGCCTGCTGCGCGAAGGCGGCAACGGCATCGACTTCTCAAATGACGGGCGCGCGTTTCTCTCGGGCGCGCTGACCTGGCGCCCGACGGCCGCAACGGAAATCACAGCGTACAGCCTGTACCAAAAAAGCAAAGGCAGATGGAATTACGGCCTTCCCGCTCAGGGCACGGTATTGCCGAATCCGAACGGACGAATCCCACTCACGCGCTTCATCGGCGAGCCCGATTTTGATCGCACCGACACGGAACTGACCGTCGCAGGGTACAACCTCCAACACCACGCCACCGACAGCCTGACCTTCAGGCAGAACCTTCAGTACTCACAAGAGATGTTGGACTATCGTCACATCGGTCCGATCGGTCTACAGGCTGATTTGCGCACGCTCGATCGTTATGCGGAGGCAATCCACACTGATCGGAAGACGTTTGCGGTCGACAACCATGCCGAATTGAGAGCCACGACCGGCGTTCTGCAGCATACCGTACTGTTCGGTGTGGACCATCGATCGGTTCGATACAATGATATAGGTACATGGAGCGGTGTCGTTGGTCCGATCGATGTTTTTGTCCCTGTCTATGGTCAGACTGTCTTTATACCGGCTGCTGCCGATTTTCGATTTCGGCAAACTCATAATTTCACCGGCATCTACGTTCAGGATCAGATCAAGCTCGATCGCTGGATCCTGACTCTCGGCGGACGCCACGATTGGGCGGACGCCAGCACGGTCAATGTCATTAGCGGCTCGGTTACCGATCAGAATGACCGCGCCTTCACCAAGCGGGCCGGGCTTGGCTACGAGTTCGACACCGGAGTTGTCCCCTACGTCAGCTACGCCGAATCCTTTACACCCCTTTCCGGCAGGACCTTCGACGGATCGCCGCTCACGCCGGAGACAGGCGTGCAGTATGAGGGAGGCATCAAGTACCAGCCGAAGGACATGAATACCAAGCGGGCCGGCGTCGACCCGGCCTACCGTCGCGCCCTTTGGATCGTCGTGGTGCTGAACCTCGGGTTCGGCGTCTGCGAGCTCGTCGGCGGGTTCGTTGCCGGATCGCAGGCATTGAAGGCGGATTCGCTGGATTTCATCGGCGATGGCTCGATCACGCTCGTCGGGCTGCTGGCGCTCTCCTGGTCGGCAGCCGCCCGCAGCCGCACAGCCCTGACGCAAGGCTGCTTCCTGGCGGCACTCGGGATCGGCGTGATCGCGTCGGCCGGATGGCGGGCATTCAACGCCGTTCCGCCGGAGGCCGATCTGATGGGCGGCATCGGCGTGGTCGCGCTGATCGTGAACGTGACCGCAGCGTTGGTCCTCGCCCGGTTCAGAGGGAGCGGCGACGCCAATGCCCGGGCGATCTGGCTGTTCTCGCGCAACGACGCGCTGGCGAACGTAGCGGTCATCGTCGCTGCCGGGCTTGTCGCCTGGACCGGGAGCGCTTGGCCCGATCTCGTAGTCGCAGCCGTGATCGCGCTGCTCTTCCTGCATTCCGCCTACGACATCATCCGCGATGCGCGGAAGGAGCTGGCCGAGCACCGTCGCGGTGCGGCGGCATGAGCGATATGGCCTATACCCCGCCGCTTGGGACCGGCGACACCGCGGACTACGACCGCGAGATCCGGCACTGGACGCGCGAGATGCGCTGGCGCCGCGCGATGATCGATGCGCTCGCGCCGCGTGCGGGAGAGACGATCGTCGACGTGGGGTGCGGCACCGGAAGCTTCGCGGTGATGCTCAAGGCTGCCGAGCCGGGCGTCGAGGTGGTGGGCATTGATCCCGATGAAGAGGCGCTGGCGATCGCGCGCGCCAAGGCGGTCGCCGCCGGTCTCGCCATCGGCTGGGAGCGCGGTTTCGCGCGCGACCTCGGCGCCCGATCCGCCGACGCAGTGGTGTCGAGCCTGATGTTCCACCAGGTTCCGATGGCCGAGAAGCAGGCGGGGCTGGCGGCGGTGCATGCCGCGCTTCGTCCCGGCGGCAGGCTCGTGATCGCCGACTATGGCCGCCAGCGCGGGCTGATGCGCCTGCTGTTCCGCCTGACGATCCAGCGGCTCGACGGCGTCACCGACACCCAACCCAACGCCGACGGAGTGCTTCCAGGGCTCGTCGCGGCCGCCGGATTCAGGAACGTCCGGGAAGCGGCACGCATCCACACGATAACCGGTACGATCGCGCTGATCGTCGCGGAGCGGCCCCACTGACAGGGAGGGCACGATGGACCTCAAAGCCGAGCAAAGGCAGGTCAGGAAGCAGTCCGCGCTGGCCTTTCTGCTCTGTGCCGCAGTGTTCGCGGCGAGCATACTCCTGCTTCCCCGCTGGATCGCGCTCCCGTCGGAGATCGGCGCGCGGCTGGCGTTCGCGATCCAGACCAGCGTCGTCCATTTCATCGTCCTTTTGCTGGCGATCCGCCTGGTGTCGAGCGGACGCTATCGCTCGGCCGCCGATATCGGCGGGTCGGCAAAGGGGCCGCCGAGCCCCGCGCTCGCGGTCAAGGCCGCCTTCCTGCAGAACACGCTCGAGCAGGCGTTCCTGGGCGTCGGCGCGCATCTGGCGCTGGCC
The DNA here is from genome assembly GCF_006539545.1 of Nitrobacter winogradskyi. Taxonomy (GTDB): domain Bacteria; phylum Pseudomonadota; class Alphaproteobacteria; order Rhizobiales; family Xanthobacteraceae; genus Nitrobacter; species Nitrobacter winogradskyi_A. The sequence goes on from NZ_BJNF01000059.1 coordinate 36,937, forward strand.
TCGATCGCGGGCGGCCGCTGGCTGGCGCTGCTGGTCGCCTCCGCAATCCTGTTCGCGATCGGGCGCTTCAGCTTCTATCGCCGCTATCCCGACGGCGCGGGCGCCCGCGCCTTCGGGATGGCGACCACCGCGCTCGCCTCGCTCACCTGCTATGTCGCCGCGCTCGCCTTGTTCATCAGCAGCCTATTCGGCGGGTGATGCCGGCGAGCGCGCCGCGGCAGCGCTGCGGCCGCTGAACCAGAAGCCCGCGGCCAGGATCACGATCGCGGCGACCTGCGCGAGCACGGTCTGGACGGTCGGAAACAGGCCGAGAATCTCGACGCGGGGCACGCTGTAGAGCGGCCGCACGCCCAGTATGCCCGCCTCCTGCAGGCCCGCGATCCCCTTGCCGGCGAGCACGACCGCAAGAACGGCGATCAGGATCGCGCTCCACGAGAAGAACTGGTTGATCGGCAGCCGGGTGCTGTAGCGCAGCATGATCCATGCGATCAGTGCGAGCAGGCCGGCCGCGACGCCGGATCCGGCGAGCATGGCTACACCGTTCCCCTCCGCCCAAAGCGCGGCATAGAAGAGGATCGTCTCGAACACCTCGCGATAGACCACCACGAAGGACAGCAGGAACAGGAACCAGCCCGACCGGCGCGACAGCGCGGCGCTGACCTTCTCCTTCACATAGCGCTGCCAGGCCTCCGCGTTGCTCTTGCCGTGCATCCAGATGCCGACGGTGAGCAGGATGATGGCCGCGAGCAGCGACCCGAAGCCTTCGGTGAGCTCGCGCGAAGCGCCGCTCACGCCGATGAAATAGGTCGCGACGAACCAGGTGGCGACGCCGGCTACCAGCGCCGCGATCCAGCCGCCATGGACGAAGCCGAGCACCTCGCTACGCTCTGTCTTCTTGAGGAACGCGATCATCGCGATGACGATCAGCAGAGCCTCCAGGCCCTCGCGCAGCAGCACGCCGAACGCGCCCAGGAAACTCGACAGGCCGCTCGCGCGCTCGGGTGCCAGCGCGGCTTCGGCCTCGACGAACAGGTTCGCGAGCGAACGGTTGGCGGCTTCGACCTCGCCGATCGGACGCCCTTCGCCGATGGCGGCGCGCAGTTCCGCCATCGCGCGCTCGATCCGCGCCATCAGCGCCGAATCTCGGGCCGCGAGTACCGGCTCGACTGGCTCGAAGCCGTCGAGATAGGCAGAGAGCGCGAGGTCTGCCGCGCCTTTGCGGTCGCCGGCACGATAGGCGGCGAGGCTCTCGTCGAGGCGCTCGCGGGTCAGCGCGAGCGAGCCGTCGGGGCGTGCGGTGACCGCGTCGGGATGACGGCGCAGATAGGCGGTGAGCGCGGCCGCTTTTTCGGGACCGACATCGGCCGCGAGCGTAGCAGGCGTTGCCCCGACCAGCGCGGCGAGGTTGGGATATCTGGCGCGGACCACCGCATCCTCGCGCCACAGCCGCTCGCCCTCGCGCGCCGCCGCTTCGGGATAGGCGTGTTGGCCGACGTAAAAGGCCAGTGCCCAGCGATCCGCCTCGGGGAGCGATCCGAAGCTCTGCATTCCGGTGCCGTCGAGGCCTTGGCTGATCACCTGATAGAGCGCGAACAGGCTGCGCTGGTCGGCACGGGCCTTGTCGGTGAAGGCGATCGGCGGTGGGTCGAGCCTAGCCGCCTCGGGGCCGTGGCCATCGCCGTTCGCGCCATGGCAGCTGGCGCAGTTCTGGGTATAGAGCGCGGGAGCGCGGGTCAGGTCCGGCGGTGCGCTGGGCGCCAGCGGCACTGGATAGGCGGCGAGCAGCGCGGAAGCGAGCGCCCGGGACCGCTCCGCGACCGTTTCGGCCGGCACCTTGGCGGCGATCGCGTTGCGCAGTGCCTTCGTCCGGCGCGACAGGTCCGGCTTGGCCGGAGTGGGAGGGAGCGCCTGGACCCGCGTCTCGACCTGCCCGGCGAATTCGGTCATCTCGGCATATTCGGCGTCGCTGATGACCCGTCCGTCCGAGACCGCGCCCGAATAGTCGACCGCGATATAATCGAGCAGGCGCCAGGTGGTCTGCACTTCGGCGTCGCTGGGCTGGGCTCGTGCGGGCAGCGCAAGCATCAGGATCGCGAACGCAAGCGCGATCCAGGCCACGGAGAAAAGTCGGCGAACGACAGGTGCAGTGATAGGGGCAGCAGGGTGGCCGGAGCGCATCGACGAGTCTCTTGTTAAGAATCGTTCGCGGTTTGCACCCTCTACCCGCTAGAGGGTCAAGCGCGATTTGCAGGCGTGGCGGTTGGATTGAGAGAAAGTGCGACCGCTAGCAGCCGTACATCGGCAGGTCGTCCACTTCGAAGCCACAGTATGAAGCTCCATACACGAGCCTGGCGCCGATCCCTCCTTTCGGAGGGATTGCCCGCGCCACTACCACCGCTTCTAATTCGGCCAAATTGCCGCCGGACGTCGCCGCGGTGCGATTGGAGCGTGATGATGGTCCCCACTCTCAGCCAGCCGGCTTCGTCGCCCGGTGATGACGCTCGCTCATTTTCGAGTGGGAATAGGCCGACGACCCCGCCGATCGAGCTTGCAGAACTTCATCGCATCCATTGTGGGCGATTGCATCGCTTTTTCGCGCGCCACGGCGCACGGCAGGACGCCGCTGATCTCGTTCAGGAGAGTTTCGCCCGGCTCGCCGGCGCACGGGCCAAACGGGGCGCGGCGATCGAACGGCCAGAAGCCTATCTCAGCACGATCGCCTCCAACCTGCTGCGGGACAGGGCCAGGATCGCTCTAAGTCGGTCGCTGGCCCGGCATATTCCGATCGACGAGATTCCGCTTGCAGGACACGATCCGATTGCCGCGCTTGAGGCGCGCGATCAAATCGAACGGCTCCAAGCCTCGCTGGCCCGTTTGTCTCCAAAGACCCGATCGATCTTTCTTGCCCATCGTCGCGACGGGATGACCTACAAGGATATCGCCAACCAAACTGGTCTGAGTGTAAAAGCGGTCGAGCAGCGTATGTCGAAAGCCATCGCCCATATTGACCGCGTGCTGAGGCACGGCTGATGCGTAGCCAAGAGCCGGCTGGCACGATCAGACAGGCGCTGCAGCTGAAGGACAGCGCATTATCGTGTGAGATTATCTATGACCAACGCTTTGGACTCGGCACAGCTTAGAGACTTCGAGGAAGTCCACAAGGCGTGTAAAGCGGCCGAGAATAGTGCGCGACTCTCTGAAGTGATCGACGAGGCAATCCAGCAATTTGGTTTTCGTTGGTTTGCCCTCGTCGATGACGGCGACCTGTACAAGCACCGTTCGGGCTGCATGATGTTGACCAACTACCCGTCATCTTGGGTAGACGAGGTCATCAGCGCGCGACTGTATAGGGATGATCCGGTTCATGCCGCCAGCATCCGAAGTCCCACCGGCCTCTGTTGGGAACGCATTCCCGAGGTGATCGCCCCTACGCGGGCGCAGCTGTCGGTTCTTGAGCGCGGCCGAGCTCATGGTCTGACCACGGGTTACACGGTACCCTTTCGCATTCCTGGGGAGCGTGGCGCCTTCTTCAGCATAGCCCGCCCAAAAGATCGGCCTTTTACCTACTCCGAAGCAATTGCGGCACAGCTGATTGGCGGAATAGCGTTTGAGACGGGACGCGCACTGGTCAAAGGCCGCGCGGTCAAAGCTCATGGCGCGCCCCTCACCCCGCGCCAAATTGACTGTCTTCGGCTGATTGCCGCCGGAAAAACTGAGTGGGAAATGGGTAAAATCCTCGGTCTTAGCCCCAGCACGATCCATGAATACGTTGAGGCCGCCCGCCGGCGTTATGGCGTGAAGACCCGAAGTCAGCTCGTGCTTGCTGCCGCTCGGGACGGTTATGTCAGCCTCAATTATCTGACTTGATCAGAACACCCCTCTGTTCAGCGGGATTGCCCGAAATCGCCTTGTGCCGTCTATTTCCGGAAATCGTGAACCGGCAATTGAGGGCGCACGTGCACGGAGAGGACCAGTTTATCGAGGATGTCTATGCGCGCGAGGTGGTCATGGCCCGCGTCGGGCACCTCATCCGGAGAAAGCAACAAGAAATCGAACGTATCACGCGCATCCTGCGCGCGGCCGCTTCCTTCGAGGGCGTGGCGGCTCCGGTCTCCGGCAAAATCCTGAAGATCGTCCTTATTGGTCCCTATGCCCGGCGCACTTGGTACGAGGACAAAGCCTCCCTCTATTTCTCGGATTACGAATTCTGGGTTGTCGTCAATCATACGCTCTATGCTGACGAAACGCGGTGGTGCCGTGCGAAGGCGATCATCGCTCGTGAATTGGGAAACCGCTGCGCGGTGTCCCTGTCTGTGTTTTCCAAGGCGGACATCAAATCCGCCAAAGCCAGCAAAGATCATTTCATTCTGGACCGGCTCGAAGCGGGCATTGTGCTGTTCAAGGCCTCGCGTGACGCTCCGTTGCCGCGATTCAAGAGTAGCGAGCGGGATGATGTCGTTTGACATCCGCCAACTACGCTACGCAATCGCTGCCGCCGATCACGGCAGCTTCTATCGAGCGGCGCGTACGCTCGATGTCGAGCAATCGACGCTCAGTCGGGCTATCCTGAAGCTGGAGCGCTCGATCGGAATGCCGATCTTTGAGCGCTCGCGCGCCGGCGTAACGACGACGCTGGCCGGAAACGCTTTCATTCGCGGCGCGAAACCAATGGTGGCAACGGCCGACAAGCTCGTGGCGATGATGCGGGCAGCCGGCCAGGGCCGCGCGGGTGGTCTCGTGCTGGGGCTTAACAGCTCGGTTTCCGCCGGCAATTTACGTGCAACAATGATGAGTTGGTGCGACGCGCACCCCGACGTCGAAGTCGGATGCGTCGAAGCGGACCGCAGCATCCTGCTCGCCGGCCTTGATACAGGGGAGATCGACATTGCGATCCTCATGGGTGCCGCCAGCCATAACGGATTCCGCTGCGAGCCGCTTTGGAGCGAGCGGATGTTGGCCGCGCTTCCACTCTCGCATCCGCTCGCGGAACGCGACGTGGTTCACTGGACGGATCTTCGCGGCGAGCGGTTTCTGCTTCCGGCCGCTGATCCCGGCCCGGAGATACGGGATATGTTGCTGGGCCGTTTGGCGGTTTCGAGCGTAAAGCCTGACATCCGAATGCTCCAGGCGAGCCGCGAGACAGTGCTGAGCGTTCTCGGTGGGAGCTCCGGCATCAGCATCGTTTGCGAAGGCTCCACCGGAGCGCGCTATCCCGATATCGTCTATCGAGCGATACACGGCGAACAGGGGCCGGCCTTAACGGGCCATTCCGGTTGCTGGCGCGCTGACAACGACAACCCGGCGCTGCGGCGTTTCCTTGAATTCATCAAAGCACGCTACGCGCTCTCCTTTGATTTCGCCCAGATATTTCAGTAAATTAAACTGCCTGTTCTTGGAGTGACTGTCATGGGTCAAGGCAAGACAATCATTATCATGCTCGTCACCTTGGTCATCGGGTTCTCATGCGGATTTTTGTTGCGGCCGGTGATCGCGCCAGCGCAGCAAGCCGCCCTAGCCGCTGCCGTTCCGCCCGCGGCCCCTGTATCGAGCGAGGCGCGTGGGACGCAGTATTTCATGGCGAATATCGACGAGGCCCGTCAGGTCGTGGCCGGATGCCGTGATGGTTCGGTGCGTGGTGGCGAATGCGCCACGGCCGAAGAAGCGATCATCAAGGTCGATGCCGCTGAACGCCGCAGGCGCTTCCTCGGCAACTGATCCTCGCGCGGCGCTCAGCCGTTCGCGCTACGCCGTCCGCGCGCAAAGCCACGGTCGCTCGCCATGAACCGCGCGAGCATCGGCGCAACCAGCTTCTCCGGCGTCACAGCGTCGCCGCCGGTCTCCGCTGCCAGCGCAGCCGCGTAGGCTGCAAGATCGCGGTGGACGGCGGCGGGCAGCTCCACGGTGAGCTTCACCGGCCGGTCGTCAGCGAGCGGCCCCAGCTTCAACTTCGTCATCGCGTTGCTCCGATCGGTTCGAGCACGAGGTCGCGGGTGATGACCACGCGCAGCGGATGGCCTGGCCGGATTGTCAGCGTCGGCTGCACATTGAGCTGGCGACGCACGATCTGCTGGCCGGTCTGGTTGATCGTGTCCTGCGAGCCGCGCCGGAGGGCGCGGGTCAGGTCGTCCTCGCTGTCCGCGCCCAGCTCGGCGCCGACGCCGAGGAGCGTCGAGACGGCTGCCGCCTTGAGGAGATTACCCCAATGCTGGTTCACGCGGTCCTGTAGCCCCGCGAACCCAGCTCCGTCGGCGCCGGGCTGGCGCTCGAGAACGATCGAGCGCCCGTCCGGCATGATAAGGCGGTCCCATGCGAGCAGCACGCGGGTCTGCCCGGCGGCGATCTCGCTGTCATACTCGCCGATCAGCCGTGCGCCCTGCGGAATGACGAGGATGCGCCCGGTCGGGCTGTCATAGACGTTGGCCGTCACCTGGGCGGTGATCTGGCCGGGCAGGTCTGAGCGGATGCCGGTGATGAGCGCAGCCGGGATGATGCTGCCGGCCTGCACGATGTTGGGCGATGCCGGTGCCGTCAGCCGCTCGACGCTGACCGTGCGCTGGTTGGGTGCCTGCGCCATGAAGGCGCGTTTGGCGGCCTGGTCGCTTTCCGCCGCTGCATCGGCTGTCGCTGGAGGTGCCGGGTTCGGCGCTGCGAGGCCGAGGGAAGCCGGGGCCGTTGATGACGCCGCGCCGCCGCTGCTGCCGAGGAAGACCGAACTGGTCCGCGCCGCGTCGCGCTCTTGTTGCGCGCGCTGGCGGGCGGCCTCGGCGGCCTGAGCGCGGGGATCGGGTTGACCTGGCTGCGCGCCGACCGGCGGCACGGGGACATTCTCGCCGCGCTGCTGCGCGGAGACAATAGGGCCGCCCAAGTCGCCGGGGAGCGGCGGGCCGAGCCGGGGCGCCTGCGCATAGTCGCTCGGCCCGGAGGTGATAGTCTCGGCCGTGGTCCTACTGTCGGTGTTGTAGAGTTCCTGCGCGGTCTTCTCGCCGGGCGGCCGCAGCGCATAAATCAGCGAGCCGCCGATCCCGAGGCCGGCGGCGACGCCAACGACGGCGAGCGCTTTGCGCGACAGGCGCATGACGCGTGGTGGGTCTCCGCGAAGCTGGAAGGCCTGCGGATCGGAGCGCGGCGCGGCGGGCGCGGCGGCCGGGGTGTCTACGGGCTCGCTCACGGCCGCCCCCGCCGTCCATCGGTGCGCACGATCTGGACACGCTGCGCGCTGCGCCGGTCGCCCAGCCGCAGTTCGGCGGCGGCGAACAGGCGGTCCACGACCATGTAGCGGCCCTGCACCCGGTAATTGACCAGCTCGGCTTCGCCAGATGCGCCACTTACGAACAGCGGCGGCATCTCGCCCTGCGAGATCCCGGCCGGAAATTCAATGAACACCTGCCGTCCATCGTCGAACGCGCGCGCCGGTCGCCACGGCGCGCGATCACCGTCGATGCGATAGCGGAAATTGAGCGTGGACAGGTCGATGCCGCTCGCCACAGGCGCGGCCGCTGCGTTGCGGCCCTGCAAGGCGATCAGTGCGTCCTGTGGATAGGTCCAGCTCACCGACGCCATGTAGGTCGAGGACGTGGCGCGCAGTTCCAGATGATAGGTGCGCCGATCGGTGTTGATGACGAGATTGGTGGTGAGATCAGGCCGAGTTGGCTTGACGAGGATGTGGACGCGCGCGGTGGGACCGCTGCCGCTGATGGTGTCGCCGATGATCCAGCGCACGGTATCACCGGCCGCGACCGGCCCTGGCCCTACGAGTTGCTCGCCTTCCTGCAAAGCGATGTCCGTCACCTGACCCGGCGCGGTATAGACCTGATAGAGCGCGCCGTCGGTCCACGGATATTGCTGGATGGCGTTAAGGAAGCCGTCGCGCACCGGCTGGACGCGGGCGGCTGCGTTCGCCGCGCCGACGCGCTGGCGAGGATCGGTCGGCTCCGGCGGGCGGCGTGTGTCGGGCAGGGGCATCAACTGGCCCGGAAGCGGCAGCGGTTCGGGGATCGTCACCACTTCGACGGCGCGGGGCGCTTCCGGGGCGAGCGTCGCAGCGATCTCGGCCGGGGGATCGTCATAGGTGATGGCTGGAGACCGCGCCGATGTGGTGGCGCATCCGGCGAGCGCGGTGGCGGAAACGAGCAGCGCCGCCGATGCGGCACGGCGATATGGACTGACGGTCATTGCGACAGCTCCTTTGACCAGTTGAGGGCATTGACGAAGACGCCGAGCGGATTCTTGCGCAGGGCGTCGGGCGTGCGCGGGGGCTGCACGACGACGGTAAGGATCGCGGACCAGCGCTCGGTCGTGGTGAGGCTGCCGTCCTGATAGCGGCGCTCGGTCCAGGCGACGCGGAAGCTGTCGGGCGAAGCCCGGATGACGCTCGACACGTCCACCGCGACCTGCACCCTTCCGACATTGGCGAAGGGATCGTTGGCGCGCGCATAGTCGTTGAGCGCCACCGCGCCGCGATCGGTGGTGAAGTCATAAGCGCGGAGCCAGTTCTGACGGACGATCACGGGGTCGGCGGGAATCGAGCGAACCTGCTCGATGAGGCGCGCGAGGTGGAACGCGATTTGTGGATCGGTCGGGCGATAGCCGGCCTCGGCCGGCGCGACCGCCTGCGCTTCACCGAGCCGATCGACCTGCACGACCCAGGGGACGATATGGCCGCGCGCCGATTGCCAGATGAGGCCGGCGGTCAGGCCGCCAGAAAGCGCCAATGCGCCGAAGAAGGCGACGCGCCAGTTCTTCGCCTGCACGCGGGACGATCCGATCCGGTCGTCCCAGGCTTGCGCGGCGCGCTGGTAAGGGGTCGTCGGTTCCGGCGTCTGGCCGTAGCGGAGGGTGGGGCGTTTGAACATGGATCAATCCTTCTGGCTGACATCAACCGACGCGCCGCCGCCGCCGCCGTCGCCGGAGCGCAGCGTATGGGCGGCGACCGTCGCGCCGTGGGTCATAGTTTGGCGGCGCTTCATGGCGGTGGCCCAGGTCGGCGGGCCACCGGACGCCTCCGGCGCGGGCGCTGCGCCGCCGCCAGAAATCGTGCCGCCCGTGGCGGTGACGGCGGCGAGTCCGCCGGAGCGGTAGCTGTCCTTGAGTGACCCGGCGGCTTTTCTGAGCGGCGAAAGCGCGGCGCCTACGGCCGCCCGCCCGACGCCGGCCGCGCCACCCGCTGCGGCGGCTGCGCCGGTCTTTCCGGCAGAGCCGAGCGCGTAGGCGCTGTTTGCTGCGCCGGAGGTGAACGCCGCGCCACGGGCCGCGCCGCCAACCGCACCGGCGACTGCGCCGGCACCGAGGCGAGCGGCGGCAGCGCCACCGACCAGCGCGCCCCCGGCGGCGAGTGCGGTCCCGGCCGCGGCGCCAGCGCCAAGTGCGGGACCGCCTGAGACGATGCCGTTGGCGATCGACGGGCCGAAGATGCCAAGGCCGAGCAGACAGAGCGAGGCAAGCGCGACCGCCATCGCATCCTCGATGGTCGGCTGCGCGCCGCCAAAGCCGGCGCGGAACTCGTCGAACAGGGTGGAGCCGATGCCGACGATGACGGCGAGCACCAGCACCTTGACGCCCGACGAGATGACCAGCCCCAGCACGCGCTCGGCCATGAAGGCGGTCTTGCCGAATAGGCCGAACGGGATCAGCACGAAGCCGGCCAGCGTCGCCAGCTTGAACTCGATCAGCGTGATGAAAAGCTGGATAGCCAGGATGAAGAAGGCGAGGATGACCAGCACCCAAGCGAACAGCAGGCACGCGATCTGGATGAAATTCTCGAAGAAGGCGATCCAACCCATCAGGTCGGAGATGGATTCGAGGATGGGCTGACCCGCCTCAAGGCCGACCTGAGCGACGCGGCCCGGCTGGAGCAGCTCGGCGGCCGTGAAGCCGGTGCCGGACGCTTTCAATCCAAGGCCGGCGAAGCTCTCGAAGACGATCCGCGCCAGGCTGTTCCAGTTGCCGATGATGTAGGCGAAGACGCCGACGAACAGGGTCTTTTTGATAAGCCTCGCAAGGATGTCGTCGCCCTCGCCCCGCGTCCAAAACAGCGCGGCAAGCGTCACGTCGATGACGATCAGCGTCGTGGCGATGAACGCCACCTCGCCGCCGAGCAGACCGAACCCGCTGTCAATGTAGCGGGTGAAGACATCCAGAAAGCGATCGACGACGCCGGTGCCGCCCATGTCAGTTCTCCTGCGGGTTCGCCCCATCGGCGATGCGGGCGGCGGGACGCGCACCAGGCGCGAGGAAGCGGCGGCGATTTTCCGCCCATGCGCGGAGGCAATCGGGATCGCTCGCGCCGGCCTGTCCGAGTGACTGGCAACGGCGCAGTTCGATCAGCAGCGGGTCCGTCGCCGGGGTTTCGGCGACGGACCCCGGCGCCTCGGGCATCGGCTCGGGTGCGCGCGCCATTTCGATCGCGGTCATCGTGATTGCGATGGCGACGAACACGATTGCACCGATCCGAGCGAGGAGCTTGCTGTCCACGGGCGTCAGTCGCGGAACATGCGGGCGTTGCCCGGCTGATAGCCGGTGGATGGCGTCAGGAAGCGCCGACGCCGCTCACGCCCTTCCTCCTCCGCCGCCGTATGGCGAGCCGCATTCAGCGCCTGCGCGCGGCCCTGCGCCGCGACCAAGGCCGTGAGATCGGCGATCTGCTGCGATTGCAGGGCGAGAAGCTGGTTGCCGGCCTGCGCGGCCTGAAGGGCGCCGGTCGCGGACTGGCTCGACGAAACGAGGCCGTTCATCGCCGTGCGCGTGCCGTCGATATTGCCGACGACGCCGGCCTGAACGCGCAGCGCGTCCTCGAACGCGCCGACGCTATCTTCCCAGCGCGCATTGGCGTTGGCGACCATCTGCGCGTGGGTGCCGGTGAGCGCGGCGCCCCTGTAGCGGCCGTTGAACGCCTGCTGGACGTTCTGCACGTCGTAGGCGATCCGCTGCGCCTCGCCGAGAAGCTGCTGTGTGCGCTGCACCTGCTGTTGGAGCTGCTGGAGCGAACTGAAAGGCAGCGAGGCGAGATTGCGCGCCTCGTTGGTGAGGCTCGTCGCTGCTTGCTGGATTTGCTGAATTTGGTTGTTGATCTGCTGGAGCGACCGGGCCGCCGTCAGCACGTTCTGCGCGTAGTTGGTCGGGTCATAGACGATCCCGCCGAATTGGGCGTGCGCCGGTGTCGCGGCGGTGATGCCGATCGTGCTCGACGTGGCGATGGCGCCGGCCAGCACGGCGCGGCGCAGGATGGAGGGCTTCATGGTTCGATGTCCTTCAAGGCTAGGGGAAGCTGGCCGGTATCTTCCCGGCGGCCGGCCAGCGGATAGGGTTGGGGTTCGGGAAGAAGCTCGACCGCCCAGGCGCAGCCGCGGCGCCGCAGCCATTCGGCCGCAAAGCCGGACTGGCCCCGCGCCTCGACGATGTCGGCGATGGCGAGCTGATCGGTCTTGGCGGAGGCGGCGGCGAACGCCAGCGCGACCTCCCCAAGTCCCAGCTCGAAGAGGCGGTTGCCGCGCCGCGACTGGCAGTAATAGTCGCGCTTCGGCGTCGCCCGGCTCAGTATCTCGATCTGGCGCGCATTGAGACCGAACCGCTCGTAGATCGCGGCGATCTGCGGTTCGGCCGCGCGCTCGTTGGGGAGGAAGATGCGCGTCGGGCAGCTCTCGATGATGGCCGGCGCGATGTCGCTCGTCTCGATGTCGGCGAGGCTCTGCGTGGCGAAGACAACGCTGGCGTTCTTCTTGCGCAGCGTCTTCAACCACTCGCGGAGTTGGGCCGCGAAGTCCGGGCTGTCCAGAACCAGCCAGCCCTCGTCGATGATGATGAGAGTCGGCGAGCCGTCCAGCCGATCACCGATGCGGTGGAACAGGTAGGACAGCACCGCAGCCGCCGATCCTGCGCCGACCAGGCCCTCGGTCTCGAATGCCTGCACGTCGGCTTCGCCGATCCGTTCGGCCTCGGCGTCGAGCAGCCGGCCCCACGTCCCGCCGATGCAATATGGCGCGAGCGCCTGCTTGAGCTGCTGACTCTGGAGCAGCACGGCAAGCCCGGTCAGGGTCCGCTCCGCGACCGGCGCCGACGCCAGCGACCCGAGCGCCGACCACAGATGCTCCTTCGCCTGCGGATCGACCGCGACGCCTTCGCTGCCAAGGATCGCCGCCAGCCATTCCGCCGCCCAGGCGCGCTCGGCCGGATCGTCGATATGGGCGAGCGGCTGGAGCTGCACGCCGTCGCCGGTCTCGTCGGCGAGCATCCCGCCGAGATCCTGCCAGTCGCCGCCCATGCCGATCGCGGCGGCGCGGATGCTGCCGCCGAAGTCGAAGGCGAAAACCTGCGCATTCTCGTAGCGGCGGAACTGCATCGCCATCAGCGCGAGCAACACCGATTTGCCGGCGCCGGTCGGGCCGACGATCAGCGTGTGGCCGACATCGCCGACGTGAAGGGAAAACCGGAACGGGGTCGAGCCTTCGGTCTTGCCGTAAAGCAAGGGGGGAGCGCCGAAATGCTCGTCCCGTTCCGGCCCCGCCCATACCGCTGACAGGGGGATCAGGTGGGCGAGATTGATGGTGGAAATCGGGGGCTGGCGGACGTTGGCGTAGATGTGGCCGGGCAGGCTCCCCAGCCATGCCTCGATCGCGTTCATGCCCTCTGGAATGACGGTGAAGTCGCGGCCCTGGATGACCTTCTCGACCAGCCGCAGCTTCTCGCCGGCGATGGCCGGATCGCGGTCCCACACCGTCACGCTGGCGGTGACATAGGCCATGCCGGCATAGTCGGCGCCCAGCTCCTGCAAGGCGGTGTCGGCGTCGGCTGCCTTGTTCGAGGCGTCGCTGTCGAGCAGCGTGCTCGCCTCGTTCGTCATCACTTCTTTCAAGATGGCCGCGACCGACTTGCGCTTCGCGAACCATTGGCGGCGGATACGCGTGAGCAGCTTGGTCGCGTCGGTCTTGTCGAGCATGATCGCGCGGGTGGACCAGCGATACTCGAAGGCGAGCCGGTTCAGCTCGTCGAGCAGGCCGGGAAAGGTGACGCTCGGAAATCCAATGATCGTCAGCGTGCGGAGATGATGGTCGCCCAGGCGCGGCTCCAGCCCGCCGGTGAGCGGCTCGTCCGCCAGCAAGGCATCCAGGTGCATCGGGGTTTCCGGCACGCGCACGCGCTGGAGCCGTGTTGAAATCGTGCTGTGCAGGTAGGTCAGCGTTTCGGCGTCATCGAGCCAGCGGACCTCGGGCATGAAGCCCTCGACCAGGTTCAGCACGCGGTCGCTGCGATCGGTGAAGCCTTTGAGCAGCTCCCACGGATCGACGCCGGTGGTGGAGCGGCCCTCGTAGAGCCAGCCTTCAGCCCGCGCGGCTTCCGCGGCGGGCGGCATCCACAGCAGCGTCAGATAATAGGCGCTCTCGAAATGCGCGCCTTCCTCGCGGAACTGTTCCCGCCGTTCCATATCGACCAGCGCCGACACGGGATCGGGGAAATCGTCCTCAGGATAGTCGAGCGCGGGCGTCCGCTGCGCTTCGACGAAGATCGCCCAGCCCGAACCGAGCCGGCGAAGCGAATTGTTGAGCCGCGAGGTCGTTGCCACCAGTTCGGCCGGCGTCGCGCTGTCAAGATCGGGGCCGCGGAACCGGGCGGTGCGCTGGAACGAACCGTCCTTGTTGAGCACGACGCCTTCACCGACCAGCGCGGCCCAGGGCAGGAAGTCGGCAAGGTGTGCCGCTTGCCCACGGTATTCGCGCAAGTTCATCATGGCCGCATCCAGCTTGGGTAACGGAGGTGGCGCCGGGCCACGTCCACGAATTGCGGGTCGCGGCGAGCGGCCCAGACGGACAGCGCATGGCCGATCGCCCAGATGACCAGGCCAGCGATCCAGAGGCGCAGGCCGAGGCCGATCGCGCCCGCCAGCGTCCCGTTGACGATGGCGAGCGAGCGCGGTGCGCCGCCGAGCAATATCGGCTCGGTCAGCGCCCGGTGGACGGGGGCGTAAAAGCCCGCGATCGGCTCGGCAGCGTCCAGCATCAGACCAGCGCCCCGCCGCCGAAGCTGAAGAAGCTCAGGAAGAAGGAGCTGGCGGCGAAGGCGATCGACAGACCGAACACGATCTGGATCAGCCGGCGGAAGCCGCCCGACGTGTCGCCGAACGCGAGCGTTAGGCCGGTCACGATGATGATGATGACCGCCACGATCTTCGCCACCGGCCCCTCGATGCTTTCGAGGATCGACTGGAGCGGGGCTTCCCACGGCATCGACGAACCGCCGGCATGGGCCGGGACGGCGAAGGTCAGCGCGACGACGCTGGCGGTGGCGGCGAGCATGGCGCGGCGTGCGCCACGCCGGAAGGCATGGATCATGGCAGGTCTCCTGGCTGGGATTGGGAAAGCGGGATGAGGCGGTAGTCGCCGGTCGCAGGGTCGAGCCCGTCGACACGGGCCAGTTCGGCGAGCCGGCGGCCGTGTCCGTCGCGGACCAGCACGGCGATGAGGTCGATGGTCTCGGCCAGCAGCGCGCGGGGGACCGTCACGACGGCCTCCTGAATGAGCTGCTCCATGCGGCGCAGCGCGCCGAGCGCGGTTCCGGCGTGGATAGTGCCGATCCCGCCGGGATGTCCGGTGCCCCAGGCTTTGAGGAGGTCGAGCGCCTCGGCGCCGCGCACCTCGCCGATGGGGATGCGATCGGGGCGCAGCCGCAGCGAGGACCGGACGAGATCGGACAGCGAAACGACGCCATCCTTGGTCCGCATGGCGACGAGGTTCGGCGCGGCGCATTGCAGCTCGCGCGTGTCTTCGATCAGGACGATGCGGTCGCCGGTTTTGGCGACTTCGGCCAACAGCGCGTTGACCAGCGTGGTCTTGCCGCTCCCGGTGCCGCCCGCGACGAGGATGTTAGCACGAGTTTCGACACCGTGCCGCAGCGCCCATGCCTGGGCCGCCGACATGATGCCGGCCACCGAATAGTCATCGAGCGTGAACACCGCGACGGCGGGTTTGCGGATCGCGAAGGCAGGCGCGGCTACTACCGGGGGCAAGAGCCCCTCGAACCGCTCGCCTCCTTCCGGCAGCTCGGCCGACACGCGCGGGCTACGGGCATGAACCTCGACGCCGACATGGTGTGCGACCAGGCGGACGATGCGCTCGCCATCGGCGGCGCTCAGCAGCTCACCCGTGTCGCTGATTCCTTCGCCGAGCCGATCGAGCCACAATCGGCCGTCCGGGTTCAGCATCACTTCGATGACGGCGGGATCGTCGAGCCAGGCCGCGATTGACGGCCCGAGCGCCGTGCGCAGCATCCGCGCGCCGCGTGATCTCGCCTCGGATCGGATCGGGTGGACGGTCAAGACATGGCCCCTGCAATGGACCGGGCGAACCGCCGCCCGGTGTCAGGAGCACATCAAGAGAGCCAGAAATTCAGCCGCTGCAACAGTTAGTTGAGGGCGTAGTAGAGGCGGCGGTATATACTTGCATGGGGCGGATCAGCCGATTGTCACCACGCCGTGCATGGAGCCAACTATTCCGAATCAGTTTGATTCTGCGGCCATATATCCTCGGGAATTTCGTCCATCAGGCTCTTACCGCTCGCATAGCGCCGGCCGAGCGTTTCGATGAACCCTTCGTAGCGCTTGCGTCCCTTCACCTGCGCTGCGGCCTGATCCTCATCGGGCAGCGGCGGCGTCACGGACAGCCAGAAGCGAACGAACAGCGCCAACGCCTCGATCGAGAGCCCCGTGTTCCGCTCCAACCGCTGCACTTGGCGCGACAGCCGGTCGAGCCGGCGAGCGAACGCCGCCTCCATGCGGTCAGCGCCATCGGGCGATAGATAGGACGACACCGCCGCCTCCACGATTGCGGAGCGTGAGATTCGACGTCGAATCGCCAGCTCGTCGACCTGCTTGGCGAGCGCGGGCGGAAAATAGACATTGAGCCGGACACGCATGATCGCCGCCTACAGCTCGATACCGTCGCCGGGGTCGAGCGACGCCTGCCGCGCGAGCCCCTGCATCCGGCGCCGCACGGCCGCCTGCCGCGCAGCATCTTCGGGTTCGTCGTCCACGATAGCAAACTCCTGCGCGGGCGGCGGCGGAGTCTCCGACGCGATGGCGACATGCTCCGGCAGTTCTGGTTCGCGGCGCAATCCACCGTTGGCCGCGTCCTCTGCCGAACGGACGATCCGCGCCACGGCGGCGGGATCGGCGACGACGGCGCGGCCCGTCCAGTCATCGGGCCGCACCTGGCCAGCGTCCGGGGTGGGCGCGGACATGATCCGCTCGGCGAACCGTGCGTCGCGGTAGTAGCGCGCTTTCTTCGCCCGGATCGGATGGACGCCAGCCACCATGACGATCTCGTCATCGGGCGGGAGCTGCATCACCTCGCCCGGCGTGAGGAGTTGGCGAGCGGTCTCTGACCGCGACACCATCAGATGCCCGAGCCAAGGCGAAAGCCTGTGGCCTGCGTAGTTCTTCATCGCCCGCATCTCGGTCGCGGTGCCGAGCGCATCGGAGACGCGCTTGGCGGTGCGCTCGTCGTTGGTGGCGAAGCTTACGCGCACATGGCAATTGTCGAGGATCGCGTTGTTCGGGCCGTAAGCCTTTTCGATCTGATTGAGCGACTGCGCGATCAAAAACGCTTTCAACCCGTAACCCGCCATGAAGGCCAAAGCGGACTCGAAGAAGTCCAGCCGTCCGAGCGCGGGAAACTCGTCGAGCATCAGCAGCACGCGATGGCGGTTGCCGTTCGGCGTCAGTTCCTCGGTCAACCGGCGCCCGATCTGGTTGAGGATGAGCCGGATCAGCGGTTTGGTGCGCGAGATGTCGCTGGGCGGCACGACCAGATAGAGCGTCGCCGGCCGTTCACCCTCGACCAGATCCGATATGCGCCACTGACAGGCGCGCGTGACCTGCGCCACGACGGGATCACGATAGAGGCCGAGGAACGACATCGCGGTGCTGAGCACGCCGGATCGTTCGTTGTCCGACTTGTTCAGCAGCTCGCGCGCGGCGCTGGCGACAACGGGATGGACGCCGGCTTCGCCGAGGTGCGGCGTCGCCATCATCGCGGCCAGCGTCTGCTCGATCGTGCGCGATGGGTCCGACAGGAATCCCGCAACGCCCGCCAGCGTCTTATCCGGCTCGGCATAGAGGACATGAAGGATCGCACCGACCAGCAGCGAATGGGAGGTCTTCTCCCAATGGTTTCGGCGCTCCAGCGAGCCTTCGGGATCGACCAGCACATCGGCGACATTCTGCACGTCGCGCACCTCCCACTGTCCGCGCCGCACTTCGAGCAACGGATTGTAGGCGGCCGACGCCGCGTTGGTCGGATCGAACAGCAGCACGCGGCCGTGCCGGGCGCGAAAGCCCGCGGTCAGCGTCCAGTTCTCGCCCTTGATGTCGTGGACGATTGCCGACGCGGGCCAGGTCAAAAGCGACGGCACAACCAAGCCGACGCCCTTGCCGCTCCGTGTCGGGGCGAAGCACAGCACATGCTCAGGCCCATCATGGCGCAGATAGTCGCGCGCGAGCTTGCCGAGAACGACGCCGTTCGGCCCCAGCAGCCCAGCGCTGCGAACCTCCCGCTCGGTTGCCCAGCGCGCCGAGCCATAGGTCTCGGCGTTCTTCAGTTCGCGCGCGCGCCACACCGACATACCAATGGCGACGGCGATCGACACGAATCCGCCCGAGGCGGCGATGAACGCGCCGGTCTTGAAGATGTCGGGCGCATAGGCATCGAAGCTGAACCACCACCAGAAGAATGCGGGCGGCGGATAGATGCGGTAGCCGAAGGCCATGAACCACGGCGGGCCAAGCTCCGGCTGGTATGCGAGCGCGGCGGCCGTCCATTGGGTCGCACCCCACACGGCGGCGAGGACGATCAGGAACACGGTGATGACCTGACCCCACAATATCTTGGTCGCGGACATGGATTTTCCTTTCGGGGTTACAGGCCGAGGTCGCGCTTGCGGCCCAGCGTCCAGTCGATGCCGCCACCGGCGCGCACGACGCCGGATACCTGCCGGCCGAGCTGCTGTTCGAGGGTGCTGGCCCAAGGCACGAGCCGGAAACCAAGGCCGTCATCGAGCATGGCGAAACGGCCGGACGCGAGCGCAAGCCGCTGGCGGACGACGCCGATGATCTTCTCGCCGCCTGCGGCGGGGCGGTAGGCAAGCCCGGTCTCGCCGGCGATCTTCGCGCCGACCGAATCCAGCTCGCGCTTGCGCAGCGTGTCGAGCAGCCCGCGTTCGAACACGGTGCGTTCGCCATAGCGACGCGCCAGCCCTTCCTTGACGAGATGATCGGTGCGCGCGTCCATCGCGCGGCGCACCTCGGCGCCGAACCCGCCGTCCACCACGCCGGCGCCGCGCTCGATCAAGCGATGGTCCAGCCAGGTCGCGCCAGGCGCCTTGACCTGCGCGGCAAGGTCGAGGTCCGAGCGGGTGGCGAGCACCAGCGTCGGCTTATCCTCGCCGGGTCGTCCGATCGCCCGAAGCTCGACGATGCCACCAAGCTTCGGGCTATGCTCGAGCGCCTCGATGCCGGGCAGGCGGACATGGTGGGTGCGGCCATCCGTGCCGTCGATCACGGCATAGGCGGTGCCGGCCAGCTCGTCGTGCAATCCCTTGTCGATGAGCCGGCCGGCGATCGGCTTCTCGGGAGCGCCACTGACGACGGCATAGCTGTCGAGCGGTCGATCCTGCCCGCGCTCTTTAAGCGCCGCGCCGATCGTGCGGATGATGTCGCCGCGCGTCCCCAGGTCGCGCAGCTTCGCCGCCGCGCCTTCGGCGACCGCCCATCGTCCCGGCTCCCCTTCGGCCGCGAGTCCCATCGTTTCCAGATGCTGCAACCGCCCGACCATCAGCCGGCGAAGACGCGGGTCGTCCGGGCCGGGCCGCTCGGCGCGCAGGTCGATCACGCCCAGCTCGTCGGCGGCGCGTCCGATCTCGCCGTCGAGCCGCGTCCAGCGCTCGGCCGTCACCTCGCGGTCGAGCGCACGTTGCACCTCATGTTCCGGCTTCGGCCCCAGCTCGGCGAACGCCAGCTCCTCGGCGCGCGAGCGCAGGTTGTGGCTGATGTAATCGCGGGAGATGACGAGGTCGCCGCCCTGGTCGTTGACGCCGCGCACGAGCAGATGGACGTGCGGATTGTCGGTGTTCCAATGATCGACCGCGACCCAATCCAGCCGCGTCCCCAGGTCCGACTCCATCTGGCGAACGAGGTCGCGGGTATATTCGCGAAGGTCGGTCAACTCGGCTGCGTCCTCGGGCGACACGATGACCCGGAAGTGATGCCGGTCATCCTTGCACCGCTCGGCGAAACCGCGATCGTCGGCACGGTCGCCATGTTCATCGAACATGCGCGTGGACGAGCCGTCGCGAGTGACGCCTTCGCGCTTCAGATAGGCGATGTGCGCGGACAGCGGCGCCATACGTCGCCCGCCACGGCCTCGGGTGGCGACGGGCAGCATCTTGACGATGACGCGCCGGCCAGAACCGAACAGGCGGTTGCGCGCGAACGCCGTGCGCCCCCGGCCGAAACTGGACTGACCACCCCGGCGCGACGCGCCGCCGCTGCGCCGCCCGCCGCTATGGATCGCGGCAACCCGTAGCACCTCGGCCACCAGGCCGCGCGCATTGCGGCCCTGCGCCTTGCTGCGCTTGGCCTTGCCGGGCCGGACGCGGAAATCGCTGTCCTTGCTCACGGCCAGGCCGCTTTCGGCCGAAATTGGCCTATGGTGCCATTCGAGGCGCTGTTTTTACTGGCTTTTCCCTTCCGCGCGGCACGCGCGCCGACCGACGCCCCCATGTGAAGCCACGGAAAAGCCCCGGCTTTTCCGCGAAACGGGGTGCGGCTTATATCTTGCCCTCGCACTTCCCCCCTGTTTCCTGCCCTCCCGGTTCCCTTCTCGAATCCGGCGGCCGATCGGGAGCGAGCGCCGATCATTGCGGTCGGCCCGCGCGGGCGCGGGGGACGAACAACGTATCCGCCTGCGTGTCCGGTGACGAAGAAGCCGCACTCTCTTGCGCTTCGGTGGCGCGCGCCACGACCGATCCCGGCGCATCGGATGTGTCGTCCGATTGCGCGGCGGACGGCGCGGACCCGCTGCCGGTAATGCGGACGAATAGCGCCGCACGACGCCACGCGAAGCGGTCCGGCGGCGCACTCACCGCTGTTTCGGCCGCTCCCGGCGCGCGGACTACGGCTGTAAGCTGGGCGAGGTAGCCGACCGTCTCGGCGGGCAGCGGACGGCCTCGCGATACATAGTCGTCGTAACGCCCCGGTCCGGCATTATAGGCCGCCAACATCGCGCTCGCGTTGCCGTAGCGGTCGTGCATCTCGCGCAGATAAGCCGCACCCGCCATGATGTTGTCACGCACGTCAAACGGGTCCGGGCCGAGACCGTAACGGGCGCGCAGCCCCGCCCAGGTCGCGGGCATGATCTGCATCAGTCCCATCGCGCCAGCCCGCGAGACGGCGCGCGAATTGCCCCGGCTTTCGACGCGCATGACCGCCCATATCCACGCTTCGGGAATCCCGAACCGCCGCGCGGCGTCGGCGACATGACCTGCATAGGGATGTGCAGCGGCCGGGGCGGCAACGGGCGCTTCTTGCGCCCAACCAGCTCCCGGCGCAGCGCCCCCGGACAGCAGGACGGCGGTAAGCAATATGGCCGATCCGACTCCGCTTCGCCGCCAGCCTGCCAGCGTGCTCGCTGCGGTAAAGGGTGCGCGCGAAGCGCCGGCCTTCGGCCGCCCTTGACCTTCGCTGCGCGCTCCGGCCGGCCTGCGACCGAGCGGGACGGAGGGATGAGACGGCTTTCCCGCGAACAAAGGGATGATGGGGAAGCGCACCGGATCAGTCCTGCTCGCGCGACTTCGGCTGGCGGTTCCAGCGCAGCGACCAGGCCGATTTGTCGTTCGCGCTCTGGAACAGCGCGGCGCGGATCGGTTGCGCGAACGCGGGGTCGTCGATGCGCAGCGAGACGTAATCGCCAGCGCGCTCGCCGGTCTCGTTCCATCCGGCGCCGATCTCGGGGCCTTCACCCCCGTCGCCGCGGTGGACGCGCCAGTCCGGCGCCTTTTCGGCGTCGGTCGGGTCGGCGGGAACGATCGAGATGCGGATGTCGAGCGTCGCTGTCTCGATGATGCCTTCATAGCCGTTGGCGGTGCGGAAAAAGCTGCCGATCTGCATGGGAATGTCCTTTCGTTTGGCGGGTTGGATACGGGTCAGGACCGGGCGGCACGCCACGTCAGCGGCGCTTCGGGGTCGTCGCGGGTGAGGATCGGGATCGCGCGGCCG
This sequence comes from Nitrobacter winogradskyi, assembly GCF_006539545.1. Taxonomy (GTDB): domain Bacteria; phylum Pseudomonadota; class Alphaproteobacteria; order Rhizobiales; family Xanthobacteraceae; genus Nitrobacter; species Nitrobacter winogradskyi_A. The sequence goes on from NZ_BJNF01000059.1 coordinate 58,193, forward strand.
AGCACGGTCGAGGCCGGCAGCGGCCCGAAGTAGCGCCCGTCCAGGCTGTCGGGATGATCGGGATTGAGCAGCAGCAGCTCGCCTGCTGCGAGCGTGCGGCAACCTTGCCACGCGGGCAGCGGACGGCCGATCCGGTCACGGATCAGGGCGACGGCAACCGCCCGTCCATCAACGCTGACCGTCACGCCGATCCGACACACGCGCTGCCCGGCCTTGGCGGAGACGTGCTTCAAGAGCGGCACGTCCTCGCCGAGATAGCCGCGCTCGGCCAGCCATTGGCCGAGCCGCTCGGGCGGCGTGACGGCGACCAGCGCGCCGACTGGTGGATCGCGTTCCGGCTCTATCCGGTAGAGGCCGAGCGGTGCGCTGGCGCTGGCGTTCCAGATGAGGCGCGGCAGCGGGTCAAGCACCGCAACGGCGGTGAACGACACGGCGAACAGCGACGCGGCGGCTGTCGTCGCGATGGTCCATCCACGGCGCGTCATCCTTCGATCTCCCGGCGTTTGAGCCAGGCGCGATGACGCTCCAGCGTATAGGGGCGCGGCTGATGTCCGGCGGCGATGCGGTTGGCGACGTGTCGCCAGTGATCCGGTGCGGCGTCGCACGGATCGACGCCCGCGGCCTCCGCCGCGTCGATCGCGGCGAGAACCTGACTGACTTTGGGCCAGCCCTCGATCTTGAGCAGGATTTCTCCGCCCGGTCGCACGAACGGAAGCGTCGTGAACGGCTCGTCCGCGTCGACCGCGCGCACGATGTCGATGCGCGAGCTGACCGTGCCGTAGTCGTTCGCCGCCCAGCGGACGAAGGCGAAGATCGCGCCAGGCCGGAAGCGGACGATGCGGCGGCGGCGATCGACGATCTCGTCGGCGGCGACGCGGCCGAATCTGATCCAGTGCTCGATCCGCTTCTCGATCCAGGTCAGTTCAACGCGAGTCATGCCGTCGTCGGACGGCTGGCGGTGACGCATGGGTGACGGCGGGACGGTCATCGCCGGCTCCGGGCGATGGCCGAATCCGCGCGCGGCATGAGGTCGTCCTGACCCGGATCGGAGGTCGAGTGCTTGATGCCGATGTCGGCCCAGGCCCGCAGGTCATCGACCGAATAGACGACGCGACCGCCGATCCGGCGGTAGGCGGGGCCGGTGCCGAAGTAGCGGTGCTTCTCCAGCGTGCGGCCGGAAAGGCCAAGGAAGCGTGCGGCTTCCGGCGTGCGCAGGAAGCGGGGCGGTAAGTTGGTGGGCGTATCGGACAAGTGACGGCTCCTGCGGACGTTGGCGGCAGGAGGCGTAATTGTCAGAATGGAAGCGGCCGGGTGGGGTATGAAGATGTGCGGCTGCGCGGATGTGACCACCCCCCGCAACTGGGTGCCCGGGTGGGCGTTTCAGCGGATGCGGAGCAGCTTGCGGTAGTCGCCTTTCATCATGGCGATGCCATCACGGACCAGCCGAACCACAAACGACCGGGACGCTGACATTTTCCAGTCGGTCGCGGAGAGCTTGGTCGCGTCCTCGCGCCCCAGCTCGACCGCGATCTGGCGATAGGTTGCACCACCATCACGCAAATCAAGGGCGCGGAGGATCAGGTTTAGGCGGGCTAAGCGATAGGGTGTGAGCGGCCAGCCGCGCGGCAACGGTCCGGCCTCCCGGCCGAGCAACCGGCGATGGAAGCGCAACAGGCTGGCGATGCGGGTAACGAAGTCCCGGTCGAGCGGGACGATAGCGGCGAGCGGTCGGCCGGGGGTCGGGTCACGCAGCCATAACCGATGCTCGCCGGCTGCGTCGGCGACGATGACGTGGCGCCCGTCGATCCCCGCCAGGTCCGCGAGAAGCGCGCCGAGCGAGTGCGGATCGACCGGCTGAGCGCTCGCAAATCCGTCCGGGGCCGCGTCGAGAATGACCGTCACGGCGGACAGTTCCGGCCGCCAGATGATGGGGTCGGTCAGGTCATCGGGCGCCGTGGCGAAAGGATAACCCCCAGCGCCGCGCGAACGCCGACTCGGCGGCGTTCTTCGCGACGGCGCCGCTCGCGATGCGCTGCTGCATCTGCGTATATTCGGCGCGATAGGTGCGGTTTCGTCGAAGAAACTCGGCGGCTATGTCGGCGCGCCCGAGCGCGTCGGACAGACCGCCGGCGCGTCGCTGGCGACGCCCAGGCGGCGTCGGCATTTCATCCTCCCAACCGCGCTCCGCGCGGATTTCGGTGGATGGAACATCAGCGGCGTCGCTTCGCCGCGATAGCGCGAACATTGCGCGCAGCCATGTCGGCTGCGCGGCTGAGTCAGCAATGAATTGCTGCCGAATCTGCTGAAATCCTAACCTTTTAACGGCTGTTCGCAGCCGAGCAGATGCGCGTAGCCGATCTCCGTCATCCACCTTGCGCGCGCAAGATGGCTCTCATGCATCGCCTTCGCCCGATCGGGTTCGGCAGTCACGTCGATGCCGAACACCGACGCAGCCGCCTGACGCCAATCCGCCCCTTCGGCATCGGCATCGAGGAGGCGCAGATAGTCGGCAAGGTGGCTTTCGTCGTATGGTGTGAGTTGCGCCGCCTCCGGCACGCGGTCCTCGAATTGACATCTGCTCATGGCGTGCCCCGTCATGTCCCCCGGTTAACCAACCTAGACCAAATCCGTCCTTCGGTTATGCGCAAGTCCCGCATCGTTCAGTGCACCTATCGCCGCGATGGTGAGCGCCCGTAAGACGATACACCTTATATGAGATAAACCGCATAGGGTGTATCGTCCAGTTTGCCGCGCATGGACATGCGCCGCCTCGTGGGATTGAACTTTGCCAGGCTGAGAAAGGATAAGGGCTTTACCCAGGAGCGCTTTGCGGAGACGTCGGGCTTTACGCAGCAATATGTCAGCGATATGGAGCGGGGCCGACGTAACCCGACTGTTGTCACCTTGTTTCACCTGGCCTCGGCGCTTGGCGTCACGCCCGCCGATCTGGTGGCCGAAGTCGACCCGTCCGAGACTGACTAGCTTCGCCGAACTCGAGCGCGAGCCGGGCGCCAGCCCGGCGAGCGCGATTGCGGCCGCGCGAACCTTGGGACGCGCGGCCGCTGCCGATCTGGCACAGCAGATCGGCGCAGAACGGCGAAGCCGCAGGGCCGGAGCTCCGGCCCTGCGGTGGCGGATGGTCAGGCGGCCTTGAGGCGCTGCATCCCCTCGGCCAGCGTCCAGAGCGCGCGGTTGAGCGTCACGTTCTGGTCGATGCCGTTGATGGCGCGAGTCTGTGCGCGGCGTATGCGACCCTCGGCGTTGCGCTTGCGACCCTGCAAACCGCCCCGAACGACATTCTCCTGAATGACGTTGAACGTGGTCCACAGGCTGTCGCCAACGTCCTCGCGGCGGCGCGGCTCGATGATCTGTTCGGGCCGCAACGGGCTTTCGTCCTCGCCATAGCGGGCGACCAGGCTCACCTCGCCGAGCAACCGGCGCTCGTCCTTGGACAGCCGAACAGCCTTCATCGCTTCGCTGGCGTCGATCAGCCGGGGGAAATCCTCGGCAACGGTATAAACGCCCTCGATGATGTCGTCCTGAATGTTGCCCTTGTGCGGCACGCGGACTTCCTCGAAGCGCTCGCCCGCAATCATGCTGTTGGTGCAGACGAAGCGCAGCATGCCCGCAAACATCTGATAGGCGCTGGTCCCGTCATGGCTGTTGACGATGATGACCTCGGCGGCCTCGGACTTGCCGATGCCCTCGTCCCGGCGCAGACGCAGCATGTGCTTGGCGTGGCCGTGGCGGCTGCCGTCGCGCGGCACTGACTGGACGGCGAAGAACGGGAACCAACCTTCCCGGCGCAGCCCCTCGATGATGTCGATGGTCGGCACATAGACATAGCGGTCCGAACGGCTGTCGTGCGCCTCGCGGGCGAAGATCGAAGGGACGTGCCGATAGAGCGCCTCATTGTCGAGCGGCTCCCGACCGCTGATCTGATGGGCGTTGCGGCCGAACCGGGTGGCAAGCTGATAGTGCATTCTGACCTCCTTGGGCTTGGGTTTCCGCGCAGCGGAGCGCCGCGCTGAAACCCTGCCCGTCGGCGAGACCGGGGGTGCAACCGGAGTGGGCGGCTTCGCGGGGAACCGGCTGCACGGAACCCCCGGACCTGATCCGGGGGTGGAGGAAGCTGGGCGGAAGCCGCTCCGAAGGGCGCTGGGGGCAGCGCCCCAAGCACCTCACAACATGCCGGGCCACTGGCCCGTTAGTATTATGAACCGGCGGACCAGCACACGAAGGCGCCCCGCTCCGAGGGAGCGGGGCGCCGTGTCGAGGTCAGCGCGACCAGATGAGAGCGTATTCGCCGGGGGTCTCGGTTTCGACCAGAGTGGCGTAGATCGGAGCCGCGAAGGTCGGATCGTCCAGCTTGACCGAGATATAGTCGCGGTTCTCGCGGCTGGTCTTCTTCCATCCCGCGCCGCACTCGACCGTGCCGACCGCGAGGCGGAAATCGGGGGCCTTCTCGCTCTCCTTGTCGATCGGACGGAGGGTGGCCTTTGCGTTGAGGGTGAGCGTCTTGATGGTTCCGCTGAAGGAGCCGTTGCCCCCCTGGGTGAAGGTGCCGATGGTAGCCATGTCGAAGTTCCTTTCGCTTCGGGCCACGACCGCCGCGGCCTCGATGGCGATCGGTGAAGCGGGGATGATCGGACGCGCACCGCTTGCGGCCGGAGCGCAGCGGAGGATGGCGACGCGCGGCTTTTTTGTTTCGCGATGCAAAGCCGAAGGCGGCGGAAAAAAGCCGCGGGGCGCCGTTGCGCCAGGCCGATCAAGGCGAAGCCGGCCCCAGTTAGATCAAGCCAATCGAGAGGCCGCGCGGTTGTCGCCGAGCCGGAAATTCTACGCCGTGGCTATCAGAGGCATTGTCAGTCGGAGGCATTGCTGCGTTGCTGGCCCGTGCCGGGATCACCTCGCAAGTAATCCTTCGCGGAGGTGACGGGAGTGCGGACGCCATCGACCCTCTGCTATGTGTTCGCCGAGATCCAGCGTGAGGCAGGAATAGGACGTCGCTCACCGCCCGCATCATCGTCGCCAAGCGATTCCGCCGCGCGGGTCTGCAACATCACTCGGCGAACCGAGCCCCAGAAGCGCAACGGTCGATCCGCCATCAGCAGGCTGCCGCGCGCCCTCGGAGCGGGACGCCTTTGCAATGGGAAAGCGGCCGCGTCCCAACGGGCGCGGCCGCGATTTTTCGCCGGTTACGACGGGAAGCCGGGACCGCTCGCGCGGTCCCGGCCCCTGCCGCTATTCGGCGGCGACAGCATAGGACGCTTCGCTATCCTCTACTTCGGGCGGCTGCTCCACGCTATCCGCGTCCTCCGGCTCCACAGGTGCGGGGTCCGCTCCCCCCGGTTCGGGCGTCCGCAACACGGCGGGAAGCCAGCCGGTCCCGGAAAGAAGCTGCTCGGCGGCCTGCGCCATGTCCGGCTTCTTCATGTCCGCGATGCGGCGGGCGGCGTCCTCGGACACGCCCTCGGTCACGGCCTCCACGATATGCGCCTTGGTGACTCGGCCAAGGTAGCTGTCCACGGTCGGCGTCCAGTCCTTCGCCACGTCCAGCGCCAGCGCGCCCGCCAGCCTGTCCGCCGTTTGCAGCGACCGGGGCTTGCGGTCCCACGGCAACCGCAGGGCGTTGACGGTGCGCGCCGCGCAATGCGCCAGCAGCGCAATCCGCTTCGCCTCGTCCAGCCCGACGATGAAGCCCCACAGGTCCGCCACGTCGCGCGGCATCCGCTCGGCCCATGCCTCGTGCTGCTCGCTCGCCCGCGCGGCCAGCGGCGTATCCTCGATCCCATCCGCATGGCTCCCCAAGGGGGTCACGGTCGGACGAACCTCAAGGCAACCGGCCTCCGCATAGCTGTAGAACAGTTGCGCGGTGAGCGTGTGGGTCAGCGCGATCAGCGCCATATCGGGCTGATCGGCCAGCGCTACGCGAAGCGCCAAGGTCCGATGGGCGGACAGGTCGCGGGTGAGGCTGTCGGAAATCGGCTTGCCCGGTTCCTCGTCCTCGTCGGCATCCTGCACGTCCTCATCGCCGTCCTCCGGCTGCTCGCCGTCGCCCATCTGCGGCTCGGTCGCATCGCTTTCCTCTGGCTCCGGCTGAGGGTCCGCCAGCGCCTCGTCCTCGGCCCGCACGAACCCGCGCTCGACCCGAACGCTGCCATCGTGGTGCAACACGACAAACGCGCCGCCATGCGCGATCACATTGGCGTCGTAGGCCGAACACTTGGCCGAAATCGTGTCGATTTCGTCGGACACCGCTTCCAGCTTCGCCGCCGTATCCTCGGGCATTTCGTCATAGGACGAATAGCCTTCGGCAAGCTCGTCATACTCGGCGGACAGCGCCTCCAGTCGGGCCTCGTCCTCGTCGGACAAAGGAACCGACTGCGGATAGAAGCGCCGCATCCCGTGGGCGTGGGGATAGTCGATATGCGCCTCGGTCCATTTCCAGCCCTCGGCCTGAACCTCGCCCGCAATGTCGCGCAACTTCTCGACTGCGAGTATATCGAGCAAGCCCGCATCCTCGAAGAACCCGCCCCGATCCTCGCTGAACAGGTCGCGGATGATGTTGCCGCCCGCCTCGACATAGGCGTCGGCCCCGACGAACACCGCCCGGCGATCATCGGCGGGCACGTTGGCGGCTGTCATGTCGCGCCGGATGATCCACGGCTCGCGGTTGTGATGTAGGTTGGCGAACACCTGCTCCTGCCGCTCATGGTCCTCGGTGATCGCGAAGGCCATAAGCTGGTCCAGGGTAAGCCCGTCCTCCCGATAGACCTGCAACAGCTTCGGGCTGACCGCGCCCAAGCGAAGCCGCTGCTTCACCACGCCAGCCGACACGCCGAACCGCGCGCCGATTTCTTCCGCGCCATAGCCCTTGCCGTCCGCAAGCTCGCGGAACCGCTCGAACTGGTCGGCGGGGTGCATCGGGGTCCGGGTCACGTTTTCGTCGAGGCTGATTTCCGACGGGTCGTTCTGCGTGTCCAGCCAGCAGCGCACCGGTTCGGATTTCTTGCACTGCTTGCGCTTGGCGCGCAGCAGCATCGCCAGCCTGCGGCCCTCGCCAGCGGTCACGAAATAATTGCCGGTCGGCGTCCCGTCGTCCTTGGTTTCCGGCTCCACGACGAGATTCTGGATCAGCCCCTTATGCTGGATCGAAGCGGCCAGCGCCTCGATAGCGGCCTCCCCATGCGGCACCTTGCGGGCATTGCGCGGGGACTTCTTGAGCTTGGCGAGCGGCACGAAGATTTCGACGCCCGACACAGGCTCGGCGGCTACGGTTTCGGTAACAGCGTTCATCACACTTCTCCTAAAAACCGCACTCACCCCGGAATGGGGTGGGCGGCGAAGAAGCGACCGGCAGGCCCGCCGGCGGAGCCGGGCAGCATCCGCAGGACCGCAACGCAGTGGAGGACGCGCCAACAGCGCGTTGCGGCCCGGCGCGGCGGGCCTAGAGGGAAGCGTCGCCCACCCCATCGACGGGGAGAGAAACGACCAACGGCGATCGGGCCGGCGCAGCCCTGGCCCGATCTCCGCAGACCGGAACGACTACAATCCGCGCGGCGGATTGCCCGAACGGCGCGCGAGCGCCATTCCGCCATGCTGATTGTCACCCGGCAGGGACGAGACCCGTTAGGGGCTCGGTCGGAGCGCAGCGGAGATAGAGCGGCGGTCCCGCAGGGAGGCGCCACCCCTGAATCTTGCAATTTCTCGCTTCATCGCCTAATATGCAGTCAATGACTTATGGAGATGCGTATGGCAGTTATGACGATCCGAAACATCGACGATGCGATCAAAAATCGTCTGCGCCTGCGCGCTGCGATGCACGGCCGGTCGATGGAAGATGAGGCCCGGGACATCCTGCGTTCAGCGCTCTCGACCGAAATCCCGCGGCCTCGCAATTTGGGGCAGGCCATCCATGAAAGGTTCGGCGCGCTGGGCGGCGTCGATCTGCCTGAACTGTCCCGCGAGCCTATCCGGGCGGTGGACTTCGGCGAATGATCGTTCTCGACACAAACGTCATTTCCGAGCTTATGCGGCGCGAGCCTAACCCGAGGGTCATGGCGTGGATCGCCGAGCAGCCGATGGCGGGCGTATTCACGACAACGCTGACGCAAGCGGAAATCTTCTACGGACTGGCATTGCTTCCCGAGGGACGCCGCCGCGAGGACCTGCTAGCCGCCGCGCGCCTCATGTTTGACGTCGATCTTGCCGGGCGCGTGCTGCCGTTTGATACCGACGCGGCCAGCGCCTATCCAGAAATTGCCGCCGGGCGGAAACAGGGCGGCAAGCCGATCAGTCAGATCGACGCGCAAATCGCCGCTATCGTGCACTCACGCGGCGCGCGACTGGCGACTCGCAATGTGCGCGACTTCGCCGAGTGCGGGATAACGGTCGTCGATCCGTGGGGCGAAGCATGACACCCGCCGCCGCACGTCCCTATCTGCGCTACGCCGCGATGAAACCTTTGTGCGAGGTGCGGACACGCGGCAGCGTGTCGAGATGGCCCTTCCTCGCAAAGTCCGTCGCCGCACGCCTCGTCGCTGGGCCGAAAGCCCGGATGACCTGCACGACTACACCAACTGCGTTGCACCGCGCCGGGCTTCGCGTCGGCCGCGCGAGGATGACGGGCCGATCGTCGTCACCGACGACTGGCCGGAGCAGATTCCGATCGGCGACGCCGAGCTGCGCGCGATCGAAGGCCATATGCGGCAAGAGCTGGATAAGCTGTTCGGCCCGCTGCCGTGAAGGGAGGAGTGAAGCGTGATGACCGGCGCCGCCCCGCGACGAGATGAGGATGAGGCGCCGGTCGTGGCGACCGCCCGTGCCGCGCTCTACCTGCGCGTTTCGACCGGCCGGCAGGCCGAGAGCGACCTGTCGATTCCCGATCAACGCCGCCAGATTGAAGGCTATTGCTTGGCGCGAGGTTGGGAAGTCGCGGCCGACTTCGTCGAGCCGGGCAATACCGCGACCGACGATCGCCGACCTGCCTTTCAAGCCATGATCGACGCGGCGATGACCAAGCCGCCGACGTTCACCGTCATCGTGGTTCACAGCTTCTCACGGTTCTTCCGCGACCAGTTTCAGTTCGAGTTCTACGTCCGCAAGCTCGCGAAGAACGGGGTGAAGCTCGTCTCGATCACGCAAGACCTGGGCGACGATTCGATGAGCATCATGATGCGCCAGATCATGACGCTGTTCGACGAGTATCAGTCGAAGGAGAACGGCAAGCACACGTTGCGGGCGATGAAGGAGAACGCCCGGCAAGGCTTCTGGAATGGCGCGCGGGCGCCGATCGGCTATCGCGTGGTTGCGGCCGGCGAGCGCGGCGCGAAGATCAAGAAGAAGCTGGAGATCGACCCGATCCAGGCCGAGACGGTGCGGCGCATCTACCGGATGGCGCTGAACGGCGTCGATAATCGGGGACCGATGGGCCTCAAGGCCATCGCGAGCTGGCTCAACGAGAACAACATCCGCACCCGCGACGGCGGGCGCTGGGGTTTGGGCGCGGTCCATCAGGTGCTCACCCGCACGACCTATATCGGCCAGCATCGCTTCAACACTCGCGATCACAAGACGAGGACGCCGAAACCGGAAAGCGAGCACGCCGTCATGGAAGTGCCGGCGATCGTCTCGGAAGCCGAGTTTGAGGCGGTCCAGCGCTCGCTCAAGGCGCGCAGCCCAAAGATGATGGCGCCGATGGCGGTGGGCGGCCCGACGCTGCTCACCGGCATCTGCTTCTGTGCGTGCTGCGGCGGCGCGATGACGCTGCGCACCGGCACCAGCAGCGTCGGGCGCGAGTATCGCTATTATACCTGTTCGACGAAGGCGCGGCAGGGCGCGACCGGCTGTCCCGGCATCACCGTTCCTATGGATCGGCTTAATGAGGCCGTGGTCGATCATCTCGAAGCGCGGCTACTCAACCCGGCGCGGCTCGAAGCTCTGATGAATCAGATCCTCGAACGCCGCGACGAGTGGGTGAATCAGCGCCGCGAGCATGTCGTCGATCTTGAGCGACGCGCGACCGAGGCGGAAGCCAAGCTCAAGCGGCTTTACGCCGCGATCGAGAATGGCGTCATCGACGTAAGCGATCCGTCGCTCAAGGATCGCATCGCCGAGCTGACCGCGACGCGCGACCAGGCCAAGGGAGATTCTGAGCGCGCACTTGCCCATATCGTGAAGATCGGCCCGGCGATCACGCCGGAGAGCCTGCGCGCCTTTGCAGCCGCCCTGAAAAAGAAGCTGCGGAACGGCGACGGCACTTTCGCCCGCGATCAGGTGCGGGCGGTCGCCCAGCGGGTCGAGGTGGTCAGCCGGAAAGAGGTCCGTATTCGCGGCCTGCGCAGCGAGCTGCTCCGAACGCTAACCGCCGCCTCTGGCGTAGAGGCGGCGGTGCTAGGCGTTCGTGCCTTTGAACCGAAATGGCGCGCCCGAAAGGATTCGAACCTCTGACCCCCAGATTCGTAGTTCAAAAAGCGCCGTACGAGGCATTATCCGGCTGCCCTTCTAACTCTCTAAATTCACATATTTCCATTTGAAATTCAACGCACTATCGCACAATCTCCGATGGTGGCGTAGGAAGCCCTTCTGACACTTCATTCCGCCAAAACCGTTTCAAAAACCGTTTCAGAAATCGCGAGGGTCCGCAAATGACCGACATGCGTATCCCCTTGAACGATAAGACAATCGAGCGTCTGCCAGCGCCCGAAAATGGGCGCTACATTGTCCGGGACACCGACCAAAAGGGCTTCTTTTTGATGGTCGGAGCCAGAAAGAAGACCTTTATGGTCCAGGGCGACCTGCGCGAACAAGGCAAGCGCGCCTCCACCATTCGCATCGCGATTGGCGATTCCGGAGAACTTTCGACCCGTGCAGCGCGTGCGGTCGCCAAGGAATATCTGATCCAAATCAGCCGCGGCATTCATCCCAAGAGCAACGAGAAAGCCACGAAGGCGTCAACGATCGCCGACCTCGCAAACGAACAAAAGCCCGGCCCGGTCGGGATCACCCTCAAGGAGGCGTGGGCGCGGTACAAAATCGCGATGGAGCGCAAGAACCGAAGCGCGCGGACGATCGAAAGCTATCGCGATCACGTCGAGCGCATTTTCAAGGATTGGCTGGACACGCCCTTGAAGCAACTCGGCGACGACCCGGGTCAAGTCGCTGCCAAGCACGACGCCATCAGTGAACAGAAGGGACCTTATATCGCAAATGGCAGCATGCGCACCTTCCGCGCAATCTACAATCATGCGCGCAAGACCAATCGAGAACTGCCGGCCGACAATCCCGTCGATAGCGTCGATTGGAATCGTGAGAAGCGCCGGGACACCGGGATGGGCGTGGCCGACCTGAAGGATTGGTTCGCCGAGGTTGCGAAACTCAAAAATCCCATTCGTCGCGAGTTTCATCTCTTCACCCTGCTCTCGGCATCGCGCCCCGGAGCCTTGAAAGAGGCGCGGCTTGAACATCTCGATCTGCGTCGCCGGATTCTTCACATCCCGCGCCCGAAGGGCGGCGCTGATCGCGCCTTCGATATTCCGCTATCCCGTCAGATGATCAGTTGCCTCATGCGGTCCATTCGGTTCGGCCGGCAGATGCACCCCTATGAGGCAAAAAACTGGCTGTTTCCCGCCGATGGCACCGATGGCCATCTGACCGAGCAAAAAGAAGATCGAAAGGTGCTCTCGAAGTGGGGCAACGAGTTGCGCCAGACGTATCGCACCGTCGCGACTCCTGCCGGCGTCTCCGAACTCGACGCCCATATGCTGATGAACCATTCGGTTCCTGGCGTGAATTCTGGCTACATCACACGGCACAAGCTGCTGGAGGATCATCTGCGCGCGCAGCAGCAGGCGATCAGCAATACCATCTTTGCAGCACTCGGAGATGCGTTGACGACGCAGCCGAGCCTTCGCGACTGGTTAGGCCGTGGCGCTGCGCGACGGCAGGTGGCGTGTGCGCGAGAAGCCTTCGAACAGCGCGAAGTGAAAGTCCCGCAGATCAGGAAGACGGCGGGCGCAACGATAATACGTCTCCGCCCGGTTTCTCGGGCGCACTCGCCTCAAAGCTCGGTGCAAGGATAGAACAGCACTCGCCATAGAGCAGATAACATGCGGTCGAAAGGGAGAACGCTCTTTTAAGCCGCCTTGGCCACCTGCACCTCAACATGAAGGCCGGCAGCCGACAGCATGTTGACCAAGGTATCGATACTGAACAGATCGATCTTGCCGCGGTTGAGGTCGGATATGCGAGGCTGGCTCACCCCCAACAGCTTCGCCGCTTGGGCCTGCGTCAGCCCTTCATGTTTGATATGCTCGGTCAGGGCTATCATCAGGCTTGAACGGAGCTTCATGTTCTCCGACTCGGCGGGTGACTCGGAAATGGCGTCCCAAACGCTGGCAAATCTCTCGTTGCTCATGATTTCAATTCCCTGACCAGTTCCTTGTAACGCTGGGTCGCCAAAGTGATGTCTTCCCGTGACGTTCGCTGCGACTTTTTCTGGAAACAGTGCAGCACGAACACCGCCTCGGCGAACTTCGCCACATAGATGATCCTGAACGCGCCGTCCTCGCCCCGAATCCGTATCTCCCGGACACCCTGGCCGATGGTTGCCATCGGCTTCCAATCTCCTGGCTCGAACCCGCGTTGCACCCGGTCGAGCTGAAACCCGGCTTCACGCCTAGCGGCGCCCGGAAATGTCCGCAGATCGGCGAGAGCCGACCCTCGGAATTCCAGTGGCTTTAAAAGCTCAACCATCTAATCCCAAATATATAAGTTTTTGTATATTCTTGACAAGCCCAGAGTTAGCCTAGGATCTCGTTGCGCGGTAGGCCGGCCCAAGGCGTGACCGGCCAGCGCACGGTACCTTCAAGCCCCCCTA
>NZ_BJNF01000060.1 GCF_006539545.1 Nitrobacter winogradskyi
CAAGCGAAGTGGACGCCGGTTCGCGTGACGAAAACGCGTCAAATCAAAATCTGAGAGCCTCGCTTCTGATTCCGTCAGAAACGAAAGGGCTCTAATTCAGCGGAAGAGTGAATTCCGGACCGGCGTACGTCGCAAGCCGTCCGGAATGACGAAGAACTGGCGCCCTACTTCAGGCTTAGCGCCACGAACCGCAGTTCGCCGGCGCCGTTCGACACCATCAACAGCACCGCCTTCTTGCCGTCCTTCTTCAACTGATCGATGCGCTTGCGGATATCGGACGCGCTGTTCACGGCTTCCTGCGCCACCTCGACGACGACGTCGCCGGCACTGAGCCGCTTCTCGGCGGCGTCGGAATCCGCTTCCACCTCGGTGATGATGACGCCTTTGACGTTGTCCTTGATCTTGTAGCGCGCGCGCAGGTCCTTGCTGAGCGTGGCGAGATCGAGGCCGAGCGCCTTTTGCGTGACGGGCTTGTCGTCATCCTCCGGCTTGGTCTTGATCGAGACGGGTATGGCCTTGTCGCTGTCGTCGAGACGTCCCAGCGTCACCTTCTTGGTCTCTTCCTTGCCCTTGCGGATGACCACGACGCTGACGGTCTTGCCCACCGCCGTGTCGGCGACCATGCGCGACAGATCTTTCGGCTCCTTGATGTCCTTGCCGTCGAAAGCGATGACGACATCGCCGGGTTCAATGCCGGCAGGCTTGGCCGGCCCCTTATCCTCCACGCCGGCAACCAGCGCTCCGCGAGCCGGTTTAATGTTGAGGCTGTCGGCGATTTCGTCGGTCACCTGCTGAATGCGGACTCCGAGCCAACCGCGACGCAACTCGCCAAATTTCCGCAATTGATCGACAACGCCCGCTACCGTCTTCGACGGCACCGCGAAACCGATACCGATCGAGCCGCCGGATGGCGAGATGATCAGCGTATTCACTCCCACGACCTCGCCCTCAAGGTTGAACAGCGGGCCGCCGGAGTTGCCGCGATTGATGGCGGCGTCAGTCTGGATGTAGCTGTCATAAGGACCGTTATTGATGTCGCGGTTGCGCGCCGAGACGATGCCGGCGGAAACGGAGCCGCCCAGACTGAAAGGATTGCCGATCGCGATCACCCATTCGCCGAGCCGCAACTTGTCGGAATCGCCGAACTTGACGGCCGTCAGCGGATGTGGCGGCTTGAACTTCAGCACCGCGAGATCGGTTTTCTTGTCGACCCCGACGGTCTCGGCCTTGACCTTGGTGCCGTCATTCAGAATGACGTTGATTTCATCGGAATCGGCGATGACGTGATTATTGGTGACCACAATTCCGGCGGCATCGACGATGAATCCGGAGCCGAGCGAGTTTGTCTTGTGCGTCTGCAGGCCGTCACTCTTGCCGCCACGGCGATTCTTGAAGAAGTCGTCGAAGAACTCCTCAAACGGTGATCCCGGCGGAAGCTGTGGAATGACGCGGCGGCCCTCGCCGCTCTTGGCTTCCACCTTCTGGGTCGTCGAGATGTTGACCACCGCGTCGATCACCTTTTCCGCCACGTCGGCGATGCCATCGGGACCGCGGGCCAGCGCCGGCGCGGCTACCACGGCGCTCGCGACGCTGAGACAAAACGCGCTCAGAAGGAAACGCCGGCGAAGACTCAATGCTTGAATCGCTCGGGTCATGTTGCGGGTCTCTCCTGAAAAAGCATATTGCCTACAGCGTTTTCGAGCGAAGCATGTCCTCGGGCCTGACCCAAGGATGGAATCCGGTTCGCATGAAGAAAACGCGCCAAAACATAAAGAAAGATAGAGTCTTTTACTGCTTCCATGAAACGGTGAAAGACTCTAGCGCGTATTCCGCAAAAGTGGGTACCGGTCTTGCGATCAGAATACGCGTAAGTTCTTATTGAGAGCAATTTCTTCACGCGAACCGGTTTCCACTTTGCGCTGGCGCGGCCCTTCGGGTCGGGATCATGCTCTCGCATACACTGCGCCGGACGCCTGGCCTGCGCAAGCGGCGAAAACAGCGTTCGCTGATCCGTCAAGTTCTCCGCGATTGCGGCAAAAAACCGGCGTGGCTTTCACGAATTCAGTTGCCGCGCCGAACCGCTTGCGCCTTTGCCTTCCAACTCAAGCCATGGTCGTTGATGAAGCCCGGAATCACAGGGATCACTAGTGAATGAGACAACCTGGAACCTGCGATCAGGGCAAGGAAGCTGCTGCCAGGACCGCTCCACCTAACGCCTGACCAGCCAGATCAGGATCAGGCCCGCGATGGCCGACCCGATTCCGGCTATCCGCAAAACCTGCTCCGGAGCCGCCAGCGCGCTTTCCATCGCCCTCCGCGCCCACTGCGGAGCCGCGGCGAACAGGATGCCTTCAAGCATGAAAAGAATACCGAGACCGATCAGAAAATCGGCGAAGGCGATGGAGCCCATCGAACGGCGTCTCCTAGAGCATGATCCCGACCCGAAGGGTCGCGCCAGCGCAAAGTGGAAACCGGTTTTCGGATAAGATCATGCTCGATCAAAAGTTAAGGCCGGGAGCCTGATCCAACGCAGTTGGATCAGGCTCTGGCATCGCGGTGTCGGGTCTACGGCTTCGGTGCGGAGGCCGCCGGCCGGCCGCCGATATGTCCGAAGAAACGGAAGAAGTCGGAATCCGGCTTCAGCAGGAAACGCGTGTCGGAACTCTTCAACCCGTTCTGATAGGCGCTCATCGACCGATAGAATGCAAAGAACGCCGGATCCTGATTGTAGGCCTGGGCGAAAAGCTTGTTGCGCTCGCCATCACCCTGACCGCGAATCCGCTCCGACGCCGAGTTGGCCTCGGCGATGATGACGGTCGCCTCCCGATCGGCCTTGGCCCGGATTTCCTGCGCCTTCTGACCACCCTGGGCGCGGAATTCGGCGGCTTCCCGCTGTCGCTCGGTCTGCATCCGCTGATAGATCGCCTGGCTGTTCTGTTCCGGCAGATCTGCGCGCCGGATCCGGACATCGACCACGGAGATGCCGTATCCGCTGGCCTCCTTGTCGAGTTGATCGCGGATGCGCGCCATCAGCATTTCACGCTCATCCCGCACCACCTGAATGAATGTCACCTCACCGAGAACCCGGCGCAGCGACGCGTTGAGCAGTGTCGTCAACTGGATGTTGGCGACCTGAACGGAGCCCACGCTTTGGTAGAAACGCAAGGCATCCTTGATGCGATAACGCGCGAACGCATCGACGACGAGCCGCTTCTGGTCCGACGCGATGACTTCCTGCGACGCCTGCTCGAGGTCCAGAATCCGTTTGTCGATCTCGATGACGGAATCAACGAACGGCGCCTTGAAATGCAATCCCGGCTCGGTGACGACGCGTACCGGCTCGCCCAGTCGCACCAGCAACACCTGTTCGGTCTGGCTCACGGTGAAAACAGAACTGTATCCCACCACCAGCAGGGCCAGTCCAACCAGTAGCGCGGCGATCCCTAGAACTCCGGTTTTCATCGGGCACCCCCATCCGTCCTGGCCGGCTGGTTCGCCGTCGAGCCGCTACGCCGCGATGTCAATTCGCTCAGCGGCAGGTAAGGCACAATCCCCCCGGAAGACGATGATCCCGGATCGTAGACGAGCTTATCCGCGTCGCCGAGCACGTGCTCCATAGTCTCCAGGTAGATGCGTTCGCGCGTCACGTCAGGCGCCTCCTTGTAAGCCTGGTAGACCTGCAGGAAACGCGAACTCTGACCCTTGGCTTCGGCGATGGCCTGCTCCTTGTAACCCTGGGCATTCTGCACAATCTGCGCCGCCCGGCCTCGCGAATCGGGAACGACACGATTGGCGTAAGTCTGGGCTTCGTTCTGCAATCGCTCGAGGTCGGCACGGGCGGCCTGCACGTCGCGGAAGGAATCGATGACTTGAGCGGGTGGATCGACCTTCTGCATCTGTACCTGCTGAATCAGAACCCCCGCTCCATATTGATCCAGGGTTTTCTGCATCAGCTCGTGGACCGATGCTTCAATCTTGGTTCGCTCAGAGGTCAGAATCGGCTGAATATCCGAACGCCCGACCCACTCGCGCATGGCGCTTTCGGCCACCGCCTTGACGGTGCCTTCCGGATTCTGGATGTTGAACAGGAAGTCACCCACCCCGTCCGGCTTGATCCGCCACAACACGGTGAAATCGACGTCGACGATGTTTTCGTCGCCCGTCAGCATGAGGCTTTCCTCGGGCACATCGCGCATCGTGCTGGTGCTGCGGGCCGAGTCCTGAACCAGCGTCAAACCGATATTGAGGGTCGAGACGCGCAGCGCCTTGGGCAGCAACACGGTCTCGATCGGATACGGCAGATGATAATTGAGGCCCGGCTGCACGGTTCGCACATGCTTGCCGAACCGCAGCACCACGCCGAGTTCTTCAGACTGCACACGGAAAAAGCCGGACATGCCCCAGATCGCCACTGCGCCGATCAGGATCAGCAAAATCCCCATGCCGCTCAGATGCCCCCCCGGCAACAGTTGCCGGATCCGCTCCTGAGCGCGACGCAACAGATCCTCAAGATCCGGTGGCTTGGGCCCAGTCGGCTGCGGGCCGGCTCCCCAAGGCCCTTTCGGGCCCGGACCCCATGGGCCCCCGGTCTGATTCTTCCACGGCATCGACACTCTCCTCCGCGCGGATGGGCCTTGAAGGCCTAGCCTCGCTCTGTCTATTCGACCTTATAGGGGACGCACCCGACCCTTACAACGCGGCTTGCTGGCTGAAAGCAGCTATATTCGATCAGACAAATGTCAATGCAAACATCAGCAAATGCGGTTAATGCCGGACGCGACGGCGATATGTCACATAAGAAAAATCCGCGGTGTCACCGGCGGCGGCCTTGTTTCGGCAGCGGGTGATTTCGTCCCATACTGACGGATCGACCGGCTGAAAAACTGTGTCGCCATCGACTACGGCATGAACCTCGGTCACTTCGAGGCGATCGGCTACAGGCATGAACGCGGCAAAAATTTCGGCCCCGCCGATCACCGCGATCTCAGCCACTGAACGCCGCAGGGCGTCTCCCTTCGCGATGACGAGCGCGTCGGTCAGCGAGCGCGTCACCAACGCTCCCACCGCGGTAAAGTCCGGATCGCGGGTGATGACGATGTTGGTGCGTTCCGGCAGCGGCCTGCGCAATGAGTCGAAGGTTTTGCGGCCCATCACGATCGGCTTGCCGATGGTGATCGCCTTGAAACGCTGCAGATCGGCTCTCAGCCGCCACGGGATTCCATTACGCTGACCGATGACGCCGTTCTCGGCAACCGCAACCACCAGGATTATTTCCGGACGCTGGAGGATGGTCCCGGTCATACCGCGACCTCGGCCTTGATGTGCGGATGGGGATCGTAGTTCTCGAGTTTGAAATCCTCGTAGCGGAACGCGAAGATATCCTTCACCCCGGGATTGATCGTCATCGACGGCAGCGGCCGCGTCGGCCGCGACAGTTGAAGCCGGGCCTGATCGAGATGGTTGGTATAGAGGTGCGCGTCGCCCAGGCTGTGGACGAAGTCGCCCGGCTTGAGCCCCGTGACCTGTGCGACCATCATCGTCAGCAGCGCATAGGAAGCGATATTGAAGGGCACGCCGAGGAATACGTCGGCCGAGCGCTGATAAAGCTGACATGACAGCTTCCCGCCGGCGACATAGAACTGAAACAGGCAATGGCACGGCGGCAGCGCCATCCTGTCGACGTCGGCGGGATTCCACGCACTGACGATCAGCCGCCGCGAATCGGGATTGCGCTGAATCAGGTCAATGACGTTGGCGATCTGGTCGATGCTGCGTCCGCCCGGCGCGGGCCATGAACGCCATTGCGAGCCGTATACCGGGCCGAGATCGCCATTTGCGTCAGCCCACTCGTCCCAGATCGAGACCCCGTTGTCTTTCAGATACTTGATGTTGGTCTCCCCCCTCAGGAACCAGAGCAGTTCATGCACGATCGACCTCAGGGGGAGCTTCTTGGTGGTCAACATCGGGAAGCCGGAGGCGAGATCGAAGCGCATCTGATGCCCGAAGACGGACAGCGTTCCGGTGCCGGTGCGGTCATGCTTCTCCGTACCCTCACCAAGAATTCGTTCGAGCAGATCGTGATACTGATTCATACTAGTGGTCCGATTCCAACCTTCGCATCCCGTTTCAGCGTGCCTTCTTGCGAATGTTAGAATCGAAGGACCACTAGCAAATATAAGCTCCTAGTGGAGTTTTGAATTTGACATTCGCATCCGCGACGCGCAGCCGAATGGGTCGCGAATGTCAAATTCACTCCACTAGTGGCGCTATCGGGCGATGAACTTGAAGCATCTTCCGCCGAAGCGGATGGCCTGCTCGCCGCAAGAAAATGCGATCAAACAATACTTCCGGCGCATGGTCCAATCAACTTGATCGGATCATGCTCCAGCGTCGGATCGAGGGCTGACAGCGCCGCCCGCCCCTTATGCCCCGGAAACCGGATCACCGCGGCGGAAAAAGTGCCGTCAGACACCCCTTTTTTCCTCGCGCGGTGCGGACTATATTGAAGACGCCGGTTCGCCGGCTATGGAAATAAATGGCCGCCGCAATAAACCATTCGGACCCGGGGGCAGTACCCGGCGCCTCCACCAGAGCCCGAACATGGCTGAATCGGGTTCCGGCGGGGGCGAAACAGGATCGACGAGGGCGTAAAGGGCTCGCTTTTTCCCGGTATGGTTCCGCCGTTATCGGGCTATGCAATAGTTGCAAACGACAACTATGCTCCGGTTGCTCAGGCTGCGTAACGCAGTTTGAAAGACCACTCTGAAGTCCTGACGGGTTAAGCTCCGTCAGGCGGGGTCCGGAGGCACCTGGCAACAGAAGCCTCCACCTTTATCCGTTCACCTATACATTCACCGCTTCAACCAACTCGCGACGAGAAATTCACCGGCCGACCGCAACCGCTGCTGACCCGGCAAGATCGCAGGAGTATCATCCGCGGGCGGTGCGAGTCGGCCTCAGACGCTCGCGGCGATTTCCGCGACTCTGCCGAGGTGATGAGACCCAATCGATGCCAACCGATCACATCCGCTACGATTTGCTGACAAGCGACGCCATGCGCGGTGTCCTGCGCCGCGTGCTGACAGACGCCGCCGAGCGCGGTCTGCCGGGCGAGCACCACTTTTTCATCACCTTCAAATCGAAGGCCGATGGCGTGACGATATCGTCCCGTCTTCTGACGCAGTATCCCGAGGAGATGACCATCATTCTCCAGCATCAGTTCTGGGATCTGACAGTGACCGAGGATCACTTCGAAGTCGGCCTCTCGTTCGGCGGGGTGCCGGAGCGCCTCGTGGTTCCCTTCAACGCGATCAAGAGCTTCTTCGACCCATCGGTACAGTTCGGATTGCAGTTTGAGCCGACTGAGGCAGGGGAAGCCCAGGCGGAGAAAGCCGAGACCGAGGAGACCAGCACGAGCGAGCCATCGACCGCGTCCTCCCCGACAGCGCTGGCCGTTCCGGCCGATCCTTCCCAATCCGCAGCGGCCGAAAGCGAGGACAAATCCAAACCTGGCCAGGGCGCCGAGGTTGTCAGACTGGACCGCTTCCGCAAGAAGTAACGGGGTTGCCTGCGCCCGATCTTCCTTTCAAGGGGGTGAGGATGGGGGCTGCGTCCGGCCGCGACATGAACATAACGGACTGAGCCATGGCCACGTCATCACGCACGGCGAAAACGCGCACGGAGACCGACAGCTTCGGCGCCATCGAAGTTCAGGCCGACCGCTACTGGGGAGCCCAGACCGAACGCAGCCGGCAGAATTTCCGCATTGGAGAAGACCGGATGCCGATGCCGCTGATCAAAGCGCTCGGCATCGTCAAGCTGGCGGCGGCGCAAACCAATCAGGAGCTTGGCCTGCTCGACCACCGGCGCGCGAAAACAATCATTCGCGCGGCGCGCGAAGTGATCGAGGGCAAGCTCGATGATCATTTTCCGCTCGTGGTCTGGCAGACGGGGTCAGGCACGCAGACCAACATGAACCTCAACGAGGTCATCGCCAACCGCGCCAACGAGCTGCTCGGCGGCAAGCTCGGCGACAAGAAACCTGTTCATCCGAACGACCACGTCAATATGAGCCAGTCGTCGAACGATACGTTCCCGACGGCGATGCATATCGCGGCGGCTCATGGCATCGTGTCCGATCTCGTCCCGGCGCTGGCCGCCCTGCTCAAGACGCTGCGCGAGAAGGAAAAGGCGTTCGCGCCTATCGTCAAGATAGGACGGACCCATACCCAGGATGCAACCCCGCTGACGCTCGGCCAGGAATTCTCCGGCTATGCGGCGCAGATCGAGAGCGGCCTGGCGCGCCTTCGCACCGCGCTGAACGACCTCTATCCGCTGGCGCAAGGTGGGACCGCGGTGGGGACCGGGCTCAACACGAAGCCAAGATTTGCAAAACTGTTTGCGAGGAACGCAGCTCTGCTCGCAAAACTCCCTTTCAAGAGCGCTCCCAACAAGTTTGAAGCCCTCGCTTCAAACGACGCCTATGTTTTCGCCCACGGCGCGATCAATGCCGTCGCAACGGGTCTGTTCAAGATCGCGAACGATATCCGCTTTCTGGGATCCGGACCTCGTTCCGGTCTCGGCGAACTGATCCTTCCCGAGAACGAACCCGGATCGTCCATCATGCCGGGGAAGGTCAATCCCACTCAGTGCGAAGCGATAACCATGGTCTGCTGTCGGGTTTTCGGAAATCACACGACCATGACCGTGGCCGGCAGTCAGGGGCATTTCGAGCTCAACGTCTACAAGCCGGTCCTGGCTTATTGCATGATCGATTCCATACAATTGCTCGCCGACGCCACGCGCTCATTCACTGAACACTGCATCAAGGGCGTCCGTGCCGACGAGCAGCGGATCAGCGAATTGATGCAACGCTCGCTGATGCTGGTCACCGCGCTCGCACCGAAGATCGGCTACGATAACGCGGCGAAGGTCGCCAAGGCCGCCCATGATCGCGGAACAACATTGAAGGAGGAGGCTCAGCGGCTCGGCTTTGTTACGGCTGCGGAGTTCGACCGACTGGTGCAACCCAGCAAAATGACGCGGCCGGGATAATGATCGGCGGCGCTTCCATGCTTCGGTCATTCTAGAGTTTCTGTAAGCGGCGACGATCGTCTGATGATCAGCTTTTCGTGAACAGCTATATACTAATATCGTCGGACAGCTTAGACACTCCTCGCGCCCTGCTGCGGCGTATCATGATCCATCACGAATTATAGCCGTTTTGGCGGAATGAATTTTTGATTTTTGTAGCGACGCGTTCCCGGCATTTTAGACAGCGGAATTGATCATGGGGGATGTGATTAACCTGAACAAGCGCAGGAAGCGCGCTGAACGCGTACGGGCGGACGTCATCGCCGACGCCAATCGAGTACGCTTCGGCCGCACCAAAGCTGAGCGCGATCTTTCAAAGCAGCGAAAAATGCGAGAGCTAAGTTTGCTCGATCAACATCGCATCGACGGCGAGGACGCATCATGAAATCGCCGGTCGTGAAACGATCGATCGTGGTTGCCGGTCACAAGACCAGCGTAAGCCTCGAGGAAGCATTCTGGAACGGGATGAAGGAAATTTCGGGTCACCGTGACATGACCCTGTCCGAACTCGTCGGCGAGATCGACAGCAACCGTCAACAGGGCAACCTCTCCTCGGCGATCCGCCTCTTTGTTCTGGACTACTTCCGAAGCCGCGCGACGACGTCCGGACCCGAAAACAGTCCCAGCCTCGGATAGCAGGCATCAACTTCCGCGGAACATCGAATCAAGTCCCGTCCGCGTGTCTGCGCATACCGGCGTCACGATAGTGAGTGTCGGGCCGGAGCTTCTGATCAGAAGTGAAGCTTTGTGATTCTGGTTTAACCCGTTTTCTTCGCGCGAACCGGCACCGCTTCGCTCGAAGACACCAATAGGTTGTTTCCCGAATATCGGTGTCCGGTACTTTCAGCTACTATGTACCTGCGCCTTGATGATCCACCATCGCGCCGATCAGAGGTGGGCCGCAGGATCACCCGCGTGCCTGCGGTCCACCGACGATCAACAGCGCCGTTTTCGCAGTCAGACCGAACAAGACGTCCGGTGAGATATCATCGTGCGCCGATGATGAGGCTTGCCGAACACAGAGGAAGTCAATCATGCACAACGACGAAAGCGGCGACCGCCGCGGAGAGCCGGAACTGTTGCGCGAATATGCCGTCGTCAAACGGTCGGTGGTCGTCGGCGGCCACAAGACCAGCGTGAGCCTCGAAGACGCGTTCTGGACAAGCCTGAAGGATATCGCGACACGACAGGGCATAACCCTTTCCACGCAGATTGCCTCGATCGACACCAATCGCAGGACCAGCAATTTGTCTTCGGCGATCCGTCTGTATGTCCTGGAGCATTTTCGCATGCGAGCGACAAGCACCCTGTTCATCGGCGAACGTCAGACACCGTCCGCACAGCACGCGTCGTTTGGCCCGAAGTAACTCCTGGTGCATTCAGTTCCAAGTAAATCATACCGAAGCGCCGGCCATGGACGCTCGCTTCCGATTGAATCAGGGCATTTCCAGCGCTTTTAGCCTCAGTGCTGGCGCACCGGCCCGGGCGCCACGAGCTGCGTCTCCACCGGCAAGCGCGAAACCGGCGGCGGCGGCGCCACGCGGGATGCATGGGCGGCGGCGACCGGACGCGGAAACGGTAGCGGAACAGTCATCCCACGTCTTGCCGCGAATCGCCGGGGATCCCGCTTTGGTACTGGCGCATGCGTAACAGGCGCAACATCGGTCGACAGCACAGGATCAGAAACGTCGGACGGCTCCGCCTGACGTGACGCCGGCGCCGGCGCCGACGAAATCACCGGAGGCTGCTCCAGGCTTTGCTCGATCGAATCGAGTCGGCGGGTTTCTCGATCGATCGACCTCAGTGCGAGCCATGAAGACAACGCCGCGACGTCGATGGTGCGGTTGATCGCGTGGGGCGGTCCCACCGCGAATATCTGAACTTCCGGACGATCGTTCCCGGACCCAACCGAGGTCGAGACAAGCCCGGCGCGGATATCGACCTGATCCGCCTTGATGTCATAGCCGCCCGAAACGATTGCCTGTGCTCCCTCGCCGTCCAGCGGCGTCGGGCTGACACGCACGCGGCCATCCCTCACCGTGAATGGAATTTGCGCCGATGCAACCGACAGCGGAGCAACGGACAAAGATTGCTCTACGATCCTCTGCAACCTGGCATCGTCCTCTCCCCGCTCGACGCCGCTATTGATGGCAACGTCGAACGAGTGCGGATCGAGCCCTGAAATCCGCGCGCGATCGAGCGTGATCACCCCGTCGCCGGACAGCGCCCCCACCATCGCGGATGCGCTGCGGCCCTGGCTGGCGAGCGTGATGCGGGCTGATGTGCGGCCGGCAGGCATCGCCAGCGCACCGTATCGCAATGACGAGCCCTCGACGTTGGTGAGTTGAATGCCCGCATTCAGGGCCACGCCTTCGGCGGTCTGCCGAATATCGAGGTTTGCCGTGGCATCACCGTCACCGATTTTCCCCTTCAACGTATCGAACGTCAGGGAATGTTCATCCCCTTTGATGACGCCGCTGAAGGGCCTCAACTCAACATCTCCGGGCAGTACGCCGCGCAGCGACGCGAACGTGAGATGAGCGCGCCAACCTTCCGACAGGCCGACGCGCGACGGATCGGCCGGGTCACGTCCCGCAAAGCCGGCTGCAAGTCCGAACATGGTCGCCACATCGAGCGTGTTGATTCCGATTTCACCTTCCAGGTGATTTTCGCTTCCCAGATTGACCGTAACGTGTCCACGCATACGCGAACCGGCTACCGCGCTATCGAGGTCGCTGAAGATCAATTTGCTGCCAGCCAGCGTGACATGGGACGATAGCCTGACCTTCCGGGCGTCAGGATCGGATGGCTGAAGATTGAGCAGCGGCTTGAAATCGAGGTAATGGACTGTGAGATGAAGGTCGGCCTTCCGGCCCGACGACCATGGCTGCCCCGTTCCTTTTATTTCGACATCGAGATCGGCTCCCGACATCCTCGCATTCAGTCGGATCGGGGCATGCCAGGCCCCCGTCGCCGTCGTTTCCAGAACGGATGGGTTGGCGACCGCGATCACGCGGTCAAGGCCCAGCAGCATCGGCACGCCCCCGCCACGCTCCGACGTCAGCTTCGTCCGCATCGTGACCTCGCTGCGTGCCAGGGCATCGAGATCGGCGGCGCGCACCGCCGCGAGCGAAGGCGCCGAGGTCAGCGATATCGTGCCTTTCAGTCGCGGCAGATCGATCTTGAGCGTGGCGCTCGCATCCGCCTTGTTCTTGTCGGCTTGGCTTTTACCAATGTCGAGCGTGAGGTGAAGACCGGCTGCCTCCGCATCCGCCGGCAACGCCGCGAGGCGCGCCGCAACGCCCGGTGCGAACGGAGCAATCACGCCGGCCATCGGCGCAATCGACTCCGATGTCGCATCTAACGATAACTGTCCGGTCGTATTGACGCGGTCGAATGAGCCCGCGCCATCGATCTGGAGACCGCCGGAGGAGCCGACTTTCAATTGTTCGAGCGCGACAGCCGTTGGTCCGTAGTTCAGTTCGGCGATCAGCGGATGCAGTTCCTGTCCCGCCGATATCGCACGATCAATATTCAACGAGAGGCGTCCCTCGTCAGGCCACCCGCCTCGCAACGCCGAGGCCGCGCTCACCAGACTCGCCGCGGCATCGAGATCGAAACGGCGGGCTTTGAGCTCAACGTCGGCTCGCGTACCGCTCTCCGCCGTCGAATCGACAAACGCCAGCCTCCCTTCGATGCTGCCACCCTCTGTATCGGCCTTGAGTTGTTCGAAGACAACCCGGCCTGGATCGGCAGTCAGCTTGGTCTGTACATGCAGCGGCTTTTGGCTCCGGCGCGTGACTTCATCCTGACCTTGCAGCCATGCGATGAAAGTATCCGGATCGGACGACTCCACATCGAGCGTACCGTTGAACCGGGGCGATGGCCCGGAGTGCAGGATCTCACCGTTGACGGCCACGCGCGTGGCGCCGGGAGATTGGAATTCCAGCCGGCTGACCCTCCACGAAGCGGCGTCGCTGCGTAAGCCTGTTTCGAAATTCTGTATCGGACGGCCTCCCAGCATGATGCGGTCGGCGCTGATCCCGATGTCGGCGGCGAGCCATGGTTTCGGGATTTCTGTCAGAGAACCTTGCAATGAGCGCAACAGACTTGCAGGTGGGTCGCGATCCCCGGCAAGCAGGCGGTCGGCGTCAAGCTGAGGCGCCGACAATGCAACATGAAGCCGGGGCGATGAGCCGAAGTGTATCTCTCCTCCGCCTGTAAGCCTCAGCGCCGAATCGGCACGACCATAACCGGCCTCAACCCGATCGAGCCGCGCGCCTTTCGGATCGGCCTTTACCTTGGCCGATACACGCCATGGTCGCTGAGAGGGATCGCCCGAAAAATTCTTGCCGGCAGACTCCCCGGCGCCCGCAAGCGTCAGCGCGCCATCGAAACGCGGACTCCGCTCATCGAATGACAGGACGCCATCGACGTCGACGAACTCCGCGCGCGCCCCGGGATCGATCGTGACATGAACACGGCGGGCATCTCCGCCCCCCGCCTGCGCGAGCGAGATCTGGAAAGGATAGCGCGTTCCTGAGAACACGAAGTTGCCGTTGCCGCGCACGGACGCTCCCGATGACCGCACCTCACCGCTGAACGCGATGTCGTTCAGTTCCAAGGTGCCGCGGCTTGCAGCATCATGAATCGCCACGCGGCCGGTGAGATTCAACTGATCGATGGAAAGCGAACCGAAATTGAGCATCAGCGGCCCGTCCACCTGCCCTTTGTCATTGAGACCGAGGTCGAGCGCGACGCCGTTGACCGTCAATTCGGTTGCGCGCCACTCTCCGCGCATCAGCGAGCCCAGGCTGAATTCGATGGCGAGACTGTCCGCGCGCATCTTTCCCGGATCGTTCGGCCTTCCAACCGTCACCGACTCAAGCCGCAATGAAGGCGACGGCAGCAACCGGGCATCGAGCTTACCCTCCACCCGCACCGGCGCTCCGATCACGCGCGCCGCTTCCGTCTCGAACTGCGACCGAAAACGGTTCCAGTCGATGAAATACGGCCCGACCAGCGCGGCGAAGAGCGCAACGATAAGTGTGATTGCAAGGCCGAGCAGTGTCGTCTGCACGGTGTCCCCCTCTGACCATTCCGGCGAATTGAGTCCGCTCAGCAAGCGTGATGGCGCTTTGCGCATGTCGCGAGGCAGGCTGAAACAAATGCCGCACCCTTATACTAATAGCAACTATGGCAAAGTCGCAGCGAAGGCGGATAGACGCTTCCCTGGAAAGAGCGAAAAAGATCGGGACAAATCTGCAACGATGGAAGCTCTATGAAAAAGAGCGAGCCGTCTTACCGTCGCCCGCTGCAGGAAATTCCAGCCGTGGGTATCTCCAAGCTATCGTGGAGTACAGCACCGTCTTGCGGGCCCGAGGGCACGGGGAAGCAGATCGCCATGCCCTCGGATATTTCCTTACACGCTACACGCGGTTCCGTCCGCGCAAAAAGCCGATCACCGCCGAAACCACAATCAGGATGAGCGCAATGAAGAAGATGATCTTGGCGATTTCGATGGAGGCGCCCGCGATTCCTCCAAAGCCCAGAATGCCGGCTATCAATGCAATAACCAGGAACGTCACCACCCAGTTCAACATGATTTGGTCTCCGTTTTCGGCGCGCTTTGCGCGTTGACTGAAAAATCAATCCGTCACGGGAACAATGGTTCCGTCATGGTCGTGTTCGAGAAAAAATCTGGAAGATAAGCGGTTCTGGGGAACAAAACATCGAGAGCGATGCGATGATTCATTGGCCGGGAGGCTAAAAAGCCGCTACCAAGCGCGTTCGCCCTATATATTTCTTCATCCTTGCCAAGAGGGCTCCCCTTCGCCGGCCGGCAGTGCCATCGTTAGGGAAAGACGATTCGCATGACCGAGCCGAACAGACTGATCCATACCAACGTTTCCGCGCACCAGCCTGCCGCCGGCGGCATCGCTGCGCGCGCGCGCGCCGCGGCAGCGCCACGATACCTGAGCGGGCTCAATCCGGAGCAGCGCGAGGCCGTGGAAACGCTGGACGGACCGGTTCTGGTGCTGGCCGGCGCGGGCACAGGCAAGACCCGCGTGCTGACGACCCGCATTGCGCATATCCTCAGCCAGGGCCGCGCCCGCCCCGGCGAAATCCTGTCGGTCACCTTCACCAACAAGGCCGCCCGCGAGATGAAGCATCGTCTCGGACAGATGCTCGGGGAGGCCGTCGAAGGCATGCCGTGGCTTGGCACCTTTCATTCCATTGCAGGCCGGATCCTGCGCGTTCATGCCGAGCTGGTGCAGCTCAAATCCAACTTCACGATTCTCGATGTCGACGACCAGATCCGTCTGCTCAAACAGCTTCTGCAGGCCGACAACATCGACGACAAGCGCTGGCCCGCGCGG
Organism: Nitrobacter winogradskyi; assembly: GCF_006539545.1. GTDB lineage: Bacteria > Pseudomonadota > Alphaproteobacteria > Rhizobiales > Xanthobacteraceae > Nitrobacter > Nitrobacter winogradskyi_A. The sequence continues at coordinate 15,474 of NZ_BJNF01000060.1, forward strand.
ATGCTGGCCGGGTTGATCGACGGCTGGAAGAACCGCGGCCTGACGCCCGCGCAGGTGCCGTCGGGCGAAGCCTCCGTCTTCGGCAACGGTCGGGGCGGCAAGCTTTACACCGCCTACCAGGCACGGTTGAAAATCCTCAATGCCGCGGACTTCGGTGATCTGCTGCTGGAGAACATCCGGCTGTTCCGCGAGCATCCGGACGTGCTGCGGCAATACCAGAACCGCTTCAAGTTCATCCTTGTCGACGAATATCAGGACACCAACGTTGCCCAGTATCTATGGCTGCGATTGCTGTCCCAGGCGCCGCCGTCATCCCACGCGCTGTTTCCCGCTCCCGTCGCGGCGGAAGGTCCGGACCCGCGCACGGCTCGATCCCGAAACATCTGCTGCGTCGGCGACGACGACCAGTCGATCTACGGCTGGCGCGGCGCCGAGGTGGATAACATCCTGCGGTTCGAGCACGATTTTCCTGGCGCGAAGGTGATTCGACTGGAGCGCAACTATCGCTCGACCGGCCATATTCTCGCCGCCGCCTCGCACCTGATCGCGCATAACGAAGACCGGCTCGGCAAGACGTTACGAACCGAGGATGTCGACGGCGAGAAGGTCACCGTCACCGGCTCCTGGGACTCTGAGGAGGAAGCCCGCACCATCGGCGAGGAAATCGAACAGCTCCAGCGCGCCGGCGAAAGGCTGAACGAGATCGCAATTCTGGTGCGCGCCTCATTCCAGATGCGCGAGTTCGAAGACCGCTTTGTCACGCTTGGCCTGCCCTATCGCGTCATCGGTGGCCCACGCTTCTACGAGCGCGCCGAGATTCGTGACGCGCTCGCCTATCTGCGCCTCATCAACTCGCCGGCCGATGACCTTGCCTTCGAACGCATCGTCAACTTGCCTAAACGCGGTCTGGGCGACGCCACCGTCAAGATGCTGCACGAGATCGCGCGAAAGCGGCAGATCCCGCTCAGCGAAGCCGCCCGCGCCGTTGTCGAAACCGACGAAATGAAACCGAAAGCGCGCGGATCGCTACGCGCTTTGCTGGAGAGCTTCGACCGCTGGCGTGTCCAGCGTGAGTCCATGCGGCATACCGAGCTTGCCGAGATCGTGCTGGACGAGAGCGGCTACACCGAAATGTGGCAGAAGGATCGCTCAGCCGACGCCGCGGGGCGGCTCGAGAACCTGAAAGAGCTGATACGCTCGATGGATGAGTTCGAGAATCTGCAAGGCTTTCTCGAGCATATATCCCTGGTGATGGACCGCGACGGTGGCGCGGACGAGGATGCCGTCTCGGTGATGACGCTGCATTCCGCGAAGGGACTCGAATTCGATACCGTTTTTCTGCCCGGCTGGGAGGAAGGTCTGTTTCCCCATCAGCGTGCGCTGGATGAGCAGGGACGCTCCGGGCTCGAAGAAGAGCGCCGCCTCGCGCATGTCGGCCTGACCCGGGCGCGCCGTCGCGCGAAACTTTACTTCGCCACCAATCGCCGCATCCACGGCTCGTGGTCGACCACGATTCCGTCCCGCTTTCTCGACGAACTGCCGGCGGACAATGTGGAGATCACGGAATCCAAGGGTGGTTCGGGCTGGGGCGGAACGGGCGGTTACGGCCCCTCGCGTTTCGACAACATCGATTCCTTCGGTTCGAGCTATGCGACTCCAGGCTGGCAACGCGCGCAGGCCAATCGCGGCCGGGGCGGGTTCAATGAGGCCGGAACACCCTATAATGCAAGCCGATCGACGTCGAAGCGCGCGCCGGTAATCATTGAAGGAGAATTGATCGCACGATCCACAGGCTCGGATTCCGGCTTCTCATTGGGCGACCGTGTTTTTCATCAGAAGTTCGGCTACGGGAAAGTCGCGCGTATCGATGGCAACAAGCTGACCATCACCTTTGAAAAAGCCGGCGAAAAAAAGGTGGTCGATAGCTTCGTCGAGCGGGTGTAACCGAATTGCGAACCACCGCCTGCGCTCCTATCTGTTGACCTGCATTCTCCATCGTCCCGCCATTCCGCCGCGATATCATTTCTCTCCTCGTTCCTCTCCACCCGCTTACAGCGTATCAAGCCTCGCATGTCGTCCATGATATCCATTTCCGGTTTGTCGAAGGCTTACGCGTCCGGCTTCGTGGCGCTGAAGAGCATCGACCTCGATATCAAGCGGGGCGAAATTTTCGCGCTGCTCGGCCCCAACGGCGCCGGCAAGACAACGCTCATCAGCATCATCTGCGGCATCACCAATCCGTCCGCCGGTCAGGTGCTGGTCAACGGTCGGGATATCCGCCGCGACTATCGGGCGACCCGCGCGATGATCGGCCTGGTTCCGCAGGAGCTGCATACCGATGCGTTCGAAACGGTCTGGGCGACCGTCAGTTTCAGCCGCGGGCTGTTCGGAAAGCCCAGAAATCCGGCTCATATCGAGAAGGTCCTGAAGGATCTCTCTTTGTGGGACAAGAAAGACAGCAAGATCGTCACGCTGTCCGGCGGCATGAAACGGCGCGTGATGATCGCGAAAGCGCTTTCGCATGAACCGCAGGTGCTGTTTCTCGACGAGCCCACGGCCGGCGTCGATGTCGAATTGCGAAAGGCGATGTGGGAGGTGGTGCGCGCGCTGCGAGCCTCGGGCGTCACGATCATTCTGACGACGCATTACATCGAGGAGGCGGAAGAAATGGCGGACCGGGTCGGCGTCATCAACAAGGGCGAGATCATTCTCGTCGATGAAAAGGCCGCACTTATGCAGAAGCTTGGGAAAAAGCGGTTGAAGCTTCATTTGCAGGGCAAGGTCGAAGCCATCCCCGCAACCTTGGCGGCTTACAATCTCGAACTTGCCACGGACGGCAGACAGGTGACCTACACCTATGACACCCGGAGTGAGCACACCGGAATCACCAGCCTGCTCGGCGATCTCCGCGCCGCCGGCATCAGGTTTTCCGATCTCGACACGACACAAAGCTCGCTGGAAGAGATCTTCGTCAGCCTGGTCAGGACCTGACATGAATTTCGGAGCCGTGCAGGCGATTTACAAGTTCGAAATGGCGCGCACCTGGCGCACGCTGCTGCAAAGCATCGTGTCGCCGGTGGTTTCGACCTCGCTCTATTTCGTGGTGTTCGGCGCGGCGATCGGATCGCGCATCACCGAGGTCGAGGGCGTCAGTTACGGCACCTTCATCGTGCCGGGGCTCATCATGCTATCCGTGCTGACGCAAAGCATCACCAATGCTTCGTTCGGCATCTACTTCCCAAAGTTCATCGGCACCATCTACGAGATACTGTCGGCGCCGGTTTCCTATTTCGAGATCATTATGGGCTATGTGGGAGCCGCCGCCACCAAATCGATCATTCTGGGACTGATCATTCTGGCCACCGCCGGCCTGTTCGTTCCGCTGCACATCCATCACCCGATCTGGATGCTGACTTTTCTGGTCCTGACCTCCGTAACATTCAGCCTGTTCGGCTTCATCATCGGCATCTGGGCCGATGGCTTCGAGAAACTGCAAATGATTCCGATGTTGATCATTACGCCGCTGACATTCCTCGGAGGCAGTTTTTATTCGATCAACATGCTGCCACCGGCATGGCAAACCGCCGCGCTGTTCAATCCCGTCGTCTATCTCATCAGCGGATTCAGGTGGAGTTTTTACGAGATCTCCGACGTGAGCTTGTCGGTCAGTATCGGCATGACGGTCGGTTTTCTGGTGATCTGCATGTTGGTCGTATGGTGGATATTTCGAACCGGCTATCGGCTGAGAAACTGATCTGTTGCGCGCAAAAAAACAGGCCACGCCGGGGTAGCCCGGACCGCGGCCTGCTGATGACGTAATCCTTATCGGCGATAGCAGTAGAAATGCCCGCGCTTCCAATAACCGCGGCATCGTTGCCCCCGGTGAGGTCCGCGATCCGGAATGCCGAGCACACCCCTGACGCCGCCGACGGCGCCACCGACGCCGGCGCCGATCGCACCGCCAATCGCGCCGCCCACCGGTCCCGCAGCGCGATTCCCCTCATAGGCGCCCTGGTTGGCGCCGCGCTCCATGCCACCGAAGACGCCCTGAGCATGCGCCTGATGCGGAATGGAAAGCAGGGCCAGCGCCGCTGCGGCGGCCGCCACCGCGATCCGCAGCCGGAAGGAAGATTCGGTCGGCAATGCCTTGGTTTTGATCCTCATCGGTATCTCTATCCCTTGAATGTTGAAGACTTGACATGACTTGGCTCGGCCGCCTCCGCCGGGCTGTGATCGCTGGATTCGCGGGGATGATAACCCGGTATCCGGCCGGAAGTTCCCCACCATTGCAATGGGCCTCAAACAACGTTCCACCCGACATTTTCTCTCGCCCGTCCTGATTGAGCCGCGTGGTGAGTTAACGATGACACAAACCCGATACTGGAAGCTCAACTGCTTTAAGCGCATATATGGCTTGGGGGACTGGTAGGCTGAACTCGAGGCCGATGAAAATGCGTAGATTTCTTGTTCCTGTCGCTGGTCTTATGCTTCTTGCCGCTGGCAGCGTCGCCGATGCGAAGGTGTCCATCCTGGTCGACAAGGACAATCAGCGGATGACCGTTTCGGTTAACGGCGTCGAGCGCCATCAATGGCCGGTTTCGAGCGGAAATCCGTCGTACGAAACTCCGAACGGCAAATTTCAAGCCTTCCGAATGGAGGCTGATCATTTCTCCAAGGAGTTCGACGACGCGCCGATGCCACACTCGATCTTCTTCACCAAGGCTGGTCACGCCATTCACGGCACGCTCTCCGAAGGCAGCCTCGGCGTGCCGGTCTCGCACGGTTGCGTACGCATCTCGCGCGCCAACGCCAGCACGTTGTTCTCTCTGGTGAAGCAAGAAGGCGTCCTCAATACCACCGTCACGCTGACCGGATCGTCGCGCGTGGCGCTGGCGCGCAATCCTCGCGGCAAGCGGAAAACCGATGTCGCCGGTCGCGATCCGGGACCGGCCTATCAATCTTACGATGCGGCCGGAAATCCCGTTGATCTGACGCCCCGACAGGTCGCCCCCGGCTGGCAACCGCAGGCGTACGTTCGCGGCGCCGACGGCTATATGTATCCGGCGGACGGCCGCTCCAATGATCCGCGCTATGCTGATCCGCGCAGTTATCGCCGCCATTACGGTGCGCAGAACGTTCCCCCGCAACGGCACTCCTATTATGGCGATCGAGTCGATGACGGCTATACGCAACCTTACCAGCCTCCGGTTTATGCGCCGCAGCCCTATCGGCCGCGAGGCCTGTTCTCTGACTTCGACGACTGACCGCTACTGATCGTCACCTCACGCAGTTACCCCCAACCTTGAAGGACGACAGTCGGACCGTCTGAGGATTTGAAGCGGATATGCCGGACACCGACGTCGTCATCATCGGCGCAGGCCACAATGGCTTGACCTGCGCGGCCTATCTCGCGATGGCCGGACTGCGCGCCAGGGTCGTGGAACGGCGCAAGGTGGTGGGCGGCGCGGCCGTTACCGAGGAATTCCACCCCGGTTTCCGCAATTCGGTCGCGGCCTACACCGTCAGCCTGCTCAATCCGAAAGTCATCGCCGACCTGCGGCTGCACGATCACGGCCTGCGGATCGTCGAACGCCGCGCCCAGAACTTCCTGCCCGCTCCCGACGGCCGCTACCTGCTCACCGCCGAAGGCCGCACCCGAGCATCAGCGGCCCGTTTGAGCGAACGGGACGCCGCCGTACTCGACGACTTCATGCGCGAGCTCGAAGAGATCGCCGACGTCGTCCGTCAGTTCGTGCTCCGCGCGCCGCCAAACCTCGTTGAGGGATTTGGCCTCAAGGCCGCGGGCGAACTCGTCAACGCCATCGGCTCCGCCGGAATCCTGCGCGGTCTGTCACTGGAGCAACAGCGCAGCCTGCTCGATCTCTTTACCCGATCGGCAGGAGACATGCTCGACGATCGCTTCGAAACCGATCTCATCAAATCCCTGTTCGGCTTCGACGCCATTGTCGGCAACTATGCGAGTCCCTACGCGGCCGGCTCGGCCTACGTGATGCTGCATCACGCCTTCGGCGAAGTGAACGGCAAGAAAGGCGTTTGGGGACACGCCATCGGTGGCATGGGCGCGATCACCCAGGCGATGGCGGCGGCGGCGCGCACGCACGGCGTGGAAATCGAAACAGACACGGGCGTGCGCGAGATCATCATCGAGCGCGGCCGCACGACGGGTGTGGCCCTCGACGATGGACGGACGATCCGCGCAAGATATGTCGCGGCGAACGTCAATCCGAAGCTGCTTTATACGCGGCTGTTGCCCGCCGGCTCGGTCTCGCCCACATTTCTCGCCCGCATCAGGAATTGGCGCAACGGCTCGGGGACGTTCCGGATGAACGTCGCACTCTCCGCCCTCCCCTCATTCTCCGCGTTGCCGGGCGCGGGGGATCATCTCAGCGCCGGGATCATCATCGCGCCCGGTCTCGACTACATGGACCGCGCCTGGCACGACGCGCGCACGTTCGGCTGGAGCCGCGAACCGGTGGTCGAGGTTCTGATCCCCTCGGTGATCGACGACACACTCGCGCCATCTGGCCGCCATGTGGCGAGCCTGTTCTGCCAGCATGTCGCGCCGCAATTGCCCGACGGCGCATCCTGGGACGATCATCGCGACGAGGTCGCAGACCTCATGATCGCGGCCGTCGACCGCTACGCGCCGGGCTTTGCCGCCGGCGTGATCGGCCGGCAGATCCTGTCACCGCTCGACCTCGAACGCGAATTCGGATTGCTGGGCGGCGACATTTTCCACGGCGCGCTGACGCTGAACCAGTTGTTCTCGGCCCGGCCGATGCTGGGCTACGCCGACTACCGCGGACCGCTGAAGGGGCTCTATCACTGTGGCTCCGGCGCGCATCCCGGCGGCGGGGTCACCGGCGCACCCGGCCATAACGCCGCGCGCGCTATCCTGCGGGATCACCGGACGCTGTTCGCGCGCCGCTGACGATCGGCGGCATATATAGGCCTGCCACTCTCGTCGCCATCCGAGCACCAAACCGCGCTGGGACCAACTCGGTGGATAAGCGTGTCGAAACCCTGTGGAGAGGCCGCCGCCAGGATGTGGAAATCCTGTGGATATCCCTGTGGAAATTCGGTTGAAAACCGGTGCGCAAACCCAACCCCACCGTCTTTCCGGATCCGATATTTTGTCCTCCGCGCTCAGGCTGCCATCAAGACGATCGCGGAGCGGAGGCTGGCATCCCTTAACCATCACCTTCCCGCACTGCACTTTCATCGTTCAGGTTTGCGGTTTAAAGCATTTTCGCTTCCAACGACATCAGAAGCGAAGCTCCAGATTGTTGTTTTGACGCGCTTTCTTCACGCGAGCCGGTATCCACTTCGCTCGAAAACGCTATAAAGCAATGTGCTTTGGCGAAAGCAGGCAAGTTCTGGGGGTTTAGGTGCTGCAAAATCTCGGCCGGATCTTTCTGGCGATCGTTATCCCGATATATCTGGGTTATGTCCGCGCATCCTTGAATGTTTTTGATGTCTACCTGATCCTGGCCGCCTCGTGGTCTCTATGGGCGTATGGGCAGCCGGGACCGAGAGAGCTTTGGGAGAGTGGCGGCATCATCGCGGTCCTGAAAGGCTGGTTTGTGATGGTATTCGCCATTCTCCTGGTCGCCGGACCAGCCTATGGCGTCGGCTATCTTATTGCCCGATTTCTCAGCTGAAGCCCTGCGGGCCGCCCTTTCCCTCGATCAACTCCGGACCGCCGATGGCAAATTCCGTTTCGCCGGCGACGAGCCGCGCCGCCTTCGCCATCGGGGCGGAGCAGGTCGCGCGGCGGGCCGTCGATTTTCTGAGCGAAAGGCTGGAGGACGGCGAAACCGCGGTGACCGCGTTCGAACGCAGCGACGGCTGCTGGAGCGTCGCGGTTCACTTCGCCGACCCGCCGGATGAAGCGCGAGTTCGCGCGCTGGTCGCTCTCGCCGCAGGTGATGACGTCGCCCGGACCGTCGTCTTTGATACCATCGCCGCGAGGGATTGGGTCGAGGCCAGCCTCGAAGGGCTGGCGCCGGTCCCCGCCGGGCGCTTCATCGTCCACGGCCGGCACGACCGCGACCGCGTGCCGCCGAACAAACTGGCGATCGAGATCGAGGCCGCACTGGCGTTCGGCACCGGCCATCACGGCACCACCCGAGGCTGCCTGCTGCTGCTCGATCAGGTTCTCCGCGCCAGGATGCCGCGACGCGTCCTCGATCTTGGCGCAGGGACAGGTGTTCTCGCTATCGCCGCCGCCAAGGCGCTGCGCCGGAGCGTGCTGGCCAGCGATATCGACCCGCGCTCGACGACGGTAGCGCGGGAGAACGCTACGCTGAACGGCGTCGGCAATCTTGTCTGGTCGATCCGCGCGACCGGGTTTTCCGCGCCGCTGTTTCGCGCGCGCGCGCCGTTCGATCTGGTGCTGGCGAATATCCTCGCCAATCCGCTACGGCGGATGGCCCCGGCCATGGCACGCCATCTCGCGCCTGAAGCCATGGTGATCCTCTCGGGGCTGCTGCCACAGCACACCCGCGGCGTCATCGCGACCTACCGCGCGCAGGGGCTGGTGTTGATCCGGCAGTTGCGGATCGACGGATGGTGCAGCCTGCTGATGCAGAACAGAGGGTGACTCGCCGGCTTGTTGCACGGCTGCACGCAAACCGGTGTCCACTTCGCTCGGAAACGCTATATGATGCCGGCAATGTTCGAGGCCTATTTCCAGACATTCGAGGATCCCGAAGGCGGCGTCGCGCTGACCGCCCGCCTCGCCGCGTTTCGCGAGGAACTGGCGCGGCGGCAACTGACCGGATTTGTGATCCCTCGTGCCGACCGGCAGCAGAACGAGTATGTCCCGCCTTCCGAGGAGCGGCTGGCATGGCTCACCGGCTTCACCGGATCGGCCGGCCTTGCCATCGTGCTCGCGACGGAAGCCGCGGTGTTCGTCGACGGTCGCTACACCTTGCAGGCGGCGCAACAGGTGGATGTCCGGGCCTGGAGCATCGCCTCGCTGGTCGATCCGCCACCGGAAAGCTGGCTGACGGAGCATCTCGCCGCCGGCGACCGCCTCGGCTACGATCCCTGGCTGCACACCTCGGCAGCGGTCGAGCGCCTTGCGAAGGCCTGCGCGAAAGCGGGAGCCGAACTGGTCCCGGTCGACAGCAACCCGGTCGACAGCGTCTGGACCGACCGTCCCGCGCCGCCGCTCGGCCCGGTCACGATCCACGACGCGGCGTTCGCTGGCGAAGCCGAAGCCGACAAGCTCGTGCGCATCCGCGCCGAGATGACAAAGCTCGGCGTCGATGCGCTGGTGCTGTCGGATTCCCACGCGGTGGCATGGACCTTCAACATTCGCGGCGCCGATGTCTCGCATACGCCGCTGCCTTTGTCCTACGCGCTGGTGCCGAAGGACGGCCGCCCCACGATCTTCATCGACCGCCGCAAACTCTCCGACAGCGCGCGCGCTCATCTCGAACGCAACGCCGATGTGCGCGAGACGGATGAACTGACCGACGCGCTGACGCGGACGGCCCAATCCGGCGCGGCGATCGCGCTCGATAAAGCCACCGCCGCCGACGCATTGAGCCGCCTGATCACGTCCGCCGGCGGCAAGCCGATGGGCGGCAACGATCCGGTCGCGCTGTTGAAGGCGGTGAAGAACCCGACCGAGATCGCAGGCGCGCGCGCCGCGCATCGGCGCGACGCCGTGGCGCTGGCGCGGTTTCTCGCCTGGATCGACCGCGAAGCTCCGAAGGGCACGCTGACGGAAATCGACGCGGTCGAGGCGCTGGAGACTTTTCGCCGCGAGACCGGCGCGCTGAAGGACGTCTCCTTTCCCACCATCTCGGGCACCGGACCGAACGGCGCCATCGTTCACTACCGCGTCACGCGCAAGAGCAACCGCCGCATCGTGCCCGGCGATCTGCTGCTGATCGACTCCGGCGCGCAATATGAGGACGGCACCACCGACGTCACCCGCACCATCGCGATCGGCGATCCGACCGACGAGATGCGCGATCGTTTCACCCGCGTGCTGCGCGGCCATATCGCAATTGCCCGGGCGGTGTTTCCCGACGGCGCAAGCGGCGCGCAACTCGACACGCTGGCGCGGCAGTTTCTCTGGCAGGCCGGTCTCGACTTCGAGCACGGCACCGGCCACGGCGTCGGCAGCTATCTGTCGGTGCACGAAGGCCCGGCACGGATTTCGAAACTCGGCACCACGCCGCTCAGGCGCGGCATGATCCTGTCCAACGAGCCGGGCTATTACAAGCGCGACGCGTTCGGCATCCGCATCGAAAATCTGGTGCTGGTGACGGAAGCCGGGATTGCCGACGCTGAGAAGCCCATGAACAGCTTCGAGACCCTGACGCTGGCCCCGATCGACCGCCGCCTGATCGATCACCGCATCAGCAAGAAAGAGGTGGCGTGGCTCAACGACTATCACGCCCGCGTCCGCCGCGAGGTGCGCCCGCATCTCGACGAGGCCACGAAACTCTGGCTCGACGCCGCGACCGAACCGCTGCCCTAGCGCGCACAGATCATCGTGAGCCCTTCCTCGCGTAGAGCAGGACAAACAGAACTATTACACCGTCCACCGATCAAGCAAATCTTGCTCGATACTATCAAGGATTTTATTATTGAAGACCGCAAGGCTTTTGGAATCTCGTCCTAAACAAAAAATCATACTGCGAACGAACAAAGAGGCGCGTGTCATGAACCGGTTGCTGATGATCTGCATCACTCTAGTGATGTCTGTGTGGTGGTCCGGAGCAAACGCACGCGGCCCCTTCGGATCGATCAAGATCGCGGGATGGTCTGGCGGCGCATACACGGACAACAAAACAGGCGAATTCTCGAACTGCATCGTAAGCGCGACTTACAAGAGCGGAATTACCTTTGGAATTGTGGTCACGAAAAAGCTTGAATGGCTATTGGCGTTTACTCACAAGCGCTGGAATCTGGCTCCAAAGGAGAAATTTCCAATCGCATTGAGTTTTGATGGCCGCAACACCTTCAACGTTATCGGAGTTTCTCTCTCGACAAATACTGTGTTCGTGCCAATGCCGGACAACTCAGCCCTTATTCGCTCGTTCCGCAGCGCGCAGATCATGTCGGCGATTGCTCAAGGAAACGTCTTTCCGTTCCGTTTAACTGGCACTTCAGCAGTTTTGCCCGCAATGGTCACATGCGCAAAAACAATGAACGCAAGAGGTCTGTCAGCTGCAACCGATTTCACCGCTCCTTATCAGCCTGCTATCGCGCCTCCATCGATGGGTCCCCAGAAAACGACGGCTACTCTATCAAGCACCCAGCCGAATTCGACTCATGAGAACTCTACGGAATTGCAATTCGAGGCCATGCAAATCGCCTCCAACTTTATCCTGAAGGCATCCCTGGACCACCCATCTTTGCTTCGTCGCGAGGACACACCTCTATCCGTTGCATCGACAGGGGCCGGCTGGAAGGCCAACGATGCTACCGGCTTCGTTCGAATTATTCCCGCCAAGCAAAACATGACGGGCCTTGATGTTGCCGCAACTATTGTTGGAAACGATGCCAGGGAGTGCAAGGGCAAGTTCGCATCGGCACGCAACAGCGAACTGATCGATAGCGAGGTTGTTTTTCGCGGCATGTCCTCTTGTGAAGATTCGAAAGGTTCTGTGGTCGCAGAGTATTTTGTTTTTCCGCGAAAGAAGGGCGGCTTCATACTGTTCTCTGTACTCACGCCGACGAAAACAGGTTCCCAACAAACACAGGGCCAGAATCGCGAAGAGATGAATGCCGGTTTCCGGCAAGCCGCCTATACCTCACTAACAAAATGAGCTTGAGCGTCTGAGCCGGCATTTGACGGCGCAGTCTTTCTCAAGGATGGAAGAATACGCGACGCCGGGTTCGCCACGGGAGCGCGATCCATCGCATGGCGACCACTGGTCAAGTGCCGCGCGGATATCACACTTGCAATGGCTGGGTTGCCTTGAGCAACGCAACCAGTTGACCTTGATGGTTGGTCCCGGTTTTTCGGAATATCTTGTCGAGGTAAGAACGCGCGGTTGAGAACTTGATACCGTTCTCCTGCGCGGCCGCTTTCAACGATAAGCCCTTCCCTAGCAAAGTCGCCAGCCTCACCTCGGCCGGAGTAAGGTCGAACAATCCCATCAGGATCGTCGGCGACGGCACGAAGCTGCTCGGATTCAGCGTCGTTGCGGCGACAAGGATTTCGGCGCCGAACATCATGTCCCTTGCCGAGCGGAATAACGGCAGGACACGAACGACGAGCGCGGGCTGGCCATCTTGTGCCTGGACCGGGATTGATCTGACGAGTTTAGCCGAACCGGTCAGTGCCTGCGCGAGAGCCTCCTGAAACAACTTATTCCCTGAACCAACGGAGCAGCTTTTTCGGCGCTGGCCCGCGAGTCGGCGTCGAAGGATTTGTTCCTCTGGGCGGTGGCTGGGCTTTCGATTATCTCGGTGACGCCGCTATCCTGTTCGGCAGTCAGAAACTGACCAGCACGTCGACCGTGACGACGACGATCTCCCCGGCATTCTTAGCCATCTTGGCAGGAGGAGGTACAAATACGGCGACGACTGTTCGGGACCAGCGGTTCGCCGCCGTCTTCAATACCGATCTTCAGCTCGGCGTATCCTATTGGATCAATCCAAATGTCAGGATCAGCGCCAGCTATCGGCTTGATGCCTATTTCAACGCGTTTAACGCCACGTTCGATCCGAACATCAAGGACACCATCAGCCGCTACATTCACGGGCCGCGCCTGCGTGTGACCGCGCAATTCTGATCGGCATAGCCCCACACCCGTCGCGTCGTAGCGTTCCTGGACGAAAAACGCGGTGCGTGAGGCCGGCTTGCGGACGGCAGCGGTCGCGATAGCGTCATCCCAAATAAAAAGCCCCGTCATTGCTGACGAGGCTCCAGTCTGTTCGTAAAACGAGGCGGACAATCTGAAGCGCGTCCCGGTCCATCCGCGGGTTACGGCGCTTTATGATTCCGCGTATGATGCGCCGACATCATCACAAAGAGATGACAGGCGGCGCGACCATGCGTTTATTACGCGAGTGAGAGGTTCTCGGCGCTGACCTTGCCGCGCATCTTGTCGGTCTTCAGTTCGAAGTTGACCTGCTGACCTTCATTCAGGCCGCTAAGGCCCGCGCGCTCCACCGCGCTGATGTGCACGAACACGTCGTTGCCGCCGTCGTTCGGCTGGATGAAGCCAAAACCCTTCTGGCCGTTGAACCACTTCACAGTACCTGTCGTCATCGGAGTCGTCCTTGTTCCAAAGCGCACACATGCGCATTTTCACGCACGATTGCGCGAACCATCCAATCTCAGCGATGTCTTTGGAAAGGAGCCGTCGTCCTAGGAAGACTTGCGGCGCTCTAACAAAACCAATGCCGGCAATCGAATACTGCCATCATGGCATTTTCCGCCGGAAACCGCAAATCCCGGTGCTGGTCTGGCATTTTCGCGGATCATCACTATATTGGGTTTCATGACAAAGTCTCCGCCGAGCCCGGCACAACTGGCCCGCAACGAACGGATGCGCACGGCCGCCATCGAGGGCGCCAAAGCACGCGCCGATATCGAAGCCCGCGACGTCGCTGTACGCAAGAACATGGAGCGCCTGCGCGCCCTGCGGCTTGCGAAGGAAGCCGAAGAGGCGACGAAACCCAAGCCAGCCAAGCCGGTCAAGGCATCGCCTCGGGGCAAGAAGGCAGCCCCTAAACAAACCGCCAAGCTGTCGGACTTCCTGGCCTCACAAAGAAGCACCGGCCGGACCACCTGAACCGGCCGCGTTGACCCGGCGAAAGATTAAACAGAATCTAAAAAGCCCCGGATCGCTCCGGGGCTTTTTGCGTTCCGCGATCATGCGCGGGAGCCTTCAGGCGAGCGTGATACGGTCCGAAAACCGGTGCCCGCTTTGCGCTGGCGCGGCCCTTCGGGTCGGGATCATGCTCAATACCGGTAATGATCGCTCTTGAACGGACCCTCGACCTTGACGCCGATGTAGTCGGCCTGATCCTTGCGCAGTTCGGTCAGCCTGACGCCGATCTTGTTGAGGTGCAGCCGCGCCACCTTCTCGTCCAGCGACTTCGGAAGCACGTAGACCTCCTTCTTGTACCTGCCGTCCCTGTTGTTGGAAAACAGTTCGATCTGCGCCAGCGTCTGGTTGGTGAAGGAGGCGGACATCACGAACGACGGATGCCCCATGGCGTTGCCGAGATTCACCAGACGGCCTTCCGACAAAAGGATCATGCGCTTGCCGTCCGGAAACGTGATCTCGTCAACCTGCGGCTTGATGTTGTCCCACTTCAGGTTCTTCAACGCGCCGACCTGAATTTCATTATCGAAATGCCCGATGTTGCAGACGACCGCGCGATCCTTCATCGCGCGCATGTGCTCGATGGTGATGATGTCCTTGTTGCCGGTGGCGGTGACGAAGATGTCGGCGCGCGGCGCGGCATCCTCCATGGTCACGACCTCATAGCCTTCCATCGCCGCCTGCAACGCGCAGATCGGGTCGATCTCGGAGACCATGACGCGACACCCAGCCTGACGCAGCGAAGCGGCCGAGCCCTTGCCGACGTCGCCGAAGCCGGCAACCATCGCGACCTTGCCGCTCATCATCACATCGGTGCCGCGGCGGATGCCGTCGACCAGCGATTCGCGGCAGCCATAGAGATTGTCGAATTTGGACTTGGTGACGCTGTCGTTGACGTTGATCGCGGGCCACAGCAGCGTGCCGTTCTTCTGCATCTCGTAAAGGCGATGCACGCCGGTGGTGGTCTCCTCGGAGACGCCCTTGATGCTGGCCGCGACCTCACCGAACCAGCCCTTCGGTTTTTCTTTCAGCAGGCGCTTGATCAGCGCGAACAGCACCTCCTCCTCTTCCGCGCCCGGCTTGTCGAGGAATGCGGTGTCGCCCTTCTCCGCGCGCACGCCGAGGTGAATCAAAAGCGTCGCGTCGCCGCCGTCATCGAGGATCATGTTGGGATGCAGGCTTTCACCACTTTTTGCGCCATGCCAGTCGAACAGCTTCGCGGTGTAGTCCCAGTAGTCCTGCAGCGTTTCGCCCTTCACCGCGAACACCGGAATGCCGGCGGCGGCGATCGCCGCGGCCGCATGATCCTGCGTCGAATAGATGTTGCAGGAGACCCAGCGGATATCGGCGCCCAGCGCTTGCAGGGTTTCGATCAGCACGGCGGTCTGGATGGTCATGTGCAGCGAGCCGGCGATGCGCGCGCCCTTCAAGGGCTGTTTGGGGCCGTATTCCTCGCGCGTCGCCATCAGGCCGGGCATCTCGGTCTCGGCGAGCGAGATTTCCTTGCGGCCGAAGTCGGCAAGGCCGATGTCGGCGACGATATAGTCGGTAAAATCTGCGGTCTGCTTGGTGGCGGTCGCGGTGGTCATGTCGATCATATCCCTTGTTGCGGCTCGCTCTTCCCGTTTACGACGCGAGCGAAGGAGCGGCGTCATCTGTCCCCCGTCATGGCCGGGCATAGCCGTTCGTAGAACGGCGTTCTATCGAACGCCTATGGTCCCGGCCATCCACGTCTTGCTGACGAAAAGAAAGACGTGGATGCCCGGCACAAGGCCGGGCATGACGTCTCACCTGTTGTCACACCGCGCGCTTGATCACCTCGGCGAGGTCGGTCTTCTCCCAGGAGAATCCGCCCTCGTTGTCCGGCGTGCGGCCGAAATGACCGTAGGACGAGGTGCGCGCATAGATCGGCCGGTTCAGGTCGAGATGCTTGCGGATGCCGCGCGGCGTCAGGTCCATCGCTTCCGACACGATCCGCTCGAGCGTGTCTTCCGGAGCCTTTCCGGTGCCGTGGGTGTCGATATAGATCGACAGCGGCCGCGCCACGCCGATGGCATAGGCAAGCTGCAACGTGCAGCGATCGGCGAGACCGGCTGCGACAATGTTCTTGGCGAGATAACGCGCGGCGTAGGCGGCCGAGCGGTCGACCTTGGTCGGATCCTTGCCGGAGAACGCGCCGCCGCCATGCGGCGCCGCGCCACCATAGGTATCGACGATGATCTTGCGGCCGGTCAGCCCGGCGTCGCCGTCGGGACCGCCGATGAAGAACTTGCCGGTGGGATTGATGTGCCAGATGGTCTTGTCGGTGATCCAGCCTTTCGGCAGAGCCTCACGCACATAGGGCTCGACGCGCTCGCGGACCTGATCGGAGCTCATGTCCTCGACGAGATGCTGATGCGACACCACGATCTCGCGCACGCCGACCGGCTTGCCGTTTTCGTATTGCACGGTGACCTGGCTCTTGGAATCCGGTCCCAGCACCTTTTCCTTGCCGGAATGGCGGGCCTCGGAGATCAATCGCAGGATCTTGTGCGCGTAGAAAATCGGCGCCGGCATCAGGTCTGGCGTCTCGTTGCAGGCGTAGCCGAACATGATGCCCTGGTCGCCGGCGCCTTCTTCCTTGTTGGTGCCGGGCTGCAAGGCGTCGACGCCCTGCGCGATGTCGGCTGACTGGGGATGGAGCAGAATCTCGATGTCGGCGGTCTTCCAGTGAAAGCCGTCCTGCTCGTAGCCGATGTCCTTGATCGCGGCGCGCACGACGCTTTCGATCATGTCCTTGGTAACGGATTCCGGCCCGCGGGTTTCGCCGGCGATCACCACCTTGTTGGTGGTGGCGAGCGTCTCGCAGGCGGCGCGGATCGCCCATGGATCAATGCCCGCTTTCGGGCCTTCGGTGAAAAAGAGATCGACAATCTCATCGGAGATCCGGTCGCACACCTTGTCGGGATGTCCCTCCGAAACCGACTCGCTCGTGAATAGATAGGATCCGCGCATCAATCGACCTTTCGTCCGTCCGCCGGAAGTGGCGGCCCTTTCGTGCTGTTGCTGAAATGTCAGTCCCGGCGACGCGAGATGACGTAGGATTCGTCGTAGAACCAGAGACCGTTATGCTTGCGCAGAACCTCCCTGGTGGCGTCGAGATAGCGGCCGCTTTGGGTCATTTCCGTCAACCGGTCATCTTCGACTTGGGCGACGTAAACCGCCGCATTCCACGCCGCGAACAGTGTCGAGGTTCCGATCGCGCCGGTGACTTCATTGGGCAGCGCTTCCATATCATAGCGGAAAATCGAACGATGGTCAGCATATGCGTTGAAATTGAGGCCCCTCCCCACCGAACCAAGCTCGTATTTCACAGCGCGCAATAGCTCATGACGGCTCACGGCGAAAGGGTTTTCTCCCGGCCAGACGGCCTGGACGATCTCCAGCCCGGGATCCTGCCCGTGAGAATGTATTCCTATCAAACGCCCTCCAGGCCGCAAACTCCGCGCCAGCGGGGCGATGATTCTCCTGGCCTTGAAGTTCAGGGACGCCCGTGCCCGGTAAGGCTGCGAGGCGATCACCAGATCAAAGCTGGCCTCGACCCGTCCAGCACGTGGAATCGCGGAATCGAGCAGGAACTGGTGGTCCTCGCGGTAAATGACCAGCACCACCGGACGCTCGTAGACCGGCATCCCCGTGACCGGGCTGACGCTCGCCCTCCAGTTCTCCTCCAGAAACGGCCACAGGTCGCGGATCTGGACCTCGAATTCGCCGGAGGATGCCCCCCGCAGCGGCACCTCGCGCCACACCATCCTGGCCGCCGCCTGGGACGACCGGGGCGTCAGCCAGGGCGCCTCCGCGTAGTTCATATTCGTCAGCACAATAACCGTCGACGGATGCTCGAACAGCCGGTCCGGCAGCTTGTCCAGCGTCAGCTTGATGTCTTCGAGGCTGAGTTCCTTGCCGGCGATGTAGAACGGCATGTGGGGAAACCGCCCGTGCATGGAGCGCATCACCCGCGCCAGCACGGTGCCGTCGCCGACCCCCGCATCAAAAACCCGCAGCGCCGGCGGACGCGGATAGATGCTGCCGAACTCCAGCGCGACCCGATCGGCGATGACCCGCTTCTCGCTGCAGGTATGAACGAAAAGCAGATACTTTTGCCGGTTCTCGAAGAAGCGGAAGTTGGCGCGGGGATCGCGCCGCTCGATCGGCTCCGGCTTGCGGACCGACACCGCGCCATCCGGCGAACCGGAGACGATATAGGCCTCGATCCGGTTCAGCGTGTCGATGGTGATGCGCTTGCCCTCGCGCAGCCGCTGCACGAGCTTGCCGTCATTGACGGCGCGCCGGCCAAAGGTCGATTCGGCCATGCCGACCCGGCGGCAATAGTCGGAAATCTGGCTCAGCAGTTCCTCGTTTGTCATCGTCGCGCGTATGGGCCAGATTAATGGGCAACAAGATATATAAACTGCTTCCTATCACCACCTGCCCACAATTGAAACCCAGGAAGGCAGCCCAGAATCAAAGCTTGATATTGATTGACGCGTTTCCTTCATGCGAACCGGGTAGAGAGAATGCTTCCGGACAGCGGATGCCTCGTCAGGCTGATGGCTGTCTGCTAGAGTCTGATCCAACTACCAGACTCCAACCCAACTTTTTGATCGAGCATGATCTTATCCGAAAACCGGTTTCCACTTTTCGGGATCATGCTCTAAGAGGCGCGGGTTGCCGTCTCTTCGGCGCCTCCTGCGACAGGTTTGAACGATGCGCATCGCCATGATCGGCACGGGCTATGTCGGCCTCGTGTCCGGAGCCTGTTTTGCCGATTTCGGACATCAGGTGACCTGCGTCGACAAGGACGCGGCCAAGATCGCCGCGCTTTGCCGCGGCGAAATCCCGATCTTCGAGCCGGGCCTCGACGCGCTGGTCGCCACCAACGTCAAGGCTTCGCGGCTCGATTTCACCACCGATCTCGCCGGCCCGGTGGCGGAGGCCGAGGCGGTGTTCATCGCCGTCGGCACCCCCTCGCGCCGGGGCGACGGCCATGCCGACCTCAGCTACGTCTATGCCGCGGCGCGCGAGATCGCGGCGTCGATCCGTGATTTCACGGTCGTTGTTACAAAATCGACCGTGCCGGTCGGCACCGGCGACGAAGTGGAACGGCTGATCGGTGAAACCAACCCCTCGGCGGATGTCGTGGTGGCGTCCAATCCGGAATTCCTGCGCGAAGGCGCCGCGATCCGCGATTTCAAGTTTCCTGATCGCATTGTGATCGGCACGTCCGACGAGCGCGGGCGCAAGGTGCTCGGCGACATCTACCGGCCGCTGTCGCTCAATCAGGCGCCGCTGATGTTCACCGAGCGCCGCACCGCCGAGCTGATCAAATACGCGGCCAATGCCTTTCTCGCGACCAAGATCACCTTCATCAACGAAATCGCGGACCTGTCCGAAAAGGTCGGCGCTGATATTCAGGAGGTCGCGCGCGGCATCGGTCTCGACAATCGCATCGGCACCAAGTTCCTGCACGCCGGTCCGGGCTATGGCGGCTCCTGCTTTCCCAAGGACACGCGCGCGCTGGTCAAGATCGCGGAAGATCACGACGCCCAGCTTCGCATCGTGGAATCGGTCGTGACCGTCAACGACAACCGCAAGCGCGCGATGGCGCGCAAGGTGGCGCACGCGCTCGGCGACAATCTCCGCAATAAGACCATCGCGGTGCTGGGACTGGCGTTCAAGCCGGATACCGACGACATGCGCGAGGCGCCATCAATCCCGCTGATCACGGGCCTGCGTGACATGGGGGCGAAAGTCCGCGCCTTCGACCCCGCCAGCATGAAGGAAGCGCGGCGCGAACTCCCCGATATCGACTATTGCGATGACGCCTATTCGTGCGCGGAAGGCGCGGACGCGCTGGTGATCGTGACGGAATGGGTCCAGTTCCGCGCGCTCGATCTGCCGCGCCTGAAACGCATCATGAAACAGCCGATCGTGGTCGATCTGCGCAACGTTTACCGCCCCGCCGAACTTGAAGAACTTGGTTTTGCCTACACCGGCATCGGCCGGAGCCAGGCGTAGATCGTTTTTTCAACAGAATGCGATCACCGCCGCCGCCTCGCAATTTCCACATCGGGATCGTAATCACTCCCCATGACCTCCCGCTGGCGCCAGCTTCCGCTCCTGCTTTGCATCCTGCCGGTCGCATGCACTCTGGCGGGGTGCAGCAGCATCAATTCGCATTTGTCGGCCGGGATGGGTGACATGATTCCGAAATGGGCCGGCGGCCTTCCCGCGGACGCGCCTCCGCGGCCCGGCACCGCGAAATATGATGAGATGATGAAACAGCGCGAGCGCGCGCGCCTGGAGCCGAAGCCGAACGAGCCCGGCGCCCAATCAACGGACGGTCAGGTGACCGCCCCGGCCAACTGAGCCTCGGCGACGGGTTAATAATTCAATCCATGAACACCACGGTCTTGCGGCCGTTCAGAATCACGCGGTCGTCCAGATGATGCCGGATGGCCCGCGCCAGCACGCGACGCTCGATATCGCGTCCCTTGCGAACCAGCGCATCGGGCGTATCACGATGACTGATGCGCTCGACGTCCTGATCGATGATCGGCCCCTCGTCGAGATCGCTGGTGACATAGTGCGCGGTCGCGCCGATCAGCTTGATGCCCCGTTCATGGGCCTGGGCATCGATGATGTTCTGGCCGTTATGGGCCAGGAACGTCGATACCGCCGACACAATTCCGGGCCGGTCGGGACAGGAGAGCGTCAGCACATACTGATGGTGGGACATGGGGAGGAGCGGCGGCTAGACCGAACGGAAATCCAACGGGCGCCCTGCTCTATCACCTACATCGGCCTTGCGCCACTCACCCCGCAAGAGGGACAATCAGCACGGCAAAGCGATCAACGGCTGACCTCCGGAGTGATCATGGCTGGCAGGCTATCCGGTTTCCGTATCCTGATCCTTGAGGCTCGCGAGGAAGCGCAATTTGCCCGCTTGCTCGCGGAGCAAGGCGCCGAGGTTTTGCAGTGCCCGATGTTCACCATCCGCGACGCGCCGGATGCCGCGCCGGTCGAGGACTGGATCAGGCGTTGCATCTAAACCCCGCATGACGATCTGGTGCTGACGACCGGCGAAGGGTTGAGGCGTCTCGTCACGGCTGCGCGCCAGGTCGGCCTCGATCAGGCGTTTATCACCGCCATTGGCAAATCCCGCAGGTTTGCGCGCGGCCCGAAACCGGGCAAGGCGCTGCGCGAGATCGGACTGGAGGCGACGATCACCACGGAGAAGCCGACATCCGAAGGTATCCTGGAAACCCTGGCCCGACTCGATCTCCGGGGTCGTCGCGTCGGCCTGCAGCTTTATCCAGACCGCGACCACGGCGCTCTGCTTGGAGAAATCCCAGCGCAGGGCGCGAGCGTCGATCCGGTGCTGCCCTACATCTATGATACGAGCGCGGCTGAGGATCACATCGTCGGAGCGATCGAAGAAATGGCCCAAGGCCGGGTTGACGCCGTTGCACTGACGAGTTCGGGGCAGGTCCGCCGGCTGGTGGAGGTCTCCGGCATCCATCGCTGCGAGGACCGGTTGCGCGCCGGACTCGAGCGCGCCAGGATCGCCTCAATCGGCCCCGTGGTTTCCGACCAATTGAAAGCCTATGGCCTGCGGACCGATATCACGCCCGCAAACAATGCGTACTTCATGAAACCGCTGATCTCGGCGATGGCGATAAGCCTGAATGCGCCGGAAGGCAGATAGGTCAAAGTCCTATGATTGAAACCTGCCCCGCTAATACTCCCGGCCGCCGGATGGCCTTCGTATGATCACCTTCGCTCGTTGTATCGGATCGCGTGCGTGGTCGCTGGCTGCGGTCAATGATATGCCCTTGATGTGCCTTCCGCCAAGCGGATCAGAATGACGCCTTACCGACGACTGCACATCGACGAAGCTTACTCACCTCGGGATCAGAACAAGAACATGCGACCGGAACTCTTGCTATGGCTCGACCGCAAAAGCCCGAAAGGCTATATGGCCGGTCGCGAAGTTGCAGTTCGACCCTAACGTGGATTCTTCCTTGTCGCTCTTGACGATCATGCCTGCGGCAGCTCTTTCGTTTGCCCTCACTTGGTTGCTAATGCCGATATTGCAACGCTACGCGCTCGCAACGCCGAACGGGCGATCGTCGCATAAGCTTCCGACGCCGCAGGGCGCGGGGATCGCGGTCATCACCGCGACACTCGTCATCATTGTCGTATTCGCCGCAGCGACAAAAACGGAAGTTTCGACCTACGCGCTGGTCGCGACCCTCTTTATCGCCGTCATCGGAGCGGTGGATGACGTCCGATCGCTTCCCGTTCTGACACGCCTGCTCGCCCAGGCAATTGCGGTAGGAGCCATCCTGTCAGCGTGGCCCGGCGATCTCCGGATTTTTCCACTGGGTCCGCTCTGGGTGGAGCAAGGAGCCCTGCTGCTGGCCGGGATCTGGTTTGTCAATCTCGTCAATTTCATGGACGGTCTGGATTGGATGACCGTCGCCGAGGCTGTACCTGTCGCGGGGGGCATCGTCGCGCTGGGATATCTGGGCCATGTCCCCCCGACCACCGCGATCGTCGCCGGCGCGCTCGGCGGAGCCTTGCTCGGCTTTGCACCCTTCAACCGGCCAATCGCGAAAGTCTTTCTCGGTGACGTCGGCAGCTTGCCGGTGGGCCTCCTGCTGGGTTGGTGCCTGCTCGAACTCGCGTATCGCGGTCAGTTCACTGCGGCGCTGCTTTTACCTCTCTACTATCTCTCCGATGCGACCATCACCATGTTACGCCGTCTCGCCACCGGTGAGAAAGTCTGGGCGGCCCACCGCTCGCATTTCTATCAGCGCGCAACGGATAACGGATTTTCCGTTCTGAATGTCGTTGGGATTGTATTCGCGCTCAATCTTGCGCTGGTGGCGCTGGCTATCACGTCTACGCTGGTGATCTCGCTTGCGGCAAAGATCATCGCGCTGCTCGCCGGAGCGGTTCTCGTCGGCCTTACCCTGTTCAAGTTCTCGCGAACACGGCCAACGCGCTAGAGC
>NZ_BJNF01000061.1 GCF_006539545.1 Nitrobacter winogradskyi
GGCCGCTCTAGAGTCTGTCTCAACTGTGTTGAGTCAGGCTCGTCGCTTATCTTTTCGTTTGAGTATGATCTTGTCCGAAAACCGGTTTCCGCTTTTCGGGATCATGCTCAGGAAAGAACTGATTATCGTTCCGAGAGTCCGGGCAAACCAGCCCGATAATCCGCGCCCATGTCCTTGCCTTGTTAGACTCTTGTCTTACCAGCCATCGCGCGGAGACCCTCGCGGGTCGTCATGGAGGGCTTCCATCCGGCCTCAAGCAGTTTCGCAGGATTCACCACGAGATCCCGGCCGATGCGATCCCAGAGCGCGCTTCGGCCAACGAGACTGAGCACGCCGGCTATCAAACGAGGAGGAACGGGAAAGAGTCGGGCGCGATCGCCGTTTGCCGCGCGGAGACATCCGAATATCTCGGCGATCGACACCGGATCGGGGTCAGCGACGACGAATGTCTCATTGAGCGTCGACGGGCTGTCGACGCTCAGCATGATCGCCTCGACAAGATTGCCGATGGCCAGCAGCGAGCGCCGATTGCGAAACGAGCCGAACGGAAGGGGAAGCGGCAGCGCCGCTATACGAAGCAGAAAAGCGATGTTCGCCTTGGCGTCCGGACCATATACGATTACCGGCCTCAGGATCGTGTGAGACACGCCGCTGTCGCGGATGGCGGTCTCGGCCGCAAGTTTCGCCTGATCATATCCGGTCACCGGACGCGGCTCATCGTTCTCCGTCAGAACGCGGTCGGATGCCGATCCCGTCTGTGCACCGATTGACGACAAAAAGATTAAACGCCGCACGGGATGCCGCAAACACGCCTCCGCCAGGCTGACCGCCGCACCACGGTTGACCTTGTCGTAGTCAACCGCATCACCGCCCTGACGATGCGCAATGGCTGCAAGGTGAATGACGATATCGATACCGCCGAGAAGCGGGCCCCAATCGAAATCGTCCTCGAAGTCGGGAAGCACGACGGGGTCGATGCGCTCTCCGCCCCTGACCGGCCTGCGCGACGCGGCGCGGACGTGATGACCCGCAGCGGCCAAAGCGGGCACAAGTGCCGAACCAATGAAGCCGGACGCGCCGGTAACGAGTATCCGAAAAGACATGCTTATGCCCGGTTCAATCCGTCAGAATTTTCTGTCCCGGCTCTTCACCTCGTCCGGCGCGGCTCATCCATCTTCCGCTCGCTATCCGGTCGACGCCAACCTATCTCTGCGATCCTGTCGGCTCGCACGACTCCAGGTCAATACGATAGGCGCTCCCACAAGGCTCGCAAATGGCCTCGCCCGCCGTTCCAGGAAGTTTCGTTCCGCATCGGCACATCCAGCCTATCCGCTTTGCGGGAACACCCGCCACCAACGCAAATGGAGCGACATCGCGATTGACGACCGCACCGGCGGCCACGAAGGCATGACGGCCTATGGTGGTCCCGCAGATAATGGTGCAGTTGGCGCCGAGCGTCGCGCCCTGACGAACGATGGTTTCGCGATACTCGTCCTTGCGGGTGATTGCAGAGCGCGGATTGTAGACATTGGTGAAGACCATGCTCGGTCCGCAAAACACGTCACGTTCGAGCCGGACCGCGTCATACACCGAAACATTGTTCTGGATCTTGACGTTGTCGCCGATCACCACATCGTTGCCGACAAAGACATTCTGGCCGAGCGAGCAGCCACGCCCGATGCGGGCCTTGCCGCAGACGTGAACCCAATGCCAGATACGCGAGCCGTCGCCGATTTCGGCGCCCTCATCGATGATGGCGGTGGGATGAATCGTCACCGTCATATCAATAGTCCAACGGCAGACAGACTCGCTTGCCGTCACGCGCCGAAAGATAGGACGCGATCAGGACCTCGAGCGACTTGAGACCGTCGCGACCGTCCGTAACCGGCTCGGATTCGCCGCGCAAAACCTCGATGACGTTATCATAATACAACGGGTGGCCGAATCCATAGACAGACGTGGTCTCGTAGCTTGCCGATTTGACCTTCTCGTCATCGGGGTGAGGCTCGGCAAACTCCCAATGCTGGATGTCGTTGACCGCGACGCCTCCGACCCGCACCGTCCCCTTCTCGCCTAGAATGGTGATGCTTCCTTCGAAATTCTTCGGGTAGGTCAGCATAGTCACATTCATCGCGCCGAGCGCGCCGGAACGCCAACGCAAATTGACTACGGCTGTATCCTCGACCTCGATGTTGCGCGCCAATGTTGCGGTATAGGCCTGGACGCTTTCAATGGGACCGATCAGCCACTCCAGCAGGTCGACGTAGTGGCTCGCCTGATTCATCAGGGCGCCTCCGTCGAACTCCCACGTACCGCGCCAGCGCGCGCTATCGTAGTAACTCTGCGGGCGAGTCCAGAACACGTTGATATTGACCATGTAGATACGGCCAAAGCGCCCGCTTTCCACAGATCGCTTCAAAAGCTGAAGCGTCGCATTGGCGCGGTTCTGCTTCACCACAAATAGCCGGACACCGGCATCATCGCAGGCTTTCACCATCCGCAAGCCGTCAGCCCACTTCGTGGCCATGGGTTTTTCGGTCATGACGTGACGGCCGGATGCCGCGACCTTGATCGTCTGCTCGGCGTGCAATCCGCTGGGAGTGGTCAGCACCACGACGTCAGCGTCAGTCTCAGCGAGCATGCTGCCAAGGCTGCCATGTGACCTGGCGCCGGTTGTCTCGACAGCCGCCTTAAGCGCTGCCGCGTTGACGTCGCAAACGCTCACCAGCTCCGCTCGGTTATGATGCCGCTGGATGGCTGCCAAATGATTCTGCGCAATTCGCCCACAACCCGCGAGCGCAAACTTGATCTTGCGGTCAGTGATCGCCGGTGAATACTTGATCATGGTCATGCCTTGACGATGTGAGGATCGCTATCACAAAACCGTCCTCGACAATCAACCAATAACTTCGCGCGCGCCTTGATGAGATCATAGTCGAACTTGTCGTGATCGGTAGCCAGCAAAACGCAATCAAACGTCTCCAGTGTTTCCGCCGATAGCGAAACGCTGGACAACGCAAAGCTGTGTTGGCGCATCTTGGGAAAAACCGGAATATGCGGATCACTGTAAGCGATATCCGCGCCGAGATCGCGCAGCTTCTCCATCAGAAAGACAGAGGGAGACTCTCGCATGTCGTCGACGTTCTTCTTGTAGGCGATGCCGAGGACCAGGATCCTGCTTCCATTCACCGGTTTCCGTTGTGAATTCAGGCCGTCGGCGACCTTCGCAACGACATAATCATGCATCGATGAGTTGATTTCACCCGCAAGTTCAATGAAGCGCGTGTGCATACCGTATTCGCGCGCCTTCCAGGTCAAATAGAACGGATCGATCGGGATGCAGTGGCCGCCGATGCCAGGACCCGGATAGTACGGTACAAAGCCGAACGGCTTGGTCGCGGCTGCGCGGATCACCTCATGGATATCGATTCCCATACGGTCCGCCACCATCTTCATTTCGTTGACCAGACCGATGTTGACCGAACGGTGAATGTTCTCGAGCAGCTTGGTGAGTTCAGCGGCACGCGTCGAGCTGACGGGAACAACCTTATCGATGACGCCGCCATAGAGCGCGAGACCGACCTCAAGGCAATCCGGCGTATGACCGCCGCAGACTTTTGGAATGGTTTTCGTCGAGAAGTTCGGATTGCCGGGATCTTCCCGTTCGGGAGAAAACACGAGGAAGATATCTTTGCCGACCGTCAGACCACCCCCCTCGATACGCGGCTTCAGTTCCTCATCCGTTGTGCCGGGATAGGTGGTGCTCTCGAGCGAAATCACCATGCCCTTATGCAGGTAAGGAACGAAAGCTTCCGTCGTTCCGATGACGAAGCTCAAATCAGGTTCGCGGTATCGGTTGAGCGGAGTCGGCACGCACAGCACCAAAGCATCGACGTCGCGGGCGCGCGAAAAATCCGAGGTCGGATCAAACCGATCTGCCACCGCCTGTCCGATAGCCGCAGATGGGATATGCTCAATGGAGGATTCACCGCGCTTTAGCGCTTCGACCTTGTTGTCGTCAATATCGAAGCCGATGACTTTATACCCGACCTCGCAATATCTCAGCGTTAGCGGCAATCCGACATAGCCAAGCCCGACAATCCCGATGACAGCTTTTTTCGATCTGAGCTTTTCAATCAACTCGGATTTCATCTTGGGACTTTCGGAGAAGCTGGAGCGTCTGAGACTGAGAACCTGCGGCATAGCGGAGCGAGCCGCCAGCCGCAAGACGGCTGAGCTATTATGCGATGCATGATCGGCGCATGCCGGGCCTCCAACGCTTATGACGACTTTGCATTCGAGGTATCCGAGGTCAATACCGGCTCACCGACGCGACTCGTCCGCTTGGACCAAGGTAGCCGATCAAGACCCGCTTTTCGTTGATATCCGCCATGGCAAGGCCTCCCGAATGCGCTGCATCCTTGCTCCATAAAGCGGACTGCTCATGCTCCGCATCAAGATATGGCGGAGCACGATGATCGCCACCAAAAGGACGAAGGTAACGCCCATCGCCCGGATAACTCCCCGCCACGGTGAACTCTTGGGTGTACCCTGCACCAATTTGTCCGGTTTCGTGGGCGGCGAAAAGATGACATCCCTGCTCACGCCTGCGAGTTCGCTTTTGATCTCCTCCGCTTTGCCGATGCTGTTGGTCCGAAGCTCGATAACGCGCGCGACATCCGGAGGAGTGTATCCCGGCTTTGGCGCAATCAGTTCAGGATTCTTGAACAGCTCCTTGATGATGGCGGACAGATCCGAAATCTGAGTTTGGGTTGCTTCCAGAAGACGGGTCAGCCGCACGGCCGCATCCGGCCGAGGCTTGGTTGTCGCAAGCCATGCATCGATAAGCGTTGACACGAGCGCCTGCGCCCGGGCGGGCTCGGCGTCCGAAACTTCCAGCACATAGAGCGAAGGCCGCTTCGCATCCGCTCCCGCTGCTGGGGAAAACTGCAGATTCCTGGCTAGAAGTTCGCGACGATCACGGTCCGGCATCTCCCGCCCCGGATAATCCGGAACTTTCTCCAGAACGGATTTCAGAATTGGCTCCGAGCGTAGAATCGACTCGGCGTGTTTCGCCCTTGTCTCATCCAGAGGACCGATGTAGGCGACACTGCTGTAATTCTTGGACGGATAAGAAACGTTGGACAAGCTGATGAAATAAGCGATTGCGCCGACAGCTATCGTGGAAAGCAGAATCAGCTTCCACGCTTGCAGGACCGGAGGAATGAGATCGAGAAACATTCCCCAAAAGTCCAACTCGCGATCATCAAGGACACGTTCGTCAGACTTGGGTTCCGGATGCGAACTCATATCGACAATTCCTCTCGTCACACCTGAGAAGCCGCTGATGCTGGGTCCATCGACTTCCATGGTCCCATTGTCGGGCGTTCAGCCCCAGTCGGTCATGTAGCACGGCCGCGAGTGACCTCAATGGCTTTCTGGAAGGTGGATTCTGTTTGTGCGATCGCGATCGCAAACGAAAACATCCGCAAGTACGCCTCCCGCCCCCGCCGACCCATGTCCGCTAATCGATCCTTTGGCATTTTCGAAAACTGCACCATCGCATCCGCCATCGCCTCGACATTATCGGACGGCACCGCGACCCCGGCATCGGCTTGGGTAACGTACTCTGCCGCTTCGCCCTCAACGCCGATCAGAATCGGTTTGCCCATTGCCATGTAGAACTGGGTTTTCTGAGGAATCGTGATCCGGAACAATGGATCGCTCCACAAATGCAGGGCCAGGACATCCGCGGCCGCAAAGATATCGCCGATCATCGTTCGCGGAACACCCGGCGATATGCGCACATTGTCCGCGCCGATGTGCTGCACCAGTTGCTTCAAATTTTCACTTTCGATCCCGTCCCCGATCAGCAACAGCTGCAAATTCGGTGCCTTCTGTCGCGCGAGGTGCGCCGCGCGCACCAGAACGTCCAATCCCTGGACACGTCCGAGATTACCACCATACACGATATTGAACTTGCCGTCGAAGCCATAGGACGACAGATCCGCCAGCCCGGATGGCGCCGCCGCGAGTTCGTCCGCCCAGTTGTATATGACCGATATCTTGCCGGGCGCGACACCGCGCTCGATCAGCCGCGTCCTGATGCCGTTGGATTGCGCAACAATCCCCGCCGCGCGGCGATAAACAAACTTGCACATCAGGGCGAGAATTTTCTCCATCCGCTGCGTGCCAGCCATCCCGGACTTCACTACGGAATCCGGCCACAGATCCTGAATATCGATCAGGAACGGACGCCGCGACAGCCAGGTAGCAACGATCGCAGCCAGACCACCCGTAATCGGCGGATAACAGCAAACGACATCGAAGCGGCGCGCGCGAAACACGGAGAACAGTGCGGCGCTCGCCATAAAAGAAAAGTAGTTCAGAATACGGCCAACGCTCGAACCGTTGTGACTCGGATACAGCGGCACGCGATGAACGACAATGCCGTCCATGACCTCCCGTTTATAGTACCGAATCCGGTATCCTGGATAAGTCTTGCCACTCGGATAGTTGGGGAAACCCGTAACGATCTCGATCTGATGCCCGCGCTCAGCGAGCGCCTTCGCAAACACGATGCCCTTGACTGTCGGTTCAGGTTCGAACCACTGGGTGATATACAGTATCCGCATGATCTGGATGGGAACAATCTTGGTTTTGCGCGCAGGGAATCGCTGCGGCCGTCATGAGGTCAACGTCGATTCGTGCGAGATCAATCGTACTTCCGCCAGACCACGCGATTGACGTAGTCCGTGTAGCTGTGAATGATCCGGAGAACCTTCTCTGAGACGTTGGGGACTGCGTAATCCTCAACCAGTCGGAGCCCGCGCCGTTCGCCGCGCGGTTGATCGGCAAGTATGGCGAGCCCCTGGCGGACTCGATCGACATCAAGGCCGACCATCATGACGGCGGTCTCCTCCATGCCTTCGGGACGCTCATGGGCCTCGCGCAGATTCAGCGCCGGGAAATTCAGGATCGATGATTCTTCGCTGATGGTACCGCTGTCGGATATCACCGCGCGGGCGGAAGTCTGCAGCTTGACGTAGTCCGAAAAGCCAAGCGGCTTGAGCAGTCGAACCCATGAATGGAACGCGACCTTTTGTTCATCGATACGCTTCTGGGTGCGGGGATGGGTCGACACAATCACCGGCAGTCCATGATCTTCGGCAACCGCGTTGAGCACAGCCACCAGTTTCGCGAAGGCCGACGGCGTGTCGATATTTTCCTCGCGATGCGCGCTAACGACAAAATAGCCATCTGGCGAGAGATTCAGCCGCGTGAGCACATCCGACGCATCGATCTTCGGGCGATAGTGCGTCAGAACCTCGAACATCGGGCTCCCGGTCTTGATGACCAGATCCGGCGGCAAGCCCTCGCGCAACAGGTATTCGCGGGCGATCGTACTGTAGGTCAGGTTGACGTCTGCGGTATGATCGACGATGCGGCGGTTGATTTCCTCCGGCACGCGCTGATCGAAGCAGCGATTACCAGCCTCCATGTGGAACACGGGGATACGGCGGCGCTTCGCGGGAATGACGGCAAGGCAGCTATTGGTATCGCCGAGGACGAGCATCGCATCGGCCTTCACTTCTGAAAAGACGCGATCGACATTGGCGATCACGCTTCCAATGGTCTGAGCCGCGCTCGACCCGGCACTGTCCAGAAAATGATCGGGTTTGCGTACCCCAAGATCGTCGAAAAAAATCTGATTGAGTTCGTAATCGTAGTTCTGACCCGTGTGAACGAGGACGTGGTCGCAATGCTGGTCAAGTCGAGCGATCACGCGGGAAAGCCGGATGATTTCCGGCCGCGTTCCGACGATCGTGACGACTTTGATCTTCTTCACGCAGAGACCTTCATGGCGATGGTATCAGGACGAGACCGGTCAAAGATTTCATTGGCCCACAGCATCACGATCAACTCGTCGTCGCCGACGTTTGTGATGTCATGCGCCCAGCCCGGAACCGTTTCAACGATCTGACCTTCACCGCCCTGGACGAAAATATCGTGGCGCTCATTGGTTTCGATATGGCGGAAGCCGAACCGCGCCCTGCCGCGGATCACGATAAACTTCTCCGTCTTCGTATGGTGATAGTGCTCGCCGCGGGTAATGCCCGGATGCGCCGTGAAATAAGAGAACTGACCGCAATCAACCGTCTTAAGCACCTCTGAGAACATGCCGCGCTGATCGCCATAGCGGGGTACGCTGTAGACGAAGGATTCCGCCGGAAGATAGCTGACATAAGTCGAATAGAGCGCCCGCATGAGGCCGACGCCGACCGGCGGGCTGATCAGCGACGTCCGGCTTTCGGCGAACGCCTCGATCGCCTCGGCCACCGCGCCGACAGTCGTTTCATAGACCGGCGAGACCTCAGCATAATCAGCGCAAGGCGACGCTCCCTCAAGACACGCGATGAAAGCATTCACGACGTCGTCGATATGAACCAGCCGCAGCGCCGCGGCCGGATCGTTGACGCTGATCGGAATCCCTCGCGTGACGTTATGGCAAAAGGTTGCGACTGCGGAGTTGTAGTTCGGGCGAGCCCACTTCCCGAACACATTCGTCAACCGGAAGATATGGATCAGCGCTCCGGTCTCGCGGCTATAGGCGCGCAGCCGCTCTTCCGCGGCGAGCTTGCTGCGCCCATACGGGTTATCGAGCACGGCCTGTGTCGAAGAGGACATCACAATCGGCACGGCACGGCCGCTGGCGGCCAGCGCGCCGCACAATCGGTCGGTGAATCCGGCGTTACCCGAGAGAAACTCGGCTTCCGTCTTCGGACGATTTACGCCGGCAAGATGAAAGATGAAATCACATGACGACAGCGCGTCTGTAAGCTGCTCCGATTCTGTTGCGCGGGTGACACGCACGACATCGGTATGACCAAGCTCGCGCAGGCGAACGCGGAGGTTGGTCCCGATAAAGCCGTCAGCGCCAGTGATGATGATCTTCATGACCGTCAGTCGTCCATCACCACATTCTCGCCGCGCGCGATACGCTGCACGAGATCGAGCTTAAGAAGAAGCTGCCTCATGCCGGGTTCGTCGAGCTGCGCGGTATTGTGGGAATTGTAGTCGTCTTCGGAGCTGATACGCCGCTCCCCTTCCTCCACAAACTTCGTGTAGTTCAGGTCACGACCATCCGCCGGAACACGATAGTAGTTGCCCCTGTCCTCGGCGTGGCTCATTTCCTCGCGGCTCAGCAGCGTTTCATAAAGCTTCTCGCCATGCCGCGTTCCGATCTCGACGATCGGGTGATCCGGCTTGCCCATCAGCGATGTCAGCGCCCGCGCCAGAACCGCGACCGTCGCAGCCGGAGCTTTCTGCACGAAAATGTCGCCGTTGTTGCCATGCACGAACGCATGCAAAACCAGTTCGACCGATTCATCCAGCGTCATCATGAACCGGGTCATCGCCGGATCCGTCATCGTGATCGGCTTGCCCGTCACGATCTGCTCGACAAACAGCGGAATCACCGATCCGCGCGACGCCATCACATTGCCGTACCGCGTGCCGCAGATAACGGTGTTTTCCAGATTGCGCGAAATCGCAACCATCACCTTTTCCATCATCGCCTTGGATATGCCCATGGCATTGATCGGATAAACAGCCTTGTCGGTGCTCAGGCAGACGACCCGCTTCACATTCGAGGTGATCGCTGATTCCAGCACGTTCTCGGTTCCCAGGACGTTGGTCCGGACCGCTTCCATCGGGTGAAACTCGCAGGACGGCACCTGCTTCAGCGCGGCGGCATGAAAACAATAGTCCACGCCGCGCATCGCGGCTCGCACGCTGCGCGAATCCCGAACATCGCCAATGTAGAACTTCAGCTTGGCATCGGGATATCGCTTCCGGAGATCGTCCTGCTTCTTTTCATCTCGGCTGAAAATCCGGATCTCACGCAAGTCGGACGACAAAAATCGTTTCAGCACGGCTTTGCCGAACGACCCCGTTCCGCCCGTAATGAGCAACACCTTGTCACTGAACATGAACTAACCTGGGTCTTCGCCAAAAAATGCCATGTCTACCGGTCCGATCCTCACGCGAGCCGAGGCTCGTCATGTAATCCCGGCCACGCTGAGCGCCGGGCCCGAAGCCGCTGCCCGAACAAGTTGGTCCTTTCTGTCAGCGGAAGGATAACTGATCAAGACCGCCTTGTACGGCCCCTTGAACACGAAGAAGCTTCCAGCCGCAACGCCAACCACGCCGCATGAAGTGACCAGCGCTTCCATATGAGCGAGCGATCCGGCTCCACCCAGAAAAGTCACCGGCAAGCGCACCGCCTTTCGAACCTCGACGGCAAGCGAAAGATCATAGCCCTTCATCATGCCGTCATTGTCGATCGAGTTGATCACGATTTCACCGGCGCCCAGCGTCTCGGCTTGCCTTGCGACATCGATCACCGAACGGCCCGTCGGTTGGGCGCCATTGTGGGTCCATGCCTGGTATTGTCCGGTGCGACTATCCTTCTTGGCATCGATCACAACAACGACGCTCTGCCCGCCGATTTCCTGCGCCGCCGCGCCGATCAGCTCGGGCGAGGCAATCGCGGCCGAACTGATGGCCACTTTCTCGACGCCAAGCCCGACGATGCGCTTGGCCTGCTCGGCTGTCTTGACGCCGCCGCCATAACAAAGCGGCATCCGGCACTCCATCGCCAGATTGGCGATCATCCGGAAATCCGGCTCCGCCCCGTTTGCCGTTGCATCGATATCGAACACCGAGAGCTCGTCGGCTTCCTTCTCGTTGAAGATCTTGACCGCATTGATCGGATCGCCGACGTATTTCGGCTGCTTGAAACCGGCCGTCTTGACCAGACCGCCCTTGTGGATCAGCAAGCACGGAACAACTCTCGGTCTCAGCACGGCTCAAAGCTCTGCAAAGTTCTTGAGAAGCCGATTGCCGAAGCTATGGCTTTTTTCAGGATGAAACTGAACGCCATACACGTTGGCGTGGCGGACCGCGCAGCTGAATTCCGCGCCATAGTCGCAGGTCGCGAGCACGTCATCCTGACGATCGCAGCCGACGTAGTACGAGTGCAGGAAGTAAAATCGCGCGTCCCGCTCAAGGCCGTTGAATAAAGGATCGACTCCTCGCGGGCAAACATCGTTCCAGCCCATGTGCGGAAGCGGCATGTCCCTGGCTGCCTCCCAGGACTTGAACGCCCTGACATCGGCATCGATCCATCCGAGCCCCGGCAGGGCGCCCTCCTCGCTACTCCGCGCAAGAATCTGCATTCCGACGCAAATGCCGATGACCGGCACCTTGTCGCCGAGCACCAGCCGATCGAGCGTGTCCCGCATGCCCGAACGCTGCAGCAACTCCATGGCATGATCGAAATGGCCGACGCCAGGCAGGATCAGCCTCGACGCACTCTTGAGATCGTCGCTGCTCTTCGCAACCGTCACCTTGATGTTGGCTCGGTTGTAGACATTGGCGAAGGCCGCGATATTGCCCAGGCCATAATCGACGATCGCGATCATCGAACGACCATCTTCTGCACGCCAAGCGTACGCAAAACCCGCGTCCCCAGATCGATAAGCGGCATCATCGACCTGTAGTCGCGGTAGCTTTTATTCGGACCGGCCATCAATTCCCGAAGCTCGGCAACGGTGAGGTCGAGCTTGGTGGCGACGTACTCGAACTCATGCTCGACATCATCCTTATCATAGGCCGGCTCGGATATCTTGCGGAGCGCTTCATCCCTGGTCATCTGCTTGGTGAGGATGAGGCTCGAAAAATGCGCGCGGCGTTTGTCGAAGCCGAATTTGGTCGGCAACCAGTATCCTTCGTAAAACCGGGTAAAGCGCGACTCATAGTGCTTGTGCGCATACTTCTGCCACCCGAAGCGATCCGCCAGCTCCTGCATCGCGGCGTCCTTAATGTAAGGGAAGTGGTTGAGCGGCTTGACAACCCGCATTCCCTTGAAGAAGCGGTAATAGATCCGGTAGGTGAAGATATCGGTGAGCGGAAATGTTTTCAGCGGCCGTGTCCCGAACTGGCGGTGAATGTCGCGCAGTTGCCGCAGGTCGGTGGCGTGATAGTGCCATTCCAGCGGCTCGCGCACGCATTCCGTCGAATAATTGGCGCCCGTGATAATGTACTTGAACCCGTGGGCAGCCGCGAAATTGTAGAGCGCGGCGAAAAAGGCGTGATCCTGCGGCGTATCGAGGTGCGGCACCTGAGCCTTGAAGAAGGCGAGCTGGAGGTCCTTCATTTCCTGCCAGTCGATCACCTCGGTGTGGAGATCGAGTCCGAGCCCATCGACCATTTTCTCGATGTTATTCACCGACTGCTGCGAGTTCCAGCCAGCGTCGACATGGAAGATCAGCGGACGCAGGCCAAGTTTCTCCTTGGCAAGATAGGCGACATAAGAACTGTCGACACCGCCGCTGACGCCGATGATGCAGTCGTGATCGTGACCCTTCCCTTCCGACCGAATTCTTTCGGCTTCGGCAAGTATCTCGCGTCCGCCGCGCTCGTCAGGATGCCAGTTAGGCAGGATGTTTTGATGATAATTGTTGCAGTAGTCGCACCAGCCGCGCGAATCGAACGTGATGTTCGAATCTGAAGTGTCCATAATGCAGTTGGCGCAGATTTGATGAGGACGCTTTTGGATATTAACCATGTGCTGATCCGATTAAAACGCGATACGGTCTTCGAACGCCTTGAATCGGCTTAGTCCAATTCGGATTCGTAACTTGCCACACGGCAGACGCTAAGCGACCAACCGGGCCCGCAGCCGTATCTGCCTGTACTTCGATGTATAAGGCAACCGTATAGTGTAGGGACGCCCCAGCATTCGCTTCACAATGCTTTTCGCGAAATAGATGGTGTCGTCGACGCGAACGCGTTGGATGGCGGCGATTTCAAAGCCGGCACGCGAAAGATACATGCCGATTTGCTTCTCACCAGCGAATACCAGATGATCGGGCAAACCAAGCTCGCCCGGGAAATCGCCTCGCTGATCGAGATCCGCGAGATTTCCAGTTTCGAGAAACAACTCGCCATGAGGGTTCAGAACACTCCGAACGGTGGCGAGGAAATCGTGAAACTCGGGGACGTGCGAGAATACATCCACGATGGAAACGAAATCTACTTTCGAATGATCTGGCGCAAGATAGCTGGTCGCTACTTTCAAGCCGCGCGCACGCGCTCGGGAGGCCTTCGCCTCCATCGGCTCGACGCCTCCGATCTGGCTGCCCGCAGGCGCGATGGCGGAAATCGCTTCGACAATCTCGCCATTGCCAGCACCGATATCCAGCCACGAGATCGGCTTGCCCCCGCGCCATACGTCGACGAACATCTTGTCGAAAACTGTTCTGTACAAATCGATCTTCGCGCCAACCCGCCGTGTGCGTACGTCAAGATATGTGGCGTCTTCGCCATGAACGCCGGTGCGCACCGCCGAGTCGATTTGCGCCGTCAGCGGACGCGGATTAACATAAATCAGCGCACACCCATGGCACCGCACGGCGAAGAACCCGAGCTCCTCGGCCCACGGGCTGAAATCGTCACTCCCGCAGCAGGGGCACGGAACTTGTTCAACTGCCTTCATCGTCAATTCCCGGCGGTGATAACGTGTGAAATCGGGCGAGCAACAGAATCTGGCTATCGCAGCGTTCGCTCGATCAACCTGTCCCAATTTAGTTGTTCGTCGGCAACGGCCCTGGCTCCCTCACCCATCGTTTTCAGACAATCCGGATCGGACACAATCCGTGAGATTTCCTCAACCAGACAATCCGCTCGAATGCGGTGTTTTGGCAAGATGACAATGTTGTCATGCAGGTTAAGATAGGAGATATCCTGACCACCAACATCGCCGACGACGAGCGGCAGGCCCATCGCAATTGCCTGCTGCCAGAGAATTGACTGACTCGCAGGAAACACAGCCAGATCAGCCAAATCAAGGTACTTATAAATATCTTTCGCCTCAAGCCATCCAACAAAATGAATGTTGAGCATTGCATTCGCGGCCTTTAAAAGGCTGGCCTTGTAATCTGCGAATTTTGGCCCACTGTCTCCGATAATGACGAGTTCCAGCCGAAGCGATGGCAGCGCCCTAACGGCCTCAATCAGAAGTTCGGTCTTCTTCCAAGGCTCTAACTTTCCGCCCGTGACAATTACAATGGCATTGTCGGTGATGCCGAGCTTCCTCCGCAGGATATTGCCCTCTTCGCGCTCCCTTACCTCGGCGCAGAAATCGAGGTCAGCACCTAGCGGCAAAAGCTCAATGTCCTCGACCGGCACCTTATAAAGCTCATGCAAGAACAGTATCGTAGTCGGCGTAATAGCGAATATCTTGCTCAGGTGCGGGCGCGCGCGGTCGAGGAACCATTTCCTCAAAATGC
Source organism: Nitrobacter winogradskyi (assembly GCF_006539545.1). Lineage (GTDB taxonomy): Bacteria > Pseudomonadota > Alphaproteobacteria > Rhizobiales > Xanthobacteraceae > Nitrobacter > Nitrobacter winogradskyi_A. Next base: position 14,355 of record NZ_BJNF01000061.1, read on the forward strand.
CGTGCAGGATTTTGCGGGAGATCCAATTTTTCCCGGAATTGCTGTAGTCGGCATGATAATCCATGATCATGCGGCACTCTGGATGCGCCTTCTTGTAACGAATAGCCTCAGGAAGGTTTGGCATGATGTCATGGACATAAATCAGATCGGGACGCGCTTCTTCAAGAATCCCTGAGATCGACGTGTAGGCCCTCAGCCGGTTGAGAATGTTGTAGCGATAGCGAAGCTTGATGATCTTCGCGCCGCCATCATAAAAGGTACTGGGCGGCGTCGAGTTGTCATGCTTGTCGTTATAATAGTCGAATACGGATTCGAACGTCGACGTAACGACAGTGACCTCATGACCGTGCTTTATATAGTATTTCGTCAGTAGGTTTTCCTGATATTCGAGCGTTTCATTATAGAACTCACAGAGCATCACCACCTTCATCGTCGCTACTCAATTTGCTCTCGAACTCGTCAGGCCCTCAGCTTGAGTCTTTCTCAATTCCGGCCTCTTGCGAACCAAGAAAAGTATCAACCAGAACAAGCCGCCAAACGACAGAAGAACGGTAGCAAAAGGAGCATTAGTCAAAGCCAGTCCTACGGGTAACACCACTAGGATCACAAAGGTTCGATCCCAACCGACCGCCGCGCGATCCAACAGTCTCAGCCAGATTGCAAAAGCAAGTCCAACTACGACCACGCCAAGACTGCCAGCTGCCGCCAGACCGTCGGAAGAGTACAAATTGGCATTCACATTCACCACAGGATTTTTATAGACTTGCGCGCCGATCAGCAGGCCGAGCTGGGGCCAAAGCGGATCACCGGAAAAGTTCGCCGGAGCACTGATCAGCGAACTAAATCCCTTGATATGGCTCCACCAGGTGAGATCGTTCGGTCCAAAAACATCATGATACTGAGAAAACGTGAGACCAGGTACCGCAATCGTTCGACCAGTAAGGTATAGGCATATCAACGCCGCGACACCACTTTTCTTATAGAAATAGGCTGACAAGAACATCGTCCCAGCGACGACAACCGTCGGCACCGCGGTTGTATGGAAGAGAGGGCTTTTCCGGCGAAGCAGCCAATACGTCCCCATAATAGTGAGCGGCAACAGAAACGCCGTGCGCTGCGCAGTGATGCCATAAATGAGCAGACATCCAACGAATCCCAAAATAACCAGCCAAGGTCGTTTCCTGACCAATCCGATCGCTATCAAAGCCGGACTGAATACGTTCTGTAAGTAAGTCTGCATGTATCCTATCAGAGGCCCGGTAGCTGCACCGAGAGCTCTCTGCTGGTACACTTCATCGAGATTCGCGAAATGAATAATGGACCAGTAAGATAGTATGAGAGTGATCGAACAGATCAGCCAACAAAACAGATTCAGACCCAAAACGGACGAACCCGAAATTCGCTCCCTTGTGGGATCAGTTTTAAGCGGACGCCGAGCTGCAATGCAGGCAGCAGCAAAAGCGATGGCCAACGAAGCAAGAGCGGCTCCGTATTTCTCAATGCGATCTGTATCAAGACTGAGGGTAACCATGATGGCTGGTATATAAACCATCTGATAGATGAGCAGCAGAACGATTGACGAAGCACGCGTCAGCATCGTCGGCATCATCGCTGCTCCAAAGGTAACAAGAAAAGCGATAAACAAGTATTCACCAACCCCAAGTGTACGGTAGGTGAATCCCCAATAGCCCCAATCGGCTATAATATAGTTCACATACGCGAAATGAAACGCTGATGCGTAAAGCCACGACGCGATCAACAACGCCAGTCGGGCATGCCGATAACGCATTCCGATGGGTTCAATATTCATATCGTGCAGAGCGATCGAAGTGACAGGTTCCAAGCGGACACATTCGAAGCCAAGGTCACGGGAGCACAGCGCAAGCAGAGAAAGCCCTTAGAACGAACAGCGGCAGCGACGACCGCGCGTCGAAGAGCCTGTTCAAGCTCATCGCGTTGTCACCATCATCGCATCCAGCCTTCAATGAGAACCATGGGCGCGACCACCCAAAACAGCAAGCCCGCACTAATCCATCCGATCAGCCACGGAGCCGCCCTTCGCAACTCGCCGAATACACCGGAAGCGCTGACGCCCACCGCGTTCAAGATAACCAGAAAATACACCGAGTAGAAGACGAAACCAGATATAGCATAGGCCTCGGATATCGCTCCGACGGCAAAAAGTGACGCGCCGTAGACTGCGGCTACGCGAGTGACAAGTCCAAAGAGCTGGAGGAGCAGCGCCGCCCGCTGCCGATTGAGAACATGCAACGCCGTCGAAACCGGGCTGGCCAGGAATTGCATGACGAACCATGGAGTCATCCACGCCATAAGAATTCCGGCACGGTGCCAGTCTTCGCCAAAAACTTTCGTAAACAGATTCGGCGCAAGCAAGCCGCCGAATATCAGCGGTCCCACGCCGACCTTCAGAAGCCCGCCCAGAATCCCGGTGATGAAAACATCCAGACGGCCGAGACGATGCTCCTGCGGAGCGCGCGACAGAAACACCTGACCGATCGCCGTTCCCAACAGACCCATCGGGGCTTGAATGACGAACATCGCCAGCGAAAGGAATCCGGCCTCCGGACCATGCGCCAGCGCGGCAATCATGATAATCGGCAGCTGGATTCCGGCACTATTGCTCAGCGCCTCTAGCGCGGAGTATTTTGGGAAACGATGATAAACTGAAAACGCGCTCCGCATCTGCCGCCAGCTAACCCGCTTGAATAAGCTCTTCTCAGTGCGGGTGATGCGATAAGCCAATCCAGCACAGGCCGCGCTTGAACCAACGGTCGGTCCCAATACCAGCCCCAGCGCCATTCCGTTCAGTCCGCCCAACGACAACTGCGTCGCGGCAGCTGCGCTCGCCTGTGCGATGCGATTCCTTGCTATGGCGTGGAAATCCTTCTTCCGCACCAGCCAGTACTGAAGCGCACTGGTTATCGCGACTGCCGCAACTCCGACAGGAACGATCCAGAGATAAGACCCAAGGCTTGGCTGACTGAAGCGCTCAAGCATGATGGCCGGCACGGCGAGCAACACGCCGGACAACACGATCACAACGGCAAACACCGACACCACAGCGAGCGCCAGAATATTCGCGGCCTCGTTGTCCTGTTCCGGTATCGGGATCGCGATGTCAAATCGTAAGCAGGCGACAACGGAAACGATGGAAATCATCGCCGTCAATACCGCCAGCAGGCTGAAATCGTGCGGCGTATATAGACGCGTCAGCACCGGCAGCATCACCGCCGAAATCACGGCGGCAAATCCGGTGCCGCCAACAAGCACTCCAACCGAGGACAGGAATCCATGACCTCGGATCAGCGCCCAACTTTCTCGAATGCTCATGGATTTGATTTCGGCGAAGCCGACGTCTGCCCCATCTGTCCACCGCACCTCGACAGAACTCCGCCGATAAAGCCATCGGCGCCGGTTACCAGAACTTTCTTGCCCTGAAATTTCATTGGTTCATTCGACAATATCGTCTTGCGACAGCCATGCTACCGCCATTCGGGTGAAAGGGATCATCCTCTCACCCGCCGCTAACGCCAGCACAACGGAGACCGACCCATTAGGCGGCCTCGATTGTATCCATACTCATCGTCACCCGGACCTTGCGGCCCAGAAGATCAAGCAGCACCAGGACACGCTCGTCGTCGTTCATCGACTCGAACAGGCCAAGGCAATCGGAAAAAGCGCCGTCGACGACACGAACAACATCACCGGCGGAAAATCGGGGCGCAAGATCGAGTTGAACACAGCCCTTCGAGTCTTCACGTCGTTTCAGTCGGCTGATGACGTCGCCCGCTATCGGCGCCGGCTCATCGCCGCTACAGACGAGGTTCGCGACACCGACAGTCGAGCGAATGACGCGCCACCGTTGATGAATGAGATCGATCGCAACGAACAAATATCTCGGAAACAACGGTGATGCCATGACTTCAACGCGCCGTGCATGGCGGCGGCGCTTGGCATATCGCGGTAAATAGACCTCAAAACCCTGACGTCGCAGATGCACGACCGCCTTGCCTTCCGCATGCGGATGGGTCTGCACCACATACCACTGTTGTCCGGAAGGAGTCATGATGCCAAGTCTTCCTGACCGCCGGCATCTTTATGGTCGCTCGGATTTTTTCGAACCTTCATGACGCCGAGCAGACGCGGAAGCAGAACCTTGTCCCTGCCAACCGTCAGCGCAGCCAGATTCCAGCTCTCGTGGGTGCGAACCAAATCCGTGATAACAACCGCGTCGAAATTCCTGCCGACGGCATCGATTGACGCAACAAGAGGGATTCCCAGAAACGAGGCCGATTTGGTTTCGGCATCAACCAGCGCAACGATCTCGACGCCGCTCTCCATCGCGCACAGCACGGCGATCTCAGCCAGATCCGAACGCCCCATTAAAACGACCGTGCGCAGGCCGCGCGACTTGGCCGCCTCGAACATGGCGACACAGTCGCTCTTCGCCTCACGAAAGAAGCTGAAGGATTGCGACAGGTAAGTGACGGTCAGGCGCGACTTTTCCGCGAAGCCCTTCGGCGTGAGATAATAGGCGTAGCGGCGCGCTGGAACGTTTTGGACTTTAACCAGCCCCTTACTGACACAGCGCTTGAGATACGCGTTGACAAGACCCAGCGCGATACCAAGTTCCGCGGCCAGCCGCCGTTGCGACCGCCCGCCGTCCTCATCGAGAGACTTCAGCAATCCCAGGACAATTCCGTTCTCGCTGTCCGTAGTATCCACGGCGTCCGGCACCTCGATCATCCCCGCTGATCCGGCTATCGGATACTCCGTTCACATCGTGAACGTCAAGTTTTTTGTTCATGCCATGAACGCATGAGACATAAAATTTATCTAGTTTAACCATAGGGTTAGCGAGAGCGACCCGGAAGCTCGCCGACCAAATCATCCACCCCCAAACCATCCGCGTTTGCAGGTTTCGGACTCAGGATCCAGGCTAGCCCTCCCAAAGCGCCAGCAACGAAATTCACGATACCGAACAGCAGTGATGCGGCGACGCCGTCCTCGGGACGCAACGCAGCGTAACCGAAGGCCAGCGCCATCGTCGCCTCACGCACCCCCCAACCGGCGATCGATATAGGCATCGTCGTGACCAGCATGACCGGAGGAATCAGCAAAAACAGCTGAGCAAAGGACACGCCCGCCCCGATGGATCGAATGACGGCCCACGCGATCACCGCGTTCAAGACGTTGACGAGCAGAGACAGAACGACGAGCGACGGGCCATGAATACGGCTGACGATCAGCCGGCCGGCAATTTCCGAACATGCCTGGGCGTGCCGTACGATTTGCCAGCGAGCCAGCCACCTCCATCGCAAGAAACCCAGCACCAGGAAACCGATCCCGCCGGCTATTGCTGCGGCGTCGGTCAGCAGGAGCGCGGCGCGCCCTTGCGGATCCGCGATCAGGCGCAAGCTCCAAGGCAGACTCGCTGCTATGAGAAGCGCCAGCACCGCGAGACCGATCGCGCGATCAATCAAAACCGAATAGCCGGCCGCACGCCAGCCCGCGCCGCTGCGGCCGACGAACCACACGCGCATCGCATCGCCGCCAACAGACGACGGCAGCGCCTGATTGAAGAAGGCGGCGATCATGTTCAAACGGAAAGCGTGTCCTATCGTCAGCGATGCGCCGCAAACATGTGCAATCCCGCGCCATCGCATGGCGCCGAAAAAAACCTGCAGCACCACGGCGACGACGGCAAGGATCAGCCACCACAGCGTGGCCAGATCAATCCGCGCGGCGACATCTGAAAAATCGACCTTTCGCAGCGCGAGAACAAGTAACGCGATTGAAACCGCAATCTTGATGACAAGTAACAAAATTCCGCGCATGTGTTTCGCATTCGCTGTCACGGATTTGGCCACGACACCCGGCTGAACCTAGCGGCAATCGATCGCGCGGTTTCCATCGTCTGAGTTCGGATGGAACACGGCGTAGCTTGCGTTCCGATACAGTACATTATACCGGCTGCCGTTGTTCGAATGCTCGGGCGCGCGGATGATGGGATACTCGTAGCGTACACATTCCCCCAGCAATTCGTCGCACATCCCGCGCATCCAGTCGAGAAAAACGGCCGTGGGCGCGTTGGCGGAAAAGATACCCCGGCTTTCGGTGGTAAAGGGATAATAGAGCAGCATCAGATAAAACGCGAAGGCCTGATAGGCGGTTTCGTCGAATGGACGCTCCAAACCATCCTTCAGCGCGACATTGTAGGACGACAAAGCATCCGACGTTATCGTGGAGAGCTTGCCAAAAGTGCCGGGCTCCCCTCGATCTCGTCCATAACATGGAAATAGCGCTTGACGAGTTCCGATCGCGGCAGGATCGTAAGGCCGTAGAGCGGAACATAGGGCCATCCCCGTGTATAGAAATCGATCAGGAAGCTGTCCTCGATACTGGTCGAGGCAATCACCGAACCGGGTGGCGCATGTCCTTCGAGCCAGGTAAGCGTGTCATAACTTGGGCCTCGAAAACGACAAGGCCCTCGTTGACAAGACCGCCTAAAATGATCAATCAACCCTAGCCGACAAACGACGCGCAGGACACCAACATTTTGTTCATGTCGGTGATCCCCTCGACTGATCCACGCGTTCCCGCAAGTGATGACATTGACCGAACCACACGACCCTTTCGGCCAGCCCGATCACGACCCTTCCGGCCAACCCGATGTCAGCGTGATTCTGCCGACCTTCCAGGAACGTGAAAACATCGTGCCTCTGGTACGCGAACTGCGCCAGGAGTTCAATCGTGTCGGGGCCAGATACGAAATACTGGTGGTCGATGATCGAAGTCCTGACGGCACCGCGAATGCCGCGCGCGCGGCATTCGCAGACGACGACGGCGTCATCGTTATCGAGCGTCTCGCCAATCCCGGTCTTGCACTTTCGATCCGCGAGGGAATCGAGAAATCGCACGGCGCGGTCATCCTCGTCATGGATACGGATTTCAATCACCAGCCGAGGGACGCCGTACTCATTTCTCAAGTGGCCAGGCTGGTCGATCTGGGAATCGGGTCGCGGTTCATCTTCGGCGGCGGAATGACGAACCGGCTGCGCTACTTTCTGAGCTACCTCTATAATATCTTCATGCGCATTTCATTGGGCACACGCATAGACGACAACCTCAGCGGTCTGTTCGCGATCCAACGCACCGCGCTGTTCAAGCTCGATTTCGACAAGATCTTCTGGGGCTACGGCGACTACTTTTTCCGGCTTCTGCTGCTATCGCAACGCGAACGGATGACTCACGTGCAAGTCCCGGTCTTCTACGGCGAGCGAACGGCCGGAGATAGCAAGACCCGTTTTATGTCGATATTCATGCGCTACACGCGCGAGGTCGCGCGGCTAATCTATCTCAGGGCGGTCAACCGATGGTAACCTCGGACCTGTTTCACGCCATTTCGCAATGCCGGATTTGCGGCAGTCCGGATCTGCACGGCGCAATCGACCTCGGGCTGCAAGCGCTGACCGGACGCTTTCCCGCCACGGAAGAACCCGACCCGCCAAAGGCGCCGCTGGAGCTATTGCGGTGTGGCGCGTGCGGGCTGACGCAATTGCGGCATTCGGTCCGTGTCGCCGAAATGTTCGGAGACAATTACGGCTATCGGTCAGGCACCAATGCGACGATGCGCAATCACCTCAGCCAGATCGCGAGTGCCGTGGCCTCACGCGCGGCGATCGCTCCCGGCGACGTGGTCCTTGATATCGGCTGCAACGACGGCACATTGCTCAAGAGCTATTCGGTCCCGGACCTCGTGCGCGCCGGCATCGATCCGATCGCCAGTTCCTTCGCCGATCAGTATCCCCGCGAACTCAAGATCCATGCCGGCTTCTTCGACGCTAAATCATTCGCCGACCTGCTCCCCGGTCGGAAGGCCCGCGCGATTACATCAATCGCAATGTTCTACGATCTTGAAGATCCGGGCAGTTTCGTCGGCGATATCGCCGCGGTGCTTGCTCCGGACGGCGTGTGGGTGCTCGAACAGAGCTATCTTCCCGATATGCTCGACAAGAACTCGTTCGATACAATCTGCCACGAACATCTCGAATACTATGCGTTGGCGCAGATCGAAAGACTCACCAAGGACAAGCGTCTGAGGATATTCGACATCAAGTTGAACAACATAAACGGCGGTAGTTTCCAGATTTGGATCTGCCATCGTGATGCCGCCTATTCCGAGAACCGGGCCGTCATTGAGGATCTCCGCAAACGCGAAACCGCGCTTGGAATCACTACGGACAAACCATTCGCGACGTTCCGCGCCAATGTCGCGGCGCTGGGCTCCCGCTTAAAGGACTTCATTACCAACGAGGTCGCGCGCGGAAAACGCGTCTATGTCTATGGCGCATCGACCAAAGGCAACGTGCTGTTGCAGCATTTCGGACTCGACGGAAGTTTGCTGACAGCCTGCGCCGACCGAAATCCAGAGAAATGGGGCCGGCGTACACCGGGAACAGCCATTCCGATCACGTCGGAAGAAGCCGCACGCAAGGATGCCGACTATTTTCTTGTTCTCCCGTGGCACTTCCGGGACGAGTTCATCGCGCGCGAGGCAGCGTTCCTCTCCGGCGGCGGGCGCCTGATTTTTCCCCTACCAGACTTTGAAGTGGTAGAAGACGTATCTGGTCCGCGTCACGACGAGATGCGCTCCGGGGTTTTATGACTGAAACGATCCGTATCCCTTGGGCCCGGCCGAAGCTTTTCGGAAACGAAGAAGCGATGGTCGTCGATGCGCTGCGGTCGGCGTGGATTTCAGGAGGCCCTTACGTCCAGCGGCTGGAACGGGCGGCGGCCGAACGCATGCAGGTAGCTGAAGCCGTCGCGGTCGCAAATGGAACGGTGGCGCTGGAGCTTGCGCTCCGAGGCCTTGGAATTGGGCCCGGCGACGAAGTCATCGTACCCGGATTCACATTCGTGGCCGCGGCCAACATGGTCCTGTCGGTTGGAGCGACGCCTCTCTACGCCGATATCGATTCCCATTCCTGGCTGCTCGACCCGGATGAAATCGATCGGCTGGCGACGCCTCGCACCAAGGCCGTATTACCCGTTCATCTCTACGGCAACGTGGCCGACATGGACGCCATCACGTCGTGTGCGAAGGCGCATCATCTGGCTGTCCTTGAAGACGCGGCCGAGGCGGCCTTTTCTCGTTTCGACGGCAAATGCGCCGGCACGATGGGAAGCGTCGGCACGTTCAGCCTTCACGCCACAAAAACCATCACGACGGGCGAAGGCGGTCTCGTCGTGACGAACGACCGCGATCTCGCCCGTCGCATGAGGGTGCTACGAGACCACGGAATGCGCCAGGACAAGAGATACTGGCACGACGTGGTCGGCTATAATTTCAGACTGACCAATCTGCAGGCCGCCATCGGCTGCGCGCAACTCGAGCACCTTGACGATATCCTGGCGGATCGCCGCCGCATCCATGCGCTCTACCGTGACGCCCTGCAATCCTGTCCGGGGATTCGACTTCAGCATTTTATGGATCGCGTTGATCCGGTGCTCTGGGTCATCGCCGTCCTGATCGAGGACACCGATCTCTCACGGCAGCGAGCCCGGCGCGACAGGATCATGGCCGCAATGCTGGAGGATGGTATCGAAACGCGCCCTGGATTCTACGCGCTGAGCCTGATGGCGCCTTACGGTGCACCCGACCTGCCCCATGCGCTGGCCGCGAGCGCCGGCGTTATCTCGCTACCCACCTTTCTTGATCTCACCGGTGAACAGATCGGATATATCTGCGACCGGTTTTGCCACCACATCCGCAACGCGGGTTGAGCCGTGTTCTTCAGAGACAACTTCCTTCGCCGCTATCTCGACCTGGCTCCCGCCGCGCTCGCATTCGAGCGCGCCGCCGAATGCGATATCCTCAGGGAGCGCGAATTCGTCCGGCCGATCCTTGATATCGGATGCGGCGACGGGATTTTCGCCGCGATCCTGTTCGACGAAAAACTCGACACGGGCATCGACCTCGATCCCGCGGAAGTCGCGCGTGCCGAGAGGCAGAATGCCTATCGCGAACTGCTGGTATGCGCGGGAAGTAAAATTCCGAAACCCGATCAAGCTTACAACACCATCCTGTCGAACAGCGTCATCGAGCACATCCCCGCTCTGATGCCGGTGCTGAAGGAAGCGCATCGCCTTCTGGCTCCGAACGGGCAACTCTTCCTCACAATTCCCACGGATCGCCTGGAGCACAATTCGCTGCCCGCGCGGCTATTCAACCTTTTCGGCGCAACCGGTCTGGAAGCGCGTTACGGCAAATTCCACAACCGCTTCTGGCAGCACCACAACGTTCATTCGATCGCCGGATGGCGGGAGTTGTTCGCTGCCGCAGGGTTCGAGGTGGCTGAGGAACGACTCTATGCGTCGCCGAACTTTTCCTCTTTTTATGATCTTCTGATGCCTTGCGCCCTTCCGTCAATGGCGGCGAAGCGGCTGTTCGGGCGCTGGTTCCTGCTGCCGGAACTGCGTCGACATTATGCGGGCTTGGTGTACCGGTTGATCGCGAGAATCCACGGCAGACTGAAGCGGGAATCCGGCAGTTCGCTGGTCTTCTATGCCCTGCGCAAGGTCTGAATCCGGACGCTCCGTCTGCGGGCAAGCTGAAACTGGAGCGTTTTCAAGCGAAG
>NZ_BJNF01000062.1 GCF_006539545.1 Nitrobacter winogradskyi
AGAAGCGGAAAGGCTCTAGCCGCCCGCCCTTCTCACCGCGCAGGCGCTGAATGCTGTTCGAGCGAATGATGATGAGCGGCGCGCTCCAGCCTGGCCGCTTTCAGATCACTCGCAACCATCTCCTTCACCATCTGCGCGAATGACGTTCTCGGCTGCCATCCCAACTCGGCGCGAGCCTTGGAAGCATCGCCGACAAGCAAGTCGACTTCGGTGGGACGAAAATAAACCGGATCGATCCGAACCAGGACAGCACCGGTCTTTGCGTCGATACCTGTTTCTTCGATGCCTCTGCCCTGCCACTCAATGCGGCGGCCGATCTCGGCGAAGGCAATCTCCACGAACTCCCGTACCGAGCGGCATTCTCCGGTCGCAAGCACATAATCGCCCGGCTTATCCGCCTGAAGGATTTTCCACATACCCTCGACGAAATCCTTGGCGTGCCCCCAGTCGCGCTTGGCTTCAAGATTGCCGAGAAAAAGTGTTTCCTGCAGACCGATCTCGATCCGCGCGACGGCGCGCGTGATCTTGCGCGTGACGAATGTTTCGCCGCGAATGGGGCTTTCGTGATTGAAAAGAATTCCATTGGCCGCGAACATTCCGTAGGCCTCACGATAGTTCACCGTGATCCAGTAACCGTACAGCTTTGCAACGCCGTAGGGCGAGCGCGGATAGAACGGCGTGGTTTCCGATTGCGGAATCTCCTGCGCAAGACCGAACAATTCCGATGTCGAGGCCTGATAGAAGCGGACCTTGTCCGACATACCTAGTATCCGGATCGCCTCCAGCATCCGCAGCACGCCGATGGCGTCCGCGTTTGCCGTGTATTCCGGGCTTTCGAAGCTGACGCCGACATGGCTTTGTGCAGCGAGATTGTAAATTTCGGTTGGCTGAATCTGCTGAACGAGCCGGATCAAATTGGTGGAATCCGTCATATCCCCGTAGTGCAGCAGAAACGGCACCTCCCCGGCCAGAGGATCCGAATAAAGGTGGTCGATGCGCCCTGTATTAAAGGAGGACGACCGCCGCTTCACGCCATGAACGAGATAGCCTTTTCCGAGAAGGAATTCGGCCAGATAAGCGCCGTCCTGTCCCGTCACACCCGTGATCAGGGCCACCCGGCGCTGTCCGTTCCCGTCAACCATGTTGCCTCCCAAACCGGAATCGGCATGAAATGAAGAAGCGCGTCAAACCGCCTTCTTCGCGATCTCGGTGCAATTGAAAATCAGAACGTCATTTCGAATATACTTCGAAAAAATAACCGGTGACAGTTTGCTGAGAGCTTTCATAGGACGTTCGTTTGGCTTTTGCATTTGTCCAACACATCTTGTTTCGCCTCGGCGCGCCAGTTCGGAGATTGAAGAAAGCAGACACTGATACGCCCCCATGACAGCAATTGGATTTGCAGGCTCCGCGGCCCAGGCCATGATTTCAGCTTTGACCTTTGTGCGCCTGAACGTCCAGGGAATCAAAAAAACAGCCTCAAACAGCGCAACCAGATCGTATGGGTGCGACAAACAAGTTCCGACGATCTTCGCCTTGCTTCGCCAATCGATCTCGGCGAGGCGCTTGCGCGCTGCCTCCCAGTTCGTCGTGCTGATCTGAAATGCGATGATTTCGTCTTTGTGAACCGAAACATAGCCGACGCAATCCGGCCCGCTCAGCAGACGCTCGTACATGCCCTTCAGGTGTGAATGGCCCAAGCGTCCGTTGATGGACCAGGGCAACGCGTGCTCGTGCACGCGGGCGATGCTGTCTGCATCGGTTTGTTGAACAGGACGGGTTATCATCTTTCGGAGTCAGCCAGCTTTTGCCAGTCGTTGCCGGTCATGATGCGGCCTTGCCGCAACGCTCGCTTGATAACGACGGCTTCGCCGTTTCCGCATCCGACGACAGGACTTCCGCCGACCTCCGTCAAGATTCCAGGCTCAACATCCTTGTTTAGCCGCGCCACGTCACATCCGCGCAAAACCAACGGAACGCCGGAGACGACCGCTGTCGGCACATAAGTCGGACAAACGAGCGGATCATAGTTCGCGGCGCGCACGAAATCGCAAATCCGGCGCGCGCTCCAGTTCCAATCGACCTCGCCGTCAAGCGCGTCCTTGTGACGATACAAGGTTCGCTGCGACAAATCCTGAGGCACCGCTGGCGGAATATCGTTCGCGATGATCTTCGTGAGCACACTGATCAGCAGTTGAGCTCCTGTTTCCATCGCGCGCATGAACAACGACAGACCGGTGTCGGAATCACGTATGGGAATGGTTTGCTGCGCCAGAATGGGACCGGTATCTATTCCGGCGTCCATGACATGCACTGTCAAACCCTGAACCGATTCACCGTTGCGAATAGCCCACTGATGACAATGCAGTCCCGCGTACTTTGGAAGCAAGCCGGGATGCATGTTCAACGCTCGTCCGGCGAACATGTGGATAACGCCAGGATCGATAATCGTGGTGCCGTTGATATTGACCAGCCAGTCCGCTCGAAAGCTTTTCGGAAACGGCTCCCTGCCCATCAGCATCGCGCGCGGCAGAATCGGTATGGCGTTGTTCTCTGCGTAAGCTGTCGCCTTGACCGCAGACGACGACCCCGGAATAAAGGCGGACATCGAGGCGCCCTGCGTCTCATGGACCGCCTTCAACACCGCATAAGCGGGATGGCCGTCACCCGTGATCACAAACGCCGGCATCTAGACTCGGCTCAAAAACCGGGCGAAACTTTGCACGGTTTCGAGGTCCTGCGGGCCGGCTGTCGAGAGATCGATCGCAGCTCCCCGTTCCGCCTCGATGTAGCCAAACATTTCGACGAACGAAAACGAATCGATCACATCCAGAATTTTCGCGTCGGCCGTCAAGCTGGCCGCCTGGTCGGGAGCCGCTTCGCGCAGGTAACCGAGAATCAATGAGGCCAGTTCAGCTTCCGACTTTAACGCGTCTTTCATTGACTCTTCCAAGCTCGGCATAGTCGATTTTACCGTTTGAGTTGAGGGGCATCGCGTCGATGCTAAAAATGTAACGAGGCATCATATAGTTTGGCAGCACCTTAGCACTTTCGGCCCTCATGAATTTTTCCGCATCCGATGACAGCCCTTCGATGAAGGCGGATAAATAAAGAACCTCTCCGCCGCTGCCATGAATCGAAATGACAGCCACAAACTCCTTATCGCTGAATTTCCTCAAAGTCGCTTCTATCTCTCCCAGCTCGACGCGATAGCCATGAATCTTTATCTGCCGGGTCGCGCGTCCTTTGTAGATCAGACCGATCTCTGCCTGATTGCACGCGAGGTCTCCCGTGCGATACCAGCGACCGCTCAACAAGCCGGGAAAACGTCTCTCGATAAATTGAGCGTCGGTCAGATCTGGCCGATTCCAGTATCCCGCCGATACCTGAGTGCCGCCCAGCAACAGTTCTCCCGTCTCGCCGTCGCTCACGGGTTTTAGATCAGCATCACAAATCACCACTTCCTGCCCGGTAAAGGGTTCTCCCAGCGGCAGAACGGAGAAGTCCGTGCCACGGCTGCAAGGATAGGCCGTCACGGCAACGGTTGTCTCCGTCGGACCATAGAAATTGTCAACGCGCGAGTTCGGAGCCGCCGCCATCCATTCCGCCGCCAACGCACCCGGAAACGGTTCGCCGCAGAACATACTGACCCGAATACTTTCGAAAGCGCCGGCTTGCAGCTTGTTGAACTTCTTGAGAATCAGCACCGCTGACGGAACCGACGTCCAGGCGGTCAATCGATGACGTTTTACAAACCCGTCCGGTATCAACACCTCGTCCTGCGGGACACAATACAAAGTTCCGCCCACCCACCATGCTGAAAACAGGTCATGCACCGAAAGGTCGAAATTCAGTTCAGGCAGATGAATGAAGCGATCGGCTTCGCTGTAGGAGCAATGGTCTACGACATTCCGCACAAACGTTGCGACGTTATCATGCGATACCATCACCCCCTTTGGTTCGCCGGTTGAGCCCGAGGTGTACATGACGTACGCCAGATCGTGGCCGCTGCCCTGTCGCGGTTCGGCCTGCGACGTCAAAAAGCCCTTATGCAGAAACCGGTGCTGCGGAAAGCCCGCCGCCCAGTCCGGGCTCGCATCCTGATCGGGGAGCAGGATCACAGCCGGACCGGTTAGCTTCTGCAAAAGCAGCGGCAGGTTTTTCAGGCACTTCGCGTCGACAACGATGACCGCGGGCTGAGACTGGGCAATAATCGATTGTGAACGGCCAACGGGCTGCGCGGGTGTCAGCGCGACATAAGCATATCGCGCCAGATGACACGCGGCGATGGCAGCGTAGGCAACAAGGCTTCGGTGGGCGAAGACGGCGCAGGTATCAATGCCGTTTTTTGACGATGGCGGAAACCCGCCGGCGAGGCGCAGCGCAAGCTCATGGAGATGGCCATATGTGTAACTCTCGCCATCAACCCAAAGGGCGGCCTTGTCTTTGAATTGCGTTGCCGATTTTACGAATGATGCTGCGAGCGGGGTCAAAGAACTTCATCCGTGGGTCAACAGCGTCCTTGCCAGCGACTTGTTAGCTTCGTTGATCCCGAATATCAATAATTGCCTCGGCGGTTGCCTGCGCGACGCGCGGGTTCAGAAGAACCCCTCCCGCCTCGCAGAACCTCGATGTGGACTCTCAAGGCGAGCAGATACGATGCGCTTGAACCAACTCATGGCTGATTGGACCGGCGCGGCGCACCGATCCCGAATGGCGGATCACCTCGCCGTTCTGATGGCGATATCGCTGCCATGGTCGACCACGATCTTCGGCGTATTTACGGTGCTTTGGCTGATCACGCTCCTGACCGTGATCGATGCCCGGCAGTTCCGGCTTCAGTTTCGACGGCCAGCCTATTGGCTGCCCGTTGCATTGTTCTGCCTCGCGGCGCTCGGCATGCTGTGGGCCGACGCCCCATGGGCTGCCAGGATTCACGCCGCCGGATCTGTGGTCAAGCTGCTCGCTATTCCGCTTCTGATGCACCAGTTCGAGCGCTCCGGGAAAGGCCTCGCTGTCTTTCTCGCGTTTCTGGGGTCATGCACGGTTCTACTTGCCCTGTCTTGGGTAAGCTGGTTCGAGCCGCGGGCCATTTTGACATCGAACAAAATTCCCGGCGTTCCCGTCAAGAACTGGATCACGCAGGGCGTGGAGTTCGTGCTGTGCATCTTCGGCAGCGCCGCGCTCGCCATCGTGATGTGGCGGAAGCAAAGGCGTTATGCGGCGGCGGGGCTCGCTCTGCTTGGCGTGGCGTTTTTTTTCAACATGGCTCTCGTCGCGTCGTCACGGACCGCCCTGGTCTCGCTCCCCGTCCTCCTGCTGGCATCGACGTTACGATATATGAAATGGCGCGATGCGCTCGTTCTGTATCTGGCGATCACCATCGCCGCGGTGCTCGCCTGGTTCCTTGCTCCCAACTTACGAGAGCGTATCGACAGTATTCAACAGCAATACATATTGAGCCAAAGTCAGCAAACCTCGGTCGGCCTTCGCCTCGAATACTGGACGAAATCACTCAAATTCATCCGCAGCGCTCCGCTGACCGGGCATGGCACAGGTTCAATCCGTGGCCTCTTCGAGCGCGAGGCGGTCGGCAAAACAGTGACGTACGATCAAATCGTCGCCAACCCGCATAACCAGACGCTTTATTTCGCGATCGAGTGGGGCGTGATCGGGGTTATTCTGCTTTATGCGATGTGGATCACCCACTTCCTGATGTTCACGGAAATGCGCTGGATCTCCTGGCTTGGAATCATCGTGGTCAGCCAGAACGTCCTGGGCTCCCTCTTCAATTCGCATCTCTCCGACTACGTCGAAGGCTGGATTTACGTCATGGGCGTAGGCGTGGCCGGCGGCCTGGTTTCGAACACTCGAAAGCCGCCGCCGGTCGTCAGGCCAGCATCATAGTCTGGCCGAGCCTCCAATCCCCCGGCTCACGCCACCACTGCTTTCAGCATCGAGGCCGTCTCACGCCCCTTGAGCACCTCCATCGCCGCGGCGACGCCGCCCGCGCGATGCGGCACCTCGGCGAGGTCAAGGCTCATCTCGATCCCGGCGAGAGCCCCCATCAGCATCAGGTCGTTCTGATGACCGAGATGACCAATGCGGAAAGCCTTGCCCTTGATCTTGTTGAGACCGGCGCCAAGCGACATGTCAAAGTTGTCGAGCACCACCTTGCGGAAGGCGTCTGAATCGTAGCCGTCGGGCAGCATCACGGCGGTCAGCGCCGGCGAATAGGCGTGCGGATCCTGACAGACGAGTTCCAGCCCCCATTCCTTCACGGCGGCTCGCGTCGCGGCGCCGTGACGCTTGTGGCGAGCCCATACGTTCTCCAGACCTTCCTCCTCCATCATGGCGATCGCGACCTTCAGGCCGTAAAGAAGGTTCGTGGCCGGCGTATAGGGAAACGAGCCCTGCGCGTTGTTGGCGATCACCTGATGCCAGTCCCAATAATACCGCGTCGATGTATTGGCCTTTGAAGCCGCCAGCGCCTTTTCAGACACCGCGTTGAAGCCGAGCCCCGCCGGCAACATCATGCCCTTCTGGGAGCCTGAGATCGACACGTCGATACCCCAGGCATCGTGCTCGTATTCCATCGCGCCGAGGCCGGAGATGGTGTCGACCAGCAGCAGCGCCGGATGCTTGTTGCGGTCGAGGATTTTGCGAACCTCGAGGGGATGGGTGACGCAGCTCGTCGACGTCTCGTTATGCACGATCATCACGGCCTTGATCTTGTGCTCCCGATCGGCCTTGAGCCGCTCCTCGATCAGGTCCAGAGGAGCGCCGCGCCGCCAGTCGGTCGGAAGCACATCGACATCGAGATTGAATTTCTTGGCCATGGCGAGCCACAGCGTCGCGAACTGACCGGTCTCCGCCGTCAGCACTTTATCCCCCGGCGACAGCGTATTGACGATCGCGGCTTCCCAGGCCCCGGTGCCCGAGGACGGATAGATGATGACCGGTTGCTTGGTGCGGAAAATCCGCTTGATGTCGGCCAGCACCTCATGGCCCAGCACCGCGAATTCCGGACCGCGATGATCGAGGACGGGCATATCAATGGCGCGCAGCACGCGGTCAGGCACGTTGGTGGGGCCTGGAATTTGAAGAGTATGTCGTCCTGTGTGCAGCGTCATCTGGAAGCGTCCTTTCCGGGAATTAGGTCAATTGCAGGTCGAATACCATTATCCGGGGGCGTTGTCCCGCGCTCGCATATCCCCGCCAACCGTCAAGAATGCGGGCCGGATGCCTGTCCCGCCGCCATCAGGGAGTGGCCCCGGTTCGACCGGTCCCCTCGGTGCATGGAGCCGCCCGAGAGCGCTTTTGTTCTTCAACCCTATGGGGATTGGCCGATAAGCCATTGACAGCGGCCGAGGCCAGCCCGAACATGAAACCATACCGACAATTTCCGTTCTATCGGCACGCAGGACGCGTTTTGCGGACGCTTCGTCCGCAGCACAGGAGACAGGTTCGATGATGACTTTCAGGATTCCGCTGGCGGGCGTTCTGGCAGCCGCCGTGGTTTCGGTGGCCATCTCTGCGTCCGCGGTGGCTGGGTCCCGTCACCACAAGCACCACCACACCCAGCATTCGCCCGAGACCGATATCTACCTCCACAACTACGGGCCCGCGGTGACGCCGGATCAACCCTTCGCCTATTACGACGGACCAGTCCGCGTGCGCTGCAAGCAGAGCGCCGCTGCATACCGGGGACAGGATGGCCGCCCGCATCCCTGCAACTGACGGCCTCGTGGGAGAAAACGCTCACCGCGAACAGGCGCGCCGACCGGCGAAAGCTGTGCATGGCGCGTGGCGCGATCGCAAGCCTCCGCATAGGGTGGGTTCGCATAGGATGGGTTCAAGAACGAAAGAGCCTTCGAGGCGCGCTTATGGATAAACCGGACCAGGATAAATCGGACAACGGATACGACTACAAGCGCTATCGAGACCTTCTGGCCGAAGCGACGGATGAATCAAAGCGGCTGGAACTCATCGACCTCCTGATCAAGGAAGGCGCACGGGATCAACTCATGCGCGAGCGGATCAGGCGGCTCGGCCTGACAAAGCTGGTGGATCGGTCGTGGAATCGGGACTAGTGTGGTGGTTCAGAAGTTCGCTTCATTGTCCCATCGAGTCCGTCAAGCGAACTTCTGAACCTAAACCACACTAGAATCATAAAATTGCTGGTGTCCCTTTGATTCCGAAGTTCGCATCAAAGGTCGCGGCAAGGGTGTGAGAACTTCGGAATCGGGACACTAGCGAGAATGATGCCGGCCTACGACGATCAGAACATTTTCGCGAAGATTCTGCGCGGCGAGCTGCCGTGCTTCAAAGTTTACGAGAATGCACATACCTTCGCATTTCTCGACATCATGCCGCGCACGCCGGGCCACACCCTGGTGATCCCGAAGGCCCCTGCCCGCGGGATCCTCGACATTTCGGCGGATGATCTGGCGGAAGTCGCCCGAACCAGCAAGACGATCGCAGTGGCCGCCATGAAGGCCTTCGACGCCGAAGGCATCATCATCCAGCAGTTCAGCGAAGCTATCAGCGGACAGGTGGTGTTTCACCTGCATATGCATGTCGTGCCGATGAAATCGGGAGTGACGCTGCGGCCGCCGCAGAGCCGGCAGGAAGACGCCAAGGTGCTGGCGGATCACGCGGCCCGGCTGATCGCCGCGCTCGGCTCCTCGCGCGAGCCATAGAGCGCTTTCAAGCGAAGCGGACGCCGGTTCGCGTGAAGAAAGCGCTTCAAATCAAGATCATAGCGCCCGCTTCTGATTCCATTAGCAGATGAGCGAAGCACGTCCTCGGACTTGATCCGGGGGTACACTCCGCTCCGCTCGAAACGCCATAACGCAACAGCGCTCCGCCGGGGCCGCTTATCCGGCATGGCGGTCGGCCGAAGCAGCGACAGCCCCTCCCCCCGTTTTGCTCTCTTCTTCCGCAATGCGCACGAGTTCCGGGAGACTTTCGACAGCAATGCGCCGGTCGAGCGTCTTGAGCCAGCCGGCTCTTTCCCAGGCGCTCAGAATGCGGCTCGCGGAGTAAAGGGTAGTTCCGGCGATATCGGCGATGTCTTTCCGGCGAAGCGGAAAACGGATGACGATGCCCCGAGCGGTCGCGGTGCCGACCTGACGAGTCAGCCGTAACAACGCATGAGCCACGCGCCGCTCCGCGCTCTGGGTGGCAAGCTCGCGGACCCTGTGCTGGGCCTCCTGAAGCCGCTGGCCCACGATCCGGATGGCGTTGATGGCGATCTGGGGATGGCTGTTCATCAAGTCGAGCAAGGCTTTGTCGCTCCAGCTCACCTCGGTCGCGTCCGTCAAGGTATCGGCATCGGCGGGATAGCGCCGATCCGTGAACAATGAGACCGCGCCGAAAATATCTCCGGGTCCGATGAAGCGCAGCACGACCTGCCCGCCGTCGCTGCCGGATTGGGAAATCCTGATCCAGCCATCGACAAGGACATGAGCGCGCACGCGTGTCTCGCCCTGATTGAACACACGGCAATCACGGGCAAACGAACGCGGCGCAGCCGATGCAAGAACCTCATCCAGCGCTGTCATCGGCAAGCCTCGAAAGAGTTCGAGGTTTGAAAGGGCCTGACGAGACAGAGGCGGAATCTTACTCATTCGCGCACAGTAATGCGCCGCCGCGTAAAATGACAGTCAATTGCTTTTGCGCAATCCCTGCCGGGCTGCCTTGCCGTATAGTTTGAATCTGGAGGCTCCAGGCCGCCCGGAGCATGATCCAATCAAGTCGAAGCGGATCATGCTCTGGAAATTATTGCTGATCGCGTTTTCTTCACGCGAACCGGTATCCATCCTCGGGTCGAGCCCGAGGACATGCTTCGCTCGAAAACGCTCTCGACTGCGGGTGCTTCATGGATGATCTCATCGTCGCGCGGGCGCTACATGTCCTTGCCGTGGTCGTCTGGATCGGCGGCGTCTCGATGGCGACAACGGTGGCCCTGCCGGCGCTGCGTCGCGGCGATCTCGGACCTGACCGGCTCAAGGCGTTCGAGGCGATCGAGCGGCGCTTCATCTGGCAGGCCCGCGCCTCACTCATCATCGTCGGCCTGAGCGGCCTTTACATGACATGGCAGCTCGACCTTTGGGATCGGTTTCGGATGCCCGCCTTCTGGTGGATGGACGCCATGGTGGGGCTTTGGCTGCTGTTCGCGTTCGTGCTGTTCGTCGGTGAGCCGTTGATCCTGCATCGCACCTTCCATCGGCTGGCGAGCGAACGGCCGGACATCGCCTTTGCATGGCTGCACCGGGCGCACTGGGTTCTGCTCGGGCTCGGCCTGGCGACCGTGTTCGCGGCGGTCGCGGGAAGTCATGGCTGGTCGATCTTCTGATAGCGGCCACCGTCCGCCATCGTAACGGACAGGTCATCCGACCGCGTCGGCGATCTCGCTGATCGCATCAAAGACGCTATCGAGTTCCTGCGGCGTACTGCAATACGGCGGCATCAGGTAGATCGTGTTGCCGAGCGGCCGGACCAGCAGCCCGCGGCTCAGGAAATGATCGTAAAGGCGCGGCCCGATCCCGGCCAGATAGCCCGCATCATCCGCGACGACATCGAGCGCGGCGATGGTTCCGATCTGACGGACGTTGACAAATCGCCGGTCCTCGCGAAAGCGGTCAAGCCCGCTGGTTTGCGCACGCGCGACGGCGGCGATGCGCTCCATCACCGGCTCGCTTCGCCAGATTTCCAGGTTCGCGCACGCGGCCGCGCAGGCGATCGGATTGGCGGTGTAGGAACTGGAGTGGAAAAAGGTCTTGCCGCGATCCGTCGAATAGTGCGCATCGAAGATATCGGCGCGGCACAGCGTGACCGCCAGCGGCATCGTACCGCCGGTCAGGCCCTTGGAGTAACAGGCGACATCGGGCGTCACACCGGCCTGCTCGCAGGCGAAGAGCGTTCCGGTGCGGCCCCACCCCGTCATGACCTCATCGGCGATGAACAGAACGCCGTGAGCCTCGCAGATCCGCTTCATCTCCGCCAGAATCCGGGCCGGATAGATCAGCATGCCGCCGGCGCCGAGGATCAGGGGCTCGACGATCAGCGCCGCGACGCCGCTGTTCCGGCACGCCATCGTGATCGCATCCAGCGTGGACTGCTCGCGGCCGCTGGAAGGAAAAGGAATCCGCTCCACATCGAACAACAGCGGATCGTACGGCGCGTTGAAAACGCCCCGTTCACCCACCGACATGCCGCCGATGGTGTCACCGTGATAGGCTCCCTCCAGCGCGAGAATCCGGCTGCGCCGCTCACCCCGGTTCCGCCAGAAGCCGAGCGCCATTTTCAGCGCGACTTCCACCGAGGTCGAGCCGCTGTCGGAAAAGAAGACGTAATCGAGCCCTAGCGGCGTCATCGCCACGAGCAGCCGCGCCAGTCTTTCAGCAGGTTCGTGGGTGAAGCCGGCGAAGATCACCTGATCGAGACGATCCGTCTGATCCTTGATCGCCTGCACGATATGCGGATGACGATGACCATGCGTCACCACCCACCAGGAGGAGATCGCATCGAAAATGCGGCGGCCGTCAGCAGCTTCAAGCCAGGCGCCCTCGCCGCTGGCGATCGGTATCGCCTCCGGTTGCAGCGCATGCTGGGTGAACGGGTGCCAGACGGGAGATCGCGGCTTCATCGCGCCCGCTCTTCGACAAAATCACCGATATCGAAACCGTCGGTAAAAGCCTGACGCAACGTGGCGCTGGTTAACGGCGCGAGATAATTCAGCCGGCCAAGACGCTTCACCCTGCCCATGTCGATGATGATCCGTTCGGTTTCGACGTTCTCTTCCCCGATGAAACTGACGCCGAGTATCGGAACGTCGCGCGCGCGCAGCGCCTCGATCGACAACAGGCTGTGGTTGATGGTGCCGAGCGCCGTTCGAGCGCAGAGCACCACCGGCAGACGCCACCTCGCCATCAGATCGAGATAGGTGACATCGCGCGTCAGCGGCACCAGCAAACCGCCCGCGCCCTCGATCACCAGCGGTCGGTCCGTCGCCGGCGCCTCCAGCGCCCGGTGATCGATGGTGACGCCGTCAAGCTGGGCTGCGAGATGCGGCGATACCGGCGTCCGCAACCGATACGCCTCGGGCCATACGCGCTCGGCCGCAAGCCCCGACAGCCGCAACACGGTTTGCGAGTCGGTTTCCTCGTCCAGTCCCGACTGCACCGGCTTCCAGTAATAACCGTCGAAAGCGCCGGCAAGCGCAGCCGAAAACACCGTCTTGCCGACGCCGGTATCGGTGCCGCTGACGACGATCCGCACGCTCACGCCGCAAACCGCATGTCTTCCGCCAAAGCCACGAACAGGTCCGCGACGATGGCCTCATCGACATGGAGCGTCAATGCGATGCGCAATCGCGCCGTGCCTTCGGGAACCGTCGGCGGACGGATCGCCCGTATATCGAAGCCCCTGCGCTGTAATGAAGCCGCCAAATTCACCGCGGCCTGATCGGCCCCGACGATCACCGGAACGATGTGCGAGCCGGATGGCTCGACATGGCAGCGCCGGCGCAGTTCGCCACCGGCAAACCTCACCAGGTGGGCCAGACGCTCACGCCGCGCGGAACTGGTGCGGGAAAGTTCGAGCGCGGCGCGCGTCACCGCGGCGATGAGCGGTGAAGGCGCGGTGGCATAGATGAACGGCCGCGCGCGATTGACCAGAAAATCGCGGATCTCCTTCGGCGCGAGAATGAAGCCGCCCGACGTGCCGAGCGCCTTGCCGCAGGTGTGCAGCGTGATGACGTTGTCACGACCCTCGAACGGCGCGGCCAGTCCCCGCCCCTGCGGACCCAGCACGCCGGTCGCGTGAGCCTCGTCGATCACGACCATCGCCTCGTGCCGGTCCGCAACGGCGAACAGGTCTTGGAGGTTCGGGCTGTCGCCGTCCATGCTGTAGAGGCTTTCGACTGACAACCAGGGCCGCCCCGTACCGCCGGCCCCGCGCCACTTCACGATCGCCGCGTCGAACGCATCGGCATCATTATGCCGGGCGCTGACGAATTCAGCTCGGCCGCGACGAATGCCATCATGGACGCTGGCGTGGATCAATTCATCGTGCACGACGAGATCGCCGCGCTGCGGCAGTGTCGAAAAGATGGCGAAGTTGGCGACGTAGCCGCCGCCGAAATAGAGCGCCGATTCAGCGCCGAAGAAAGCCGCCGCTTCGCGCTCCAGCGCTTCATGTTCGGGATGGTTGCCGCGCAGCAGGCGCGATCCGCCGGAGCCGACCGGCACGCCCCGCGCCAGCGCGTCGGCGGCGGCCTGTCGCAACTCCTCAGATTCGGCCAGACCGAGATAATCATTGGATGCGAGATCGACGCCAGAGCGCCCGCGCAGCGTCCGCAGACGCCCCTTGTCCGCAAGCGCCTGAAGGTCTGCCTTGTAAGTCCCGTGAATCGTCATGTGCCGCGCTTACCTCGCCGGCAACAGCAGCCGCGACGGACTATTCCACCGGGACATCGTAATCAGCCGCAAATCGCATATCCCGAAGCGGCTGCACCCGCTTCGTCGATGCCTGATAAAGATCGTGCGCCTTATAGGCCGCGAGTTCCGCCTCGCTGTCGAACTCGCCATAGACGACCACGTCGATATCGTTGCCGAGCTGATCGGTTTTCCGGTTGCGCGCGACCTCCAGCCGGCGCGCGTGCGGAATCGTGGTGAGCGGCGACAAGCCGTCGATGATTCTGTCGATATCGCCCTTGTCTTTCGCGGTGAATAAAACGATGTGACGAATCATGGCTGGCCGTGGAACAGAGGGTGATCCCAGCCGCATGACTATCTTGCGATCAGGTCCAACGCAACGTTCACGAGGCGAGGCGTGATATCCGCTCCAGGGAGCAGCATTTCACATGCCGGGACATCCTGTTGAATGTTACTCGAAATACGGTCCATATGTGCCTCCTTTGACGTCCGCCGCGGACGCACCCGATTCTGGCGCACGAGCATGTTCGACGATGGCCGCCTGCGATGAGTGACCCGCTCGCCAAATCCACGGCGCCCTTGCATTCGGTCCATCCCGCATCGACGCAGGCGATTGCGGCGGACCTCATCGCGCTGCTGGTGGCGGTGACCGCAGGCGATCCCAGGGTCCTGACGATCCAGGATCAGAATGCGCTGCCGTCGGGTCCGTTCGAACTGGCTCATCGCTCGCTGCAATCGGGATTGCGCGCCTGGGTCGAACGCCAGACCGGGCTGCCGCTGGGTTATGTCGAGCAGCTTTACACCTTCGCGGACCGAGATCGCACCGGCGCCGCCGACCAGCGCATCATCTCGATCAGCTATCTCGGCCTTACCCGCGAGCAGGCCGAGTCCAGCCAATACGAGGCGAGCTGGCGGAGCTGGTATGAGTATTTTCCTTGGGAGGACCATCGGCTCGGCATCCCGACGATGGAGAAAACACTGCGGTCCGGCCTCGCGGCGTGGATCGCGGCCGCGCCGGACCAGACGACGCGAAGCCATCGCCGGCAGCGAGCGGCGAGGCTGTTCGGGCTGGAGGACCACCTCTGGAACGAGGAACTCGTCCTGCAACGATACGAACTCCTGTACGAGGCGCGACTGATCCCGGAAGCCCTGCGAGGCGATGGCGCGACCGCTGAGACGGCCGTCGCAGCGTTTGTGCCGGGCGATCCCATGATTCTCGACCATCGCCGGATTCTGGCGACCGGCATCGCCAGGCTTCGCGCCAAGATCAAGTATCGTCCCGTCGTCTTCGAACTAATGCCAGACACGTTCACGTTGCTGCAATTACAGCGGTGCGTTGAGGCGCTGGCGGGAAAACTTGTGCATAAGCCGAACTTTCGCCGTCTGATCGAGCAGCAGGAACTGGTGGAGGATACCGGCGAGACCAGCCAGGAGACCGGGGGCCGGCCAGCGAAACTTTTCCGCTTCCGCCGCGCTGTGCTGGCGGAGCGCGCGATCGCCGGGACCAAATTACCCGTCTCGGGGGCTTGACAACCCTTATACTCAATATCAGTATAATAGGGTGTCCGATTGGGAGTATCGTCATGCCGTCCGTCCTCGAACTGCGACCATCGGCCCGAATCTATCCCAAGGTGCGGCATGCGATCCCCCGGATCGAATGGCCTGCTTTCGCCGATGACGTTGATGCGATCATCGAACTCAAGAAGCGCCGCAACGCGGTGGTTCTTGCACACAATTATCAGACGCCCGAAATTTTCCACGGTGTGGCCGATATCGTCGGCGACAGCCTCGCGCTGGCCCGCAAGGCGACCGAAGTGGAAGCCGACGTGATCGTGCTTGCCGGCGTGCACTTCATGGCCGAAACAGCCAAGCTGCTGAATCCCTCAAAGACGGTGCTGATTCCCGACACCGGCGCCGGCTGCTCGCTCGCCGACTCGATCACGCCCGAAGACGTGCGGCTTTTACGGAAAACCTATCCCGGCGTTCCGATCGTCACCTACGTGAACACCTCGGCCGCGGTGAAGGCGGAGTCGGACATCTGCTGCACGTCGGGCAACGCCAGAGCCGTCGTCGAATCGCTCGGCGTGGAACGCGTGATCATGCTGCCCGACGAATATCTGGCGAAGAACATCGCGGCCGAAACGCACGTCAAGATCATCGCCTGGGCCGGGCATTGCGAGGTGCATGAGCGCTTCAGCGCCGACGAGGTACGACAGCTGCGCGAGAATCATCCCGGCGTCGTCGTTCTCGCGCATCCGGAGTGCCCGCCGGAAGTTGTGGCGGAAGCCGATTTCTCCGGATCGACAGCCGCCATGGCGTCCTATGTCGCCACCCGGCAGCCGCCCCGGGTCGTGCTCCTGACGGAGTGCTCGATGAGCGACAATGTCGCCGCCGATCATCCCGGCCTGGAGTTCATTCGTCCCTGCAATCTGTGCCCCCACATGAAGAGGATCACGCTCGGTAATATCCGCCATGCGCTGGAGACGATGCAGCACGAGGTCACAATCGATCCACGCATCGCTGAGCGCGCACGCCTCGCCGTCGAGCGGATGTTGTCCGTCGGATGACGGCGCTGCATGACACCAATGGCGCGGCCGTCGTTATCGGCGGCGGCCTTGCCGGCCTGATGACGGCGCTCGCGCTGGCGCCGCGACCGGTATTGCTTTTGAGCAGCGCGCCGCTGGGCCTCGAGACATCGAGCATCCTCGCGCAAGGCGGCATCGCCGCGAGCATCGGACCGGACGACAACGCATCGCTGCATCTGGCCGACACCCTCGCCGCCGGTGACGGGCTTTGCGACCAGCACATCGCTGCGACGATCCTCGCCGCCGCGCCCGATGCGATCGAACGGCTGTTGCAATTCGGCGTGGCCTTCGATCGCGACGCCGACGGCAATCTCGCGCTCGGCCTTGAAGCAGCGCACTCGCGCCGCCGGATCGTCCATGCCGGGGGCGACGCCAGCGGCCGCGACATCATTCGCACCTTGGTGCGCAAAGTCTATGAGACGCCTTCGATCACCGTGTGCGAGGCGACCCGCGCACAGCGGTTGATCGTCGAGGACAATGCGGTGAGAGGGGTCGTCTGCCAGGCCGGGCGTGATTCCGTCACCTTCGTCACCGATCACATCGTCATCGCGACCGGAGGCATCGGCGGATTGTTTCTGCACGGAACCAATCCGGCGGGATCGTGCGGCCAGGGACTCGCGCTCGCGGCGCGCGCCGGCGCCATCATGGCCGATCTCGAATTCATCCAGTTTCATCCGACCGCGCTCGATGTCGGCTCCTTCCCGCTGAAACTGATCAGCGAAGCGGTGCGTGGCGAAGGCGCGACTCTCATCGATGAAAACGGCGATCGCTTCATGGCGGACACGCCCGGCGCCGAGCTTGCGCCGCGCGATGTCGTCGCGCGCGCGGTCTGGCGGCACATGGCCGCGGGCCATCGCGTTTTTGTGGATGCGAGGCGCATGCCCGGCGTCGACTTCGCCAGACGCTTCCCGGCAATCACCTCGTTTTGTCGCGACGCGGGGATCGATCCCCTGACACAGCCGATCCCGGTTCGTCCCGCCGCGCATTATCACATGGGTGGCGTTTCCGTCGACAACCGCGGACGAACATCCATTGACGGTCTCTGGGCCTGCGGTGAGGCCGCTTGCACCGGCCTTCATGGCGCCAACCGGCTGGCGAGCAACTCGCTTCTGGAAGCGGTGGTGTGCGCCGGCCTGGTCGCCCGGGATATCGCCGGCACGACGCCCGCGAAACAACGTTTGCCCCGAGCGACGGAGGCAGGCACCGGCTGCGATCCGGCCTTGATCCGGCCGATCATGTCGCGCGCCGCCGGCGTTTTGCGGGACGGAGAAGGGCTGCGCGCCGCCGCCCGCGCGCTCCTGCCGCTTGCCGCCTCGCGAGAGGCCGCAAGCGATCCGGCCATCGTCGCCCTGATGATCGTGATCGCCGCGCTTCGCCGGGAGGAAAGCCGGGGCGCGCACACACGCACCGATTATCCGGAGCGAGCCACGAGCGCGGCCCGGACGACACTCCGCCTGCGCGACGCATTCGATGCCGCGCAAGGCTGCATTCCCGATTTGGTTGGTTAGCTCGTAAGCCGGAACACAATGTCGCTCCCTGCCCTGCCGCGCATCATGATCGAACCGCTGGTTCGTGCCGCCCTGCTTGAAGATCTCGGCCGCTCGGGAGATCTCACGACCGATGCTATCGTGCCGGCCGGTCACCGGACCACGGCCTTCATCGCCGCCCGCCAGCACGGCACCGTTGCCGGGCTCGATCTGGCCCGGCTCGCATTCGAACTCATCGACCCGGCGATCGAAATGCATGTGGGGCACGACGACGGCGCGATGGTCGCGCCGGGCGACGTGATCGCGACCTTGTCTGGTCCTGCGCGGGGAATTTTAACGGCCGAGCGGGTCGCGCTGAACTTCCTGTGCCACCTGAGCGGAATCGCCACGGCGACGGCGTCCGTGGTCGCGGCGGTTCAGGACTACAAAGCCAAGATCGTGTGCACGCGCAAGACGACGCCCGGCCTGCGCGCGATCGAAAAATACGCGGTTCGTGTCGGCGGCGGCAGCAACCACCGGTTCGGTCTCGACGATGCCGTTCTCATCAAGGACAACCATATTGTCATCGCCGGCGGCGTCAGCGAGGCGCTGAAGCGCGCGAAGGACCGCGTCGGACATCTGGTCAAGATCGAACTGGAGGTGGATACCCTCCATCAACTGCGCGAAGCGCTCGAACAGGGCGTCGATGCCGTGCTTCTCGATAACATGAGTCCGGACACGCTCCGGGAAGCCGTCGCGATGGTCGCGGGCCGGGCGGTGACCGAAGCGTCCGGCGGCATCACGCCGGCGACAGCGCCAGCGATCGCCTCAAGCGGAGTCGATCTCATGTCGATCGGGTGGCTCACGCACAGCGTTGGCATTCTAGACCTCGGCCTTGATTTCGAAGGCGAGGTGCGCGCGTGATCCGGCGCTATAATCTGATTCAACTGCGTTGAATCAGACTCGTCGCTTATCTTTTATTCGAGCATGATCTTTTCCGAAAACCGGTTTCCACTTTTCGGGATCATGCTCCAGCTACGGACGTTGACGTCCGTGGCTGATAAGGCGGCTTCCACAAGCCGTCAGGCCCTTTAATGAAACCAGACAGGTCGCCGGAGACGCAACTTCTCGCTCGCGCCCCGTTTAGTTCGAAGGCGGCCGTTTCCGGAAAGGGTCCGCTGCTTCATCGTGCCCGTTGCGACTGCTCAGGAACATCAGGAACATCAATCCGCATCCGATGACGAACGAAAAGAACGTACCGAGACCAAGCGCGATCCAGCCGTGTTTGCCTATCTCGACGCCGGACGTCTGATTCAAGATCGCGATCATCCACACGCCTGTGGCTATCAATATGCCCGTCAGCGCAACCAGAACGATAATTCTGCCTTTGCTCATGCCTTCCATCGGGATGCCTTTCCTTATGTTTAAGTCTGGCCGCTTGAGTACGAGTCTGTTTCCAACTTCGTTGAACTAAACTCGTAGCTTAAACTCGTAGCTTATCTTTTAGTTTTAGCATGGTGTTTTCCGAGAATCGGTTCCACTTTGCGCTGGCGTGATCCTTCGGGTCGGGATCATATCTAACTCCGCCGAAGCCTGGTTAGGTTCTGCGTTTATTGGCCAGCATATCACCCTCCCGTTGTCGCTCGTTTTCGCGTATCCGATGCCAGCCATGAGAGAGGTTTTCCTGCGCGCTATTTTATCAGATCCAGATTTTATCATGTCCAGGGCTGCAACGCCCCCTCAATTGATGCATTCTGATATATCTTTACACGCATCCGCGGAAAAGGGAACCCAGTCGAAACCTGATTGCCGCAAAAGTTACCTGCTTGCCGCTTGCGCGACTTTTGCGATCGGCGCCGGTTGCCGCGCCGGCGTGAAGCTCTGTGTCCCTTCAGAAGGAAGGCAAGGAAGAAACGAAGACTTCGTCCGGCACTGCGCCAACCACTTACGATCGTTGTCCGGCTCATGACGGCTGTTCCGCTTCTGGTTTATTTATCCGGCCGCGAATCCTCCCCTCCTTTTGAAACGCATCGAGGAACATTCGGTGTGGCTGTCGCTTTATTCCCCACCTAGCGAAGGAGAAGCTGATGGCTATGGAAGGAAACTCTGAAAACCTGATCGCCAGCGATAAGGAGTCCGGCAAGGCCGTCTATGGCGCCGAAGACAAGAAGATTGGTTCGATCGAACGCGTCATGATCGACAAGTCCAGCGGGGAACCTGCCTACGCTGTGCTGAGCGTCGGGGGATTTCTCGGTGTGGGCGACGAGCATTATCCGGTGCCATGGAGACTGCTCAGATTCGACTCCGAACTCGACGGCTATATCGCAGCGACATCAGCGGCAATCGGCTGAAAGGCTATCCGAAGAGTGTGTTCGGAAGTTCCGGCTCTGAGCTCTTCGATTGGACTGCGCGCCGCGCGGAGCTTGATTCCTACTACGACAACATCGACACCGTAACGACGAAGGAAGGCGCGCAGTCTCCTTTGACGCGAGACTCCGGATAAGGGGAGTTCGTTCGCACCGCGTGCAAGTCAGAGAAGTTCTGGCCTGCACACCGCTGACAAACCGCGCATGAAAAATCGAACCGCTGCGACGATACTCCTCATGAGTTAAACTTGGCGGACGGGTAAATTGCCTCTATCCCTCGTCCGCTCTTAGCCCGCCGGTGTACCCCCCTTCGCCGGCGGGCTTTTTTTTAACTCTATCGCAAGAAGCCTGAATGCCTCCCTGAGCCATACACTTCATTCATCATTTCAAAACCATCCCCAAGGGTCTTCTCCCCACGGTGAGTTTCCATTAATCGCTACGGTCGCAGGTTGTTGGGTAAAGACGGAAAGTCACAAGAAAACCACCGGGGAAGGCGGAGCGGCGTGCTCCGGGATTTGCCATGCTGAGCGTGCCGACAATATGGGTGGTGTTTATCGCCAACTTCCTGGCGTTGGGTTTGGTCTGGACCTACGTCATGCGGAGCTACCCGACGCTGGTGGCTGCTCCCTATTGGGCGGCGGCGTCCTTCTTCGCCGCTTTTTTCTCCGC
Organism: Nitrobacter winogradskyi; assembly: GCF_006539545.1. Classification (GTDB taxonomy): domain Bacteria; phylum Pseudomonadota; class Alphaproteobacteria; order Rhizobiales; family Xanthobacteraceae; genus Nitrobacter; species Nitrobacter winogradskyi_A. The sequence continues at coordinate 20,529 of NZ_BJNF01000062.1, forward strand.
CCTATCCATGCTGCGCGGTCACGTCGATTCAATGCTGCCGCTGGTCGTGGGTGGCGCCGGGTTGATCTTCTCAATCTGCCTCTGCACGATGGGCATTCGGCGGTTCTACGAGCGACCAGTCTCCTGGCGGACGACTTTTATCACGGTCGGCTTGAGCGTCGCTGGACTCGCTTACTTTGTGTATGTGCGCGACGACATGCCGATGCGCATTTTCATCTATTCGGCGGCTCAGGCGATACCGATCGCCATGACGTTGAAGATGGTGCTGTCGCGCAAGGAAGGCCGCATCAATTCGGGAGCACAGCTCGCTGGAATTGTCAGCGTGCTCATCATTTGCGTCAGCGTCATCAGGTCGGTGTGTGCCTTTTTCGATATCGGCGGCGGAGTGTCCTATATCAACTTCAATGGTCTTCAGGCCGCTCTGATATTGGGTCTGGTGTTCCTGTCGATGACCTGGAACTTCGGATTCCTTTTGATGGCGATCGATCGCCTGCGAAACGAAGTTGCCGACCTTGCGCATGTGGACGACCTCACCGGAGTCGCCAACCGGCGACAGCTGCTGGGGCGGCTGGAGGACGCGTGCGCAATGTCGGAGCGGAGCGGCGAACCTTTCGCAATCCTCATGATGGATCTCGACGGCTTCAAGCAAATCAACGACACCCACGGTCACGCAGCCGGCGATGCCTGCCTGCGGCAGTTCACGCTGATGGCGCAGATGCAGCTACGGCCCGGCGATTTGCTGGCACGTACCGGCGGGGACGAGTTCTGCATCCTGTTGCCCGCCACAACGCTGGAAGAAGGCGCGCAGATCGCGCAGCGCGTGCTGAATGCCTGTCGCGAAGACGCTGCCGGATGCGCCGGCGCCGATGTTCCTATCTCGGCCTCCATCGGGCTCGCTCAATGGACCCGGGAGATGGGAGCCAGTTCGGAACACCTGCTCGCCGCCGCCGATCACGCGCTTTATGCGGCCAAGAACGACGGGAAAAACCGGTTTGCCTCATGCGGAGACATCGCGCCGCCGATTGCCCCGCAGTCATGGTCGCAACAGATCCCGTCCGATCAAAGAGCATAAGGCCTCATCGAAGGACTGGAGCGGAGCCAGAGCATCGGACCCGAAAGTGGGAACCGGTTTCGGGATAAATCCGATGCTCAATCAATTAACTGGAGCAGCGGCGCTGATTATCGCTTCTGATTGAATCAGAAGCGAAACTCCAGATTGTTGTTCGATCCGCTTCCCTTACGCATACGGGTACGCACCTCACAGGGGGAATCGCCTGCGGATCGCGAACAAACAAAAAGGGCCGCCGGTATCCGGCGACCCTCATTTCTGAACGGAAGCTTCGCACTTCAGCGGGCGGCTTCCATGGCAGCTTGTTCCTGCTGTGCGATCGTCGTCTTCACCGCTGACTGCACTTTCTCGAAAGCACGAACCTCGATCTGCCTCACGCGCTCGCGAGACACATTGAACTCGGCAGCGAGATCTTCCAGCGTCATCGGCTCATCCGCGAGGCGTCGGGCCTCGAAGATGCGGCGCTCGCGCGGATTGAGCACGCCCATCGCGCCGGTCAATGCCCGACGTCGATGATCGAACTCCTCATGCTCCGCCATGATGGCTTCCTGATTGGGCGACTGATCGACCAGCCAGTCCTGCCATTCGCCGGCTTCGCCATCATCACGGATCGGAGCGTTGAGCGATGCATCGCCTCCAAGTCGGCGATTCATGTCGACGACATCCTGTTCCGTGACGCCGAGACGCTTGGCGATGAGCTTGACCTGATCCGGACGCATATCGCCTTCGTCAAGCGCGGAGATCTTGCTCTTCGCCTTCCGCAGGTTGAAGAACAATTTCTTCTGGTTCGCGGTCGTGCCCATCTTCACGAGCGACCACGAGCGCAGGATATACTCTTGTATTGAGGCCTTGATCCACCACATCGCATATGTGGCGAGGCGGAAACCCTTTTCAGGTTCGAAACGCTTTACCGCCTGCATCAGGCCAACGTTGCCTTCCGACACGACTTCCGATATCGGCAGGCCGTAGCCGCGATAGCCCATGGCGATCTTGGCCACCAGCCGAAGATGGCTGGTCACGAGATGATGCGCCGCGTCACGGTCGTCATGTTCGCGCAAACGCTTGGCGAACATGTACTCCTCGTGCGGCTCCAGCATCGGAAACTTGCGGATCTCCGAAAGGTAACGGGAAAGTCCGTTCTCTCCGTTGAGAACCGGTAGGGTAGCAGTACGGGCCATGGTTGCGCCCTCCACTGGTTCAGGCCCCCGACAGCGGCGAGCCCGGCAGGCAGTCTCTTGTTAAAGCCGACCACGCTGCGATGTTCCACGTTGGGTATTCAACGCAGGTGCAACATATACCAGAGGTGGCCCGGAAAAAGAAGAACAAAAAGTGATTACGTTTTCGTGATCTGTTCTCAACTGTCTGTTATCACTTTTGTTTTCCGGAAAGATGCGTCATTCCGCCGCCGCGAGGGCCGTTTGCAGAGAAGACAAGTCCTCCGGCAGCCCCGTTTCCCAGCGCAGGACCTTCTCGGTCCGGGGATGTTCAAGGACCAGAAGGGACGCGTGAAGCGCCTGCCGGCCAAGAGCGCTCAGCGCCGCGGCGGCTCGCGGTCCCAGATGACTGGCCTTGGTCTTGAAATGGGGTCCATAGACGTCGTCACCCATCAGCGGGTGGCCCGCATGGGCAAGATGCACCCGGATCTGGTGAGTGCGGCCGGTGGCAAGCTGGCAGGCTAGCAGAGCAGCCACCGGCTTTCCGTCCCGGCCGTTGAAGACCTGCCGGACCTCCCAATGGGTGATCGCTTCCCGCCCCCCTGCGCGCACGGCCATCTTTTCGCGCGCGTGAGGGTGCCGGTCTATCGGAGCGTCGACTGTGCCATGTGCACGGTTCGGCAGTCCCCAGACAAAAGCCAGGTAACCGCGTCGCATTGCTCCCGTGCGTCCATGATCCGCGAATTGCGCGCTCAGCGACCTGTGGGCGGCATCATTCTTGGCGGCCACCATCACGCCGGTGGTGTCCTTGTCCAGCCGGTGCACGATGCCGGGCCGACAGACGCCGCCGATGCCGGACAGACTCTCCCCGCAATGCGCAATGAGGGCGTTGACCAGCGTTCCAGCATGGTGACCCGCGGCGGGATGAACAACCAGACCTTTCGGCTTGTTGATGACGATGAGATCGTTGTCTTCATAGATGATATCCAGCGCGATGGCTTCGCCTTGCGGTTTGGCCGATATTGCCGGCGGCACGTGGATTGTGATCGTATCTCCCGGAACGACATGATAAGCGGGGTCGTGAACAGGGGCCGGGCCTTCCGTCCTCTCCGCAACAGAAGCTTTTTTCATAATACTGACGTCGCCCGAGAGAATCAGGGACTTCAGGCGTGATCGCGACAGATCAGGGCTATGAACGGCAAGGACACGATCAAGGCGCACCGACCCCTCGTCGCCGGTGACAACGATGTCCAGCCTCTGATCCGATGGTGAGCCTTTGAGAGCCGAGCCTTGCATGACCGAGCCTTTAAACCCTGAACCGACGCCGGAACAGGCCGCGCTATTCGCGCGGGTGCGGCGGATGATGTTGATCGCTGGTCTGACCACGGCCCTCGCCGTGGGAGCCGTTCTTGTCGCCATCGGCTATCGCTTTTTCCGCGTCGAGGGAAGCAGGCCGGCGGCCGACGTTACCGCGACCCTGCCGAAGGATGCCAGAATCACCGCGACCGCGGTCGCGGGCGACCTGCTCGTGGTGACCCTCGATCTCGGCGGCTCCGTCCAGATCCGAACGTTCAACCTGCGCACGTTGCAGTCAGCCGGAACGCTGAATTTCGCACGCGAGCCCTGATATCCAGAGGCACCTTGCGGCGTATCGATTTCGAGGTTATTGCCTGTCCGGTACGCTCCCTTCGTCTAGCGGTTAGGACGCGGCCCTCTCAAGGCTGAAACAGGGGTTCGATTCCCCTAGGGAGCGCCAAAGAGATTCATTATCATTGGTTTCATTGGGTTTTTCAGGCGAATTGTCCCACTGATTCACTCGGTGGGACAAATCTTGTTCGGCCTTTGATCGGTGTTTGGTCTGAGCTAGCTTCGTCATTGCCGCATCCGCCATCTTCCGCATCCGTGCCGCCTTCGTATAACGCTCGACTTCCTCAAGAGTCCGATGGCCTGTGATCGACATGATCTCATGAGCAGTCGCCGCGTTCTCCGCAAGAGTCGTTGCGGTGGCCTTGCGAATGCCGTGAGCAGAGCAATGAGGTAGGTCGGCCTGACGGCACCAATCTTTGAACTTGTTGCCGAAGCCGTTCGCGGTGAACGCTTTACAGAATTCGGTAACGAGGAAGGTCTTGTCGCCGGTCGCGGTGGCCGCGATGCTGGCCGCTAGTTCAGGGTGTAGCGGTATATCGATATCGACCGGGTTTCGATGCTCATTCTTGGCTTGTCGGTACATGATCCGGCCATTGCAGATGTGCTCCCGACCGAGCCGAACAACATCCTCACGACGAAATGCAATAAAGCGCAAAAGGTCGAAGGCCAGACGTGCTTTTGTGCCGACTGCATGGCGCGCCTGATATTGTGCGATCTCCGCATCTGTCCAAGTGTGATGCCCATCCGTGGCGTACGGAATACGCTTAACTCCGAGTGTCGGGTTGACCGTCGTCTCGTCTGCCTCGTTCGCCCAATTGAATAGCGCCCGGAGAGCCTTAAGCCGTTGGTTTGCGGCAGCTGGCGTCGAGCGCAGTTCATCCCGGAGAAGGCGGACGTGGCGAGGCTGCATTTGCGATACGAGATTATCGCCGTGCGTCTCGCAAATCCGTTCCAGTGTACGCCGCTGCCAATTCCTAGTGCTCACATCGAGCGCAGAATATTCTCCGCTCTTGAAGTATTGGACACAGAGGTGGTGAAAGGTCCCACGTTTCAATTCACTGGAGCGCCGAGGACGGGAAATAACGGACTCGCCGGTTATCGCTTCCTGATACTCTGCGATGAATTCGGGAGTACCGGGCATTGAGCGGATGCGGATCTTGGGGCGGCCCGGAATGCGAACATAACACCGAACATTGCCATGCCGGTCTACATCTTCAGAAAGGTGCCTAAGTCTTAGCCGCAAGTGATCGGTCCCAGCCATTTCCGTTGTTGGTATCGTTATTTTCCCATACGTCGGAGTCGAGTGCATCAAAAGCCTTATCCAATTGTCTCACGTCCCAGACT
>NZ_BJNF01000063.1 GCF_006539545.1 Nitrobacter winogradskyi
CGTTATTGTTTGAGCTTGTTGGCGCGGGATCGTTCTTGTGTCTCTCGTCTGTAACGCTGCTAGCGTGGCGCATCTCGCCGGGAGATGCGTCATGATTATCCCTCTCGTGGCCGGCACCACGGGTTTGCGATGGCTGTGTTGGTGCAGCTCGAACGACCGTCGTCTCGCTGCGATCCTGCGATTTCTTACTGCATGAGTATCTTCGGGTCGCAGGTTCACCACGAAGATGACGTTCGTGCCTTAGGCCGGATTCCTGGCGCGGACTAAGCCGAAGGCAACTCAGCAGACGATTTGACTTCGGTCTCGCCAACCGACTTATCCGATGTCGGATTCGCGGATGTCTGCGGTGATGCGATCACGGGCACGATGCTATGAGAGCCCGCTTCTGGCAGAGCCGAGTGAAGATCAGGCTTGCGAGCGGTCAAGCGCTGGAAAGCCTGCATCAACGAGACCCGTAGACTGACGGCCGTGCCGCGCAAAGCGTCCCATAACGTCGCCACGCCTAGATTTGGCACCAGGATCGACGCTGCTCCGGATTCAGGCAGCGCACGGTTCAGAACGAGACGTGAAGCATGCAGCGGAACGATGGATCCGGCGTGAGCATGCTCATGGTCGAGATCGTTGCCAGGCAAAGCCGCGGGCAGTTGAAGAACGGTAGCCGTTTGACCTTCTATCAGGCGGTTGATCTTTACGATCTCTCCGTCGGGAAACTCCAACGCATCATGCTGGACGTAGGGATCATCCAGGTCGACCTGACGGAAGCTGGCGACCGTATAATTCACGCGCGCCTTGCCAAAAATTCGCACGCCGAAAACTTTGGGGCTGAAAGCGCGATCATGTTCGACGACGGCGTCAAAGGCGAGTTCCGTTCCGGGAAGCAGGCAAACTGCCATCTGCGGCGCGTCATCGTGAACGACGAGCCGGGTTCCGATTTCACCGACGGCAGCGAAGCCACGCGCGTTTGATCGCGCAAAATCCATCGTGACCAGTTTGTCGCCTACCTGGGCGGGTCGCGAGGAGACGTGATGCAGGCTGTAATCGCACATGAAAGGCTCCTCAAAATCGCATCACACATTTGCGGCCTTAACATCAGCGTGCACACTTAGTTCCTGCAGTGTCTCGCTACACCTCCATCAACGCCAATCAATTTTCCGGCATGGATCAAAATCGCTCTTATAAGCTCGCCGACTGGAGCGCCGTTTCCGTAATGAGGAAGAAGAAGCGCGGGTTTCGTCTGATCCTATTCAATGGCAACTTCGCCGATGACGAGTTCAGCGCCGCTGCCATCACCAGCACTGGGCTCAACCCGCACGGTGACCTGCGACGGCTTGCAACCAGCAGGCAAAGCAAAACCGAATCGTTGGGGTTTGGTGTTGTTCCCCGCGGCGAAGGGCTGCTGTGGGAAGATGCCGAACCGCCCGATCTCACGCTCCTCGGTTCCGCAAGGGATCAGGACGACGCCTTCGACCGTGCCAGCCACCGCGGGCTTGAAACCCGTGACCGTGACGACAAGCCGTCCGGCATCATCTTGCGGCGGTTGACGCGCCGGCGCGATCGCGACCCGCGCCGGAGCGTTGACGCGGGCGCGCGCGTCATTCTCTTCTGCTGCTGCCATTTCGAGGGCCGATAACGCCGCCACAGCGAAGACGGCTCGAATCGCGCAACCTTTTGTCCGCTTCATCGGCGCCGTCTTCCCTCATGACGCAAGACTATCCCGAAACCAAGACGACCTCGACGCGCTGCGGCGTCGCACTGCCTACCTTGCCGTTACCGGTCTCATTGCCCACGACGATTTGCAACCCGATGGTGCCTGGAATCGTTCCGGCCGAACCGTAAACCTTCTGAAGGGCATCGGTAAGATCGAGGACGAAGGATGGAAGTTCGTGGTCGCCGTGCGCGCCATGGCCGCCGCCACCGTGATCGAGCATGGCGAAACTACCCACATAGCGGCGGTCCGAGGGGGATGCGTCGGCTGGAACAGGTTCATCGCCCAGATAAATCTGGATCGTCGTCGTGCTCGGATCGGTGATGGCGACATTCCGGAGAATGGCCAGAGCGCGGCTTCCGCGCGCCGATGCCTCGCGAGCCGCGGCGAAGTCCATGGTGTCGAATCCGGAGCCTACGGGAGCGCTCCGCACGACGCCCTGCAAGGCAGCCTGCGGCACCTCGATTTTGAGAGCCAGCGCGGCGCCAGGCGTCGCGCTCTTGTTGTTTTCAACCACCGCGGTCTCGACCTTGCCGGCCTCAACGTTGGAGGCAGCCTTCGCTCCGAGAACGGCGTTAAGCGAGCGCTCCAGGGTCATTGTTCGGGCGCTGCTGGCGACGACCGCAGTCTGCGTGAAGCCATAGCTGTAACCCAGCTTTTCGGGAACATAGAGGTCGGACACTTTAGGAGACCAGAACGACCCGTCCGGATTGAGGTAGTTTTCCTTGAACGGCATGTCGGTCCAGAGCGGATCGGTGCTGTTCTGATGCTTGAGATTCCACAGCGCCCAGATGCGGTCGATATTGCCGTGGTGCATGAAGAATATCGGGTCGCGCGGCGATGCGGCTGTTGGCATCCAGCCACCGATGTTGTTGTGGACCTGGTTGTGCGGTGTCGCTTCAAGCGTGCCTTGCACGCCGCCTCCGCCGGTGATCCAGGAAGGATCGAGCGAGTTCTGGCCCGCGGGACGGCTGGTGCCGAAAACCTCGTAAGGTGACGCGTTGAGAATCGTACTGAGAACCGCGGGCCCCACGATGTTCGCCGGCATCGGCTGTGTCGGCGGCCACGTCCGTTTCCTGCCGTCCTCATTCACGCACAGCCAGTTGGTCTTTCCGTCCGGGGTCTTCTCCGGCAGGAACACCTCGGGCATTGTCGGGCTCGCCGTCCAGTCCCAGTAGGGCATGGCGAAGTCCTGATTCTTGGTCAGGCTCCGAACGATACGTTCGTACATCGCGGTAAAAGCGCGGTGCCACGGCAGGAAGTACCAGTCGCCATGCGGGCAATAGCGGAATCCGGTGCTGATGTTGCCGTGAAAATTCGCGAGTTGCACCCAGTTGAACTTATCATTGGCGGGCTTCTGTTTCATGATGCCGACCGCATCGCGATAAGTCGCGACGATGGGATCGTTCCAGGCAAGCCCCTGCAATGAACGCCGGACAGGAGGCGTCTTCGTCGCCGCAAGCGCGCGCACCGCGGATACATTCGCGGCGATGAGGCCGGCGCCGATTGCTCCTCCCTGCAGAAGAACCGTCCGTCGTGTCGTTGTCATGTCACTACCCCCATGTTGCGGCGTGATCGCCGGTGTCGAACATACACTTGCGGAAGAATACTGATTCTGAATTGTCAGTCGCGATACGGCCGCTGTGGGCTGGAGCCATCACGGCGTGACGACTCCGGCGTAAGCTATCGGCCAATCCCGTCGAACGCGTCATGCATATTGAGTCGATACATTCGCGCGCATCTTTTCGAAGCCGCTTGATCGAGAAAGGCCTGATCGAGAAAGAAAAGAAAGGGCATGGCGTTGCAGCTGGAGCATGATTCCGACCCAAAGGGCCGCACCAGCGTAAAGTGGAAACCGGTTTTCGGATAAGATCATGCTCGATTAAAAAATTAATGTCAGAATCTGATTCAACGCAATGAACCAGACTCTATTGTCAGCCGAGGCATTGAAGTTTGCGCGCGACTACCCGATGTCGTCAACAAGGTTCAGAAAGCGGTGAACTGATTATCCTGGAGCCTTTCCGCGCCGACAGAGTCAGAAGCGTGGCTCTATGATTTTGATCTGACGCGTTTTCTTCACGCGACCCGGCATCCACTTCGCTCGAAAACGCTTTACAGCTTGCTGTCTGTTTGATGAACGCTGAGTTAAGCCAATCCAGCGAACTCAAATTCGAATGTCTGCATGTTTTAGAATCGCTCGATGAAGTTGTCGGCGTGGCGTGCATGGACGAACGATGAGGACGCCTTTTGTTTTCTATGAACTGACGCATCGTCGTTGGTTGCGGGCGCAAATCCGCGATGTCCTCTCCAGCCATGGCTGGTCGTTGCAAAGAAGAAAAGTGCCTCGAACGGACTTCTTTCGCTGACAGTGAACGACACCGAAGGCGCCGAGAACGGCGATCGTCGCAATGGCTAACGTTCGAGACGAATGCAAGCTGGTATTGATGCAATGCTGGCGTGGCCGCTTCGGCGGCACGGTTCTCCGAACGTCTTCGATGGCGGCCGGATGGTGACCGGGCCTCTGGAGGATCGTCCGGTCAAAGCAGCGAGAGAAGGACTGAGTTCTCTGGAAGTCGCCCGCGAATCGCCGGAGCCAGGTGCAAGCATCATTGCCCAAATGCGGCAAGCATTTGGGCAATGAGGGGCGTGGCATTCCGTTGAGGTTGATTATCGAAGATCGCCCCGCGCTTAGCGAAACGCCGGGGCGCGTTTCAGGCGGAGTGTCCGTTCAGCGGAGGGTAGGTGAGTTACAGTTGCTCTGCGACCTGGGTCAGCAGCTTCTTGGCTTCTGCACGCGCCAGCTTTTCGTGCTGGAGAAAGTTGGTTCTGTCGCCGTTATCGAGAAGAACCTCGAGGTGCACGGTCTGTCTGATGTCGGTTTCTTTATCCACGACCTCGATCAACAGTCTGCCCCACAGCTTCCCGAAAGGTGCGTGACCGTCCAGGGCAAACTTCGTTTCGTCCAGCTTGATCGGCATTCCAGTCCTCATTTTGCTTCGAGATTGGTCTCGGGTGACCCTCCGAATAGCTCGGTATCGTGCTGTGATGCAACTGGCGAATCCGGTTGCGAGGATTCTCCGAATATGCAATGGGCAGGATAATCGATCCGACGTCGTTCCGTGGTGTAACTCGCGGTGGCTTTAGCGTTTTCGAGCGCAGCATATCCTCGGGCTTGAGCCCCAAGGATGGGTGCCGGTTCGCATGAAGAAAATGCGTCATATCAAGATCATGGGCTCCAAGATCATGGGTCCTTCGTCTCCGTGATGACATGCAAGACCGGCCCTGAGCGAACCGACCGAAGCTATACTTTCAAACATCGGGTCGGGATCCGGGGCGCCGCCCGCAGCGGGTGGACCGGCTTGATCGCCGGCCGGTGATATCCAGATCTGATGTCAGATGTGGCGCGAGCCATGAGGTGCGCTATAGCTTTTCGAGCAAAGCATGTCCTCGGGCTTGAGCCCCTAGGGCGGATGCTCGGTTCGCGTGAAGAAAGCGCGTCAGAACAACAATCTGGAGCTTCGCTCCTAATTCTGGCAGAAGCGAAGCTCCAGGAGAGAGGTGGGTATGACGGTTTCTACGGAACGTGCGGTTCTTGCCGGCGGCTGCTTCTGGGGTATGCAGGCTCTGTTGCGCCGGTATCCCGGCGTGATCTCGACCCGGGTCGGCTACACCGGCGGCGACGTGCCGGACGCCACGTACCGCAATCACGGCGATCATGCCGAGGCCATCGAAGTCAACTTCGATCCGGCGGTGACCAGCTATCGGCAGCTGCTGGAGTTCTTTTTCCAGATCCATGATCCGACCACGGAGGATCGTCAGGGTCACGATCAGGGCCTAAGCTACCGTTCGGCGATCTTCTACACGAGCGATGAGCAGAAGCGGATCGCGGAAGAAACCATCGCCGAGATCGACGCCTCCGGTCTTTGGCCTGGTTATGTCGTCACCGATGTCGAGCCGGCCGGACCATTCTGGGAGGCCGAGTCCGAGCATCAGGATTACCTGGAGCGTTTTCCAAACGGCTACACCTGCCATTTCGTCCGGCCGGAGTGGAAGCTGCCACGCAAATAGGAGGCTGGTCAGGCGGCAGCCGGTGATTGATAGCTGGAGCGTTTTCGAGCGAAG
>NZ_BJNF01000064.1 GCF_006539545.1 Nitrobacter winogradskyi
TAGAGCCCACTTCTGATTCTATCAGTAGCGGAAAGGCTCTAAAGTATGATCTTGAAAAGCGGAGAACCGGTGTTCGGATAAAATCATGCTCTGTCAAGAAGTTAAGGCGAGAGTCTAATTCAATGCGGTTGAACCGGATTTTTGGGGGCGGCTGATGCTTCCGGTTCGCGGCGGCCTCATGCGGCTACGTCCAGCGCGGCCAGGCGTTCGGCTTCGGCGAGATCGTCGGTGGTGTTGACATTGAAGAACGGATCGAACGGCGCGGTCGGCCATGAAACCGCGGCAAGCCGGTAGCGCGCGGTCCAGCGATCGACCTTTCTGATGCCTTCGGATGTCAGCGCCTGGCGCAGTTCGTCACGCAGCGTCACGTTCCACAGTCCGATCACGGGATGCGTCCGCCCGCCCGAAACAGCGACCGCAAGCTCGGCATCCTGTTGGTCACGCACCTCATGCAGCCGGGCCACCAGATCGCGCGGCAGGAACGGGCAATCGCCCGGAGCGCTCACGATCCATTGGTGGCCTGATCGCTGCTCCGCCGCCCAGTCGAGAGCAGCCAGAATCCCGGCGAGCGGCCCGGGAAAATCCGCCACGCTATCGGCGACGACGGGCAGGCCGAACCCTGAGAACCGCGCCGGATCGCCGTTGGCGTTGAGGACGAGGCCGCTGCATTGGGATGCCAGTCGCGCGATCACGCGGGCCAGGATCGTCTGCCCGCCGATCTCGCGCATCGGCTTGTCGCCGCCCCCGATGCGCCGCGCAAGCCCGCCGGCGAGGATGACGGCGGGAGTTGGCGGATAATCCGGGGGAGAGGCTGCGTCGGTGCTGGTCATGGGGCGTCCGGTTGCTCATGACAATAGGACGTGATCGGCCGGAACAACATCCCCCCGAACCGGCGCTGATTGGAGGCAATGTAAGCGGGACCCGTCGTCCACCGGTTGACGGTCTCATCGGGATTCGCCATGTTTATCCCCATGCTGATATCGAAACTCGATCTGACCGGGCTGAAGTGCCCGATGCCAGCGCTCAAGACCCGCAAGGCCTTGAAATCGTTGACGCCTGGCGAGCGGCTTGAGGTGCATTGCACCGATCCGCTCTCGGTGATCGATATTCCGAACCTGATCCGGGAGACCGGCGATTCCGTCGAAATCACAGAACGCGCGGAGCGACGGATCGTTTTCCTCATCAAAAAAGCGGGAGCGCCCTCGTCGTTCGAGGACCGCTTCGGATCGTTGTCGCTGCGGTCCCTGTGCCCTTACACTAAGTGATGCTGGCCGTTTGGCGGTCGCTCCCACACGACGGACGAGTCTGATTCAGTCAGAAGCGATAATGCTCTAGAGC
>NZ_BJNF01000065.1 GCF_006539545.1 Nitrobacter winogradskyi
GGCCGCTCTAGTTGCGCATGCCGTTACCGCGCACGCGTCGGATCATCTGTTCGACGTGCGGAATTGGCGTTTCCGGCTGAATGCCGTGGCCGAGGTTGAAGATCAGCCGGCCGCCCGCGAAATTCGTCAGCACGTCATCGACCGCGCGGTCGAGCGCCGCGCCACCGGCGATCAGCGCCAGCGGATCAAGATTGCCCTGCACGGCCACCCGGTTCTGCACCTTGTCCCGGATCAGGGACGGTTCGGCGGCCCAGTCGATGCTGACGGCGTCGACGCCGGTCGCCTCGATATAGGACGGCAGCAGGGCGCCCGCGCCGCGGGGAAAACCGATGATCTTTGCGTCCGGAACCTGCCTGCGCACGCCTGCGACGATGCGTCTGGTGGGTTCGATCGACCACTGCGCGAACTCGCGCGGTGGCAACACGCCCGCCCATGTGTCGAAGATTTGCAGCGCATCCGCGCCGGCCTTGAACTGGCCGAGCAGATAGCGGATCGAGTTGTCGACGATGGCGTCGATGACCTTGGCGAAGGCGTCGGGGTGGCGATAGGCCATCATCCGCGCCGGCGCCTGATCGGGCGTGCCTTGTCCGGCAACCATGTAGGTGGCGACCGTCCATGGCGCGCCGCAGAATCCGATCAGGGCTGTTTTTGAGTCGAGTTCGCGCTTGACGCGGCGCAGCGCTTCGAACACCGGCTCAAGCTTCGTCATGTCGGCTTCGCTCGAAAGCGCGGCTATCTTGTCCGGCGTATCCAGCGGATCGAGCCGCGGACCTTCGCCCGCCTCGAAGCGCACCGAACGTCCGAGGGCGTAGGGAATGACGAGAATGTCGGAGAAGATGATCGCTGCGTCGAACCCGAAGCGGCGGATCGGCTGCAACGTCACCTCGGCGGCGAATTCCGGCGTGAAGCAGAGGTCGAGAAAACCGCCGGCTTTCGCGCGCAACTCGCGATATTCCGGCAGATAGCGGCCTGCCTGCCGCATCATCCAGATCGGCGGCACGGCCTGGCGACGGCCTGATAGCACCTCGAGAAATGGCTTGTTCGTCGGATCCTGGACCAAGGCGTATTCCGTAATGGCTGTGGGTTCTCAGGGTCTGATACACGACCGGCAGGGTCTTGGCCACGGCCGCGGCATCTGTTGCCCGCCGTTCAGCGTGAGGAGCCGCAAACCAGAGCATTTCGCGTCTGATTGAATCAGAAGCGAAGCTCTGGATTGTTGTTTAGCCATGCAGCTTCGCCGCCGTCTCGGCGATCATCCTGCCCTGATAGCGCGCGCCCGCGAGTTCGTTCGCGCTTGGTTGGCGGCTGCCGTCGCCATCGGCGATGGTGGTCGCGCCATAGGGCGCGCCGCCGGTGACCTCCGTGACGCCCATCTGGCCGGCGAAGCCGTAGTTCAGGCCGACGATCGTCATGCCGAAGTGCAGAAGGTTGGTGATGATCGAGAACAGCGTGGTTTCCTGGCCGCCATGCTGGGTCGCGCTCGATGAGAATGCGCCGCCGACCTTGCCGTGCAAGGCTCCCCTAGCCCACAGGCCGCCGGCCTGATCGAGGAAGCTCGCCATCTGCGACGACATCCGTCCGAACCGCGTGCCGGTGCCGACGACGATCGCGTCGTAACTGGCGAGATCATCGACTTTCGCCAGCGGCGCGGCCTGATCGAGCTTGAAGTGTTTTGCCTTCGCAACCGCTTCGGGCACGAGTTCGGGCACCCGCTTGACGTCGACCGTGGCTCCGGCTTCCCGGGCGCCGTCCGCGACGGCGTTCGCCATCGCCTCGATATGCCCGTAGGCGGAATAGTAGAGAACAAGAACCTTCGCCATTTTTGACCTCCGCGTTTGAGGGAAGATGCGCGGCGGTCGGGCCGCGCATCGCGTTCGCTGTGTCGGGTGGGCGGCTTACGCCGCGTCGACCAGCACCACTTCGGAATCCTCCAGCGCGGTGATGCTCACCGTCGCCTCGTCGTGGATGGCCGCGCCGTCGCGAGCGTTGACGCGCACGCCGTTGACTTCGACCGCCCCCACGGCGGGAACGAGATACAGGTTGCGCGTTTTGCTCGCCGCGTAGCTTGCGCTCTCGCCGGCTTTCAGCGTGGTGGCGAGCACGCGCGCATCGGCGCGGATCGGCAGCGCATCGCTGTCGGCCTTGAATCCGCTGGCGAGGGTGACCAGCCTGCCCGAGCGATCGCCTTTCGGAAAAGGCTTTGCGCCCCAGGCGGGTTCGCCGCCATCCTTCGTGGGCTCGATCCAGATCTGGAATAGCGTGGTTTTCACCGGCTCCAGATTGTATTCGGAATGCCGCACACCGGAGCCCGCGCTCATCACCTGCACGTCGCCCGCTTCGGTGCGGCCTTTGTTGCCCATGCTGTCCTGATGGGTGATCGCGCCTTCGCGAACGTAAGTGATGATCTCCATGTTGGCGTGGGGGTGGGGCGGAAATCCGCTGTTCGGCGCGATCTCGTCGTCGTTCCACACGCGCAGGCTGCCATGTCCCACATTGCCGGGGTCGTAATAGCTGGCGAACGAGAAGTGATGCTTTGCTTTCAGCCAGCCGTGATCTGCGCCACCGAGTTTATTGAAGGGTCTGAGTTCGATCATGACCTGTCCTTTCCGATTGCCCGTATGCCGTCGCGGCTGCCGGCTCGATTGGCGTTCGGCCGTCGGCTGCGGTTGACGGATGGATATGTCTTTCGGTCAGGTGTATAAATAGAAACTATCGAAACACATTGTTTCTAAAAATTATCTATGGTGGGACAGGAATGGCGAGACTTCCGGATTTCGAGGCGCTGGCGATCTTCGCCAAGGTTGTCGAACTGCGCTCCTTCGCCGGCGCGGCGGCCGATCTGGGTCTGTCGAAAGCAACGGTTTCCAAAGCCGTCGGCCGGCTTGAAGACCGGCTCGGCGCCCGTCTCTTCAATCGTACCTCGCGCCGCCTGGCGCTGACGGATGCAGGCAAGAACCTGTCGGAACGCGCCGCGCGTCTGCTCGCGGACGGTGAAGCAGCCGAGAATGAGGCGCTGGCACGATCGACGGTGCCGCGCGGTCTGGTGCGGCTTGCGGTTCCCATGACGTTCGGCGTCAACGTGATCGCGCCGCTGCTGCCCGGCTTCCTTGCGATGTATCCCGAGGTGTCGGTGGATCTCCATTTCAGCGACGCGATGGTCGATCTGATCGGCGAGGGGTTTGACGTAGGCGTGCGGATTGCCAGCCTGCCGGATTCGTCGTTGCTGGCGCGGCGGCTCTGCCCGATGCCGCGTCATACCGTTGCGTCGCCGGCCTATCTCAAGGCGCACGGCAGGCCGACGCACCCGATGCATCTCGCCCAGCACAGTTGTCTGGGTTACGCTTATCTGTCGACGCCGGGGGTATGGCGTTACGTCAATGCGCGCGGCGAACAGGCTGCCGTGCGGCCATCGGGCCGGCTGCGCGTCAATAACGGCGAGGCGCTGCTGCCCGCGATCATCGCCGGGCTGGGAATAGCGGACCTGCCGGAATTCATCGTCGGCGACGCCATCGCCGCCAAGCAGGTCGAGGTTCTCCTGAAGGGCTGGAAACAGGTGGAAGGCGCGGTTCATCTGGTGATGCCGCCGGGCGGGCCGCGACCGGCGCGCGTCGAGGTGCTGATCGATTACCTCGCCCATCAACTCGCGCATCCGGGACGGCGCGGGGGAAGTGCGTCCCGTCGTTCGGCATAGCGGAAGAGGGTATGCGGGGGTGCGGTGGACCGGCGAGGGGCGCGCGTCCCGCGGAAAGCCACGCAACCCCCATCGTATGGCCTGAAACGAACCTTCCTGCCGCCTCAATGGTTTGAGGAGGTATCATAGCGTTTTCAAGCGAAGCATGTCCTCGGGCTTGAGCCCTAAGGATGGATGCCGGTTCGCGTGAAGCAAACGCGTCAAAACAACATCCGGAGCTTCGCTCCTGATTTGATCAGAAGCGAAAAATGCTCTGGCGTGTGGAGCGCATTGGGATGAGGTGGCACATGCTCAGGCACGGAGTTATCCTGTTTTCCGGAATTCTGGCGGTGGCCTGCATCGCCTTCACTGCGTATGCGGAAGAATATCGCGGCACGTTCGCCCAAAGGATGGCCTGCACGCCTGATGTCTTCAGGCTGTGCGGCAGCGAAATTCCCGATGTAGCCCGTATTGTCGCCTGCCTGCGGCACAATCAGCCTCAGCTCGGTGGGCCGTGCCGCGCGGTATTCGAGTCCAATGCCGAGGCGAGCGGCGATGATATCGTGGCGAAAGCAACCGGAAATCACCGGTAAGTCATTGGCCGAGCGGATAGCGCCGCTTTCAGGCATCGGCTGCGAAGGCCGGACGTTGACGGCTGTTGTGTGCGAATTTTCGGGTGGTCATCGGCTTGCCGAACAGGAACCCCTGGATGAAGTCGACGCCGATGCCATGCATCGCCAGGAAATCGTCGCGGGTCTCGACGCCTTCTGCCACTGTCTTGACGCCATGGCTCTTGGCGAGGTCGACGATCTGGCGGCAGACGGAGCGCTTGAGCCGCGCGGACGAACTGCCGTCCACGAATTTGCGATCGAGCTTGATCTCGGCGAATGGAAAATCGTTCAGCGCGGCCAGTGTCGACCATTCCGTGCCCACGTCATCGATCGACAGGCCGATGTTGTGAAATCGCAGCCGGTGCGCAGCCTCGACCGCGAGCGGTAAATTCTGCACGACTTCGCTGCCGCCGACTTCCACGGTCAAGCCGTCGAAGGCGGGATGATTCGGGAACTGCACCCGCAGGTCATCGACGGCGTTTGCGTCAGTGAAGAAGGCGAGGGGCAGATTGATGGAGATATGGATGCTGCCCGATTTGGCGACGAGATAACGCCAGTCCTGAAAAACCCGGCCGATGACGAAGTCCGACAGGGCGCGGAAATGAGGATCGCCCTCGTCGGGAATGAAGCGGGCCGGCGGCACGATCCCCCAGTTCGGATGACGCATCCGGATCAGCGCTTCAGCGCCGCTCAGCGAAAGACTTCGCGCGTTGATCTTCGGTTGATACCAGAGTTCGAGCCAGCCGGCGCCGAGCGCCTCGGCCACATCGACCGGAGGGGATAGCGGTTCGGCCGGCACCAGGGCGGCGACGCGTGCGCGCAGATCCCTGTCGCTGAAAGGCGTCGATAGCACCGGCAGCAAGTCGAGTGCCAGATTCTCCCCGAGTTCCCGGTCTGCCTTGACGGCGGGCGCATCCGGCGGTCCGATCAGCAGTACCTTTGCGGCGCAGGTCCGCATTGCGAGCAGGTTCAGGATGCCCGGAACTGACAGGCCGTTCATCGAGAAGCTGATGACAACCATATCGGGAAAATCGAAACGCAAAGACGCATCAAGGTCTTCCAGCGTGGCGCAGGCGAGGGGAATGAAACCCAGTTCTTCGAGTGCTTCGCTGAGCAGGGACCGGACGTGATGCTTGCTTTCGACAATGCAGGCGCGGGGCTTCACCCTTCGCTTGCCGAAGGGCGTTTCCGCGATTCGATCGTCCTGCCTGGCTGTGTCGGTCATGCTTAGAGTCCTCGCTGGGCGGAATACCAACGTGAACCCCTTCTTATGGCTCCAGCGGGGTTGGTTTTCGTAATGCTCCACTCGTGCACCGGAGAATGTCGGCGCATCGTTAACCTTGATAAACCTACTTAAAATTGAATCATGCGGAACCTGATTTGTAAGTGGGCAAGCATCCATGAGGTGAAGGAATAGACAGGCTCGCATAGGCCCGGAAATTCAGACCATCTGGATTGACAGTCCGGGCCGGGATGGCCTAGAAACCGCGCGTCTGGCGCGGTTTCTCCGCGAGCCCTGCGTTTTGCTGTTTCGGCCTTTCGTAACACGGGCTTTGAAAGATCAGGAACATCCCTATGAAAGTCCGTAACTCATTGAAATCTCTGCGCTCTCGGCATCGCGATAACCGTCTGGTCCGTCGCAAGGGCCGGGTTTATGTGATCAACAAGACCCAGCGCCGGTTCAAGGCTCGCCAGGGCTGATTCAGCGCGCCGGTTTACGGCAGGGTCGTCCGTAATCCCTATTATATGATCTTGATGCGCCCCGGCCTTGCCGGGGTTTGCTGTATCTATAGCGTTTTCGAGCGAAGCATCTCGTCGGGCCTGACCCGAGGATGGATGACCTGTTCGCGTGGACGCCGGCTGGATCAATTCGTGGAACGAAAAAGCGCTGTCGTGTAGGCTCCAGAAGCTCGCGTGATGTCCGGAGCTTGTGAATGCAATCGACAACCTCCTCGGCCAGGTGGCTTTGTCTCCCGATGCTGCTCGCTTTCGCTGGGACTCCGGCGCCAACTATCGTTTTCGCGCAGTCGCCACCGCGTAACTCTCCGCAGGCCACGCCGCCTGAAGCCACTCAGCCCAGCGATCCGCCACGATCGACACTGAGGCTGCCGAAAAGCCCGAAAGAGACGGATCGCGGCCTCGATTTCCTTTTCGGCGCTCTCAAGGCCGCGCCGGATGAGGCGAGTGCGAGGCATGTCGAGGCGCGGATCCTGGCGCTTTGGAGCCAGTCCTCAAGCAACACGATCTCGCTTTTGATGCAACGCGTGAAGACAGCGACGGACGCCAAACAGAGCGACGTCGCGCTCAAGCTGCTTGATGCGGTTTTAAAGCTGCGTCCCGAATACATCGAGGGATGGAGCCAGCGGGCAACCTTGCACTACATGCGCAACGATTATCAGCGTTCGCTTGAGGATATCGAGCAGGTGCTGATCCGCGAGCCGCGCCACTTCGGAGCGCTGGCAGGTCTCGGCGTGATCATGCAGGAGCTTGGCGATGACAAGCGCGCGCTTGACGCCTTCCGCAAGGCGCTTGCGGTCAATCCCCATCTCGAAAGGGTGCGGGAGCTGGTCAAAACCTTGACCGAGAAAGTTGACGGCCGCGATATCTGACTGCCGCCGATGAGGGAAAATCCACAAGGGCAGGGCATTCGCGTTCATGATCTTGGATCGTCTCGATTCAAGATCATCGTGATCTATAGCGTTACCGCTTCTGATTGAATCAGAAGCGGAGCTCCAGATTGTTGTCTTGACGCGTTTTCTTTACGCGAACCGGTATCCACTTCGCTCGAAAACGCTATAGAGCGGCC
>NZ_BJNF01000066.1 GCF_006539545.1 Nitrobacter winogradskyi
GCTCTAATGCAGCGTATCGCCGTCGCGTACTGTCGCATAAAGCCGTTGCAACTCGTTCTCCAGCCGCTCGTTGACCATCAGGAGCGCCATCAGCGCGCCGCGAAGGTCGCCGTCACATGACGCCACGATCTCATCTATGACGGCTTCGCCAGCTTCAAAACTCATCTGAGATACTCCCGTTGAAGTCGCCTCACTTTCCCCTACGAACGTGAACAATGTCTGCAGGACGATTTGCAGCGCCTGTGGATAACGAGGATAAGTGGATGAACGGGTTTGAGGCGTGCCGTCTCGACCCCGATCGATCCACACCCGGGCCGAAAGAGCATGATCCCGACCCGAAGGGCCGCGCCAGCGAAAAGTGCAAACCGGTTTTCAGATAAGATCGTGCTCGATCAGAAAATTAAGCTTGGAGTCTGATTCAACTCATCTGATTCAACTTAGTTGGATCAGACCCTGAAGCATTTTCCGGAGGAGTGGATGAGCTGTTCGCGTGAAGAGAACGCGTCAGAACAACAATCCAGAACTTCGCTTTCTTATGCTTATCAAAAGCGAAGAGCCTCTAAACCCCTGTTTCGCCGTTCGGACCGACGAAAGCGATGCGCACCATGTTCGTCGCGCCCGGCGTGCCGAGCGGTACGCCGGCCACGATGATGATGCGCTCGCCCGCCTTGGCAAATCCGTCGCGGAAAGCGATGGAGCCGGCCCGGTCGACCATGTCGTCCTGGTCATGAGCGTCTTCCGCCACCACGCAATGGACACCCCACGCCACGGCCAGCTTGCGTCCCGTCGCGAGGTTAGGGGTGATGGCGACCACCGGCGGCTTCGGACGCTCGCGCGCCATGCGCAGCGCTGTCGAGCCTGAACTGGTCCAGCATATGATCGCGGAGAGATCGAGCGTCTCCGCGATCTGCCGGGCGGCGTCGGCGATGGCGTCGCCGACGGTGGGCTCCGGCTCGGCACGCTGTGCGTTGAGCACGCCGCGATAGATCGGGTCGCGCTCGACCTCTTCGCCGATCCGGTTCATGGTCGAGATGGCTTCGACGGGATATTTTCCGGCCGCCGATTCGGCGGAAAGCATGATGGCGTCCGCGCCTTCGTAAACCGCGGTGGCGACGTCGGAGACCTCGGCGCGGGTGGGCACCGGCGACAGGATCATGGATTCCAGCATTTGCGTCGCGATCACCACGGGCTTGCCGGCGCGTCGCGCCATGCGCGTCATCTGCTTTTGCAGGCTGGGAACCTGTTCGAGCGGCAATTCGACGCCGAGGTCGCCGCGCGCGACCATCAGGGCATCGGCCATTTCGATGATTTCGGGCAGCCGGTCGATCGCTTGCGGCTTTTCGATCTTGGCCATCACCGACGCTCGGCCGCGGATCACCTTCTTGGCTTCGGCGACATCGTCCGCTCGCTGCACGAAGGACAATGCGATCCAGTCCACGCCGGTTTCCAGCGCGGCATCGAGATCGGAGCGGTCCTTGGGGGTCATCGCCGACACCGGCAAATCGGTATCTGGCAGGCTCACTCCCTTGCGGTCGGACATCCTGCCGCCGACGACGACGCGCGTCACGGTGCGCTCGGGCGAGGTTTCCTCGGCGATCAGCCGAACCTTGCCGTCGTCGAGCAGCAGGGTGTGACCGGGGCGCAGCGCCGCCAGGATTTCGGGATGCGGCAGATGGACCCGGGTTTTGTCGCCGGGAGTGTTGTCGGAATCCAGAACGAAGGTCTCGCCGTTGCTCAACTGGATCGGGCCGTCGGCGAATGAGCCGAGACGGAGCTTGGGTCCCTGAAGGTCGACCAGAATGCCGATCGGACGACCATAGCTGGCTTCGACGTTGCGAATCGTCGCCACCAGTTCGCGCATCTTGTCATGCGAGGTATGGCTCATATTGATGCGGAAAACGTCCGCGCCAGCCTCGAACAGGCGGCGCACCATCGTGCTGTCGGATGAGGCGGGCCCGAGGGTGGCGAGTATCTTGATGCGGCGCAAACGTCTCATGGCTTGCGTCCGGGCAACGCGTCTGGCGTCAGACCAGACCCCGGAGGCGTTCCGCCCGTGGAATCGGACCCGCCAGGAATTCCATCTTGCGCGGGCATCCCCGGCACGCGCTGCGGTCCATGTTCGCCGGACTCCGTCAGCTGCACGGTCCACGCGCGCTGGTCGCCGGTATCGATCTCGAAGAAACCGGTGCGGTCGAAGCCCCGCGCGAGACAATTCTCGGTGCCTTTGATGGTGAATTCTTTATCGCGTGAGCACATGAAAGCCTGTCCCGACCATTCGCCGCCATGGTCGTAATCTAGAGCATAAATATAATAATAACGTGCGATGAGCGTGCCTCGCAGCAGGGTCTCGCAGGCATGCGATGAGATATTCCACCAGCCCTCGGTGGTCCAGCCGTCCGCGCTCTTGTAGCCAAGGGCGATGCCGACGCGGCTGGAAGTATTGTTGCAGAGCCGGAAGTCCGCAGCAGCGGACGCCGGCCACAGACAAACGACAACGAGGCCGAGGACAGGCAAGAAGCCCGCGATGTTCGCGCGGCGCGAGAAGGTGAGAAAGAGGAGGTGGTCTGATTTGGTCATTTAGCCGGGCAAATCGTTTCGCGTGATTTCGCGTGACCCGCCGCGCCTGTCAACGGCTGGAGCCGGCTTTTCACGTCAAGGTGCTCATTTTCCGGCCTGTGAACTGCTATTTGCCCTGCGATGTGGTAAAATCCGTGACACGCTCCAACTCAACCTCACATAAGCGATGGCGAGATCAGTCCATGACCATTGATGACAGAACACGAACCGAACTGGAAGCTGCGGTATTCCGTCGGCTGGTCAGGCATCTGCAATCCCGTACCGATGTCCAGAATATCGAGCTTATGAATCTGGCCGGTTTCTGTCGCAACTGCCTGTCGAACTGGCTCAAGGAGGCCGCTGACGAACAGGGCGCCGGCATGACCAAGGACGAAAGCCGCGAGGCGGTGTACGGCATGACTTATGACGCCTGGAAGGCGAAACATCAGAGCGAGGCGACGCCGGAGCAGCTCGCGGCGATGAAGAAGAACGCGGGCGGTCACTGATCTCGCGCTGCGGCCTGTGGGTCGCTGTGGATGAGCGCGATGCCGCCTTGACGCCGCGCGCGCCGCTCGGGAGTGTCGAGCTTCAAAATGTGACAGGCGGCGAGCACGTCCGGGCTCACATTCCCAACGTCATCTTTCATATCCATCATCATTCATATTCAGGAGTAGCAGGATGGCCACCGCCGCCGCCGCCAAGGAAGAGCCCGTGACCAGTTTCGCGAAGGATCAGCTCAGGGCCATCATCGAGCGCATCGAGCGGCTGGAAGAAGAGAAGAAGACCATTTCCGATGACATTCGTGACGTCTACGCCGAGGCCAAGGGCAACGGATATGATGTCAAGGCGCTGCGAACGATCGTGCGGATGCGCAAGCAGGACGCCAACGAGCGTCAGGAGCAGGAAACGATTCTGGAAACCTATATGCACGCGCTCGGAATGCTGTGAGGCGCTGGCGCAGCTTTGCGTCCATCAAACAACGCCCGGAATCAAACACCCGGAGCATGATCCCGACCCGGAGGGCCGCGCCAGCGCAAAGTGGAAACCGGCTTTCGGAAAAGATCATGCTCAAACAAAAAGAGATAAGCGACGCGTCTGATTCAACGGGGTTGAATCAGGTTCAACGCAGTTGAAACACACTCCAGGCTTTTTTCGGTGCGAGCGATCAGAGCATTTTCCGGCGAGGATGGATGACCTGTTCGCGTGAATAAAACGCGTCAAAACAAGATCATAGAGTCCGCTTCTGATTCTATCGGAAGCGAAAAGGCTCAGCGCAGCGAGGCTGCCTGCACTGCGAGCGCGGTCGTCGTCAACCGGGCGACAGCCGATCCGGTAAATCGATCGCAGACCATGCCCATTTGCGGGTCGCCGGTGAAAGCCATGGCGATCGTCCGGTCTGGCTTGGTGAAATAGGGCTGCATCAAGGTCATGTCCTGTTCGCCCATGACGGTCGCCAGCATTGTGCGGCTGGCGCTCGGGGAAAGGATCATCGCCCGCATCCAGGCGTTGCTGTCGCGAGAGGCCGCCGGCGCCAAACGGCGCGAGATCGACACTGTGGACTTTTGGCCCTGAGCGCTTTTAGCGACGACCGTGGTCACACCGTCCACCGCCATCGGGTTGCGCGCGGGGAGGGGTGCTGGCCGGATGGGCGGGATCGATGCGGTCGCCGCGAAGATTCGCGCGCGCCGGACATCCTGCTCCGGCGCATAGGCTAGCGCCTGCAAGGGATCAGAAATGCTGCCGGTCGCCGTGTGCCGGTCGGCTGCCGAGGCGACCACCCGCCGTGCGCTGACGGCTGCCGCAATCTGCTTCTGCGTGGCCTGGTTCGGGGCCGGCGGGATATCATCCCAGAACCCGCGGGAATTGATGATGTCGGCGGGGGTCTGAGGTTTGCTGCCCTCCGCCTGTCTCGCGGAAAGCGGGGTGGAGGCGGGGTGCACGTCGGCGGCGGCCAGCTTGAAAGCCCCCGGCTTCGCCCGCGGCAGCGGCACCGAATCTGCGGAGGCAGCAGCGGGCGCGGCGGAGGCGGGTGCCTGATCCGGCCGGGCAGCCGGCGCGCCGTCAGACTCGTCATCCTCATCAGCCGACTTGCCGCGGAATAGCGCCAACAGGAAGTTCGACGGCTTGCTGCTTGCGGCTCCGTCCTCACCCGAGTGGCGGCGGCGCTTCTCTATATCGGCCATCGCCACCTGATATCCCGACAGCGGGTTGCCGTCCGAGGGAATGTGCACGGTGCGGCCGTCCGGGAAGACGCGCGCCAGCTGATCGTGGGTCATGCGCGGCCAGTGCCGCACATGCCCGGTATCGAGATGGACGAATGGCGAGCCCGATTTGGGATAGAAGCCGACGCCGCCGCGCTGGAGACGAAGTCCGGCGAAGCGGATTTTCTCAAGCTGCACGCCGGGAATGTAGAAGTCCATCGCGTGGCCGAGCGTGTGCTGGCTGAATCGCGCGACGCCGCTGTTTTTGGATCGGCGGCGAAGCATGGCGTTGGTGGCCGGAGAGCGGTAGGCGGAGATGATGTTGATCGGCTGCCTGCCGTCGACGTCGCGATAGACCTCCCAGAGGATATCGAAGAGATGACGATCCATGGTGGTCTGCTCCTGGCTGCGCCAGTCGCGGAGAAAATGATTGATCTGTTTCAGCGCGCCTTCGTCATAGCGGCCGTTGCGCTTGAATGTGACGGTGAGGTTTTCGTTGGAATGGGTGTGATGAAAGGACAGTGTGCGCGTCTCATTCAGCGCGGCGGCGTTATGCACCGATCCAGCGCCCGCGAACAGAAGAAGCGACGACAGGCCGATGCGAGAACCGGTCCGTGAAATCGACAACGATTTCAAGCCGCGTGCAAAATCAGCAAGCACGTATGAGCCCACCCGGAAGACGAACAAGTCGGAAGGCCCTTCCACAACAGACCCCAGTGAAAGGGCATAAAGCCAAGTCGTAGGGCAGGAGGGTTAACGCCGATTTACCTTAACCTTCCCGCCTGAACGGTAATTAGCCCGCCGACTGTGGCAGAAAAGAGCCATGCCGTGGAGGGGGGTGGATAATGGTTAATGCAAAAAGGGCTTCATCATGTGATGAAGCCCTTGTTTTTATTCAAGTAATCGACTTTTCGACAGCTCGCCCAAAGGCGGGCTAGCGCCTGTATATCGGCCGGCGACGGTCGTCGTACTGTGGAGGTGGGTTCTGGACACCGAACAGCCGCTCGAAAAATGATGGGCCGCCGTTGTCGAAACCGCCTCCAAACCCGCGGTTTTCATTGAAGGCCATCCCCTGCTGCGGAATATTGCCCCTGGGACGGGAATAGTTCGGCTGGGCATGCGCGACAACCGTTTCAAGATCGCGCCCGTTGGAGTTTCTGAGGAGAGTCAGCATCTTGGCGTCGCGGTCGTAGACGTCCGCGCGAAGATGCAATTTACCGGCCTCATCCATAAACGCGGTTTGATAGGTGATATGCACCGGAACCGGAGTCGGGAAATTGATGTTGAACTCGTTCCGGCCATACATGCTCCGGACTTTCTCCGGCGTATAATGTTCCTGCGGAAGAACGATGTTGAGCAGTGTGGCGGCGTACTGGTCCGGGTTCTGAACCCGCATGCAGCCGTGGCTGAAGGCGCGCTTCTCCTTCGCAAACAGGTGTTTGTCCGGCGTGTCGTGCTGGTACACCAGAAACTTGTTTGGAAAATTGAAGCGGATGCGGCCCAGCGCGTTGCGTTCGCCCGGCGGTTGCGAAATGTGGATGCCGCCGTTGCGGTCGCGCTCCAGCTTGAGGCCCATGCGCGACAGCACGGTCGGATCCTGTTGCAGGGCGGGAAGGTATTCCTTGTAGATGATCGAGGGCGGCACGTTCCAGGTCGGATTGACGGTGATGTACTTCATCGTTTCCGTCAGGAGGGGTGTCGCATGGAGACCCGGCTTGCCCACGACGACACGGGTGCTCCAGATCGGCGCGCCATGCTGCATCACCTTGAGCGAATAATCCGGGATGTTCAGGATGGCATAGGCGTCGCCCAGCGACGGAGCGCCAAGCTCGCGCGGCAGCCAGCGCCAGCGCTCCATGTTGGCGATGATGGTGTCGATCGTGTGATCCTTCTTCGGACCGTTCAGAGCGCGGATCGTGTTGTTGCCCAGGACGCCGTCGGCCTTGAGATGATGGCGAGCCTGGAATTCCCGCACGGCGGCGGCGACATCGGCATCGAAACGGGTGTCGTCAGGATTTTGTGTCACGCCCAGTCTTGCGCGAATCTGGGGCACGCGCGGATCCTCGATCACGGCATTCTTGCGGAACACCAGACCTGGACCTTCCGCGATTTCGATGACAGGCCCTTCCGAATCCTTGCGCAGTTCGGCGAGCTTCTGCTTCAGTTCCCGATAAAGTTTATGCGGTGGATTGTAGCTGTCGAGCGCTGCGGAGGCATCCTTGGCGGTGGTGACGTTCGTCAGAACCTGCTCGGGATCGACAGGGTGCTCGGGATACTGGGCATCAGCGCTGACCTGGGACCAGTGCATCCGGCCGCTCTGCGCCTGACGCGCATAGTCCATCATGCTCGCGGTCAGCTTCAGGTCGGCTTCCGCAAGCTGCTCCGGCGATGACGCCGCCGCAAAATCCGGCACGGGGTAATCGGAGGGGTTGAGGCCGTCGGCCGCGGCGTCCCTGAGGCGCGCGATCACGCCTTGAGCCTGCGTGTTCAGCGTGCCGCCTTCCGTCCAGAGAGGCGCGTAGCTCCGCGCGGTATAGAATTTTTCAACCGCCGCCCGCTCAACCTTCCGGGAAAAGAACTTCGTTGCATTGGCATCGAGCAGTCCATGCAGCTTTTCGGCCGTCGGCTGATCCGCCGGAGGGACGTTGATTGCGGTCTTGACCGGTTCGCCGGGCTGTTCGGAGTTTGCCGCGGCGCCGGCCTCCGGACGAGGCGTCACGTCGGGACGGATTGTTGCCGTCGCGTCCTTTGTTGCCTCCGTGGCCTTGCCGGCCTCTTGACCTGTCCTGATGCCGTCCGGCGAAGCCGCCGTGACATCCTTCGACGTGGCGTCCGTGTCCGAAGTGTCCGATTTGGCGTCGGTGGTTTTCGGCTCGGCGGGCTTCGTTTCGGCGGTCCCGGAGTTCGAGCCTGGCTCGGGCTTGATGCCCGATGGCTCCACATCGGAAGAGGCTGTTTCGTTCGGCGTCGTCGTTGCGTTCGAAGGCGTATTGGAGTTCGATGCGGCCGCGCCGGCGGGCGTCGTGTCCACGGCCGTTGTATCCGCCGGCTTTGCATCGGCTGCGCTGGAGTCGGATACGCTGGACTCGACTGCGCTGTTGTCGGCCTTTCGCTCGTCCGGCTTCGATTCACCGACGACCGACGCAGCGGGCTGCTGACTCTCCGCCTTGAAATCGGCTGCCGTGGGCGGCGGAACGTTGGCCGGCTCCGGCGCTGGAATTGCTGCGTCGATGGCGAGCTCCGAGGCGCTTTTCTTTACGGTGTCCGCCTGAGCAAATGCGGCAGAGGTCGAAACCGCCAGAAACGTGGCTGCAAGCACCGTCAGGATCCGATCGAATCCTGTCCGGTTAGTCGGGTCGTCTCGCATTCTCGCACCCCTCGGGTGAAACTGTCCCCACGGAACAATTCTGATGAATTCTGTCCTGCGCCCGCCGAAGCTTTTTGATTCGGCTTCCACACACGAATGCTATACGCGCGCCTGATTCGGGCAGCCAGCGCCACAAGGGGCAACTCACGACAAACTGACCTCAAAAGACGCTGTTGGCAACGCGATGCATTGTTCCGACGCGCGTTTTCCGTTGGTCTGTCACTGCGCCGCAACGGTTCATTTCACACGCGCACACTCGCGTGATGCGTTTCGAACGCAATCGAGCCTGTTACTGTTCCTCCTTCGCGGCGATATCATCGAGCTTCCGGTAGAGCGTGGATCGCCCGATTTTCAATCGACGCGCGACTTCGGACATTTGTCCGCGATAATGCGAAACGGCAAAGCGAATGATGTCGGCTTCCAGCTCATCGAGCGGGCGGACTTCGCCATCTTGAGCGAACAATGGCAGGCTGCCCGCATCTGGCACAGGCGCGAGGGGTATTTCATTACCGGGTATGGCCTGCGATGCGGTTTGCTGCGCGATAGGTTCCATGACCAGCGGCTCGCTTGCCTGGGTGTGTGTTTCAGGCCGCGCGTTTGCGGCGGGCTGCAAAGCCATCGACGGGAAATCCGGGAGGTCGAGTTGCGTACCTTCGCTCATGACGACAGCGCGGTAGACGGCGTTTTCGAGCTGACGGATGTTGCCGGGCCAGTCGAGTTGCGACAGGGCGCCCATCGCCTCGCCGCTGATGCCCTTGATCAACCGGTTTTCCTCCGCGCAGAAGCGCGCCAGAAAGTGCCGGAGCAGGTTCGGGATGTCCTCGCGGCGCTTTCGAAGCGGCGGAATGGTCAGCGGCAGCACGTGCAGGCGGTAGAACAGGTCTTCCCTGAACAGTCCGGCCTTGACGCGATCGAGCAGGCGCCGATTGGTGGCCGAGATGATGCGGACGTCCACCTTGACCGGCTTGTGGCCGCCGACCGCTTCGACCGCGCCTTCCTGCAGCGCGCGCAATAGTTTGACTTGCGCGGCGAGCGGCAACTCGCTCACTTCATCCAGAAACAGCGTGCCGCCGGAAGCGTCGATGAACTTGCCGGTGTGGCGCTCGGTCGCGCCGGTGAACGATCCCTTCTCGTGACCGAACAGGATCGATTCGACCAGGCTGTCGGGGATCGCGCCGCAATTGACGGTAACAAACGGCTTGGCGCTGCGATCGCTCGTGCCGTGAATGGCGCGCGCGAACAGCTCCTTGCCGACGCCGGACTCGCCTTCGATCAGCACCGGGATCGACGATCCCGCCGCCTTTTTCGCCGCTTTCATCACGTCGGCCATGGCCTCGCTGCGGGTGATGATGTCGCCGAAGGTGAGGCGGCCTTCGCGGCTGTGGCGCACCCGCTGCAATTCGTTCTTGAGCGCGCTGGCGTTAAGCGCATTGCGCAGACTGACCTGGAGACGCTCGATGCCGACCGGCTTGACCACGAAGTCATGGGCCCCTGCGCGCATGGCCGAGACCACATTGTCGATGCCCCCATGCGCGGTCTGGACAATGACGGGGATGCTGAGGCCGGCCTCGCGGATTTCCGCCAGCACGCCCATGCCGTCGAGGCCGGGCATCACGAGGTCGAGGACAACGGCATCGATCACCGGACCCTCGCCTGCCGTTATCGCGGCGACCGCGGCGTCGCCGCTTTCGACGACCATGGTTTCATAGCCGCACCGCCGCACCATGTTCTCGACGAGACGACGCTGCACCGCGTCATCATCGGCGATCAAAATGGTGGCAGTCATGGCATTCCCCGCACTACAACTTATCTGTATTGAATCGGGGCACTTTGGCGGATGGGGATTAATGCGCTCTTAAGGTTTGCCGCCGCGCCGTCCTGTCATAACTGCTCTCCTGTTGATCGGTATTCATCTTGATCGGTGTTCATAGAGAAAGTCTGGATCGATAATGGCTGCGCGTTCGTCCTCCGCCTCCCGCAAATCCGCGACCGCTCGCAAACCCGTCTCCCGCCGCAAGCCGGCCAGGAAAACGTCCGCCGTGAAATCGGGCGCAGGGAGGCTGCCGGAGTGGAATCTCGCGGATCTCTATGCCGGGATTGACGCGCCCGAGATCGCGCGCGATCTCGACAGGATCGACGCTGAATGCAGGGCGTTCGAATCGGATTACAAGGGCAGGCTCGCGACGGAAACGCCGGGCCCGGAGGGCGGCGCCTGGCTCGCGGGGGCCGTACGGCGCTATGAGGCGATCGATGATCTCGCGGGCCGGCTAGCTTCTTTTGCGGGCTTGATTCATGCCGGCGACAGCGTCGATCCCGCGATCTCGAAATTCTATGGCGACGTTTCGGAGCGTCTGACGGCGGCGTCGCTGCACCTGCTGTTTTTCCCGCTGGAGCTCAACCGCATCGACGACGACGTGATCGAGCGCGCCATGCAGGCTCCGGAGCTCGGGCATTATCGTCCCTGGATCGAGGATAGCCGCAAGGACAAGCCGTACCAGCTGGATGATCGCCTCGAACAGCTCTTTCACGAGAAGTCGCAGACCGGCTACTCGGCATGGAACAGGTTGTTCGACCAGACGATTGCAGGGCTGCGCTTCAAGGTCGGAGCAAAAGAGCTTGCGATCGAACCGGCGCTGAACCTGTTGCAGGATCGTTCGCCGGAGAAGCGCAAGGCGGCGGGGCAGGCGCTGGCGAAGACGTTCAAGGCCAATGAGCGGACCTTCGCGCTCATCACCAATACGCTCGCGAAGGACAAGGATATTTCCGACCGCTGGCGCGGTTTTCAGGACGTGGCGGACTCACGCCATCTCAACAACCGCGTCGAGCGTGAGGTGGTGGACGCGCTTGTGGCCTCGGTGCGCGCGGCCTATCCGCGGCTGTCGCATCGTTACTATGCGCTGAAGGCGCGCTGGTTCAAAAAGAAAAAGCTCGCGCACTGGGATCGCAACGCGCCGCTGCCGTTCGCCGCCACCGGCGTCATTCCCTGGACCGATGCGCGCAAGATGGTTCTGAATGCCTATGGCGAATTCTCGCCCGAGATGGCCGGCATCGCCGAGCGATTCTTTACCGACCGGTGGATCGATGCGCCGGTGCGCCCCGGCAAGGCGCCGGGAGCGTTCTCGCATCCGACCACGCCGTCGGCACATCCCTACGTGCTGATGAACTACCAGGGCAAGCCGCGCGATGTGATGACTCTCGCGCATGAGTTGGGGCATGGCGTGCATCAAGTGCTTGCCGCGAAGAACGGCGCGCTGATGGCGCCGACGCCGCTGACGCTCGCGGAAACCGCCTCGGTCTTCGGTGAGATGCTGACCTTCAAGCGGTTGCTGGCGCAAACGAAGAACGCGAAGCAGCGGCAGGCGCTTCTGGCCGGCAAGGTCGAGGACATGATCAATACCGTGGTGCGCCAGATCGCCTTCTATACGTTCGAGCGCGCTGTTCATACCGAGCGCAAGAACGGCGAACTTACCGCCGAGCGCATCGGTCAGCTCTGGCTCAGCGTGCAGGGCGAGAGCCTCGGGCCCGCCATCGAGATCAGGCCGGGCTACGAGACCTTCTGGATGTACATTCCTCACTTCATCCATTCGCCGTTCTATGTCTACGCCTACGCGTTCGGCGATTGCCTCGTGAATTCGCTCTACGCGGTTTATGAACACGCCTCCGAAGGTTTCGCGGAGCGTTATCTGGCGATGCTCGCCGCCGGCGGCACCAAGCACTATTCCGAACTGCTGAAGCCGTTCGGGCTCGACGCCAGGGATCCAAAATTCTGGGATGGCGGGCTATCGGTCATTGCCGGCATGATCGATGAGCTGGAGGGGACGGGATAGAAGCCGCCCATCACCGCCGCGTGGCGTGGCAAATTGGCGCAGCTCCGTATCGCGAGCCTGACGAAAAACTAAACCTGCAACTCAAACGTGCATTCTTGGGCATCGAACAGTTTGTTCAGCACGGGCGTAGCCTGCTGGGCGGCTTGGGGTAAGGCAACCGGAATGAAGCCCGATTCCTGCCGGGACGGGGCGCTGAGCCCTTTATCCGGTCGCACATCACCCCAAAGGAGCCTCCGTAAGCCAGGAAAATTCGGCGTCAGCCGGGCTCAAATGGGCGAGATTCGCATATTTTATACATCGAGGCGCGGAGACCTCACCTAGGTGGCCGCCACACCGTTGCTCTGTCCGCGCGATTGCGCTAATTCCTCAAGGGCAAGATCAACCTTGGCTGGAGACTCGACGTGTCAGATCATAGCGAAATCGTTTACTCGACGGCGGACGGCATGGATTACCCGGCGCACGAGAATACGTACAATACCTTCATCAAATTCGGGACGATCGGTTCGGTGGCTGTGATCATCGTTGTCTCGTTGATGGCGATTTTCCTCACCTGATTGTCAGTTCGTCGTTCCGGCCGTCCTGGATTTCCGCTCGCTAGCAATGTGGGTGGTGCTTTAGTCATGCGTGGCCGTCGGCTGCGGGAGGCATCATGAAGATTGCCATAGCGAAAGAAATCGATGAGTCGGAACCGCGGGTCGCCGCGTCACCCGACACAGTGAAGAAGTTCAAGGCGCTCGGCGCGGATATCGCAATCGAGCCGGGCGCCGGGACCAAGTCGGGTGTGCCCGATTCGGACTTCACGGCCGCCGGAGCGTCGGTAAGCCCTGATGCCGTGAAAGACGCCGATATCATCATCAAGGTGAGGCGGCCCGAAGCATCCGAACTGGCGCGCTACAAGCGTGGCGCGCTGGTGATCGCGATCATGGATCCTTACGGCAATGAGGCGGCGCTGAAGAAGATTGCGGATGCCGGCGTATCGGCCTTCGCCATGGAGTTGATGCCGCGGATTACGCGCGCGCAGGTGATGGACGTGCTGTCCAGCCAGGCGAACCTGGCCGGTTACCGGGCCGTCATCGAGGCGGCCGAGGCATTCGGCCGCGCCTTTCCAATGATGATGACGGCGGCCGGCACCGTGCCCGCCGCAAAGGTGTTCGTCATGGGGGTTGGCGTTGCCGGCCTTCAGGCGATCGCCACTGCGCGTCGTCTCGGCGCCGCCGTCACCGCGACCGACGTGCGCCCCGCCACCAAGGAGCAGGTGGAAAGCCTCGGCGCCAAATTCCTTGCTGTCGAGGACGAGGAGTTCAAGAACGCGCAGACCGCTGGCGGCTACGCCAAGGAAATGTCGAAAGAGTATCAGGCCAAGCAGGCGGCGCTCACCGCGGAACACATCAAGAAGCAGGACATCATCATCACCACGGCGCTGATTCCCGGACGGCCGGCGCCGAGGCTCGTGACCGCGGAGATGGTGCGTTCGATGAAGCCGGGATCGGTGCTGGTCGATCTCGCGGTCGAGCGCGGCGGTAACATCGAGGGTGTCCAGGCGGGGAAGGTCGTCGATCTCAACGGCGTGAAGATCATCGGCTTTACCAACGTCGCCGGCCGCGTCGCGGCCTCGGCGTCCAGCCTGTATGCCCGCAACCTGTTTTCCTTCATCGAAACGCTGGTCGACAAGACGACCAAGGCGCTGGCGGTGAACTGGGATGATGAACTGGTCAAGGCTACCGCGCTGACCCGGAACGGCGCGATCATTCATCCGAACTTCCAGCCGAAAGGCGCATGATGATCATGAGCCTGGCCGGACAGCGGATTATTCCGGACAGTGGGACGTGCGCGTTGATTTCCGGATTTGCCGCTCACGCCTTTCGCACGCCCGGAAACGACGAATAGGAATGCGTCCATGGAACATGTCGTGCAGGCCGTCGATCCCTTTGTTTTTCGGCTGTCGATTTTCGTTCTGGCCGTCTTCGTCGGCTATTTCGTGGTGTGGTCCGTGACGCCCGCGCTGCATACTCCGCTGATGTCGGTCACCAATGCGATTTCGTCGGTGATCGTCGTCGGCGCGCTGCTCGCCGTCGGCGTCGGCATGATTACGGAAGGTTCGGGCTGGGCGCGGGCTTTCGGATTCGTCGCCCTGGTTTTCGCCTGTGTGAATATCTTCGGCGGCTTTCTCGTCACCCAGCGAATGCTGGCGATGTACAAGAAGAAGCAGAAGTAGATTTTTCCATGCAGGGTTACTTCCAGTGTCCCGGATGCGAGGCGGCGCGCTGTGCTGCATCGCCGATCCGGGATCGCCATAGTTTGGGATGGTCCCGGTTCCGCGCCGCATCGCTTTGCGTTGCGCCGCGCCCGGGACGAGACGCCGGGGCTCCGCCATGAATGCCGATCTTGCCGCGCTGCTTTACCTCGTCGCAGGTGTCTTGTTCATCCTGTCACTGCGCGGGCTGTCGAGTCCGGCGTCGAGCCGTCAGGGTAATTTCCTCGGCATGGCCGGCATGGCGATCGCGGTCGCGACCACGCTCGCGGCGCATCCGCCCGCTGACGCCGTGGCGTGGGTGCTGGTGATCCTCGGTGTTGCGATCGGCGGCGGCATCGGCGCGGTGATCGCGCGCCGGGTGCCGATGACGTCGATGCCGGAACTGGTCGCGGCGTTTCACTCGCTGGTCGGCATGGCGGCGGTGCTGGTGGCCGCCGGCGCGTTCTATGCGCCCGAAGCCTTCGAGATCGGAACGCCCGGCAACATCCATGCGCAGAGCCTGGTCGAGATGTCGCTCGGCGTCGCCATCGGCGCGCTGACGTTCACAGGTTCGGTGATCGCATTCCTCAAACTGTCCGGCCGGATGAGCGGCGCGCCGATCATCCTTCCCGCGCGTCACATCATCAACATCGCGCTCGCTCTCGCCCTGGTCTTCTTCATGTACGGGCTGGTGGTGTCGGGCAGCGCGCTCGACTTCTGGCTGATCACGATTCTGGCGCTGGTGATCGGCGTGCTGCTGATCATTCCGATCGGCGGCGCCGACATGCCGGTCGTGATCTCGATGCTGAACTCCTATTCCGGCTGGGCGGCGGCCGGCATCGGTTTTACGCTCGGCAACTCGGCGCTGATCATCACGGGAGCGCTGGTCGGCTCCTCCGGCGCGATCCTGTCCTACATCATGTGCCACGCCATGAACCGGTCGTTCATCTCGGTGATCCTCGGCGGCTTCGGCGGCGAGACGGCGGCGGCGGGTGGCGCAGGGGGCGAGCAGAAGCCGGCGAAACTCGGCTCGGCGGACGACGCCGCTTTCATCATGAAGAATGCCTCGAAGGTCATCATCGTGCCGGGCTACGGCATGGCGGTCGCACAGGCGCAGCATGCGCTGCGCGAATTGGCGGATACACTGAAGAAGGAAGGCGTCGAGGTCAAATACGCGATTCATCCGGTCGCGGGCCGAATGCCCGGTCATATGAATGTGCTGCTGGCGGAAGCCAATGTGCCATACGACGAAGTTTTTGAGCTCGAGGATATCAACTCGGAGTTCGCTCAGGCCGACGTGGCGTTCGTCATCGGCGCCAACGACGTCACCAACCCCGCGGCGGAGGACGACAAGTCTTCGCCGATCTATGGCATGCCGGTGTTGCAGGTCTGGAAAGCCGGCACGGTGATGTTCATCAAGCGTTCGCTGGCATCGGGTTATGCCGGCATCGATAATCCACTGTTCTATCGGGATAACACCATGATGCTGCTTGGCGACGCCAAGAAGATGACGGAGAATATCGTCAAGGGGATGTAACGCGACCGAAAACAACGGAGACCGGCATGGCGGATGACAAGGCGAAGCGCGGCGGAAGCGACGGTCGCTTGATCGCGCTGCGTGAGGCTTACGAGGTTCGTTACTGGTCCAAAAAATTCAAGGTCACGCCGTCGAAACTAAAGGCCGCAGTCAAGGCTGTCGGTCGTTCCGCCAGGACAGTCGAAGCCTACCTCAAGCTGCAAAAGCGCGCGACCAACGACCGGGCGCTGATCGCGTTGACCCAGCCCTATGAGGTCAGATACTGGGCGAAAAAGTTCAAGGTGACGCCGGCAAGGCTTCGCACCGCGGTCGGGGAGGTGGGACGCTCCGCGAAGAAAGTCGGTGTTTTCCTCGCCGCCAGGAAGACGGTCAAAAAGAAATCCGCCGTCAAAAAGAAGACAACGGCCAAGAAAGTAAAAACGAAGAAGGTAAAAGCGAAGACGCCAAAGGCGAAGAAGGCGAAAAAGAGCGCCGGTAAGCGCGCCAGAGCATGATCCCGACCCGAAGGGTCGCGCCGGCGCAAAATGCAAACCGGTTTTCGAAAAAAATCATGCTCAAACAGAAAGATAAACGACGAGTCTGGTTCAGCGCAGTTGAAACAGACTCTATAGCGTTTTCGAGCGAAGCATGTCCTCGGGCTTGAGCCCTAAGGGTGGATGACCGGTTCGCGTGAAGAGAATGCGTCAAAACAAAAATCCAGAGCTTCGCTTCTGATTCAATCAGAAGCGATAATGCTCCAGATAGCTTTCCGATGCCGCGGCTGGTGCGGATCTGACCCGCGCCATAGCGTTCGAGCGAAGCTTGTTCCGAGCGAAGCTTGTTCCGAGCGAAGCTTGTTCCGGGTGAAGCTTTTTCTCGGGCTTGAGCCCTAAGGATGGGCACCGGATCGCGTGGAAGAGCCGTCAAATCAGGATCATGGCGCCTCGCTTCTGAACTCCGTCAGAAGCGGAAAGCTGTCGTCGCGTATTATCCATATCAGGACGTAACAGTTACAGCGCGGGTGTGAAATCCGCGCTTAACTCACGTTGATTGCAAGTGATTGTCGATGCCGCGTGATGGCTCAGCGCGGTCCACGAGGACCGGCGGCTGGACCGCCCCGGCCGGCTCCGGGTCCGGCGCCAAACACCGGCTTCGGTTTCATCGGCAGCAGGCCCTCGCGCTGCATCTTCTTGCGCGCGAGCTTGCGGGCGCGGCGCACGGCCTCGGCCTTTTCGCGCGCTTTCTTCTCGGAGGGCTTTTCGTAGTGGCCGCGGAGCTTCATTTCGCGGAAAATTCCCTCACGCTGCATCTTCTTCTTCAGCGCCTTGAGGGCTTGATCGACATTATTATCGCGAACGAGAACCTGCACGCGGCATCCTCTTTTCAGTTGAACAGTGTGAGATTTGTCAGACAGCGAAGGGCCGACAAAAGCGAAGCCCTCAGCGTCAAGGCCGCCCATATATCAGTTTAAGGCGCGGATGTCCAATGTTGGACGATCATTTGGTTCGCCGAAGACGCCGAAATTCGGGTGGAATTCCCCCAAAAAAGCGTGATTGGGGTTCAGCAACGCCTCACATCGGGGTTTTATAAGCCTGCGCGGGGTGGTTGATTCTTCAACAAAGGAAGGCGTGTCATGGACGTCAGGAAATACGCGGCCGAACTGATTGGCACTTTTTGGCTGACTTTTATGGGATGTGGCAGCGCCGTCATCGCGGCGGCGTTTCCCGAGGTCGGCATCGGGCTGCTGGGCGTGGCTCTCACCTTCGGCTTGAGCGTCGTCACCATGGCCTACGCGATCGGGCATATTTCGGGCTGTCATCTCAATCCGGCAGTCACCCTGGGTCTGACCGCGGGCGGGCGGTTTCCGGCGTCACAGGTGGTTCCCTATATCATCGCGCAGGTGATCGGGGCGATCGCCGCCGCCGCGCTGCTCTATGTGATCGCCAGCGGAGCGGCGGGCTTTGATGTCGCCAAGGGTTTCGCATCGAACGGCTACGGTGAGCATTCACCGGGTCACTACAACCTCACGGTGGCCTTCATCACCGAGGTGACGATGACGGCCATGTTCCTGTTCGTCATCATGGGATCGACCCACGGCAAAGCCCCGGCGGGTTTCGCGCCGCTGGCGATCGGGCTCGCGCTGGTGATGATTCATCTTGTGAGCATTCCCGTCACCAACACGTCGGTGAATCCGGCGCGCAGCACCGGTCCTGCTCTATTCGTCGGCGGCTGGGCTCTGGAGCAGCTCTGGCTGTTCTGGGTAGCACCGCTGATCGGCGGCGTTATCGGCGGCGTGGTCTATCGCGGACTCAGCAGTGAGCCGGAAGGCGTCGTCGCGGGGAAAAAGTAGCGTTACAGACGAGTGATTGCCGGGCTCGATCCGGCAATCCTTTTCCCTATGAGAAATCTTTCTCTGGCCAGACGCGCTTTTCGGCGTCGGCCCCGTTATCGGTCGCGCTTTATTATCAGTCGCGGCCCTTGACGTCCGTCACATGCACCTCGGTCACATGTCCCATCTTGCGACCGGGGAGCGGCGAGCCCTTGCCGTAGATATGAACGGCGGCGCCGGGCACGGTGAGCCACTTCCGGTAATCGAGGACTTCCTTGCCGATCAGGTTCGTCATGACGGCGCTGCCCTGCCGCACCGGCCTGCCGAGTGGCCAGCCGGCGACGGCGCGAATGTGCTGCTCGAATTGCGAGACCGAGGCGCCGTCCAGTGTCCAATGGCCGGAGTTGTGGACTCGTGGTGCGATCTCGTTGACGAGGAGCGTCGGCCCGCTCGCGCCGCCCACCACGAACATCTCCACGGCCAGCACACCGATATAGTCGAGCGCGACAGCAATTTTCCCGGCCATGTCGCGAGCCTGCGCGGCGAGCGCATCAGGAATCGCGGCCGGCGCGCGCGAATACTTCAGGATGTGATCGTGATGCTCGTTCTCGGTCACGTCGAAACATTCGACACGGCCATCGGCGCCGCGCGCGGCAATCACGGAAATCTCACGCTCGAACGGCACGAAGGCCTCCACGACCGCCGACTTGGTGCAGAGATCGTCCCATACCTGATCAAGGTTGTCGCCTGCGCGGATGATGGCCTGTCCCTTGCCGTCGTAGCCGAACCGGCGGGTCTTGATCACGGCGGGCAGGCCGATGACCTTGATCGCCTCACGAAGCCCCTGCGCCGACGCCACGTCGGCATAGGCTGCTGTGCCGATACCCAGACCGGTGACGAAATTCTTTTCAAGCAGGCGGTCCTGCACCGTTTCCAGAATACGATGATCCGGCAGCACCGGCCGGCGTGCGGCAAGCACCATCGCGGTCGCCGCCGGGACATTCTCGAATTCATAGGTGATCACGTCGACGTCGGTTGCGAACAGCTCCAGCGCCTCGACGTCGGCGTATTCGGCGCAGGTGGCGTTCTGCACAACGTCGAACGCAGGGGAGTCCGGGTCTGGCGAGAACACCTGACACTTGAGGCCGAGGTGGGCGGCCGCCAGGACCAGCATCCGGCCGAGCTGACCGCCGCCGAGAATTCCGATGGTGCCACCCGGTTTGAGCGTCGGCCGCCGGGAACCGGTCACGCTGATTCCTCCGGATGCTCGGCCACCGCATCCGTCTGCCGCTTGCGCCATGCCTTGAGGCGGCTGGCGAGCGGCGGGTCATTGAGCGCCAGCACGCTTGCCGCCAGCAGCGCCGCATTGATGGCGCCCGCCTTGCCGATCGCGAGCGTCCCCACCGGAACGCCGGCCGGCATCTGCACGATGGAATAGAGCGAATCGACTCCGGCAAGCGCCCTGGACTCCACGGGCACACCCAGCACCGGAAGTTCCGTCAGCGCCGCCGTCATGCCGGGCAGGTGCGCCGCGCCGCCCGCGCCCGCGATGATGACCTTGAACCCTTCGGCCTTGGCGCCCTGGGCGAACGCAAACAGTCGTTCAGGGGTGCGGTGCGCGGAGACGATCCGGGTCTCGCTCGTGACGCCGAGCGCGGCCAGCGTTTCAGCGGCGTGACGCATGGTCTCCCAGTCCGACTGGCTTCCCATGATAATGGCGACAACGGCGGTCATTTATCTGTTGTTTCTTCGGGAATCCGGAAACTGATCGGGGTTACAGGAAGGCGCCTTGACGAGGCAAGCGGTGGGGCATGAACTATCCCTTCTTGGTGAACGGCGGCAAGCCTTGCGATGATCCAGACGATGAAAAAGTCACCTATAGCGTTTTCCGGCTAGGTGGAGTCCGGT
Organism: Nitrobacter winogradskyi; assembly: GCF_006539545.1. GTDB lineage: Bacteria > Pseudomonadota > Alphaproteobacteria > Rhizobiales > Xanthobacteraceae > Nitrobacter > Nitrobacter winogradskyi_A. The sequence goes on from NZ_BJNF01000066.1 coordinate 19,938, forward strand.
TAGCCGTAAGAAAACACGTTCAATCAAAAACTTGCGCTTATTCTGATCGCAAAACCGGTATCCACTTTTGCGGAATACGCGCTAAAGCGGCTTGCCTTGCCCCTCATCATCGGGCGCAGGGCGAGTCGTTCGAAAGCAGGCCGCCCGGCGTTCAGGCGATGATGTCCGGCGTGATCTGGTCTTCGATGAAGGAAATGCGATCGCGCAACTGTAGCTTGCGTTTCTTCAGCCGCTGTAGCCGCAGCAGATCCGGCGCGGGCGATTGATGCAGCGCATCTATGGCGGCGTCCAGGTCGCGGTGTTCCTGTTGCAGACGGGCGAGCTCGGATCCGAGTTCGCGATCTTCTTCGTCGGCCATGATGACGTACTGACTTGAATCGCGAAGAGTGGTGCGACGGTTTGGACTATCAACTTCGCGAATTATCTTCCTTGCCCGCGCCGCGCGCAAGTCGCGGGTTCCATGCGAGCGGTTGATTTTGGAATCCCGCAAAAATGATTGACGGGTCCTTCAGCCCCCATCGACAGTTGTTCTGGTTCATGTAGACTTTAGGGTTCGGGGCGAATCTGAGGTTCATCTCACCGAGGAGGTTCGAATGGCAATTCAGGCGCATCTCGCTGAACTGGAACGGAAACATCGCGTTCTGGAAGGCGAATTGCACGATGCTCTCAGGCACCTTTCCAGTGACGACCTGAGGATTGCCGAGTTGAAGCGCCGGAAATTGATGCTCAAGGACGAGATCGAAAGACTTAAATTCTCCACGGCCGGGACCGTCCACTAATCCCCAATCACTCGCTTTAGGGGTCACGGAGTCAACGTTCGTTGACTGCTGCCGGTTCGCTGGCGAGCCTGCTTTCAGCCGGTTGCGTTCGCTGTTTCCGGGCCCGGTTCACTGTTTGGCAGCGAGGGCGGCGACGTGATCGGCGATCGCAAGTGATGCGGTCAGGCCGGGCGACTCAATTCCGAACAGGTTGATCAGCCCGGACAGGCCGTGGTCCGCGGGTCCCTGGATCATGAAGTCCTGCGCCGCCACCGCTGGCGGCACGATTTTGGGCCGGATGCCGGAATAGGCGGGGATCAGGGCGTCGTCAGGCAGGTCGGGCCAGTAGCGCCGGATCGCGGGGTAGAACCGGGTCGCGCGCTCCGGGTCGACGTCATAGTTCGGTGTCTCGATCCATTCCACGTCGGGGCCGAAGCGAGGCTGGCCGGCGAGGTCGAGCGTGAGATGCACGCCAAGGCCGCCCGGCTCGGGGACCGGATAGATCAGGTGCGAAAATGGCGCACGAACGCTGCAACTGAAATAGCTTCCCTTGGCGAGGTAGGCCGGTGGAATCCGTTCCACGGGCATGCCTTCGATACGGCGCGCCACTGTCGGAGCATCAAGGCCGGCGGCATTGATCAGCAGATCACAGACGAGCGTCATCGGCGCGTCGCCACCGGTTTCGATCTCAAACCCATGAGGCGTCGCCCTAGCGCCCGACAGGGGAGTATGAAATGCGAATGCCGCGCCGTCCCGCTCTGCGTCACCGCGCAAGGCCAGCATGAAGGCGTGACTGTCGATGATGCCGGTCGAGGGAGACAGCAGCCCGGCCACGCAGCGCAGCGCCGGCTCAAGCGCGCGGGCCTCGTCGCCGTTCAGGAGCCGGATGTCTTCAACGCCGTTGGCCTCCGCTTGTGCTCTGATGGTTTGCAGCCTGTCGACCTCGCCTTCGGTGGTCGCCACGATCAGCTTGCCGCACATGCGGTGTGGAATGCCGTGCTCCCGGCAGTAAGCGTAGAGGGCGGGGCGGCCGCTGACGCAGGTTCGCGCCATCAGGCTGCCGGAGGGATAGTAGATGCCGGCGTGTATCACCTCGCTGTTGCGCGACGACGTTACTGTTCCGATGTTGTCCGCAGCCTCCAGAACGATCACTTCCCGGCCGGCGCGTGCGAGCCGCCGCGCGACCGCAAGCCCGATCACGCCAGCACCCACGACAACGCACTCGATCCTGTCCATTTGTAATCCGGACTGTTTTCCGATCACCGCGGCGCAATTCGCGCCGGCCTGTCTTGAAAGCCCGATTCAACGGCGTTGAATCAAACTCTACTTCATTCCTTCAATCGCGCATGATCCTGTCCGAAAACCGGTTTCCGCTTTGCGCTGGCGGCCATCCGTGGGTTGGAGATCATGTTTTGGCGGTGGTCATTAATCATGAGAGATCGATTGTGGCAATCCGGGTCACATTTGCCAGTCAATCTCAACCACGCCTGTTGAGTAGGAGTTGGTGCCTCCGGGCCCGAATGCCGCATCCAAAGTTCTGCCGGCAACGTGTATTGCCGATGGTCGTTTGATTTCGATAGTCGCAAGAACACGCGATGGAATGTGATCGCATCCCTGGAGGCCAGGATCATGCTCGCGAAACGAGACGGGATGGAATGACGGACGAGGAGAGACGTGATTTCGAAGCGACGGCACAGGCCGACAAGCCATTGTTGCAGGTCGATGCGGTCGTCAGGCGCTTTGGCGAAGTTTCCGCTGTCGATCATCTGTCGCTCGACATCAGGACGGGGGAGTTCTTTGCGCTGCTGGGGCCGAGCGGCTGCGGCAAGACCACGCTGCTCCGGATGCTGGGAGGATTCGAGACGCCTGATGGCGGGCGCATCCTTCTCGACGGTCAGGACATATCCGGCGTTCCGCCGCATCGGCGACCGGTCAACATGATGTTCCAGAACTACGCGCTGTTTCCGCATCTGTCCGTGCGGGACAACATCGCGTTCGGGCTGAGGCGAGCGGGCCTGCCGCGCGCCGGGATCGAAGCGCGGGTCACGGAGATGCTGGCGCTGGTGAGTCTCGATGGCATGGAAAAACGCAAGCCGGAGCAACTATCGGGCGGCCAGAGGCAGCGCGTGGCGCTGGCGCGCGCGCTCGCCCGGCGTCCGCGGCTGTTGCTGCTCGATGAGCCGATGGCCGCGCTCGACAAGAAGCTGCGCGAGAACACGCAAGCCGAATTGATGCGGCTGCAGCGCCGGCTCGGCATGACCTTCATCATCGTCACCCATGATCAGGAGGAGGCGATGATGATGGCGGATCGCATCGGCGTCATGAATGCGGGGCGTCTGCAACAGGTGGCGACGCCGCGACAACTCTACGAGGCGCCGAATTCGCGCTGGATTGCCGAGTTCGTCGGCGGGATCAACATCATCGATGGCGCGGTGGAGTCGAGCGGTCGCGGCCGCATGTCGGTCGCGACGCAGTCCGCCGGACCGGTGACGGTGGCGACGCCCTTGCAGGCGCTGACGACGGATCAGGTCTGCGTTGCGATACGCCCGGAGAAGGTTCGCCTGTCGAGCGGCGAGGCGGCACCCGATGCGGGAGATGCGGCCGGGACCAACCGCATGGAAGGCGTCATTGCCGGCGTCAGCTATCTTGGCGGCCAGACCCGCTATCAGGTCAGGCTCGATCGCGGCGCGCTGCTGCATGCATCGGTCGCCAACACCGTTCGGCGGGAGGCTGAAGCCTTCGAGACGGCGCAGCGCGTGGTGGCGTGTTTCGCGCCGGACGATTGCATGGTGCTTGACCGATGAGCGGGCGGCGTCTTTTCGCCACTCCCGCGCGCAGGGCGGCGGTCGCGCCGTTCTTATGGATGTTGCTGTTTTTCCTGCTGCCGTTCGGCTTCGTGCTGAAGATCAGCCTGTCGCACGCGGTGATGGCGCAGCCGCCTTATCTGCCGGTGTTCGATCCGGCCGAGGGCATTGCTGCTCTCAAGGCGGCCATCGCGGCGCTGTCGCTCGACAATTTCAGGCTGCTTGCGTCGGATCATTTTTACGTGCTGTCCTACCTGCGGAGCGTCGTCGTCGCCCTGGTCTCGACGTCGATCCTGCTCGCGATCGGCTATCCCATCGCTTACGGCATGTCGCGCCTGCCGGCACGCTGGCAGCCGATTGCGATGATCCTGGTGATCGTGCCGTTCTGGACCTCGTTTCTGGTCCGCGTGTACGCCTGGATCAATATTCTCCAGCACGACGGCATCCTGAACAACGTGCTGATGGCGCTGCGTCTCGTCAGCGCGCCCGTCGTGTGGCTGTCCACCGATGCGGCGATGTATATCGGGCTGGTCTATTCCTATCTGCCCTTCATGATCCTGCCGCTCTACGCGACATTGGCGAAAATCGATCCCGCGCTTCTTGAGGCTTCCGCCGACCTTGGCGGCTCGCGTCTGACGACGTTCTGGCTGGTGACGGTGCCGCTGTCGCTGCCGGGGATCGGCGCGGGCGCGCTGTTGTGTTTCATTCCGATTGTCGGTGAGTTCGTGATTCCGGATCTGCTCGCGGGGTCTGCGTCGCCGATGATCGGGCAGACGCTGTGGCTGGAATTCTTCAACAACCACGATTGGCCGGTGGCGTCGGCGATCGCCGTCGTGCTGCTGGTGCTGCTGCTGGCGCCGCTTCTCGTTTACGAGCGCGTGCAGCGCCGCCGGCTGGAAGGGACGCGATGATGGCAAGGCCGGCGCTCGCCAGACTGTCGCCGTTCAACATTACGTCGCTCGCGCTTGGTCTGGCGTTTCTGTACCTGCCTATCGTCATTCTCGTGATCTATTCGTTCAACGCCTCGCGGCTGGTGACGGTCTGGGGTGGATGGTCGTTGCGCTGGTACATGGCGTTTTTCAACGACGAGGCCATGTTGTCCGCGCTTGCGATGAGCCTGCGGGTCGCCGCGGTGTCGGCTACGGCGGCGACCATTCTGGGAACGCTGGCCGCGGTCGCCCTGACGCGCGCGGGCTCCTTCCATGGACGCACGCTGTTCTCGGGAATGCTGTACGCGCCGCTGGTGATGCCCGAGGTGATCACCGGGCTGTCCCTGCTGCTGCTGTTCGTTGCGGTCGACGCGCAGCGCGGATTCTGGACAGTCACGATCGCGCATACCACGCTGACCATGTGCTTCGTGACCGTGGTGGTGCAGTCGCGCCTCGGCTCGCTCGATCGAAGCCTGGAGGAAGCCGCGATGGACCTCGGCTGCGATCCCTTCCTGGCGTTCGTCAAGGTGACGTTGCCGTTGATCCTGCCATCGGTCGTCGCGGGGTGGATGCTTGCCTTTACGCTGTCGATGGATGACGTGGTGATCGCGAGCTTTACCACCGGTCCAGGCTCGACGACGCTCCCGATCCGGATTTATTCGGAGGTGCGCCTCGGCGTGAAGCCTGAAATCAATGCGATCTGCACGTTGATCGTCGGATCGATCGCCGTGGTCATCGTGGCCGCGTCTCTGGTCTCGAAACTTTCAAGCCGGCAGGGCGAAAACGCAGCACCCCTGTAGGCGCCGGATCGAGGCGCGCCTGGGATTGACGAAGGGCTTGCGAGGAACGTCAGTTCGGATGCGACGTCCCGGATCCGCCCGCGCCATCGGGGAGGTCTGCCCCGGAACCCGCTTTATGATTCGTCAGACGCTCGATCACCGAACGAACCGCATCGCGAGCCCTGCGGTCCCTGACCGCATCGAGCAGCGGCGCCGACGCCTTGGATCGCCGTATCAGGCTTTCAGGATCGGGGAAGACCAGCGGATCGTCCCACGGACCCTGCACCACGAACGGCAGTTCGAAATTGTCGGCCCCCGCCGAGGTTAGGCTTGCGGTGCCCTTGAGATCGTAGTCCCGCGAAGGCACCGATGCCGTGCCGGTCAGGGTGAGGCGCGCTGCCGGTCCCTCGATGCGCACGTCGGTCGCGACGGCGACTCCGTCGTGGAAATTGAGGGCGGCATTCAGCTTGTCGAAGGGTGTCTTTCCGTTGCGGAAACTGCCGCCGCCGGAGAGTGGCCGCCGCTCCAGCCGCTTCAGCAGCTGCTCGACATTGAATCCGCTGATGGCGCCGTCGTGACCGGTCAGAACCGCTGTGCCGTCGAGCGATTGCGCCAGTCCGTACGGACTCGATCCCCTGGCCTCAAGCGAAACATTCAGGTTGCCGCGTCCGGAGAGCCGGCCCGTGCCGAACAGATCGCTGACGCAGGCTTGCAGATCGACGTCGATAAGCTGAAACTGCGCCTTCACATCGGCGGCCTCCTCGGCGTGCGAGATGGCGAACGATCCCTTCGCGACGCCGTCATAGATTTGCGCTTCGCCGATGCTGAGCGCCAGCGATCCGTTGCGAAGGTTGGCGCCGAGCGCGGTTTTTCCCAGCCTGGTGGATCCGACGATGACCTTCGCCGCCGAAAGCCGCATGTCGAGGTCAGTGGCGGACAGCGCGTGCAGATCGAACAGTTGCCGGTTCCAGTCGCGGGCTCCGCTGGCGAGCAGCCGGATCGTCTTGACGTAAGGCGTGAAATCCAGCGTGCCGGCAGCCAGCGTGGCCTGCAGGGTCTGCCGCCCGTTGTTGGCGTAGGTCATGACGCCTTCGGCCACGTTACCGTCGATTTCGATGTTGACGTTGGTGAGCGCGACCGACGAGCCGATCACGCTGGCGCGCGCCTTGAGCGCGAAACGATCGAATCCGCCGCTGCCGGGAGGAGGCTGCCCGATCCAGCGCAGCGCCTCGCGCAGAGAAGCGCTGTCGGCGGACAGCGTACCTTCCATGATCAGGCTGACCGGATTGGCGACCGTGCCGTCAAACGCGAATTTCAGCCGGGGACTGGCGACCTTGATCTTCAGGCCGGACCGCTCGCCCGACAGCGCCGCGAGAAAGTCGCCGAGGCTGATGCTGCCGTCGACACGCTCTCCACGCCAGTCGAATTGTCCGGTCGCTGCGAACGAGCGGGAAATCGAGGGCCACGCCAGCGAAAGGTCGATGCCGCGGAGATTCTCGGAAATCCTGCCGTCGCCGTCTTCATAGCTGAGTTCGCCATTCTGGATTCGGATTTCCGAGAACGAGAGCGGGCTGTCGGCGCCGGGCTTCATGTTCCGCGCAATCGTTTCCATGAAGGGGGTCCAGTTGCTACGGCCATCGGCAGCGCGCTTAACGCGGATGTGAGGGTGGAGCAACATGACGTCGGCGATCTGGAACCGCTGCATGAGCAGTGGAAGCAGGCGCAGATTGGCGGTCAGCGCCTCGACGCTGAGCGCTGGCGCATCGGCGTCGCTGCCCTTGATGCGGACATCATGGAAGGAAACATAGCTGCCGGGAAAAACCGAGACGTCGATGCGGCCATCGGCGACGAAATCAAGCCCCGTCACCGTTCGGATCTGGGTTTCGACGGCGTCTCGCAGGGCATCGTGGTCGAGCAGCCGAGACATGGAGATCAGTCCCGTCAGGCCGATCACCGCAACTCCCAGAATGGCCGCGACCGATATTCCCAGGCGCTTCATTCCTTGGGCCATCGTCCTTGGGCCATCGTCAATCAACATGTCCGGGATCGGGTGACGCCTGCCGGTCGGGTGGTGCCCGGCGGCGCGCGCAACTTGATTGGTTTTCTTGACGCTTTCAAGGCCGCCGATCGTTCTATTTTCACATTTGGGGCCGCCACGGCGTGTTTGATCTTCGCCTGCCAATCGCTGCACCGTGGCCAGCGATTGTCAAATTCGCGTCGCCAGGACCGGCTAGAGTCTTTCCGCTTCTGATAGAATCAGAAGCGGGCTCTATAGTTTTGTTTTGACGCGTTTTCTTCACGCGAACCGGTGTCCATCCTCGGGTCAGGCCCGAGGACATGCTTCGCGTGAAAACGCTCTATGCCTCCAATTGACGCCTCGCGCGTATTTTGCCTAACTACCTTTCATTCTGCCCGCGCCGGTAAGCGGCGCCATTCTCCATGCAGGTCGCAGCTCATGAAAAAGGTCTATCCTGACGCCAAATCGGCCCTTGATGGCCTTCTCAGGGACGGCATGATGATCATGTCCGGCGGATTCGGCCTGTGCGGCATCCCGGAAACGCTGTCCGAGGCCATTCGTGACTCGGGAGTCAAAAATCTGACATTCGTGTCCAATAACGCCGGCGTCGATGGCATAGGACTGAGTCGCTTGCTCGAAACGCGGCAAATCAGGAAGATGATTTCGTCCTATGTCGGCGAGAACAAGCTTTTCGCCCAGCAGTATCTCGCCGGCGATCTGGAACTTGAATTCAATCCGCAGGGCACGCTGGCCGAGCGCATTCGCGCGGGCGGTGCCGGCATTCCGGCCTTCTACACCAAGACCGGCGTCGGCACGCTCATTGCCGAGGGCAAGGAGGTGAAGGAATTCGACGGCCAGAAGTATCTCATGGAGCGCGGACTGTTCGCCGATCTCGCCATCGTTCACGCCTGGAAGGGCGACGCCGCCGGCAATCTGGTCTATCGCAAGACCGCGCGAAACTTCAACCCGATGATGGCGACCGCCGCGAAGGTGACCGTCGCGGAAGTCGAGCATCTGGTGCCTGCGGGCGAGATCGATCCCGATCACGTCCACACCCCCGGCATCTTCATCAAGCGCATCGTCGAGGTCGGCGGCGCCAGGAAGCACATCGAGTTCCGCAATACCCGTCCACGCCCGGCGGCGGCATGATCCCGAAAAGCACCAAGCTCCTTGCAGTGATGACAAGGTGACAGGAGAACCTCATGGCCTGGACCCGCGAGCAGATGGCGGCGCGTGCCGCCAAGGAATTGCGTGACGGCTATTACGTCAACCTCGGAATCGGCATTCCGACGCTGGTGTCGAACTTTATTCCCGACAATATCGACGTTCAGCTTCAGAGCGAGAACGGCATGCTCGGCATGGGTCCGTTCCCTTATGAAGGCGAGGAGGATCCCGATCTAATCAACGCGGGCAAGCAGACCGTCACGGCATTGCCCAGCACCAGTTATTTCTCGTCGGCCGACTCGTTCGGCATGGTGCGCGGCGGCCATATCGACCTCTCGATCCTTGGGGCGATGCAGGTGGCGCAGAATGGCGATCTCGCCAACTGGATGATCCCCGGCAAGATGGTCAAGGGCATGGGCGGCGCGATGGATCTCGTCGCTGGCGTCAAGCGCGTCCTCGTCGTGATGGAGCATTCCGCCAAGGACGCTCCGAAGCTGCTCAGGCGATGCACGCTGCCGCTGACCGGCGAACGGGTTGTCGATATGGTCGTGACCGATCTTGCGGTGTTCACCATCGACAAGCACGGCGACGGGGGCATGAGGCTGATCGAACTCGCCGACGGCGTCACGCTCGACGAGGTCAGGGCCCGGACCGAGGCCGAATTCGGCGTCGTGCTGCCAAACGCCTGAGGCGGTGCGCGACAGCCGCGCGACGAGGGCATTGCGCTTCTGGAGCGGCTGCCGGTCAAATGGAATCAGCGCCACCGCTCCAGTTAATTGATTGAGCATCGGATTCATCCCGAAACCGGTTCCCACTTTCGGGTCCGATGCTCGAGCATTATCACTTTTGATTGAATCAGAAGCGAAACTCTGGATTATTGTTTTGACGCGCTTTCTTCACGCGAACCGGTATCCATCCGTAGGGCTCAAGCCCGAGGACATGCTTCGCTCGAAAACGCTATAGCAGCGCGGAGAAAGCGCGCCCGCCCCGAGGTCAGTCCTCGGGTGGCGCGCTCGCTTGCGCGAACACCACCTCGATCAGCGTTCCCGAGTGTGGTCCGGTTTTGATGTGAAACTGCGCGCGATTGGCTTCCACCAGCGCCTTGGTGAGCGACAGGCTGACGCCCGCGCTTTTTGATGCCTGGTCGCTCGGCGGCGGCGTGCGGAACGGCTCCGTCGCCGCGGCCAGTTCATCTTCGCTAAGGCTGTGCCCGGAGTCCCGCACCCGCAGCGCCACGTCACCGAAATCATTGACCGCCGTCGAAACGATGACCTGCCCGCCGGCATTGGCCAGGTGGATCGAATTTCCGATCAGGTTGAGCGTGATCTGGCGCAGCGCCTGTGCGTCGGCGACGATCGGCGGCAGCGTGTGCGCGAGCGAGGTCCGTATGATGATGCGCTCGCGATTGGCCTGCGGCTGCATCACAGCGACACATTGCTCGACGATGTCGTTGAGATTCTGGTTGACGAAGGCGAGATCAAGTTTGCCGGTCTCGATCCGCGACAGGTCGAGAAGATCATCGATGAAGGTGATGATGCGTTCGCCCGAGGCACGGATGTCCTTCATGTATTCGATATAACGCTCGTTCTCGAGCGAGCCGAATTTCTCATCGATCATCACCTCGGCAAACCCGATGATGGAGTTCAGCGGCGTTCGGATTTCATGGCTGATCCGCGCCAGCACGTCGGCCTTGGCGTTCGCCGCGCGCTCGGCCTGCCGTCGCGCCTGCGACAGCTCGGTCTCGGCTTTCTTTGATTGCGACAGGTCGCGAAACGCGGCGAAGAAGTTGGGACCGGCAGCCTGGGTCCGGCCCATCGTCATCGATAGCGGGATCAGGCCGTCCTCGCCCATCCGGCCCACCACCTCGCGGCCGTGATCGGGCAGGTTTGCGTCGCCGTCCGTGAGGCTCTTGAGACAGTCGCGCACCGCACCCTGGCTTTCCGGTATGAAGAGATCAGCGAGATTGCGCTGGGTGAGCGTGTCGCCGGAAAGTCCGAACAGCGCTTCGGCGCTGTGGTTGCAGGCGGTGATTTTTCCGCCGTCGTCGAACATCAGAAGGCCTTCGGCTGCCCCGTCGACGATGGTGGCAAGCTCCTCGGCGGTGGCGTGGCCGACGCGGGAGGGCGCCGATGCGCCGCCGCATATCAAGGCGTGCGCGGGCTCGCCGTCCCAGGAGACCGCGAGAAGCCGGGCGGTGAGTGGCTGTTGCGGCACGCCCGACGGCGGCGTTACCGAAACCGTGACCGGAGAGCCCGTGGGCGGCGTGCCGACGGTGTCGGGCAGGTCGACTTCAATCATGTCGGCTTCAACCATGCGGGCTTCGACCAGCAGGGCATCGAGTCCGCCTGCCTCTTGCAGCGTCTCGAGGCTCTCGTAGCCGACCTGCGCGAGAAAAGCCGGGTTGGCGTAGAGCGCGCGGCCGGCCCGGTGGATCATCACGCCGGTTGGAATGAGGTCGAGGATCAGGCTGTCGCGCGCGATGGTGGTCTGCCGCGGAGCGGGTTGCTCGGGCGATGACGGTTCGTCCGACTGCTCTCGGATGGTTTCAGACGCCTCCGGCGCAACCGGCGGCTCGGCGTTATCCTCAGGCCCGGCGGTTTCCGGCTCGCCCTCCAGCCGCGCCGAGAGCTGGCGCGCCAGTTCATTGAAGGCGTGGTTCTCGACGGGGGTGAGGGGAGGCGGGTTCAAGTCGACCGGAGGCCTGAACGGCAGGACATTCTTGGGCGTTTCCACGGTGGTGTCCGGTTCTGTTGGTTGCTGAAGGGGTTCGGAAGGCTTGTCGTCGGCGGAATTTTCCGAGTCCACCGGGGCCGGATGGGAGGTCTCGCTAAACAAGAATTCGCTGCGCCGACTTGCTGTGAGCCGCGCCAAACCTTCACGATCGCGGCAGACCCCGAAGCCGCGATAGCCGATGAAATTGCGTGTGCGGTCGTAGATCGGAAGCCCCGACAGTTCGACACGCAAACGCGCGTCCGATCCATCGACGGGCCAAAGCAGCGTGATGCCGCTCCAAGTGTTGCGGGTTTGGACCGCGTGCGCGAGGCGGCCTTCAGGATCGAGTCCAAATACGTCCGTGATCTCGCTCCATAACCGGCCGAATCCCGCGGTTGTCCGCATTCCGATGATGCGGGTGAATTCATCGGATCCGATCGAGAAGCGGCCTTCGGCGTCCATCCGCCACATGAAGCGCAGGGGATGACGCCTCCGCGTTGGAGGTGAGGGCGACAGACGGTTACCCGGCTCGGGCGGGGACTGCACCGTTTGCGCGGGAAGAACGGTCTCGGTGTTTTGCAGCGGAGATCCGGTTTCCGTTTCGGCGAAAGGTTGCGGTTGATCAGGGGAGCGATCCGGGGGGGGCTTTTCCAGAAAAGCGACAAGCCCGATATCGCCGCCGCTTCCGACACGTTGCAGCACCAACCGCCATAGTCCGATCGAGGTCTCGGCGCGGCCCTCGCGCAGCGCGTGATCGCGCAAGTCGTCAAGCCCGCCCTCGGAGAGGCTGCCGATGCCGAACAGCGACCGTCCCTTGTTGCTGGCGGCGGCGAACCTCCCATCATGCGAGAATGCAGCGACCGGCGTATCGATGCCCGCTACCAGTTGCTGCAATCGCTCGGCCAACGTCATGCCGCGACCGGCACGCTCCACCGCCCTGACGAGGATGGCGCTGCCGACGCCCGGAAAATCGAGCCGCGAGCAGGCGCAGGTGAGAAGGCCTCCGAGCCCTGCATAGCCCCGCATTCGTTCAAGCCGCACCGTGCCTGAGGGCGGCAGCCGGCTCGCGAGTTGCGTCACCTGCCGTCGGCGTGGATCGTCGAGGTTGAAGTCCCGCGAAGCAAGATCCGAGGCGTCGGCCGCTCCGACAATGGAGACGCCCGCCGGATTGGCCCACAGGATGCGCGCGCCGTCCAGCGACCACAGCCACGCGGGCATGGCGCTCGCCGCATGGACGGCCAGCCGTGGGTCGGTCATGCCCTGCAACTGGAAATCGGCGCTATTCTCGGCGCTATTCATGGGCACTGGCGTGTTGAATGTCCTTGAGCTCTTGCATTCCCCGGCTGCGTATCTCGGCTTGAAAGGCCGCAGTCCTGACAGATCGTCAGTATCGCGTCCGTCTTGTCCGAGGTCCACGGCCCGTCTCCCGAAATCCCCGGCAAAGCCGGGATAACCTTAATTCGGCCGTGGTCATGGACCTCCGCGGTCGGTGACACGTTGGAGTGATGCAGGGAACCGGAGCACGGAACCCATGAAAAGAGCCATCATAGGGAGCGGACCATGAGCGAACAGGGACGGTACTTTGAAGCTGCGAACGAGACGCGATCGATGGCAGAGGCGGGTTTCGAGCAAGCGCGCAAGGCGCTCGAAAGTTTTCTCGCCGGCACCCAGCAAACCGCGAACTCCATCGAGGGACGCAACGAAGCGGTTCGCGACAGCGTGCAAGATATCAGTAGTAAGGCAATCTCCTTCGCACAGCAGAATATGACCGCATCACTGGACTATGCGGAGAAACTGGTCCGTGCGAGGGACCTTTCCGAGGTGATGCGGCTGAACACCGAATATGTGCAGGATCAAATGAGGGCCTTGACCGAGCAGGCCAGTGAAATAGGGCAGAGCATGGGCCGTGCCGCCCTGGGAGCCGGGAAGCCTCAAGCCTGAGACTCGCGGAGGCCGTTACCAAGTCACAATCCTGCCGCCCTGGCGCGCATCGGCGGAAAGGTGTTTTGCGTTGCAATACATTGTTGCGTTGCACAAAGATGTCGTGGTAGGATGATAGCAGATACAGGCCTGCTCGGCTCGCACGTCAGGCCGAGCAGCAGGCCAACCGCTGCTGCCGATCACGCTGCGTTCACAACGTGCAAAGGATTATGACCATGACCAATCCAGCCGATGCTTTTGAGGTTCCCGAGCAGGTGCGTGCATTCGCCGAAAAGGGCGTTTTGCAAGCGCGAGATACCTACGCGAGGTTCAAGGACGCAGCTCAGGACGGCAACGGCGCGATCGAGGCCGTATTCAACGCTGCGACCAAAGGCGCGCATGATTACTCCACGAAACTGCTCGATTTCGGTCAGGCGAACACCAATGCCGGTTTCGATTTTCTGCAGGCTCTGGTCGGTGCGAAGTCGTTGTCTGATGCGACCGAGTTATGGAGCACCCATACCCGCAAGCAGTTCGGGACATTCGCGGCCCAGGCCAAGGAATTGACTGAACTGACACAGAAGATCGCGGTGGAAACCGGGGAGCCCGTCCGGACAGGCGCGTCGAAGTTGTTCCAGCCTGTCGCCTGATCAGTGATCCTGCTCTCGCTAGAGCGGTC
>NZ_BJNF01000067.1 GCF_006539545.1 Nitrobacter winogradskyi
GCTCTAGCCTTTCCGCCTGTGGTGGAAAACTGAAGCGGCTCTATGATTTTGATCTGACGCGTTTTTCTGCACAGATCGGAAAACGCCTGATCTGTCGAACCCGGGCCTCTTCGCCCGGGTTTGCTGTTTTGAGCGCCGTTCCGCTGCGATCAGATCCGGCCGTCACAGATTGGATCGTTGTGGCCTTGCCAAAGCGGATCGTTGCACCTAGTTTCCGCCCCGTTCGCGCTGCGTTTCGGGCGCGCGAGCATGATGCAGTTGTAGCTCAGTTGGTTAGAGCGCCTGTCTGTGGAACAGGAGGTCGGTGGTTCGAGCCCACCCAACTGTACCAATTGAAAACATTAGATTATTTGATGATTTTCAAACCCCGTTTACCCATCAAGAATGGAAGCCGGGTAACGAATGGGGTAACAGTAGCGACATAAATCTGAGCGCTTTACCTCACTTCAAAAAACACCAATCCGAATCGCACTTAGGCGTTTGGATGGGACGGGGAGCCGGAGTGGCTGACCACACAACGAAACATACGCGCGGAGTCGTGCGGGGAGGGTGCTCGGTAGTCGGAACACTACGCTGCATTAGCGAAGGGTGGAGATTAGCTGAGCAGCGATCTAGACGCTGTCAGTTCGTTCATAGCCTTTGACGGCACTGATTCCCAATTGGGCGGCAGTTCGCAGCACCTCTCACGATTGGTATCTCCCGCCCGCCCGGGCGGTCATTCAATCCACGCTGCCGAACAAATAGAGTAGCAACACGATCAGAGCGAACGACCGCGCCTGCGGCGATGGCCAAGCAGATTTTCTGAGCCAGCGTGCTTTCGTCCAGTCCCGAGTACGACCGCCTTAAAAGTCGCGTCATGCTCGCCCCTTTAGATTGCGCGGGAGAGCTGAAAGCATCCTCATCGCCGATCAGATAGGGTCGACCGCTAATTTATGAGATGCCGATCGGCATTCATGCTTCTACGCGGCAGTTTCGAAAGCGCGTTTTACGCTTACCTCGCAAGCTTATACATGATGATGGTGAGGTGTGATGAGGCGAAAGTTTCGATACGAATCGGCAAGTCTTCAAAGAGTTCCAACGGTGGTTGAGCGACGAAGGGTGTATGGACCCAGGTTGGGGGGACGCGGCGGCTACGGACGGACGTTTGCGATGGACGAGAGATCTTTGTTGGTCATGTGATCAGCCGTGCGACATGCGTCCTCTGGCTCGGCGCGTGGCCCCGCTCTAGAGGTGAATCGTGCTGGCCTGGATTTCAGTTGGCGGTGCACCGCCCGTCGAGAATCTCCGAACGATCTATGCTATCCCAAGCCTTCATCGACTAGCGCAGCCCCTCAATAAGTAGAGACCAATCTGCTGGCGTCATACTAAACTCCATGAATGGAAGTTCGATGGCGAAACGCCCGACGTCCAATGGAAATGTGCGATTCGCAACTACAATCTTGGGACGGCGCGTCTCATAGATTTCGTTCAGTATGCGGCCAAAATCTACCAGCAACTGCGGTGTTCCATCAGGCCCGTTGTGAGCTGTCGCTCGGCAGCAGTTAATAATCAAAAACTCGGAGAAATTGGCTCTTCTGACAGCACTTCGCAGTTCCCCACCAGCACGTTTAACCTTCCGCAAGTGCGCAAAGCTTACCTGTGACATCAGCTCGCGAATGGTGTCGAAAGTAACTTCGCGAAACTCAATCTTGTTCAAATTGAAAATTATCGCGTCGACGATAAAGTAGAGAGCATTAATCCCGCGCTCGTGCATGCCACCCTCAGATGCGCGCATCGGTAAGTCGCTTTCAACCAAAGTACGTAGCGTTGCGAGTACGCTTGCCTCGTTGGTGACGTCGTAAAGCGGCAACGACTTAAACAATAGGTCGATATGCTGCTGGTTCATCAGCTGACCTTTGTCATAACCAGTTGATGTCATGAAGTCGTGCATGACGTTAAGAAGCATCAATTTCAGTTCACCCGTATACCGCCGCATTTGATCAAGCGCGAACTCAACAAAGCGCGAAAAATGCTCGCCCGATCTAAGAAAGTCGACAATTTCAATGTTGATGGTTGCGTCGATCGTCCCAAGCGTGAGACCGCTCTTTTCAGCGTTCTCGAATTTCTTCGCTATAAAGAACTCCAGAAATGAGCGGTGCGCGAAATAAAAATTGTCACCAAACTTTCTCTCAATGAACGCCCCCGAAAACATTTCTCTCAGTAGCCCGTCGTCTGACGATTCGTGCTCGGCCGAGATAATGCGTCGGAGGATTGTGGTTGGTACTTCACGCGGATTAAAACTGAGGGATCGACCGCCGTCTTTCTCCCACAACCACCAAGCAACGTCCTGGAGAAACTTCGAACGCTTCTCACCGTCGATAGGTAGTCGCTCTGTCTTCTGCATCTCACGATCGATAGTAAGCTTGGTCGCTATTTCATAAAGCTCATAAACACTGAAGTCCTTTAGACCAACGTCTCGGTTTGTCGCGATATCCGCAAAGATCTTTAAATGGACAGGTCGTTTGAAATCATCCTGATGTGTGATGGATTCAAATTCGCGAACCCGCGATTCAACCCACTCCTTGCTAATTCCGTCGATATTCTCGCCGGACTTCGTAAGATGCTGAGTGAGATATCTCCTCAAGAACTGCTGCGCTTCAATTTTTGAAAACGGCTGTATTGTCAGTTCAATATACTCAGGACTTCCTGGAAGGCGAATAGTCTGCTCTCCGGAGATGCGTGTACCGCGAAGCGCCCAACTATGCTCTTGGTCAGAAAGAAATGCATTGGGTCTACCTGCTACAACTACGCGCGAGTTTTCAACGACAGCGCGATTTATCTCCCCAAAATTGAACTTAAACAAATCCCATGATAGTGCATGCTTCATCTCATCGAAGCCGTCGAAGATAAAGACAAATTTTCCCCGCCGGTTCAGCTTCATGATGTCGTGGAAATGGTATGCCGAGAGCCGATACCGTGCGGCAAGCATCTTGCCTAGGAGTCCCTCCAATTCCTGTTCTTTAGCGATTTCTGATAGTCGAACGTAGATAGGGACGCGCTTGGTAACATCGTTCAGATAGGCGGTACCTAGTTCGTAAATAAGGTATTTGCAGAACGAGGTCTTTCCCATTCCATATCCGCCCAATATCGCAAGCGGTTTGCCTCCCTCACCATCCTCAATCCACTTGTGCACTCTTTCAATGAGTCCTTCATCGTTGGAGACCCGTTGCTGTATGTAGTAAGAGTTTAAATCTTGCTCGCGAAAGATTTCAATAAGCTGTCTAACGTACCTGCTAAAGCCAAACTGCCGCTCTTCAAACTGATCAATGGTGAAAAGCTTAAATCCTATCTTTGCATTCGCTAAATGTTTTGCATCTGGACTAAAGCCTTTCCGTGCGATCAGCCAAATTCCATCAACACTCCCCGTGTTTAGTAGGCTTTCGTATTCTGTGTAGACCACAGCAACCTCCTGTTGACTGAGGTTTCTGTCAAAGTTCTTGCACTCGATAGCGATGCGCCTCGGCTCAAGATCATCCTCGAGAGTGGCCAGAACATCCACGCGCTTAATGCCTATCCGGATTTCCCGCTCTACCCTTACTCCGCGCGCCTCGAGCAGATTGATTACGTGATCGCGTAGTTGATCGCCTATCGCAACAGGGTTGTTGGACATCGTGATATTTGCTGTCTCTGAAAGCTGCGAAAGGCTGCTATTAGTCATCGTCGTTTCCTGAATGCCACCTGCTTGGCCGAGTTACTCTTGCGGAGCATGAAAAGCCCAATAGTTCAAATTATGCTGTGTTTATTCAGACTCTCCCTCATACTCTGCCGCCATCATATTTGATGAATTGATTCGCCGCGCCAACATAAGCGGCCTCTGCTGGAGCATGCTGACGGAGGAATGCGAATGGGCTGTGATTTGCCGGGACCTTTGCGAACAAGCGTTTTTCGTGCCGTCGGCGGGTGAAACGGAAGCGACAGCGTCGGAGGTTGCCGGAGCGGGCGGAGATGGGCCGGCCCAACAGACGGTTAGCACGGCACGTTGGCTAGGGCGTAACTTATGAATCAGGGATTAGATCGCTTAAAGGGCGTTCGGCGTGCATCGGGACCTCTGACATAGAGTTTGTTATTTTCTTTCCTGAGCTCACCTGAGGTTTTCGGGTTCGTCGTACATGCCTTGCCGGGACACGAAGCCGGGAGTTGCGAAATCCAGTGTAGTGAGTAAGCCCCTGGTTATGCAAGAATAGCGTACAGGAACGACAAGGCTGCCATCATGGTCCATTATTAATGTGGTAGGTTTGATGAAGCAGGTGGATAGGGACGGCGTAAACGCCGTAGAGGGCATTTTTATCCGGGAGCTGAAATGGATCTTCAGGGAGCAGACTATCGCCGACTGGGGTATTGATGCTCATGTGGAAGTGACCAATCGCGATGAACCAATCGGCCGGCTCCTCGCGCTCCAAATTAAGAGCGGCAAATCCTTCTTTCGAAAACGAGGCGACAATTTCGTTTTCTATGGCGAGGGGCGTCATCTCCGGTATTGGCGAAATCATTCGCTGCCCGTCGCCATCATCCTTCATGATCCAGATTCTGGCCTAACGCTCTGGCAGCGGGTTGATGAAGAGCTGATCAAGTGCGGAAAGAATGATCGGTGGTCCATCGAAATCCCGACTAATCAGGTCTTGAACGCTGATGCGCGAGAAGGATTGGAAAAAGGTGTGTCGGATATCACCGCGTTCCGTAGGCTAAGACTTACTTTTGACTTACCTCTTATCCGTGAGTTCGCAGCACAAAAGCATATTCGGTTTTCCATCGACGAATGGGTGAACAAAAGCCTGGGCTTCAGGGATTGTAGCGTCTACTTCAACAATCCTGACAAGGATGGCAATCCGAACCATGTTATCGGTGCATGGTGGCCGACACACAGCATCGGAGAGTATTTTGCAAACGTCTGGCCTTGGTTGTCATATAATTATATTGAAGATCCTCCGCAGTGCATGGGGTGGGATGAGGTCGAGGGACACGAAGTCCAAGTTGAACTGAACGAAATCGGCAAGGGTTTTCTCACATTGGAGGATTACTATGCCAACGGTGCTCAGGCGATTGATCCCGAGATTCCAGATTATCCTGAGCTGCAATACGATCCCGAGGCCGAAGAGTTCTACGCTTGGCTGGAGGAAGAAGAGCGGCAAAAGAGCAATGCGACCGGCGAAACGTCGTCAAGCTAGGTCTTCCAGTACGGCTTACAGACATGCCTTCGCTTTCCTTCGATGCCAGATTTCGAGGCCGAAACAGACATCATTGGTCTTCACTACGATGTTGAAGGAGAATTGATCGGGCGCACGTTCATTCGTCCAGGTGGAGGTGACTAGGGTGGGCGTCCTCCTAATCCGCGAGTCCGACTCATTTAACCTGACCAAACACCACGACCCGCGCGCACGGCTTTTTCTGAGCGCCAGCACACTTTCCTTTTGAGTATCGAGGCCAATCAAGCGCCAACCCCGATCGTACAATCCACTCTCCAATGTCTTGTCCGCCGACAAAGCAGACAGCGACGATGCGCTTGTAGCGGTCAACCTCCAAGCCCTTGCAACTCACCGGCCTACCAGCAATGAAGCGAGCTAGCTCGTTCGCAGCCTTCACACCGCAGCGGTATTGCAGGCTATCTTCGCCACGGCAGAGTTGATCGGACTCGGGAGCATCTATCCCCGACAGGCGAACGCGGTGCCCGTGAATTTCGAGCGTGTCGCCGTCAATAACGGATGCTTGTCCGGTGATTGTTTCGGCATGGGAGGGGCGTGCCAATACGAGCGCGAGGGCGACAAGACACAAGCGTACCATCGCTGAGCCTTTTTTCCATCGGAGCGGAGCAGCCCATCATGGTGCGTGTACACTATTGAGTGCTTAGCGACACACCAATGGTATGCGCCTTGGCTGCCGTTGCACCCGGTGTTCGCTTCAACGTTTTTGCAATCTTGGCGACGCCAGCCTTTTGCTTCGCGAGCGCCTTGAGAGTGCGAACGTCGTCTTTCGTCCACTCGCGGCGAACAGCTATTTTTTTCTTTGGCAAATCTTCGATCCTTCAATCATAGAACACTAGATTTTAGCAGATCGCGCGTTTTGCGCAAGGCAACGACGAATGCCTCGCACGTGCTGACTTGAAAAAGGAACTTGAAAAAATGGAGCGGGGGAGGTCGATCGTCGCCGCACGTTTAGTCAACGGAAGTCCAGTCGCTATGTTCGGTGAAGTTGGATGCCTGGTCAACGATCGCTTCTGCGAGTGCGGCGAATGATGGTGGTGTGGCTTCTTCACTGACCGTTAGGAATCGCGTCAGGCTAAATTTAGCGACGCTGATTCGTTCTTTGAGAACGGAATAGAGTTAGAGCGTGAACGAGCAAGGCGAGTGCAGGCGGCGAAAACAGCGTGACAAGCGCTGCTATCAAAGCCACTTAAGTCCTGAGGTCACTTCGCATGATCCATGGCTTTCCACTTGCCGTTGCGGATTGCTAGCATGACTTGCGCCTGGGGCGTAAGAATGGGGTTCTGCTTGCTCGCTGCGAACGCTTCGACTTCGGCCCAATCGATTAGAACGGTGCCATCGTCTTTCACTTCGTAGAGCGCGGTATCGTTGAGCGATTGCGTGACCTTGACGGTCTTGATGGCCTTCGGCTCTTGAGCGGAAGACGCCGTTATGGCGAGCAAGAGAAAAAGCGGAGTATAGCGCGGCATGAATCGTCCTATCCAATTCCACCATGTCCAAGGTGATCCGGGCAGAGTTGGCCGATTGCGTACGCCTCAAGCAAAGCCCGCAGTCGATCATTTTCAACTTTGATGTAGCGAAATTATAGCCCGCTCTCAACTTCACGCCTTTACCCTTAAGGGCGTGGATGACAAAAGACGATGCCCCTTGCAGATGATTGTTGAGCCGCTGGCGCAGTCCATTCTTACCTCGAACTGTTCTACCGACATGCGCAACCCGTCCCTTAGGGTTATAGATGATGTAAACACCATGGTCGTTCGGTGCATTGATCCGTTGACGCGCGCTCGGAAACGCGATCATAGGCGATCGTAACATTTGTCCGAGCTTGGCTTTGATCGCCTTGGGTTCACCTTTCATATCTATCGTCCTAATGATCGCCTTCCAAAACCGATCCATATCAACCGGCTCGCAAAGTTACGGCAAGCCCTTCGGCCTATCCCATCCATCTGCCCCGCGAGCCCGTGACGGCACCAAGTCTGCGCGCGCCCGATCCTGCATTGCTCAACGTGTTTTCTAGGCTCTGGGAAGCAGGGGGAACAAAGCCGCCATCTCGGCACTAGAGCGTGCTTGGTGCCCCATGCCGGGAAGCGCAACGCTGTAGACCGGCGCTCGGCAACCGCTCGCGTTGGCAGCGTCTTCGACGACCGTTTTCATGCCTTTGAGAAGCGATACGATCGCCTGCGGCCGATATTCGGCAATGCGCTTGGTCAAGCTTGGTGCTGAGGCGATCCATGCCGCCTTTCGCCTTGCCCGCGTCATGCGATTGATCGGATAAAGCACAAGGTCGTCCAGGTACCAACCGAGAGCCTTGAAGCGATCGAGAAATGTATCGTCGTGAGTATCTGAAATAGCGACGGCCATAAAGCGGGCCATGCTGTTGCGGCCGTCATAGAAAAACTGACCGCGTGCCGGTGCCGACTCCCCTACAAAAGCGTGGTGATCCTGACGGGACGAAAAGAGACTCGCAGAGCTTCCGTTGCATCAAGATCGAATGGAGGATCGTCGATTCTATTCTCATCG
Organism: Nitrobacter winogradskyi; assembly: GCF_006539545.1. Taxonomy (GTDB): domain Bacteria; phylum Pseudomonadota; class Alphaproteobacteria; order Rhizobiales; family Xanthobacteraceae; genus Nitrobacter; species Nitrobacter winogradskyi_A. The sequence goes on from NZ_BJNF01000067.1 coordinate 7,758, forward strand.
ATCGTCATTCTGTTTCTTGCCCGCTATCGTCGGCGGCGACCCGATCGGCGCTGTTCTTTATGCTAGATTCGATCGCAATACCAAACCAGGGTCGTTTTTGCGTTGTTGGGCTATCTTGACTCCGTGAGAACATAATGAGAACAATGTCTCCACGGTCAAGACGGAATCGCGACATGCAACATATCCACGCCCGAACGCTCAATCGGAGGCCGAGAGCTTAGAGGTCGCGGCCTCGCAAGCCATCGCCGCCTGCCACGGCGATCTTAGGACAACGATCCGTGTGCTGATCGTGGCGAATGCGTTTCTGGAAAAGCAGGTCTCGCACGGCTATCGACGCGGCGTGAGTCACGGAAGATTCAACACTATTCAGGATAACGCTGATGGGTTGGCGCTCGCAAGAAAACTATGAACTGACGAACGAGCGCGACTTCAAGCGATTGTCGTGGCGTGATCGGAGGATTATTCAACGGGCCGGTTGGGTTGCGGCACTAGCGATCGTGTTTGCCTGCATTGTGGCCGGACATTTCAGGTGACCGCGTCATGGCCGATGTGACCTATTTTGTCGCGCTCCCGTTTGGTGCTGGCGACGATGGACCTGAACCTCGGGAGGCCATCGAATGCACCAGCGCGAACGCAGCAATACGAAGCGCAGAGCGGATGGCGCGAACTGAGGGACATATCGGTGCGGTGGCATTCAGCCGTACAGGCGATCCGGGCAGCGGTGAATTTTCGGACGCGGTCGTGTTGAGATCGTTTGGCGAAGTTCCGAGCGATCTATAGGAAAGGTGAGTGGGACGTGACGAGCAATGAGCGATGAAACGGTTGGTCTTATTTTTGTTGTTCGTTCCGGCCGCGATGCTCACTTCCGGCATGTTCGGTGCACTGCACGACCAGATTAGTTATTCGGTGTCTTCGGAATACTTTACGAAATTCAAGTTTCTGCAGTTTCACCTGCTCAATCCGGATATTCCGGAGCGTGCCCGCGTTTTCACCGTCGGATTCTTGGCAAGCTGGTGGATGGGTCTCCCGCTCGGAGTTCTGTGCGGACTCGCAGGAATGATCCATCGACGGCCAGCGCTCATGTGGCGATCACATATGTTGTCGCTCTGCGTCGCAGTGGTGACGACATTAGTGACGGTGCTCGTTGGCCTGGGATATGGCTGGGAGCAAACGCGGGATATCAACATTGCAGCCTATAGCGGTTGGTTCATTCCACAGAATGTTACTGACCTGCGACGCTTCCTTTGCGCTGGATATATGCACAACGCCGCTTACATCGGTGGGGTGCTGTCCGTTGCGTCAGTATGGATTTTCAATATCGCCTTCCGCGTTGCCACTAAAGATCAAAGTGAAAGTTCCGACAGTGTCAGGGTGCTCGTAGATTAGACTCAGGCTGGCGACAGTGAATCCAGTTATTAGAATGGTTTAGAATCCATGCTGGTCGGCTTCCGTCTGCCGCAGCAAAACTGGAATCAATCTGCTGGACGACCTCGCCTCGCCCTTCGATTCGCTACCCTCCTGGCGGCAGGAACAAGGGGGCGCAAAGGTGGTGAAGGTGCAGCTCAGCAGCCCAAAAGTCGGTCGGCTGCAGTTGGCGGTGCAACGGCGGTTTGAAATTGATCGTAGAGAGCAACGCGGCGCTATTTGGGAGCAGGGTCGGTTAGCCCTTCCGCAGGATTATCGAGACGACCGGCGCGCGCGAGTTTAACGGCAGCGCCAAGGGCGCGAGCCGCATTGCGCACCTCTTCCTGAAAAGCTGTGTCACTGTCCAGGTCCTCATGAGACGTCGCGTAGGGTTTCATGTAGCCGACGTAACCATCGCACTCGGCCGTGTTGCCGGCGGATATTAGCTTCATGTCCGACAACCAGTCCGAGAGCGACCGGCGAAGCGTTTCCGCCCCAGCACTGTCGCCATGCACGATCAACCCAAAATGCCGTCCAGCAAGGTGGCGCGGATAGGGCCAGCCGTTCAGTTCGAGCTCTTTCGCTTCGCTCACCGTCTTCCCGTGGGTTGAGGACGGATCGGGATTGCCTCCATCGGCGCAGACTAACCGGTCGATCATCGCCTTCAATGCTGTCGGTGCCTGATACCAGTTGACCGGCGTGATGATCAGGATGCCATGGGCAGCAACCCAGAGCGGATAAATATCGTTCATCCAGTCATCGGTCTGACCAAGCGAATAGTTGGGGTAACAACTGCACGGCCAGTGGCAGAGCGCCATCGAAGTCGACACGCAGGATTTGCACGGATGAATCTGTTTTCCAAATTCCGACGTCAGGCGCGACAGGTCAAGCACCTCAACGTCGAATCCCATCTCTCTGAAGCAGGGTTCTGCGATCTCCAGCATTCGCCAGCTCTTGGACATTTCGCCCGGGCAGGTATGTTCGCTGCGTGACGATCCGTTAATCAGAAGAATGCGTAGGTTCAGATCTCCATCGTCATGACGTTGCTGGGCCTGATGAATTGCGTCGCGCGCATTAAACCAATCTACGGCGATGTCATAATCCGGATCGGCAAAGCCGGGGCCGGCCTTGCGGGTCACCGGTGCCTTACGCGAATGGCTGTAGGCGTCCCATGCCGCTGATATGATCGCATCAAGTTCGCGGCCGAGGGACGAGAACGCCGGGTCTCTGAAGCGACCGCGATAACGCCGCTCAAATTCATCACGGTCCAGTCTGACCGGAGGCATTCCCTTCCGGACTACCGGCTCAGCCATGACTACCTTCTTTTGACATACGCACCCCGAGCGAACCAATCCAAATCCTTGGCGAAGGTTCCTTTGGGAGATCGATACGCCTGAAGCGAATTTAGTCCGGATGTAGAGCCGCAATCCGGTCAGCCGTCCAATCGTGCGAAGGGCGGATGCTCAACTTGGCGGTATCCTAACAAGCCTTCCTTAAAGCGCGCTTCGGTAAGCTCCTGGGTCGATGACATGCATCCGCACGGACTCATAATGTTTGAGGAACGGAAGAGGACAGCAGTTCAGCATCCCGCGCAAATTCATAGCGGTCGGATGAGCATCGGCTGTAGCATCATAAATATCTCTGCTCATGGGGCTGCTATCGATGTTCAGAATCCGGGCGGCGTCCCCGATCGGTTTCAGCTTGTGACCGAGCATGGTCGCGTCGTGCTCAACTGCCGAGTCCTTTGGATCAAGCAGAACCGGATTGGCGTCGCCTTCGAGTAGGTATGGGAGCGTGTGCCGTGATCGCTCATTTCGCGGTCCTCGTCGCTCAAACAGCCACTGGCACCTGAAGCCAGCGCGTCTACCAATCACCCTCAACCGCGCGCCTGTTGCACCGACGTGCGGCACTGACAATAACGCGGCATGCGCGCCCCCGATCCGCCGCCCTCCGGGCGGCAGGAATGGGAGGGGGGCTTGCAAAGCGCGGTCGGCTAAACGATGAAGAGCCGTGAGGAAACAGGGGGCAAAACAAATGATGAAGGTTCTTTTCGGCCTTGCGATAGTCGGGCTTTTCATGTTTGGCGGACAGAGCGACGCCCAGGCGCGTTATCGTAACGGCCACCATTCGGACAGCCACAGCTACAAGCACAAATCGCACCATCATAAAGGATCGTGCTGGCGAACCAACCGACATACTGGCGGCAAATTCCGCATCTGCTGAAGCGATGAGAAGTTTCCTGCACGTCCTTTGTGCCGTCGCATTCGTTGCGCCGGCGGTGGCGTCCGAGATCAACGGCATTCCGCGCATCGTTGATGGCGATACCGTAGAGATCGCCTCAACAAAAATCCGGCTCTTTGGCATCGACGCACCGGAAACGGATCAACTCTGCATCGACGGTACCGGTCAAAAATGGGCGTGCGGTATCGCTTCTCGCGATGCGCTCGCGGTGTTTTCGAGTAACCGGCCATGGGCTTGCAGCGTCACTGGCGAGGATCGCTATGGGCGATCCCTTGCGTCATGCGCGGTTGCTAGCAAGGACGTTAGTCAGTGGATGGTCCGATCCGGATGGGCGCTCGCCTTCGTCAAATATTCTGACCGCTACATCGCAGACGATGCGGCGGCACGTGCCTCGAAAGCCGGGCTTTGGGCGGGTGCGTTTATAGCCCCGTGGGATTGGCGATCGCGCAACAAACAAACGCTGGTTCTAGGTGCCATCGCCGTGCCGGCGAACGCCCAAACCATCCTGCTCGGTGCTGTATCGTCTCAGGAAGCGCCGGACCCCAGATGCACTATCAAGGCCGGCGTCAGTCGTGGTGAGTGCATCTACCATCTGGCCGGTGACCGTTGGTATGCGAAAATGAAGATGAATAAGCCGGATCGGCGCTGGTTTTGTACGCCGGAAGAAGCTGTGGCTGCGGGATGCCGGCCTCCTAAGCGTTGAGGTATGGGAGGGGATCACTCCCCGTTGCTCGACCTCAAGATCGCTCAAGGGGCGGATGCTCAACTTGGCGGTATCCTAACAAGCCTTCCTTAAATCGCGCTTCGGTAAGCTCCTGCATCGATAGCATGCCATCCGCACGGGCTCACCATGATTGAGGGTAGGAACTTGCTGAAACAACCTTCCAATCAATGCCATTGATTCCACGGTACAGAACCCGCGCGCCAATTTCCGCGATGACGGGGGAACAGCGGAAAAGCGAGGTCGGGACGAACGCTAGACGACACTTTGCGCAAGCCTTGGCGCAAAGATATCACCCAGCGCCAGTGCGACTGACTCCGCGAGAAATGGATATCCTGCAGTGGATGGCGGAAGGAAAAAGCGATTGGGAGATCGGTGTTATTCTGAAGGTTTCAGAGCATCTTGTCGACAAGATAGCACGTCAGCTTCGTGCCAAGCTGAACGCCACAAACCGCGCTCAGACCGTCGCGATTGCGCTCAGACAGAATCTGATTCGATAGGTCAAGGTACGGATTTGCGTACTTGCTCCGCCGTCTCTCCCGCGCCGTAATACGCCGGCGGCTCGCGGACTATATTAGCAGGCAATTGTCAGCCGCTAAAATAGCACCAAACGTTAATGAACTCGGAGCCTATAATTAGCCCTTAAGTCAATGATCACAATGGCACCAGCATGGATATAGCCCTTGTTTTGCTAGTTGCTAGCGCGTTGATTGGAGCAGTTGCGGGCTTGCGCTTTAAAGTCCTGGTTCTGGTGCCCATCGCATTGCTGATTGCTCTCGTTTCCGCCGCCGTTCTCCGCATGTACGGTTTTGGAGCCGGAAGTGGAATTGTCACTATAGCTGCGTGTCTGGTCCTGAGCCAGGCCGCCTACCTCCTTGTTCAGGCAAGTCCTAGACCCAGCGCTTTCGACCCATCATTTGACGATGTAACCGACGGCGTACCAAGCCCCTGCCGCGAGCAGGCCATCGGTGGCGACCACAGCGATCATGGCGATCAAAAACCACCCCCATCCCGGCCTCTTCTTTAACCGGAGTGTTAGCGCTTTCGAACAACGTCTTTCCTTGGGTTTACTGGGACCTCCTGGCGGGAAGATCAGACTTGGTGCGTCTCGGCGATACAATGTGTGGATCATGCAAAAGACACCTTAAATTGTGATTTCACTGAACGTTCTGTCCAGATCAAAGCGAGCGCCGCATCCGTTCGCGACGAAGGCTCAAATAAAGGTGCTACGCTACTGGAAAAAAGCAGCTTGGATTTAGCGAAAATGTGCAAGGAAGGAAACACTTGAGTTACGCCTGAAAATAAGGACCGCAGATTCTACCGGCCTCAGACGGTATCGCTGTACAGAACCCATCATGTGACCGCCCAATTTTGGCCCGATGCGCCACGCATGAACTAACTTGGGCAAGCCTTTGCAATCCCCCTTGCCCCTTGCGAAACCCGCCGGCGACACTTCCGCGCCGGTGGGTTTTCGTCTTTTGAGATCACAAAAAAAGCACAACGCCGCGCGGCGGAATATGCTCGCCGGCGGCGCTGGCTTACGCACTGGGCTTTGCAATCCCCCAGCACAGGATGAGTCGCTCAAACCCGGTAAAAGGTTCAGGCCAGCTTTCGGCGGCCCCTTGGCCGGAGTGCCGTCCTTACCTCAGTTTCGCCTTGTGGTGGGCTTTTGCTGGAACAACTTACGATTGTGGGAGTTTGCTACTGGGCGAAAAAAGAAATGGACCGGCACGATGCCGCAATATTCGATCCACAAGACAGGAAAGCAGTATGTCGTGCGGGCCGAAAAAGACCTCCTGATCTGCGAAAGCCGTCGCGAGGCCGAGCACATCGTTTCCGACGTAGCTAACGACGCTGAAGCGAGCGTGTCTCAGGTCGGGGCTTTAACCAGCCTGGGTGGGCATCGAAATGCAAACTCAATTGAGGTTGCTGCCGAAAAATCACCTTGCACCAATGCCGATGTGCTCGCCAAAGCAATTTTGGCTATCAAGCTGATATTGGACATCGAGAAAGCGCTTGTAGACGATCTCGATTCCGGTACGCCTCGAAATCCGCGACCGATTCAAGATCAGATATTGGCCGTTTTGGACAAGGCGGATGCTGTCGGCGCGGCCAAGCGAATCCAGTCGGGCTTTCGCGGTCTCAGGGTGGTGAAGTAGAGACGGACCAGCAAGACAAAGTCCGTTGCCGTTGCGCTCGTCATGTGACCGCCCAATTTTGGCCGATGCGCCACGCATGAACTAACTTGGGCAAGCCTTTGCAATCCCCCTTGCCTCTGTGCGAATCCCGCTGGTGATACTTCCACGCCGGTGGGCTTCGCTTTCTCACCCGTGAGCGAGCGCGTTGCGAGCGGTCACAGCCGGTGATGTTGTTCCTAAATGGAGCGCAGCATGGTAGTCCGGATGACATTTTATTTATCTGGAGGACGAACACTATGAGTAGCGTCAAAACAGGGTGGATTATCGGAGGTGTAATCCTCGTGTTGCTGGTCACCCTTTCTAACGTTTACACCGGGAATGGTAAGCATTCGTCGAATACCGCAACGCAGACGCAGCCGCAGAGATAAGTTTGAGCGAAAGCCGGCGGTCTTAATTACGGGCGCTGACGGCTTCGCTGCCCATCTGACCGGCCCTGTGCGGAAGTTCGCAACGGCGTCGAACGCAAAGCAGCCCCGTCGAGTTCGACGGGGTGCTCCAATGTGAGTTCGAGGCTCATGACCGGGGCCAGTGCCACTTGCCGGTTTTCGCGAAGCCGGGCGGCAACCTCACATCATCCAGCGGATGCTCGTAACGAGGAGGCTGAGGTCGCGTCCGGGAGACCACCATCTCGCGCTTCTCCAAGGTCGGGACAATGATGAGCTCACGGCCGTAGTAATGATAAATCTCATTTCCAGCGGGCACTGGCTTGCCATCCGGGCCAATGGTCGCGCGCCGCACTTCCTCGCGCGGTGCTTCAAACTGATACTTCGTCTCCTCCGTGTCGCGGGGACTGCCGGGATAGCGATAGACCCAACACGGCACCTTCGCGCGCTGCTCGGTGGCTTCGGTGCCGGGGGTGGTGCGGTGAATGTCTGAGTAGCTCGCGACGGTCTCGCAGACCGTGTTGCTTTTCAAGGAAGCATTGATTTCGGCACGTTCCGCGTCGATCGCTTTCAGCTTGGCGATGATATCGCCGATCGCGTTGGCGTGTTCGTCGTAGGCGGCCAAGAGCTTCGCGGCTTCCTTTTCGTTCGCCTTCCGGCATTCTTGGGCACGAGCGCGAAGCGCGGCGTCAGCGGTGGCTCTTGCGGCAGCCTCTTCCGCAGCGAGCACGGCGGGGAGTTCTGACTGCAGGTGAGCAATGCGAGCGTCGAGTCGATCGATGGCGCGCCTGGTGGCTGCGACATCCGCCTCAGCCTTTACATGCTCCGCGTCGGTCATCGTCGCGATAGCCGCAAGCTTGGGGCCGATCTCCGCAGTGAGACGCCCGATCTCAGACTCGCGTTCGGCGATTTCAGCGCGGATGATGGCCGACGTAATGATGGTCTTGGCGGGGAAGAGCTTTTCAAGGAAGTTAATGCCCATAGGTTGTCTTCTTTTCTGTCAGGTGAGCGCAGCGAGGGCGCGCTGATGGTGGGTGCGGGGTGTGCGTTTAGTCGCGGCAGGCCTGGAACGCTTCGCTCGCTTTGAGCCAAGCATTGAACGCTCCGGCCTCGACATGCAGGGCAAAGACGACATCACTGGCGAATCCGGCACGAGCGAGATTCCTCGAATCCTCAAGAGATTGCCGCGCGGCGGCAAGCCGGGCCGTGGTGGTCGCGACCGATTGAAACAGAAGTTTCTGGTTTGCAGTCATGACCGGGATTCTCTTTGGAGTATGCCGCTGGGCCAGCGTTGGTGCTGGCGCGGTGATTTGTTGCGCTGGCTTCGGTGGCGCGACGATCGATCGTGCGGGGGCGGATGCGTTTGCGCGGCGCTCGGCTTCGGCTGCACGCTGCTCTGCTTCGGCCGCGTGTCGTTCGGCATTGGCGACTTCTTCGGCGCGGCGTTCGGAGATGCGGCAGGCGGTTACGCGGCGATTGGCGTCTGCTACGCGGCGTTCGGCTTCAGCCACACGGCTCTTCTGCTCGGCTTCGGTGATTGTCATTGTGCGCTCTCCGAAACCGTCCGGGCAGCGAGCCAGGCGTCCAGTGAATCGACATCGAAGTAGCGAACGCCGAGCAGAGTAACGTGGGATGGCGCAATGCCGCGCTTGACGTAGCTGGATAGCGTGCTCGCGCTGATCCCAAGCCGTTTCGCCGCGCGGTGCTGAGAAAGCTTAGTCATGATCCGATCCTTTCAAACCGTCCCCGGACGGCAGGGAGGAAGCCGCCGCCCGGGTGGGTTCACAAACTTGCTGTCGTTGGACCCAGCAAGTGAGTGCGAAACTATCGAACCTTTCGGACCGTGAAGAGCCCGGTTGAGTAGCCCCTTAAGCAGCGGTCGTAGCTTGCTTGGCGTTGTCGTTCGCAGGCTTGGACTTGCGGCGGTAGTGGCGCTTGTTGTCGTTTGCGGCCGCGCGTTCAGCGTCAAGCTCAGCAAGGATGCGCTCGCCTTCTGCAGTTGAAGCAAGCTGGAGCGCAGCGATCTGTACGGCGGCGCTCCACACCTCACCCAATTCAATCTTCGCGAGTGCTGCGAGTTCTGCGGCCTTCGCTGCGACGCTCGGCGGGAGCATTTCGACGTGAGCAGGCACGGCGATGAGGTGGAATCCAAGGCTGTTCAACACGGCTTCGAGCGAATCGAGGCCGGGCGCGTTCTTGTTTCTCCATCCCTTGAGGCTCGCGCGCCTGAATCCACTGGCCGACTCAACCTCATCATAGGTTCGCTGCTGGCGCATCATCTCGGCAAAAACCAACCGAACGTGTGGCCCAACGCCACGCTCCGGCATGGTAACCGTGCGCCGATACCCCGGGCGACGGTTGATGAAACGGTACAGCGGCCCGTCTTCGCGAAAATCATAGGGGCGGTGGCGACTGCGCATTTTCATGAACCTGCGTTGAGGAATCTGTACGCAGGATGCGAGTGAGGGCGATCATGATACAGACCATTTCGCCCCCTCCTTGAGCACATCGGCCATCGCCACCAAGCTCAACCGTAAGAACAACAACCTGACTTTAGGAATTTATATCTACCAGATGTAAGCGGTCGCCCGTCACCCTCCCTTCCATCCCCGTCAGACAGTACCTTTTTACCTTTGTGCATCGCACAAATAGAAAATCCTTCTCTAAATCGTGCGTTTGAGAGAATATTTTCATTTCATTCTAAAAAGGCGGCCGGAGATTGTGCTGTTTTGTCATTAAACCATTGATTTGATTGATCTTTGAGTGGCCGGTCTTCGATCGTCACGCCTGCGAATTTCAATCAGTCTCGATCGAGTTCGCCTTTCGATTGAATCGCTTTCGATCCGCGCCGCTTCTGGATTTCGATCGCTTTTAATGCGCGTTGTCGTGCGAGCATTCGTTTGTTGCGCTTCGCTCCTGTTCGCCCAACGATCGCAATCGCGCTTTCGCTTCGCCCCTTTGCGCCAGTGGTTCGCTCAAACGCGTCTCAAAATCGATTTAGAGGCACGCTGAGACGCTTCCCGGCGCAATGGAGGGTGTTGCGCCAGATTGCGGATTCACCGACGTTGAACGTAGGCGACGCCCCAGCCAAGCCCGAGCATTGCGGCTACCGAAGAGCCTAACAGCACGCCGAGCTTTGCTGCGGCCAGCAGGTTCTCGTCGGCAAAGGCAAGCATCGCGATGAAGATCGACATGGTGAAGCCGATCCCGGCGAGCAGGCCGATCAGGGTGACACCTCCCCAGGTCACGCCGGGTGGCAGCCGGCACCACCCCAGCCACACCATGAGCCATGTGACGACGATGATACCAAGCGGCTTGCCCGCGACGAGGGCGACGCCGATGCCGATCATGACCAGTTGCGCGCTACCGGTGCCGAGGTCGATCCCATCAAGGCTGACACCGGCGTTTGCGAGCGCGAAGATCGGCATGATGCCGTAGGCGACCCAGGGGTGGAGCGCCGTCTGCACACGCACCACCGGCGGTAACATCTCCCGATTGGCGAAACGTAACTGCCGCCGGGGGTGAGCCAGGCGACGCGCGTCTTTCGCGGATACCGCGTCATGGCCTCGCAGTTCTGCGGCAACGCGGGACAATACGTCTATCGGCTGCTCGCGCATCGGAATGGACGCCACCGGCGTCATCAGGCCAAGAACCACGCCGGCCAAAGTCGGATGGGCTCCGGTGACCAATAAGCCGATCCAGACAACCGCGCCCGGGACCACATAGACATAGGCGGAACCCACGCCGATCCGTTGCAGGGCGATCACCATGATGATGCCACTCCCCGCGATCGCGAAGCCGTTCAGGTCCAGTCCGCCGGAATAGAAGAAGGCGATGATCAGAACCGCGATAACGTCGTCAATGATCGCCAGAGCCAGTAGGAACACCCGCACATTGGATGGGATAGAACGTCCCAGCAAAGCCAGTACGCCGACCGCGAAGGCGATATCCGTGGCTGTGGGCACGGCCCAGCCATGCACGCGCGTCGGATCGCCATTGAGTGCCACATAAATCAGGGCCGGCGCGATCACGCCGCCGATCGCTGCGGCGATCGGGAGCACCGCCTGATTGAGTTTGCTCAGCGCCCCTTCATGAATCTCGCGCCGAATCTCCATCCCGACAACCAGAAAGAAGACGGTCATCAGCGCGTCGTTGACCCAGAAATGCAGGGATTGCGCATAAACAAAACTGCCGAGCCCGATCGAGAGAGGCAGATGCCACAGGTCGTGATAGCTTTGAGCGAGAGGAGAGTTGGCCCAGACCAGTGCCACAATCGCAGCAACCAACAGCACGATGCCGCTGACAGCCTCGACATGCAGGAATTGATGAAGCGTGTTGAAGGCCCGTTCCGCCAGCCGCTGGGCTTTCGGCAGATCGTCAAATGGAGGGCTATCGTTCATGGGTCGCACGCGCCCCGCGTGGCGGCCCGACCATCGCTTGACCTGTCGCTGCCTCATGCAGCGAGCACCCGAGCGCCGTTATACATCGCGATAGCGACAATTCAACTTTTGGAAAGATAATCCGTCCGCTTGCGGCCGGGCTCACATCCCCAACAACTGCGCGAACACCGCACCTGCGGTGACTATCGACGGCCCCTACGGCCATGGCGGTGATGACGAATCTGCCATGCGAGGCCGGATTGTGGTCCGCGACCGGCGGGCGCAGGGATTTTTGTCGATTTTCGTCTGAATTTCATCGGAGGCTATTCCGACGAAATTCAGGCCAAAAAAGCCTTTAAAATCAATATATTATATATAATCATATATATTTATCTTATTGTCGGAGTACCCCACCTTCTCCGTGTGACGTTCACATCACCTAGAGATGACACACCGAGAGAAGGCCCCTCCGACAAAAGACAAAAATCCACGAAGTAGACCTAAGCAACTGAAAATGCGTCGTTAATTCCACTTAATTTCGTCGGAAGCCGACCTTCCGACAAAAATAAACCCGACGAAAATCGCCGCTGCGCTCGTCTCAAAAGCAAAGCCCCCGCCGCGCTGGCGAGGGCTTCAGGTTGGTCAGCCGTTTTTTGATTCAGTTAGGCCGTGTCGTCGGGCGGAGCGTGCTGGCTGGCAAAGTAACGCTTGCTGGTCCGCCCCTTGCCCTCCGGCTTGCGCGTGCGCAGGACGATATGCCCCGCCGCATCTGCGGCATCGATGATGTCCCTCAGATCATAGCCCTTGAGCGAGCGAATCTTGTCGGCGACCTTGCCTTCAGTGATGCCCTCGGTGCCGGCCTCGCGGATGATCTCCAGTACGCGGTTGAAGTTGCGCTCGCGGTCGCTGTCCGCAAGCCTCTTGTCCGCCTCGTCGACGAACGCTTTCGTTGAATACACGGCAAGCCCGGCGGCCCACCGTAGAATCTCTCCAGTGATTACTGGCTCGCCGGGGTCGACTCCGACCGCAACCGTAAGAGCGAGCTTCAGCGCGTGCTCGCGGGTCCTGTTCAGGAACGGATGCAGCTTCGAGTCGGCAATAAAAAGCGCACCATCAATCTGCCTGCGCATCTCTTGGTCAAACGCCTTGGCGTCGGCATCAAGTTCGACGCGTTTCGCGAAAACCGCGCGAATGTGACTCGCAGTTCCGATGTTCCCACAGATGTCCGCGGCTGCCTCTGCAATCTCTCGCACGCCCTTGATCAGGCGTTCGGGAGGCTTGTCCCGCCTCTGCACCGGTTCCTCGACGAACTCCGGCTTTTCGCCGGACACGTTGAACAGCAAGAAGCGTGGAAGAAACCCATCGGACGCTCGCGATGACGTTAGCGACGACCAGAACTCCTCGGGGGTTGACGTGCCGTAGATCGATAGGTTCGGGTAGTAGAGCTTTTCTGTGATGCCATCGCGGTAGGCGTCGCCGTCATACGTACTGCTTGCGCACGAAAAAAACTCCATTAGGTAGTGCCGGATCGTCGCGAAATCACCGCCGGACCGTTGGTCCTGTAGCTTAGCAAGAAATCCGCCGAACTCGTCCTGGAGGCTCATGAACGACGGGAACGCTGCCAGTGACTGCCTAAGCCCGGGAGCCGAAGCAAACCGGGATGGGCCGACGAGGCGGCCCAGTCCAGCCTCCTCCATTAGGTTCTTGATGCACTTTCGCGCGTGATCCTTGCCAAATCCAGACTGCGCTAGTCCGACAACGTAAAGGTTCGTGCGCGCGTGACTTGGCGTTTCGAAGGCCCTTCCGGCGAGGGTGGCGACCGCGCATAGCGCAGGCCCAAGCGCAAGCTCCCGCGACGGATATTCCGCCGACGCCTCGATCCAGTCGATGATCTCGCCGACAAGGCCGAGCGGGTTCGTCAGGTCGGACAGAGCGGGTGCCTCAACGACATTCGACCACGACAGGCTTGCAACCTTGTTCAGGTGCGCCAGAAGTTTCCGATCAATGCGATCGGCGATAGATACCACCTTCGTCTCGTGCCAGTGAATGGTCCCTTCAGCCAGCACCGGTTCAGTCGGGCTGACCTTCGCGCGCTCGTCCACCGTGGGCCTGCGAGAAATCGTCTTGCGCCTGACCTTCGAGTCGAATGCCCGCTTCAGATTATCGGAGCTCACGCTGCTACTTCCTTCAGAATATCGTTGCCGTCGCCATGCTGCGGCGTAGCGAGTGTTACCTCGCGGTCAGCTTCCAGCCAGCGGTCGGCGCATACGTTCGCGGCGCAATCGCCCGCCTCGTCGTTCTCAGTGAAGATCGTCAGCGACTCGATGCCGGCCAGCACGGGGAACGATTCGATTGCACCGGCGCTCCCGAGCGCCCAGGCTGGCGCGTAGCCGGCCACCATGAACGATAGAGTAGATTCAATGCCCTCACCAACATGCAGGCCGTGAGATACATTCTCGTCCGGGCTCAGCTTGATCGCAGCGCCCTTCGCGCGACCGAGCATTTTCTTCTCGATCTTCGCGCCTTCAGGCGTCAAAAAGGTTCGATGGATACCGCATGGCTCGTTCGTGTGAATGTCGCGCAGAAGGGCCACCATCATTCGCGGCCCGGCGCAGAAGCGGATAACCTCACCGGCGACGCCTTCCGGCAGTGCGATGCAGCGAGACGCGAGATACGTCTCGACAATCGTCCCGCGCGGGTCTTTCGACCGATTCCAATATGACATCGCGCGCGCGATGCGCTTTGCCTCGTCCTCACGGTCGGTAGGGAGCAGAACGATCTCAGGCGGCTCGGGGACCACGTCCGGCAGCGCCGCGCCCAGGAAGCCCTGAGCGAAATCCAGCGCATCACGAAAGTCGCATTCGCGCGCAGTCATGATCAGGTCTAGCGCACCGCCGTTTTTGCCAGTCTCATGGTCGTACCACGAACCGGATTTCGGCCCGGCAATCACGACGGCGAGGCTTCCTTTCCGGCCAAACCGCAGTTCACGGCGATTCGACATACGCCGGTTGGGCTTGCCGAGCACACGCCGCGCAAGCTCGTTCATGTTGGCCGACAGCGCGGCGCGGATAGGGGCGAGATCGGTTGTCATTACGACTCAATCCCACATCTTGTAAATGTGTCGCCACAGGTTGCGGGGGGAAAGGCACCCGACCGGCAATTCAGTCCTCAACTTCTCGCGCTCCGCGAAGCTCTTGCCGATCTCTTCCCACGTGAAGAACTGGCCGTATCCCTTCTCCCCGTCGTGCACACGACATTCGATTCCGGTCGCGTAGTTCACCAAATACCAATGGGGCTCGGATTCCCACCAGCCCCGGCGCTTTTTGGGTTTCAAGATGATGCCCCAACCGTGATTCGCGTCATAGACGGCAAACGGAAGCTTGGCAGCAAGGCGGCGCAAATGGCGATCACGAGCGCGCCGTTGCCTCTCATGAAAATCTTGCGGCGCACGAGGACGACGGGACGATGGGCGATTAGATCGAGTTGCAGTAGTGACTTGTTGCGGATACATTGCAGAGACCTTGTAGCTGAGGTGAATTGATAGGCCCTTTGCGACGCTGGCGGCGTTGCGGGGCCTTTTTCTTTTATGCGGCCGGATCGACCGCTGTGTTGTTGATGAACGAAACCACGTCGTCCAAATCGAACCAAATCTTGCCCCCGATGCGATGGTATCGCGGGCCGTAACCACGCGTCCGCCAAGCGGCGAGACACTTCACGGTGTTGTTCAGAATGGCGGCAAGCCCCGGCTGATCGACGTAGATCTTGCCGTTCAATGTCATTCGCATTCTTTGGTGCTCCTTAGCGGTTGGCTAGCTCGATACTGGCAGGGTATGGCGCGGTTTAGGAGCCCGATCCGGTAGCCCCAAACGACACGTAGAATGCCCGGATCACATCGACTTCTCGCGTTTCGCGTTTATGAAACTGTGACAAGTGTTAACGAAAAGGGCCCCGAAGGGCCCTTGGTTGATCACGCCGCCAAAGCCGATGTCGGTGGTTCGTCGAGCTCGCGGGCATAGAACGTCAGTGCTCTCGCCAGAAATTCACAGTCGGTCGCGCCAATGGCGTGAATTTCGCGCGTCCGAAAATCGTGCGCCTGGTCGTCGGCATGATAGCCGATAATCCGGCGCGTTAAGTCGTCAAGGTCTTGGGCGGCCTCGCCCGCGTGGATGGCTGAGCTGTAACTGGCGAGCGCGTCGGCGCAAAGCTCTGCGTCGCTCTTGGACAAAAGTCCATGCTCATCCCGAACCGTTAGCTCTCGCGAAAGGTTGCGGGCGCGTTCGACTTTGTATTTGATGTCATCACTCATGGTCAGTTCTCCTTGATATTGGCCATGCGGCCGTCGTTCACGCCGAACCATTTCGGAGTGTGGGGAATTGCTGGATTTTTGGGATTGCCCGCCCGAGGGGGGCCGGGAAGGGGGTTTAAGCGGTCTTGTTGCCCATCAAGAAAGATTTCCTTTAAGCCTTGAACGTGACACGCTCGCGCGCCTTGCGAGCGATGAAGTCTGAAATTTCGCGTTCCAGAAAGTAACGTCGGTTCTGAATCACGATGGGACGCGGGAATCCGACACGCGGATCAGAAAGCCAGCGATCAAGTGTTCGAATGTTCGGCTTCGGCTCGAATCGCGAAAGTGTGGACTTTGCGGAGATGAGGCGGTCGGCGTCTGGATCGGTGCTAGTCATTGTCGGCCTTTACTGTGAAGATGACGGACAGATAGCGACACGCCGATCAAGAAAGATACCTAATGATGTCGTGGGCATCGTCAGGGTTCGCGCGATGCGAGGTTTTTGAGCGGGTCGCCGTCGCCATACTCCTTAAAAAAACGAGTCATGATTTCCTCGATTGTTTTCGGCGATTTATGGTGCAGGTCCACAAGCTTTGCGATTGCTTCGTTGCGCGAGAGTCCAGGAACATCGATCCACCCGGCAGAAGTTTTACGATGCTTGGTGCGGCGCAAGCGCCAATATTCAAAATAAAGATCAAGGTCGCGTCGATAATTGCGCAACTCTGGCGCAGGCTTCCGGCCCTGGGTGATCCCCCAAGCTTCTGCGACCGAGCGTGACGTGATCGGGCCGCGATCTCCATCTAGCGGTGCGGTGACGGCCTGAGCGAAACGCGCGATCTCAGCATCAACATTCGCCGGCACAGCAAATCCATGCTCGCGTGCCAGAGCGAACGCCTGCCACGCCGCAGCAGGGTTGCCCGTCTCGCCAAAGATGCTAGCGAGTTCGTCAATCTCATCCTCGATAGGACCAGGGAGTTTAGCCATTGACCACCTTCATGACGTGATCGGACCATGCAACGAGGGCTGCACGTTTCCGATCGGCGTACTCAAAACGGTTGTAGATGCCAGCCACCGAACGCAGGGCACCGTTGGTATGATTCAAGATTTTTTCTGTAACGACGATGTCCGCGAGTTCGAGCCGAGCGAGGCCGCTTGCTCCAGAACGCCGCAGGTCGTGCCAAGTCCAATGCGCCAAGGGCTTGATTGCATCGGTGGGCTCGCCGCGCCCGTGCGCTTCTTTCAATTTAATTGTTCGAATCTCAGCGTCGAGGTCGCCTTTGGCCTTGCTAAAACCGCTCGTTGGCGTGTTGCCAAATCGGGAAAGATAAAGATCACCCCGACCAATACGGGGGCACGATGCGAGAACCGCCAAGGTCGCGTCCGACAGCGGAACCTCATGTTCTTCACCGTTTTTTGCGCGCTCAGCGGGGATGATCCAAAGCTTGCCCTTGTCGTCTACTTCACTACGACGGATACCAGCCACTTCAGAGCGGCGTTGCATCGTGAGAATGAGGAGCTTCGTTAGCTGCGGGAACGGATAATTGAGGGCGTCAGATGCCTTCCAGATCAGGCGCAATTCGTCATCGCTCAGGACCCGCGACCGCGATTCTTCGTTGGCCTTTCGCGACACGCCTGCACACGGAGATGATGGTAGGATATCTTCGCCAACAGCCCAGTTGAACATTTTGCGGATCGCGGCGAGCACGCGGTTTGATGCCACGGGTGCTCCACGAGCAACGATGTCCCGCAGAAGTTTATTTACGTCGGCGCGCGCGATGCTATGGGCCGGACGATCGCTCCAGCGGCTCAAAACCTCGCCACCCGTTTTGGTGACTACTAATTCGCCCTTCTTGAACTTAAGACCGAGCAAGCGGGCAGTCTCGCGCCAAGAGCTTTCGCGCGTCCTTTGCATGGCGTGGTCACGAATGAATCGCTTTGCCAACACCGTGACAGTCAGCCCGTTCGCCGCCGTTGCATCCTCGGCCGCTAACCGCGCACTCTCGCGAGCCGAGAATTTTTCTGCTGCCGGATCGACGCCCTTCGCCAGCAAGAGCGCGGCTTCACCGGCAAGCTTGCGCGCGCCAGCCAATGTGTTGGCGCAATCTAGCGTCGGCTGCTCGATTTCGTCCTTGCCGAGATAGACCGGGCCAATGGTCAGCTTACGAGTCTTGCCGGCGTGTCGATATCGGAGAGCCCATGTGCGGCTACCGTTCGGCTGGACGACGAGATAGAGGCCGCGACAGCCACCATCTGCAATCTCACGGCGAGCCTTTCCCGGCTTTACGTTCCTGACAGTCAGATCGGTAAGCGTCTTTGCCAACTCTAGCCCCACCGTTACCCGTCGTGGAGTCGGGTAACATGGGGGTAACAGAACCATACTAACTGTAGTGTCGTCAACTGTCGGCGACACTGCCGGAAATAGCCATAAAACTGAAGATATATAGTGTATTATAAGGGATTAGCTGTCTTGATCTGTCTGTCTATCTAGTATCTTTGCCACAAACTGTGGAACAGGAGGTCGGTGGTTCGAGCCCACCCAACTGTACCAATGAAATCAAGTACATAGATAAAGTTTAACCCGCTGCCGATAGCCGCATTTCTCGTCGGGGTGTGGGTATTCATCCGTTGCCCATCCGTCAGTCGGAGAGTGGCCGTAGCGATTTGTCGCATGAAGAGCTTGCATGCGAAGGTTCGCGGGCTCACAGGTCCTTACTCGTCGGAATGGCCTCGCAGACGGCAGGATCGGCTCGATGCCCGCATAGTGGCGGGCGTGGAACGTCAACCCGCCTCTCCCGATCCCGCCATGGTGCAACGAGTTCAAGGTCGCCTGGGAGCAGTTCTATGCGTCCCTGACTCCGGCGGGCAGCTATCGATGTTCCGAATCCGGGCGGCGTCTCCGAACGGTTTCAGCTTGTGACCGAGCATGGCCGTGTCGTGCTCAACTGCCGAGTCGTCTGCGCGTCGCTGACTCAAGCAGTTCTGGTGAACACGCTATCTCTTAAGCAATGCCTTACGCTCTCTCGTTGTTGCACAAGCACCACATCCCCGATTCCTTTAAACCTCTAAGTGGACTCTGCATTGTAGCATGTATTAGGTGGAACCAGTCTTTTTGAATGACCGGGTCCTTTTCCATGACTAACCCATCGATTGCAGCCAAATGGTCCGCGTTTGCAGTCCAGCAGCTTCGTTTCCCGCATAATTGTCCGGGCCGGAAGCGTCGTTGGCATTTGTTCGCAACCTCATCCCTTTCCACGGCGTCGGTTGCTGTGGCTTTGCTGACGCTCCAACTTGCGGGACCGGCACTGGCCGGCGGCGGCGGCGGTAGTCAGGGCACTGGTTTCGGCGGTGCCGGGGGCGCTGACAGTCTTACGGGTGCAGGAGGAGCGGGCGGGATACCGTTCGGTGGCAACTGGGGAGGCGGCGGGGGCGGCGGCGCCGGTGCGACCGGCGGCGACGGCGGTGCCGGTGATATCGGGGGCGGCGGCGGCGGCGTGGCCGGGTCAGGCGGCTCCGGCGCCGCGTCTGCGGGCGCATCGGGGACGAACGGGGGCGATGCTTCGGGCTCTCGGGCAGGCGCCGGTGGTGGCGGCGGCGGCGCCCACGGTTTCGTCGGCGCGGCGGCACCGAATGCAGCTACGGGAGGGAATGGCGGCGCCGGAGGCGCTGGCTCCGGTGGCGGTGACGGTGGCGGTGGTGGTGGCGGTGGATATGGCGCCGTCGTCACCGGCAGCGGAGCGCTCGGGACGGTGTCGGGCGCCATTCAGGGAGGCAATGGCGGTGCCGGCGGATCGGGCTTTTGGGGTGGCAATGGAGGCACCGGCGGCGTGGGGCTCGGCTTCACAAACGCCAGCGGCGGGACAGTTACCCTCAGCAATGGAGCCTCCATCAAGGGCGGAAATGGCGGCGCGGGGGGCGCGGGTACTTCGAGAAATGGCGATGCTGCAGCAGGCGGCATCGGAATCCTTGGTCAGAACCTGACCGTTATCACCAGCGGAACAATCGAAAGCGGACTTGCGGGCAACTTAGGGACGCGCGCCAGCGCGATCAGGTTCACCGGCGGTAGCAATGTCCTGGAGCTGCGGGCGGGCTCGACCATTACCGGCAATGTGGTCGCGTTCAGTGCGGCCGATACCTTGCGGCTCGGGGGCGCCGATAATTCAAGCTTCGATGTCTCGCAGATCGGGCCGGGCGCGCAATACCGGGGCTTTGGTAGCCTCGTGAAGACCGGGACCGGCACCTGGGCGCTTACCGGCACGAGCAGCGCAGCGACGCCGTGGACGATCAG
>NZ_BJNF01000068.1 GCF_006539545.1 Nitrobacter winogradskyi
TGACCTAGAGCATGATCCCGAAAAGTGGAAACCGGTTTTCGGGTAAGATCAGGCTCGATCAAAAAGTAAGGGCTAGAGTCTGATTCAATGTAGTCGGATCAGACTCTGGAGCATTATCGCTTCCGACGGAATCAGAAGCAAAATCCTCCGCGGAGCATTCATCCTGCGGTCCCCTTATCCGGGGGCCGCAGGAGCGTGGCTGCATCAGACCAGCGACAGCTTGCGATCGATGACAAGCAGCACGCGGTCGAGTTCGTGGCCACGCCGCAGAATGAGGCCACTCGCCGAGATCACGCTATACGCACCCTGCTTGCGCGCCAGTCGCGGATCTTTCTCGATACGATAAATCGGAACTTCAGAAGCGCGGCGGAAGACCGAGAACACCGCGCGATCCCTGAGAAAGTCGATGGCATAATCGCGCCAGTCCCCATCGGCAACCATCCGTCCATAAAGATTGAGGATGCGATTGAGTTCGAGACGGTTGAACGTCACCCTGCCTGGAGTGGGAACGGGGGCGGGGCCACGTTCCGTCACGCGGCTCCCGGCTGGATCAAGGTCGTCCGGTAACGAACTCATCGGCGCCTCCTGTCAAGGTCGGATGGCATCATCGCCCCGGCCACGACTTGCCGCAAGAGGCTCGGCTCCCCGGTCCAGGAAGCGGCGCGGGGATCAACTCATTCCTTCATTCCTCGCCTTATTCCTTGCGCTGCCGCCGCGTCCCAATAACAAGAACGTTAGGCGAAATCATAATGCAGCCCAAATTCCGTCAAGCAACCGCCCCGCTGAGCTGCGAAAAAACATTCTCTGCGATGGCCCGATTCTTTTGGAACCGGTTCCTCAGCCCCCAGCCCCCCGGGGCCATCAGGATCGGGCCTATTCGCAGGGTTCAATTTCGGATTTGCAAAAGCTCGGACCCGGCGCCGGGCTTTTTTCGTTCAGATCATCCCTGACTGAAGACAGGCTGCATTCATCGCGCGGGATTCGAGTCGCGGCAAACGCGAATCAATATCAGTGCAGCAGGGTGTAGGCCGCGCCAAGCATCCGGCCGGGTCTTTCGCGATTGCCATCCTGAACATAGACCACCGCAGCATCGACGCCGTGATGGGCGATATTCTCAATTGGCACCGCCCAGGTGCCCGCCTTGCCCGTCCAGTCACCCACCTTGAGCCAGCTCCGAACGACATTGTGGTAGGTCACTTCGCGGCCGCTGTTCTCTCCGCGCTTGATCGCAATCGGGACCGCCTTGGAGATCGCACAGACCCAGATTTCGCCGCGATCAGAAAGATGCTTGCCGTTGGTGGATGCGACCGACACGTTGAGCTGCCGGCCCGACACCGACATCGAAACCGGCACCGACATCACCTCCTTGCTTTGTTGCGTATCGCGAACCGCCCTTTCGATGGCCCCGCGATCGTTGCCGATCACATGGACCGATCCATTGACGATCACCTGCGGCGTGTAGACATCGCGATCGCCCCGCATCTGCGAATAGGCCTTCTGGCGCGCTGTGAAGCGATTGTCCGCGAGCGTATCCTTCCAGCCGAGATAATCCCAGTAATCGATCGGCATACTGACCGCGACGATCGACGGGTCCTTGGAAAGATCACCCAGAATTTCATCGGCGGCCGGACATGAGGAGCAGCCCTGCGACGTGAACAGTTCAACCACCGCGCGCGGCTCCGCCAAAGCTGCACGACTGAGCGCAACAAGCGCGCAAACACCGAGCGCACCGGACAGTCGTGTCAAACCACCACGAGACATCATCAAGATCACCGAAACCGCGGCACGGCGGGGGCCTGCGGCATGAAGGAAAAGCACACTTTAAGAATGCGAGAAGCCGGCATTTTGATAGGCTGCCCCTCGCTTGCCCGCCACTCAATTCGCGGTGAAGGCCTCATACATCAAATGCGCCGTTCTGACATCGTCACTCCGGCGATCGCGGCCGTCGAGGCTACGGATCCTCAGAATGCGCCTGAACGCGATGCACCTGTCGGTGTCTGATAAGCAATCAGGCCGCGAGCTTGCGCAGCACATAGTGCAGGATGCCCCCGTTGCGGTAGTAGTCGAGTTCGTCGAGCGTATCGATGCGGCAGAGCAGCAAGACGCGGCGAAGCGAGCCGTCGCGGGAAACGATGTCCGCCGACAACCTCTGGCGCGGCTTCAGATCGCCCTGCAAGCCGCGAATCGTCACCGTCTCATCCCCCGTGAGACCGAGGGATTGCCAGGACACGCCGTCCTCGAAGGTCAGCGGCAGGACGCCCATGCCGACGAGGTTGGAACGATGGATGCGCTCGAAGCTCTCGCAGATCACCGCACGCACGCCGAGCAGCCGCGTCCCCTTGGCTGCCCAGTCGCGCGACGAGCCGTTGCCGTACTCGGCGCCGGCGAACACGACCAGCGGCACGTTCTCCTGCTGATACTTCATCGCGGCGTCATAGATCGACATCTGCTCGCCGTCCGGCCAGTGCCTGGTCAAGCCGCCTTCCGGCACCGTGCCGTCGGCGCCCCTGAGCATGAAGTTCTTGATACGGATATTGGCGAAGGTGCCCCGCATCATCACTTCATGATTACCGCGCCGCGTGCCGTATTGATTGAAATCCGCCGGACGCACCTGGCGTTCGCTGAGATATTGTCCGGCCGGCGACGTCAGCTTGATCGCACCGGCCGGCGAGATGTGATCGGTGGTGATCTTGTCGCCGAACATGGCCAGGATGCGCGCATCCACGATGTCCTCGATCGGCTCCGGCTCCTTCTTCATGCCATCGAAGTAGGGTGGATTCTGCACATAGGTCGAATTCATGTTCCAGCGATAGGTCTCGCTCGCGACGGTCTGGATCTTGCGCCAGTTGTCATCGCCCTTGAACA
This sequence comes from Nitrobacter winogradskyi, assembly GCF_006539545.1. Taxonomy (GTDB): domain Bacteria; phylum Pseudomonadota; class Alphaproteobacteria; order Rhizobiales; family Xanthobacteraceae; genus Nitrobacter; species Nitrobacter winogradskyi_A. The sequence continues at coordinate 2,866 of NZ_BJNF01000068.1, forward strand.
CGGCGGCGTACTTCTTCTTGAAGATTCTGGAAGTCACGTATTTCTTGATGAGGGCGTTGACCTCCTTCGAGGTTGGCCAGATATCCTTCAAGTACACCGGCTTGCCGTCCGTGCCCGTGCCGAGCGGCTCGCGGCCGAGATTTTTGGTCACCGAGCCCGCCAGCGCATAAGCGACGACCAGCGGCGGCGAGGCCAGATAATTCGCCTGCACGTCCGGCGAAACGCGACCCTCGAAATTTCGGTTGCCCGACAGGACCGCGGCGGCAACGATGCCGTTGTCGTTGACCGATTTTGAAATCTCCGGCGCCAGCGGTCCTGAATTGCCGATGCATGTGGTGCAGCCGAAGCCGACCAGATTGAAACCCACCTTGTCGAGATCGAGTTGAAGCCCGGACGCCGCGAGATATTCGGCGACCACCTGGCTGCCCGGCGCCAGCGACGTCTTCACCCAGGGCTTCGCGGTCAGCCCTTTCGCCGCCGCCTTGCGCGCCAGCAGCCCGGCGGCCATCAGCACGCTCGGATTGGATGTGTTGGTGCATGAGGTGATCGCCGCGATCACCACGTCGCCATGGCCGAGATCGAAGTTGCGGCCCTCGACCGGGAATCGCGCCGCAGCGTCGGTCTTCCTGTATTCGTCGGCAAGCGCGCTCGCGAAGCCGTCCGCGACCGCCGACAGCGGCTGCCGCCCCTCCGGCCGCTTCGGTCCCGCGAGTGACGGCACCACCGTTCCGAGATCGAGCGCCAGCTTTTCGGTGAAGACCGGATCGGCCGAAGCGGCGCTGCGAAACAGGCCTTGCGCCTTGGCGTATTTCATCACCAGCGCAACGCGGGCCGCCGGGCGCCCGGACGTCTTGAGATAGTCGATGGTCGCCGCATCGATCGGAAAGAAGCCACAGGTCGCGCCGTATTCCGGCGCCATGTTGGCGATGGTCGCCTTGTCCGCGACCGACAGATGATCGAGGCCCGGCCCGTAGAATTCGACGAACTTGCCGACGACTCCCTGCTTGCGGAGCATCTGGGTGACGGTGAGCACGAGATCGGTGGCGGTCACCCCTTCCTTGAGCGCCCCCTTCAGCTTGAAGCCGACCACGTCGGGCAGCAGCATCGATAACGGCTGGCCAAGCATGGCGGCTTCCGCCTCGATGCCGCCGACGCCCCACCCCAGCACGGCAAGACCATTGACCATGGTGGTGTGGGAATCGGTGCCGAGCACCGTATCCGGATAGGCAACCTCGGTGCTGGCGGTCTTCTTGCCGATCGTCAGCCTTTCCTTTCGCGTCCAGACCGTCTGCGCCAGATATTCCAGATTGACCTGATGGCAGATGCCGGTGCCGGGCGGCACCACCGCGAAATTCGAGAATGCCTTCTGTCCCCATTTCAGGAACTCGTAGCGCTCCCGGTTCTGCCTGTATTCCTCGACCACGTTCCGGGCGAACGCCTTGTTGTCACCGAAGAAATTCACGATCACGCTGTGGTCGATGACGAGATCGACCGGCACCAGCGGATTGATCTTCTCAGGCTTGCCGCCGAGATTCTGCATCGCGTTGCGCATCGCCGCGAGATCGACCACCGCGGGCACCCCGGTGAAATCCTGCATCAGAACGCGAGCCGGACGGAAGGCGATCTCGTGCTCAAGCCTGCGCTTTCTCAGCCATTTGGCGAACGCGGCGATGTCTTCCTTCTTCACCGAGCGGCCGTCCTCGTTGCGCAGCAGGTTTTCCAGCAGCACCTTCATGGAATAGGGCAGCCGGGAGATGCCCTTGAGGCCATTCTTCTCCGCGGCCGGCAGACTGTAGTAAGCGTAAGTCTTGCCTCCGACCTTGAAGGTTTTCAGGCACTTGAAGCTGTCGAGCGAAGCCATGTGAGAAATCCCGAATTAACGTCTGGGGTACCGGCCGGCGAACCAGGGTATTGAAACACCGCTGACGCACCAAGCCGCGGGGTTTCGCTGCGGCGCGTTTTGTGCTGCATCAGGTTCCAGATTTATAGAGTCTTTCCAGATCGTCCGCCACCGCCCCTCGAACGCTTGTACCCCGCCTTTCAGCCATACACAGAAACGCGACAGTTCCGCGAACAGGACCATCATGAGACTCTCAGGGAACGGATTGCGATGCGTCAGAGGTGGACGGGAGGTGTTTTCCGGCCTTGATGTGGCGGCGGAGTCGGGCCACGCCGTGGCGATCACCGGCCCTAACGGCGCCGGGAAAACGTCCCTGCTCCGGCTGCTGGCGGGTCTTCTGGCGATGGAGGGCGGGTCGATCAGCCTTGAAGGCGGCGATCCCGAATTGACGCTGCCGGAACAGGCGCATTACCTCGGCCATCGCGACGCCTTGAAGCCTGCGCTCATGGTCCGTGAGAACCTGTCGTTCTGGCGGGATTTCCTCGGCGGCGGGAAATCGGACGAATCGGATGCGCTCGCGGCGGTCGGACTCGACCATGTCGCGCATCTGCCGGCGGCCTATCTTTCGGCGGGACAGCGGCGGCGGCTATCCATCGCACGGCTCCTGGCGGTCAAGCGCCCGGTCTGGCTGCTGGACGAACCGACCTCGGCCCTCGACGTCACCGGTCAGGCCGCCTTCGCCGCGATCATGACCGGCCATCTCGCGGGCGGCGGCATCATTCTGGCCGCGACCCATACGCCGCTCGGCATTGCCGTGCGGGAACTGCGGATCGGAGGCGCGGCATGAGGTTGGCTGCAATCCACATGCGACGAGCCTTGCCCCCCCTTCCCTCGCGGGAAAGAAGAAAAGGGTCCTCTTCATGACCGCCCTCGCTGCCGTGATCCGCCGGGACATGCGCGTCGCGCTGCGCGTCGGCGGCGGCGCGCTGATCGGGGTGCTTTTTTTCCTGACCGTCGTGGTGCTGATGCCGTTCGCGGTCGGCCCCGATCTCGCGCTCCTGAAAAAACTCGGGCCCGCGATTCTCTGGCTCGGCGCGCTGCTGGCGAGCCTGCTGACGCTCGATCGCCTGTTCACCGCCGATCACGATGATGGTTCGCTTGACCTGATCGTCATGGGCCGCACGCCGCTCGAACTGGTCTGCGCCGCGAAGGCGCTGGCGCACTGGTTGGCGGTAGGGTTGCCGCTGGTCGCCGCGACGCCGGTGCTGGGGCTGCTGCTCAACCTTGACGCCGTCGCGACCGGCGCGGTGGCGCTGACGCTCCTTGCGGGGACGCCCGCGCTCACCTTCACCGGAATGGTCGGCGCCGCCCTCGCCGTCGTCCTGCGTCGCGGCGGGCTGCTGCTCTCGGTGCTGGTGCTTCCGCTGTCGATCCCGGTTCTGATTTTCGGCGTCGCCGCGTCCAACGCCGCAATTTCCGGACCATCGCCGTTCGGCACCCCGTTCTCGATTCTGTGCGCGCTGTCGCTGTCAAGCCTGGTCATCGGCCCATTCGCCGCCGCCGCAAGTCTGCGGCACGGGCTGGATTGAGGCGCCTGATGCAGCCAATCAATTTTTGCTCACGGAAGGAAACCGGACGCAAATCCGCATTGCCTGCGGTAGCTCCGGCGACTATCAGTGGTGCCCATGCCGTTGATTGACCTCGCCAACCCCTCCCGGTTTCTCACGCTTGCCGGCCGGATTCTGCCGTGGCTCGTGGCCGTCACCACACTCGTGCTCGCGGTCGGCCTCTACCAGTCCGTGATCGCGCCCGACGACTACCAGCAGGGCGCCACCGTCAAGATCATGTTCATCCACGTTCCCAATGCGTGGCTGTCGATGTTCGTGTGGGGCGTGATGAGCATCGCGGCGCTGGGCACGCTGGTGTGGCGGCATCCGCTGGCCGACGTCGCGGCCAAAACCGCCGCGCCGATCGGCGCGGCCTTTACATTTCTCGCGCTGCTGACGGGATCGCTGTGGGGCCGGCCGATGTGGGGCACCTATTGGGAATGGGATGCGCGGCTGACCTCGGTTTTGATCCTGTTCCTGATGTATCTCGGCCTGATGGCGCTATGGCGCGCGGTCGAGGATCCCTCACGCGCCGCGCGCGCCGCCGCGGTGCTGACGCTGGTCGGCTCGGTCAACATTCCCATCATCAAATTCTCGGTGGACTGGTGGAATACGTTGCATCAGCCTGCCTCGGTGGTGCGCATGGGCGGCTCGACGCTCGACCGCGCGTTCCTGATCCCCCTCGTGGTGATGGCAATCGGATTCACCTTGCTGTTCCTGACGCTGCATATCGCGGCGATGCGGAATGAAATCCTGCGCCGGCGCGTGCGCACCTTGCAGATGCTGCAAGCCAGCAAATCGGTGGCGTGACAATCATGGCGCTCGGTCCCTATGCCTCGTTCATCGTGACGTCCTACGTGTCGGTCGCAGCCGTGGTTGCCGCGCTCATCGTCTGGGTGACCATGGATTACCGCCGCCAGAAGGCGCGCCTGCGCGGCCTTGAAGCTTCGGGCGCGGTCAGGCGATCGGGACGCAGCGCAGCGGAGGTTCAATGACCGACCCTGCGACGCCCGCCGCCGCGCCGAAACGGCGCTGGCTGATGGCGCTGCCGCTTGTGCTCTTTGCCGCGCTGGCGCTCCTGTTCTGGTTCCGTCTTGGCGACAGCGACATCTCGCGAATCCCCTCGGCGCTGATCGGCCGAGCCGCGCCCCAAATTCCGCTGCCGCCGCTGTCCGGCCTCATGGTGGACGGCAAGCCGGTGCCAGGGATCGACCCCGCGACCTTCATAGGCAAGGTCAGCCTGGTCAACGTCTGGGCATCCTGGTGCGTCCCCTGCCATAGCGAGGCGCCGCTGCTGACCGAGTTCGCCAAGGACCGGCGCGTGCAATTCGTCGGCATCAACTACAAGGACGCTTCCGACAACGCCCGACGCTTCCTCGGCCGCTATGGCAACCCGTTCGACGTCGTCGGCGTCGACAGCAATGGCCGGGCCTCCATCGAATGGGGCGTCTACGGCGTGCCCGAGACCTTCGTGGTCGCGCGAGACGGCACCATCGCCTACAAGCTGGTCGGGGAAATCACTCCCGAGAATATCGAAGCGGTGCTGAAGCCCGAGATCGAAAAGGCCCTGAAGGCGGGCTCGTGACATAGGTGCCGTCGCGGCGAAGGCCCGCCAAAGTATTCGGGGCATTTATTTGCCGTTCACTCGACCGCCATGCCGCCGCCGCAAATTAGCAGCTAGCCTTAGCGTCGCCACCAAACACCCGCTCAGGGAGGTTTTCATGCGCCGTTACACGCTCGCCTCGATCACCACCGCCGTTCTTGCGCTCGGCCTGCTTGCTTCTTCACCATCGATGGCCCAGTCGTTTCAGCCCGCTCCCCACTCCGACAGGATGGCGCCGGCGGGGAAGATGGCTCCCGCCAGCAAGATGGCGCCAGCGAAATCCGACGTGGAGAAGCTCGACATCAACACTGCGACCAAGGAAGAACTGATGGTTTTCAAGGGCATCGGCGACAAGTATTCCGACAAGATCATCGCCGGCCGTCCCTACGCCAAGAAGGACCAACTCGTTTCCAAAAAGATTCTTCCCGAGGCGACGTACAAGAAGATCTCCGGCCAGATCATCGCCTCGCAACCGAAGTAAGTCACGCCTACCCCACGCCGCTCAAACAGGGCAAAGGTGACACTGATCAGCCTTGGCTGACGTCCCCTTCCCTGGCATCGCTGGCTTCCAGGGTAGCCGGCTCCAGATGATAGCGCCGGGTCAGCGGCATCTGCATCATGGCAAAGATCATGGTGAGCGGGACCGCTCCGAAAACCTTGAAATTGACCCAGAAATCCGTGCTCTGGGTCCGCCAGACGAATTCGTTCAGGACGGCCATCGCGGCAAAGAACAGCGCCCAGCGCAGCGTCAACAGCCGCCAGCCGCGCGGCGTCAGGTTGAACACCTGATCGAACATGATCGCGATGAAGGAACGGCCGAACAGCAATCCGCCGCCGAGCACCGCCGCGAACAGGGCATAGATAATGGTGGGCTTCACCTTGATGAAGGTCTCATCATGCAACACCAGGGTCAGCGTGCCGAACACGATGACGACGACCCCGGTCACCAGCGCCATCAGGGGAATATGTCGCGTCACCGCATAGGACGCGATCATCGCCGCCATGATCGCCACCATGAACGCGGCCGTTGCGACGAACAGCCCGAACTTCGCATTGGCGGCGAAGAACACCAGCAGCGGACCGAGTTCGGTCGCGAGCTTGAACAGCGGGTGCGGTTGGGATTTGTTCATCGTCAGCCTTCGATCCCCGCGACCGCCCGCGCGAAATCGCCTGCCGTGAACGGCGCGAGATCGTCCACTCCTTCGCCGACGCCGATGAAATGCACGGGCAGCTTATGCTTCTCCGCGAGCGCCACCAGAATGCCGCCGCGCGCCGTGCCGTCCAGCTTGGTCATCACCAGCCCGGTAACGCCGGCGGTGCGATGAAACGCCTCGACCTGCGACAGCGCGTTCTGTCCGACCGTGGCGTCGAGCACCAGCAGCACGACATGCGGAGCCGACGAATCAACCCGGCGGATGACGCGAACCATCTTTTCCAGTTCGTTCATCAGTTCCGCCTTGTTCTGCAGGCGGCCCGCGGTGTCGATCAGCAGCACGTCGCGGTTCTGGTTTCGCGCCTCGGTCAGCGCGTTGAACGCAAGGCTCGCGGAATCCGATCCTTGCGCGCCCGCGATGACCGGCGATCCGGTCCGCTCGCCCCAGACCTTCAACTGGTCAATCGCCGCGGCGCGAAACGTGTCGCCGGCCGCCATCATCACCTTGCGGCCCTCGGCGGACAATTTCGCCGCCAGCTTGCCGATTGTCGTGGTCTTGCCGGAGCCGTTGACGCCGACCACCAGAATAACGAAGGGCTTGACCGTCTCGTCGATGACCAGCGGCCGTGCCACCGGAGCGAGGACTTTTTCGACTTCGGTCGCGACGACGGCCTTCACCTCGTCGGCGGAGATCGCCTTGTCATAACGTCCCTCGCCGACCGCCTCCGCGATGCGTTCGGCGACCGCGGTTCCGAGGTCGGCGCGCAGCAACACGTCCTCGATGTCGTCGAGCATCGCGCGGTCGAGCTTGCGCTTGGTGACGAGATCGGCCACCGCCGTCCCGAGCGAAGCCGAGGTCCGCTTGAGTCCGCCGGACAGCCTGCGCCACCAGCTTTGTTTCGGTTGATCCTCGGTGCTGTCGTTCATTGTGGAGGTGTGTTAGCCGTTTCGGCGATCATGCTGCAACCGGAAATAAAGTGAACCATGGATACGGCACAACCGACGCCGGAGGAAATCCAGGCCCGCGTCCTTCACCGCGACGGGTTGATGCTGGTGATCGACAAGCCCGCGGGCATCGCCGTCCATCGCGGCCCCAAGGGCGGCGCCAATCTCGAAGCGTCGTTCGACGCGCTGCGGTTCGGCCTGCCGCGCCCCCCGGTGCTGGCCCATCGGCTGGACCGCGACACCTCGGGCTGTCTGGTGCTCGGACGACACCGCAAGGCGACGGCTTCGCTCGGCCTGCTGTTCAAGCACGGCAGAATTTCAAAGACCTACTGGGCCGTGGTCGAAGGCGGCCCGACAGATGACGAGGGCACCATCGACATTCGGCTCGGGCGGATGAACGAAGAACGCGGCTGGTGGCAGAAGCCGGATCCGAACGGATTGCCGTCGACCACGAAATGGAAAGTGCTGGGGCGATCCTCCGCTGACGCCTCCTCCATCGCGGAAGCAGGAGTTCAGCTCACCTGGTTATCTCTGGAACCGCTTACCGGCCGTACCCATCAACTGCGCGTCCATTGCGCGGCGATGGGCTGGCCGATCGTCGGCGACAATATTTACGGAACGCAGGCCAGTTTACGCCGTTCGCGGAACGAACAGTACGTCCCGCGCCTCGACGAGCCGGGCCTGCATCTGCATGCGCGCGAAATCGCTGTTCCTTTGTCGAAGAACAAGCCGCCCGTCGTGGTCACCGCGCCCGCGCCCGCGCATTTGCACGCGCGGCTCAGGGCGTGCGGCTGGAACGCAGAGTAATCCGACAGGTGCGGACGACCGGTTGAAGGGGCAAAGGGTCGGCCAAGGGGCCGGTTATGGCTCCACGCGGAGCCCCCGGCGGACGGAGTCACGACAATTCACCTTGAATCCGCCGCGTTCCTGCTTCATATGGTAACATGACCTTGAGAGATGTCAGGTCACCGCGAGCCGCGTGTTCTGAGCCGTCAACGGTTTTTGGCTTGCCCCTTCAGCTAAAGTCAATCGACGCCCCAAACACGCGGGTGTCACAGACGCCCTGGCACGCTCCGGCCGATGTGGCCGGGCGCCTGGTCCCATAATGGAAAGAAGCAACCTTTTGTCCTCCTTTCAGGATTTCGGCCTCGCCGATCCGATTTCACGTGCGCTCGCGGAAGAGAATTATCTGACGCCCACGCCCATCCAGGCTCAAACCATTCCTATTGCCCTCACCGGACGCGACCTTGTCGGAATTGCCCAGACCGGCACCGGCAAGACCGCGGCCTTCGCGTTGCCGATCCTGCATCGGCTGCTCCAGAATCGTATCAAGCCGCAACCCAAGAGCTGCCGGGTTCTGGTGCTCAGCCCGACACGCGAGCTTTCAGGCCAGATCCTCGAAAACTTCAACGCCTACGGCCGACACCTGCGCCTGAGCTCGGCTCTCGCGATCGGCGGCGTTCCGATGGGACGTCAGGTCCGCGCCGTCATGCACGGCGTCGAAGTGATGGTCGCCACGCCGGGCCGCCTGCTCGATCTGGTTCAAAGCAACGGGCTGAAACTCGGTCAGGTCGAATTTCTCGTGCTGGACGAAGCCGATCGCATGCTCGACATGGGCTTTATCCACGACATCCGCAAAGTCGTCGCCAAGCTGCCGGTGAAGCGGCAGACGCTGTTTTTCTCGGCCACCATGCCGAAGGACATCGCGGAACTCGCCAACCAGATGCTGCGCGATCCGGCCCGCGTCGCGGTCACGCCGGTCTCCTCGACCGTGGACCGCATCGCTCAACGCATCATTCAGGTCGATCATGCGGGCAAGGCCGCGTTCCTGGCCCAGCTCCTGAAGCAGGAACCGGTCAACCGCGCGCTGATCTTCACGCGGACCAAGCATGGCGCCGACAAGGTCGTGAAAAGCCTCGCCAAGTCCGGCATCAAATCCAACGCGATCCACGGCAACAAATCGCAGAACCACCGCGAGCGGGTTCTGGCGGAGTTTCGGGCCGGCGAGATCCGGACCCTGGTTGCGACCGACATCGCGGCACGGGGCATCGACGTCGACGGGATCAGCCATGTGGTCAATTTCGACCTCCCGAATGTCCCGGAAACCTACGTCCACCGTATCGGCCGCACCGCGCGGGCGGGCACCGATGGCGCGGCGATCTCGCTGGTCGCCGGAGCGGAAGAGATGGCCTATCTCCGTGATATCGAGAAGCTGATCCGCGTGGTCCTCCCAAGGGAAGACCGCCGGACATCGGGGCAGCGCGAGGCTGCGCCGGCTCCCCCGCAAAATCGCGGCGGAAGCCCCGCACCCCACGGTCATGCGGCCAGAACGGGCGAGGTCTCCTCGGGGAAAGGTTCGCGCCGTCGCCGCAGCAAGAGCAGCAAGAAGGGGACGCCGCAAACCAGCCGGCGACCGGAATCCGGTCGGCAGGAAACATCCCGTTCAGCACCGGGGAGCAAGCCCGGTGGAATGCAGGGGGTTGCCTTCCTGCACCGCAAAAGCCGGCCAGCGCGCCTGAAATCCAGTCAGCCGCCTCAGCGCTAGCGGGTGAGGATAACCTTTGCTATCCACTTCGCGACAGATCGGTAAGCGCAAATCGGTAGGCGAATGTCGATAAGCGGATGTCAAACCCGGAAGTCATCCGCAGGGATTGCTGCCCGACGGATGCAAGTATCAGACTCGAACGACCGGAGCGGGCGAGGACGTAGCGGTTTTCCGCCCGCCTCCCGCTTCTCAAAATATCGAAATCGATCGCGTTGATGGGTTTGGATCGTTTCGATCCAGAATCATCGTGATCCAGGGCGTTTTCAACGTGGGTACCAGTTCACCCCAAGAGAATGCATCAGACAAGAAACTGGAGCCTTATTCCGATTTGATCGGAACGGAAATGGCTCTCTTGAACCGCCACTCGATCCGGAGAACCTTCATGGCGAAAGAAGAATTGATCCAGTTCGAAGGACTGGTCACCGAAATCCTCCCCGACGCCCGGTATCGGGTGCAGCTCGATGCCGGGCACGAGATCGTTGCCTATACCGCCGGCAAGATGAAGAAGAATCGGATCAAGACGCTGGCCGGCGACCGCGTGACCATCGAGATGTCCCCCTACGATCTGGAGAAAGGACGCCTGATCTTCCGGCATAAGGACGAGCGCCCCGGCGGGCCGCCGCGCAGTGGACCGCCGCGAGGGGGTCAGTTTCGCCGCAGGTAAGTCGTCGGCGTGGGAAAGACCTTGCGCCCTGCGGGGCCAAAGCCCGGTCAAACCCACCCCTTAAAAAATCCTGCACGTCAGGATTGTTTTGGAGCCTGCCTTCGAATAACATTGGAATAGCGATTTTCGGCCGGACGACATTAGCTACCACCGGTACAGCCGGTTTAGACGCTGACGACCCTTCCAAAAATCCGATCTCACCAGTTCGCCAAAAGCGAGCTTCGACATATGTACTTGATCAAAGGGACTACCCGTGAGCATGGGAACCGTGAAGTGGTTTAACGCAACCAAGGGCTACGGCTTTATTCAACCTGACGATGGCGGCAACGACGTGTTCGTTCACATCAGCGCGGTTGAGCGGGCCGGACTCGGAACGCTGCGTGAAGGACAGAAGATCAGCTACGAGATCGTTGCTGATCGCCGTTCTGGAAAATCTTCAGCCGACAATCTCCGAGCGGCTGGATAGGCAGCGCCAGCGTCCTGTTGGTAACGAAAAGATCACATCAGAAGAAAAGGCCGCGCCCTCAGCGCGGCCTTTTCAGTTTGCGACGAGCTCCGAACGGGCCAGGATAGTTGGGGTGGTGGCCGCCTGGATCCCTCCTGAACGGGAGCGTTCTGCAGCGAAGTGTGTCCGCGGGCTTGACGTGATGAACGGAAGCCCGTCGCGTGTAAAAAAAAGCGTCGAGCGAAGCGGATACCGGCTCGCGTAACGAAAACGCGTCAAAACATAAGGGTAGAGCACCCTTTCCATGAAGTGGTGAAAGACTCCAGCCCCCGTGATCCTGTACAGCAACGATGACCTGTCCCTGTCAGGTCGTCGGGCAAATGATGCTGCTGGGGTTGCCAAAAAACACGCACGCCGATTGCCGCGGCCGGGTGAAGGCGGTGTCGCGCAGCCTGATGCCGGCCTTCGACATGACGTAGCCGAGGACCGGTTCATAGATATAGCTGACCTCGCTGAAGATCAGGTATTGGTTGGGAAGCACTTTGCCTGACGAGTCCCGCCCGATGAGTCCCGAGGGAATGCTGACGGTCGACCCGGCGCCTCGCGGCGCCTTGCCCTTGCTCCATTGCACCCGCGCCACCGATGTCGCGGGATCGATATACAACTCCGAGATCGTCGCCTGGACCGGTGCCGAGGAATAAGGCCACATGATGCCGTAGCTGGCAGCCAGAAAATTCGTCACGTCGGCATCGTTCACCACCTTGGACTGCGAAGTAAGATCGGACAGCGTTCGCGCAACCAGCGTGACCTTGCGATTGACCGCGACACCTGATGACACCTCGATGGTCCCGAACAGCATCACCAGCATCAGCGGCACGATCATCGCAAACTCGGTCGCTGCCAAGCCGCGCGTATCCCGCCGCAGCGCTGCCGCCATACCTTTCAGGCAAGACCACCGGTCAGAGCCATTTCCGTTTCGATCGGATCGGAACGAGGCTTCGGGTTTTTGTCTTGCAGCGCTTTCTTCGCTCAAACACGCGCCCCGCATCGGCTTCACATTCTCAACTCGCATATGCTGCCGTTTCCTGCATACCCATCATCAGGATGATGGGGCCGGATAGGGCTCGTTCTTGAAGGCTGCGGTCGCCGACAGCAGCCGCTTGCTGCCGCTCAGGTTGGCGATATTGTAACCAAGTCCGGTGACGAACAGCGGCCACTGATAGAACAGCCGGACGACGACGATATCTCCCGGACCGCCCGGATTGTACTGGGTGTTGTCGGCGAAGCTTCCGCCGGCGATCGGATCGGAGATCGTCACGCTCCCGAAGCCGGAAGGATAGCTCTGGACATCGACATAGATTCCGTTCTCGCAGTCGAACAGAACGTTGACGTTGGCGCAGACGACGTTGGCCTTGAAGCTCTGTTTCGTCAGATTAGTGATCTGCGCCTCGCCGGTCATGATCTTGCGCGCCGAGTCCTGCAGGGCGGTCTCAAGACTCTGGCTGGCGAAGAACACCAGTCCCGTTTCGATGATGGCAAACAGCAGCGCGAAGAACATCGGCGCGACGAGCGCAAATTCCACCGCCGCGGACCCGCTCTCATGGCCGTGAAAACGAGCGGCCATCCTTGCTGTGACCTTGAAACGGGGAAGCAACGACATCGGGAAATCCTTGCACACGGCGGGATTTATCTACCGTCAAGGACTACCCGAAACTGATTGTGGAAGTGTTTCGCCCAATAGAAGCAAAACGCCCATTGTCGTATACTTGTTGCTAACCAACTCCGGACCGTGAGGCGCCGCGCCTGGGAAGCCGGATACGCGTGTCGACCGGCGCTTTATCTTGTGGCGCCGCCGCCGGCCTGCGAACTCAGATTGCTCGCCTGATCCATCGTCGCCTTGAAGTATGCGGCGCTGTCCCCGAGAGTGACCCGCTTCTGGCAGATCGGCATGCAGCTATATGATTCACGCTCGAGGCCGCGATACACGGTCACCACCTGATCGCTTGGCCCCTCGACCTGAATGACGCGATCAACCATGATGCTCCCGGCGCGGTCCATCGCAATCATGTTGGTTGCGCCATAGCCCTTACCCGTCACGACAACGAGGCCGCCGGGCTGCAGGGTGACGTCGGCAATCAGCGGATTGCCGACCACGATCGTCGCGATCGGTCCGGGCAACCTGACCAGCTTGGCCTGATCGACATTGACCGAGATCGGCTCACTGATCACCTCTGCCGGAGCCGTCGCCGCACCCAACAAAATCGCTGCCGCAAACGATACGCCGATGACCGAGACACGCGACCGGCCGCGCAGGAACTTGAACCACATACTCTATACTCTACTCGGGAACGCAGAGAGCCGAAAAGGCGATGCCAACCGTGTCGGCCCACAACATGAAATCTGCCGTTAATTGATGAATGAACCGCAAACGCGCACCAGGAGAGAAGCGCGGCCATCCCTTCATTTCCGGATAAAGATGGATGATATGCAGACGCCGCCGCCGCGAACATGCGAAGCGCTGGAGGACGGCATTTTAATAGAACGCATTTTTATAAATCACCCTTAAATATAAATTCACCGTGTCGCACACACGGCTCGTTATGGCTGTGTTTCTGCAATCGAATTAACTGCGCTGCAATTCTCCCCGCTTACGGTAAGGCCATGGTCACGGTGCTCGAGAACGCCGTTAGGACCAAGTGAAGTTCGACAGCCACGTGAACACATGGAGCCAGTTATGAAGAACCTTTTTTCGCGCTTCCTGAAGGATGAATCCGGTGCGACCGCGATCGAATACGGCCTGATCGCCGCTGGCATTGCGGTCGCGATCATCACCGCGGTCAACACGCTCGGAACCTCGCTGAACACCACCTTCACGAAGGTCGAGCAAGACCTGAAGAAGAATTGAACGAAAGTCTTTCGTTCCGCGATCAAAAAGGTCCCGGCATGCCGGGACCTTTTCTTTTCCTGCTTCCTTCTGCTCACAGACAAAAGCGCGGTCGAACGACAATGACTATATTAAAGCCTTCCGCGCCCGAGACGCATCTTCCGCCGGGCGATGAGGCAACGAGACGGGCGATCCAGACTGTCTGCATGGCGCTGACAGTCGCCGTCATTGCCGTCGCGGCGAGAATTATCGCCGTTTGGCCATGACCTTTCCCGTTTCCAGAATGTTCACATCGAACGCATACGATCGGACTCCATAACGGATCACGCCGCAGAGGAACGGGAGTGGTATTTCCATGGTGCTCGATGTCGCGCGATTGCTGTTATTCCCCGCGCTGATGGCGTTCGCGGCCGCGAGCGACCTGCTGACCATGACGATCTCGAACAGGGTCTCGCTGCTCTTGGTCGCCGGCTTCCTCGTGCTGGCTCCCCTGAGCGGCATGGGACTTCACGAAATGCTATCCCATGCGGGAGCGGGGCTTGCGGTTCTCGTCGTGGCGTTCTCGTGTTTCGCGATGGGCTGGGTCGGCGGCGGCGACGCCAAGGTGGCGGCGGCGGCCGCTCTCTGGTTCGGCTTCGGGCACACGCTGGAGTACCTCGTCTATGCCTCCCTGTTCGGCGGGGCCCTGACGCTCCTGCTGCTCCAGTTCCGGCAATGGCCTTTGCCGGCCTCGCTTTACGGTCAGGACTGGCTTCTCCGGCTGCACGGCAAGAACACCGGCATCCCCTATGGCATCGCGCTCGCCTTCGCGGCTCTGCTGATCTACCCGGAAACCGACTGGGTGCGGGCGGTCGATCTGGCGCGCTTCGGCCTTCACTGATCACGCGCAACAACAGCTCGTTAACGCGATTTAGATACGCCTCATTAACCATGCTTTGACGAATAAATGTTCAACTCACGTGACGGCGACGCAAGCGCCGCGCCGTAACGTGGACAATCAGCGCATGAACACCGCACGCATCGTCGTCCTGACCATCGCAGTCGGCGCCGGCGGCCTCGCCGCCTACCTCGCGAGCGGATCCGACAAAGAGACCCAACCCGTTCAAACGGAGCAGCTTCGAACCGTCGACGTCCTGGTTGCGAAGTCCGACATTCCGCTCGGCCAGGCGGTCACCGCGAACGACGTGGCATGGCAGGTCTGGCCCGCAGATAGCGCCAGCAGCAGCTTCATTCGCCGTGACCAGCGCCCGGACGCCACCACCCAGCTCGCAGGGTCGATCGCCCGCTCGCCCTTCATCGCCGGAGAACCCATTCGCGAACTCAAGCTCGTCAGCGCGAAAGGATCCGGCTTCATGGCCGCGATCCTGCCGACGGGAATGCGCGCGATCTCGACGGAAATCTCGCCGGAAACCGGAGCCGGCGGTTTCATTCTTCCCAATGACCGCGTCGACGTGATCCTGTCGAAACGGGAGAAAAACGCCGATCACGCCAACGGGGATTCCGTCAACTCGGAGACCGTACTCGGCAACGTGCGCGTTCTCGCGATCGATCAGACCATCGAGGAAAAGAACGGGCAAAAGGTCGTGGTCGGCCGGACCGCGACGCTCGAACTGAAACCGGAGCAGGCGGAAACACTGGCGCGATCGCGCCAGATGGGAACGCTGTCGCTCGCGCTGCGCAGCCTCGCCGACGCCAATGCCCCGGAAGGCGACATCGATGATCGGAGGCGCGACAGCATCAATGTCGTCCGTTACGGCGTTCCGACTCAGACCAGCGTACAGAGGTAATCGAGGACGCCCGCCATGGAATCGACGACAAAACCCACATCAGTGCGGGCCTTTGTGGCGCGGTCGCTCGCCTTCGCGGCAATCGGCGCTTTCACGCTGGACCCGGCGCTGACGCCGGTGTTCGCGAGCGATTACCGCGTATCCGCTGCAATCGCTGGCGCAAACATGCACGCGCAATCGCTTTCGCTCGGCATCGGCAAGTCGGTCGTGGTGGACCTGCCCCGCGACGTGAAGGATGTTCTGGTCGCCGACCCGAAGATCGCGAACGCCGTGGTGAGGTCGGCGCAGCGCGCCTACATCATCGGCGCAGCGGTGGGTCAAACCAACTCATATTCTTTGACAGCAGCGGGCAGCAGATTTCGGCCTACGATATCGCGGTCACGCGCGACCTGAACGGCTTGCGCACCGCGCTCAAGCAGCTGCTGCCGAACGCCGCCATCAAGGTCGATGGCCTCGGCGACGGCGTCATGCTCTCCGGATGGGTATCGAACCCGATCGAGGCGCAGCAGGCCGGCGATCTCGCCGCGCGCCTCGCCGACGGCCCACAAAAGGTCGTCAACAACATCGCCGCGCGGGGTCGCGACCAGGTCATGCTCAAGGTCACGGTGGCCGAGGTCGCTCGCACCATCATCAAGCAGATGGGCATCGATCTCAGCGCCAACATGAACTACGGCACCGCGGTCGTGAACTTCACCAATGCAAATCCGTTCACCGCACTCGGCCGGCCGCTGACGAACAACAGCGCGGCCGCGTCATTCGGCTCGACGATAGTCGGCGGCGCTCCGGTGCCCTCGGTCACCGCGACTCTCCGGGCGATGGAAAGCGCCGGCGTGATCCGGACGCTCGCCGAGCCGAACCTCACTGCAATATCGGGCGAGTCGGCGACATTCATCTCGGGCGGCGAGTTTCCCATTCCAGCCGGCTTTTCATGCGATCCCGCCACCCGGGTCTGCCTGACGCAGATCAGATTCAAGAAGTTCGGCATCTCGTTGAATTTCACGCCGGTGGTGCTGACCGAAGGCCGGATCAGCCTGCGGGTGATGACCGAGGTCTCCGAGCTGTCGAACGAGAACTCGATGACGCTGAACCAGTCAGTCGGCAACTCGCTCACCGTGCCCTCGATAAGAACCCGGCGCGCGGAAACGACGCTGGAGATTCCGTCCGGCGGCTCGATGGCCATGGCCGGCCTGATCCATCAGCAGACCAAGCAGGTCATCAACGGATTGCCGGGCATGGCCCAGGTACCGGTCCTTGGAGCGCTGTTCCGCAGCCGCGACTATGTCAACGGCCAGACCGAACTGATGGTCCTTGTAACTCCTTACGTCGTGCGCGCTGTCGCGCAAAAGGATCTGTCGCGGCCCGATGACGGCTTCGCCGACGCATCCGATCCGCAATCCGACCTCCTCGGCAGCCTCAACCGCATCTACGGCGCTCCGGGTCGTGTCGAGCCGGCGCGTCCCTATCGCGGCACCTACGGCTTCATCACCGATTGAGGCGGGCAAGGAACGAAACGATGACATCCGCAGATTCCGCCGTCCGCCGCAACCTTCGCCTCGCCGTTCTGGCCGCCGGCCTCTCCGCCGCGCTGGGCGCCTGCACGCATACGGATCGGGTGGACACCACCGCAAGCATTCCGGACGATTATCGCTTGCGGCATCCCATCGCGATCCAGGAAGCGGACCGGACCGTCAATATCTTCATCGGCAATACACGAGGTGGCCTGACGGCCCCGCAGCGCGCCGATGTTGTCGGGCTCGCGAGCGTCTGGCTTCGCGAGGGGACCGGCGCCATTGTCGCGGAGGTGCCGACAGGCACCAGCAATGCGCGCGCGGCGGCAGATTCATTCCGGGAAGTGCGCTCGCTGCTGGCCGCAGCCGGCGTGCCGCCGCGCGGAATCATCGTCCGCCACTACCATCCCGCCGATCCGCGCCTGTTCGCAACCATTCGCCTGACCTATCCGCGCATCGCCGCCGTGGCAGGCCCGTGCGGTGTCTGGCCGGATGATATCGGTCCCTCGGCCAAGAACAGGGGCTATCTCGACAACAAGCCTTACTGGAATTTCGGGTGCGCCACTCAGCGCAACCTTGCATCGATGATCGACAACCCGTCGGATCTGGTCCAGCCGCGGCCCGAAACTCCGGCCTACACGGCTCGCCGCACCCAAAGCTTCGAAAAATACCGCAAGGGGATGTCCACCACGACGGATTATCCCGAAGCCGAGAAAGCCAAACTCAGCGACACAGGCAAATGATCAGTTACGCTCGCAACGACGCAGATTCGACCACCTCCCCTTCGCCGCGGGCGGAGGATCACATCGCGCCTGCGCCGCGTGTCTCGGTGCAGGCCTTCTGCGAGACGATGGAAACAGCCACGGCCGTTCAAGCCGCCGGCGAAGACCGCAGGCTGGCCAAGGCTCACCTCAAGATCCAGATGGGCGGCATGACCGCCGCGGTGGAAGCCTATCGATCGGCGCCGACGCCGAACGTCATCATTCTCGAGACCGAAGAGCACGGCGACATCCTGGCGGCGCTCGACCACCTTGCGACCGTGTGCGACGCGGGCACGCGCGTTATCGTGATCGGCCGCGTCAACGACGTGACGCTGTATCGCGAGCTGGTCAAGCGCGGCGTCAGCGATTATCTCATGGCGCCAGCCGCCCCCATCGACATCGTCCGTTCGGTCTGCGGCCTGTTTTCGGCCCCGGAAGCGAAAGCAGTCGGCCGGATTATCGCAATCGCCGGCGCCAAGGGCGGCGTCGGCGCCTCGACGATCGCCCATAATGTCGCCTGGGCGATTGCGCGCGATCTGGCACTCGATTCCGTCGTCGCCGACCTCGACCTCGCCTTCGGCACCGCCGGGCTGGATTTCAATCAGGATCCGCCACAAGGAATTGCCGACGCTGTCTTCTCACCCGACCGCATCGACACCGCGTTCGTCGATCGCCTGTTGTCGAAATGCACTGATCACCTGAGCCTGCTCGCCGCCCCGGCGACGCTGGACCGCGTCTATGACTTCGGCACCGAGGCATTCGACTCGACGCTCGATACGCTGCGGGCGACGATGCCCTGCATCGTGCTCGATATCCCGCATCAATGGTCGGGCTGGACCAGGCGGGCCCTGATCGCAGCGGACGACATCCTCATCGTGGCGACGCCCGACCTTGCGAACCTCCGCAATACAAAGAACCTGTTCGACCTGCTCAAGGTGGCGCGGCCGAACGACCGGCCTCCGCTCTATTGCCTCAACCAGGTCGGCGTTCCGAAGCGGCCGGAGATCAACGGCGGCGAATTCGCCAAGGCCATCGAAAGCCAGCCGGTCGTCAGCATCCCGTTCGATCCCCACATGTTCGGGTCGGCCGCGAACAACGGCCAGATGATCGCGGAGATCGCGCCGAACCACCGCGCCACGGAGATGTTCCTGCAGATCGCCCAACGCCTGACCGGGCGCGGCGAAGCAAAGAAGCCGAGAAAGTCGTTCCTGCCGCCATTTATCGAGAAGCTGCGGGCGAGATAAGTCAGAGCATGATCCCGACCCGAAGGGCCGCACCAGCGCAAAGTGGAAACCGGTTTTCGGAGAAGATCATGCTCAAGCAAAAAGAGATAAGCGACGAGTCTGATTCAACACAGTTGAAACAGGCTCTAGAGCGGGGTGAGGAAAGGTGTGTAGCAGTTTTCCGTCCGCATCCCGCGTCTCAAAATATTGGGAATCGATCAGGTTCATGGTTCTGAACCGATTCGATCCAAAACCATCGTGATCTAGTGCGTGGAGTAAGTCGTGTTTGGCAAGCGTAGCGGACCAGAGGACAACGCCCGGAAGCTGGCGGGCCTGACGGAGGTCACGCCGCCAACCTCGAATGCGCGAGCTTCCGCGGAAATCGCTTCGCCAAAGATCGCCTCGCCACCGCTCGCGCCGCCGCGCCCGGCGACCCAGACGCCGACCGTCGATGCCCGCAGGTCCGACACCTACTACCAGGTCAAGGCGACCATCTTCGGCGCCCTGATCGAGGCCATCGACCTCGCCCAGCTCGCCAAGCTCGACGGCGAATCCGCGCGCGAGGAAATTCGCGACATCGTCAACGAGATCATCGCGATCAAGAATATCGTGATGTCGATCGCCGAGCAGGAAGAACTGCTCGACGACATCTGCAACGACGTTCTCGGGTATGGACCGCTCGAACCGCTGCTGTCCCGCGACGATATCGCTGATATCATGGTCAACGGCGCCGGCACGGTCTTCATCGAAGTCGCTGGAAAGATCCAGCGAACCGGAATCCGGTTTCGCGACAATCAGCAACTGCTGAACATCTGTCAGCGGATCGTTAGCCAGGTCGGACGGCGGGTCGACGAGTCCTCGCCGATATGCGACGCACGTCTCGCCGACGGATCCCGCGTCAACGCCATCGTCCCGCCGCTCGCGATCGACGGGCCCGCGCTGACGATCCGCAAGTTCAAGAAGGACAAGCTGACCCTCGATCAACTGGTCAGGTTCGGCGCCATCACCCCCGAAGGCGGCACGATCCTTCAGATCATCGGGCGGTGCCGCGCCAATGTGCTGATCTCGGGCGGCACCGGCTCCGGCAAGACCACGCTGCTGAACTGCATCACCAACTATATCGACCACGACGAGCGCATCATCACCTGCGAGGACGCGGCCGAGCTTCAGTTACAGCAACCGCACGTCGTTCGGCTCGAAACCCGTCCCCCCAACATCGAGGGCGAGGGCCAGATAACGATGCGCGATCTGGTCCGCAACTGCCTTCGCATGCGTCCCGAGCGCATCATCGTCGGCGAGGTTCGCGGACCGGAGGCATTCGACCTGCTGCAGGCCATGAACACCGGCCATGACGGTTCGATGGGCACGCTGCACGCGAACAATCCGCGCGAAGCGCTATCGCGATGCGAGTCGATGATCACGATGGGCGGCTTTGCACTGCCTTCGCGAACAATCCGCGAGATGGTCTGCGCCTCGATCGACATCATCGTCCAGGCCGCGCGCCTGCGCGACGGCTCGCGACGCATCACGCACATTACCGAGCTGATGGGGATGGAGGGCGACACCATCATCACCCAGGATATCTTCGTCTACGATCTGCTCGGTGAGGATGCCAACGGCAACGTCATCGGCCGGCACCGCTCGACGGGAATCGGCCGGCCGCGGTTCTGGGAACGCGCGCGGTACTATGGCGAGGAGAAGCGACTTGCCGCCGCGCTCGATGCGGCGGAAGTCAAGGTCGAGATCTGAGGACACGCGCTCATGAATTTGCAGACCCTGGCCCTGGCGTTCATGGCCGCGACCGCGGTGGGCGGCGTCGCGTGGGTTTTCCTGTATCCGGTGCTATCAGGCGAGATGAAAGCGGAGAAGCGCCGGGCCGCGCTGGCGCGGACATCCCCGGCTATCCGGCAGGTCGACCGAGCCCAACGCTCGCGCCGCGAGCAGATCGAGGAATCGCTGCGGGAGATCGAGCAACGCCAGAAGCGCGACAGAAAGGTTACCCTCAACAACCGCATCACACAGGCGGGCCTGTCGTGGTCGAAGGAGAAGTTTCTGATCGTTTCCGGCATTCTCGCCCTGACCAGCTTTGCCGTTCCCATGGTTCTGGGAGCCGGGCTGGTCGCGGCGGCAGGCCTAGCCTTCGCGGCTGGGTTCGGTGTGCCGCGCTGGCTGCTCGGTTTCCTCAAGAAACGCCGGGAGACCGCCTTCTTGCGCGCGCTCCCCGATGCGGTGGACGTGATCGTGCGCGGCATTAAAGCCGGCCTGCCGCTGTTCGAGTCGCTCAAGGTTGTCGCGGCCGATTCGCCGGAGCCGTTGAAAAGCGAATTCTCGGCGATCATCGAGACCCAGGCCATCGGCATGCCGCTCGGCGAGGCCTGTTCGCGGCTGTACGAGCGAATGCCGGTTCCTGAAGCGAATTTTTTCGGCATCGTGATCGCGATCCAGCAGAAATCCGGCGGCAACCTTTCGGAAGCTCTCGGCAACCTGTCCAAGGTGCTGCGGGACCGCAAGAAGATGGCCGAGAAGATCAAGGCGGTGTCGATGGAAGCCAAGGCGTCGGCCGCCATCATCGGCTCGCTCCCGCCGATCGTCATGCTGCTGGTCTATCTATCCACTCCCGACTACATCGCGCTGCTGTGGACCCATCCCACCGGGCAGCTGATGCTGGCCGGCTCCGCGCTGTGGATGTCGGCCGGCATCCTCGTGATGAGGAAAATGATCAACTTCGACTTTTGACGGTGCAGCAGCATGCTCGACATCCTGATCGAGAAATTCCACAATCCGCAGTTCATGACGATGGTTCTTGCCGCCATCGCCGCCAGCGCAACTATCTACACGCTGATCACGCCCTTCTTTGCGACGGACGGCCTTACCAAGCGGATGAAGGCCGTCGCCAGCGAGCGCGAGCGCATTCGGCAGCGCGAGCGCGAACGGCTCGCGAGAACCGAGAAGGTCTCTCTTCGTCAGGCACCGAAGCAGTTCATCTCGAAGATCGTGGAGGATCTCAATCTCGGAAAATGGGTGGCTCAGGAAGCCGCTCGCGAAAAGCTCGTCATGGCGGGATATCGCGGCCAGGCTCCTTACGTCACCTTCCTTTTCTTCCGCATGGTCACCCCGATCGTGATGCTGATCGGAGCGATCGCCTATGTTTTTCTGCTATCGCACACGCAGCAGTCCACAACTGTCAAGCTCGGCATCTGCATCGGCGCCACGTTCTTCGGCATGCAGGCGCCAATGCTGTTTCTGCAGAACGCCATCACGAAGCGGCAACTCTCGATCAAGCGGGCTTTCCCGGACGCGCTCGACCTGCTGCTGATCTGTCTTGAATCCGGCATGTCCATCGAAGTCGCGTTCCGCAAGGTCAGTACGGAGATCGGCAACCAGTCGGTCGCGCTGGCCGAGGAGTTCACGCTGACCACGGCGGAACTGTCCTACCTTCAGGACCGCAAGGTCGCCTATGAAAATCTGGCGAACCGCACTGGCGTGGAAGGGGTGAAATCAGTATGCCTCGCGCTCCAGCAATCAGAACGATACGGCACTCCGCTCGCGCAAAGCCTTCGCGTGATGGCGCAGGAAAATCGCGACATGCGGATGACAGAGGCCGAGAAGAAGGCAGCCGCTTTGCCGCCCAAGCTGACGGTCCCGATGATCGTATTCTTCCTGCCCGTGCTGTTCGTGGTTATTCTCGGACCGACCGGCATCAAGATCGCGGCGCAAATGCACTGAGGGGTTTTACAGGGCCGGCGGCTTAATCTTAAGAGATCGGCCGGTCCGACCGCGGATTGCTTTCCGCTCGTGATCGGCGGGAGCTCTGCCTGACGTTGTCAGCCGCGCCGACCCGCGCGTTGCCGCCGCGTCCCAGCATCTGCTTCAGGTAAGCCACGTTCGCCGCGGCTTCGTCGATCGGCAGGTCCGCCTTCACGATATTTTCGGCTTCGTCAAACCGGCCCTGCAACCCCACGGCCAGCGCGAGGTTCTGCCGGATCCGGCTATCCACGGGGGCGCCGTCGTGAGCACGGCGCAAAGTCTCCTCGGCCTTGGGCAGTTCCCTGGTCAGGACGTAGGACATGCCGAGATTGGACAGCACCGAGGGCTCGTCGGGCATGATCCTGAGCGCGCTCGCATAGTAGCGGCGCGCATCTTCGTGACGGCCGAGCTTGTCGAGCGTCGTGCCCTGAACCGAGAGAATCCGCCAGTCGGGATTGGCCGGCGTATGCGCCCGGCCAAGCACATCGAACGCCTGCTGCGACTGACCGTTATCGGCCAACGCCCGGCCCCAGCCGGCAAGCACCGTCTTGTTGCCCGGATTCAGGATCGCGGCGCGTTCCAGCACCGCGACCGCCTGGGCGCGCTGCCCGATCGCGCGCAATGCCAGTCCGTACTTCAGGGCGGCGTCGGCATCCTTCGGATTGGCCCGAAATCGCTCGCCATAGACTTCGACGGTGCGATGCGGATCCGTTCCGGAATGCTTTTCGGACTTGGCCTCGGCCTTGGCGCCGAGCGAGCCTGTGACATCGGACATAGCCGCGGTTTGACAGCCGCCAAGTCCGATGGCCAGCATGGCGGTTACGGTTGAGGATGCGAGAAGCCTTGCAAGACACGACTGCCGGCGCATGGTACTTTTCATTCGTAGCTGCTAGCTGATCGAAAGTAGGGGCGACCTCAGCAATAGACTGTTAACCCTAACGCCTGGTTAACTGCCGCGATCGACGCCTGCCGCATCCTGACAACTCTCTCCCTCTTCGGATCGAGATCATCCACCATGCATCCCGCGTTTGCGACCACGCCGGCCGAAAAGGCTGTACCGATCATCCTGGTGTCCAAGGCGGCCTGGGAAGCCAACGGCAACAGCCTCGATGATTCCGCCCGCCGGTTCGCCGAGGCGAACGGCTTTCAGGCCAAGTCCGGACAGTATCTCGCGCTACCCACGGCGAGCGGCGACATCTCCCGCATCCTCTTCGGGCTTGGCGAGAAGGCGGACCAGACACGCGATCCCTTTCTCGCGGGCAAGCTGCCGGGGCTGCTGCCGCCGGGCACCTTCCACTTCGCCGAGGCGGCGCTCGATATGCATCTTGCGACGCTGGCCTTCGCGCTCGGCAGCTACCGCTTCGATCGCTACCGCAAGGCCGATGCGCCCAGAGCGCGGCTGGTGCCGCCCGATGGCGTCGACATCGCTGATATCTCGCGGATGGCGGAAGCGGCGTCGCTCGCCCGCGACCTGATCAATACGCCCGCCAACGACATGGGACCGGAGGAGCTTGCGGCCGCCGCCCGGAATCTCGCGCGGCGTTTCGATGCGGAATTCAGCTGCGTCGTCGGCGACGATCTGGGGCAGCGGAATTTTCCGCTGATCCATGCGGTCGGCATGGCGTCGCCCCGCGCGCCGCGCCTGATCGATTTCACCTGGGGTGATCCCACCCATCCGAAAATCACGCTGGTCGGCAAAGGCGTCTGCTTCGACACCGGCGGCGTCGATCTCAAAACGGCCAGCGGCATGCAGATCATGAAGAAGGACATGGGCGGAGCGGCCAATGTGCTGGCTCTGGCGCTGATGGTGATGGATGCGAAACTGAAGGTCCGGTTGCGCGTGCTGATCCCGGCGGTCGAGAATGCTGTCGCCGGCAACGCGTTCCGGCCGCTCGACATCTTTCCGTCCCGCAAGGGCTTGAGCGTGGAGATCGGCAACACCGACGCCGAGGGCCGGCTGGTGCTCGCCGACGCGCTCGCCTTGGCCGACGAAGAAGCGCCGGAGTTGCTGATCGATGTCGGAACGCTCACCGGCGCGGCCCGCGTAGCGCTCGGGCCGGACTTGCCGCCGTTCTATACCAGCGACGAGAACCTTGCGCTCGATGTCGCGCGCTGCGGGAAGACCGAGAACGATCCGTTGTGGCGGATGCCACTGTGGCCGGCCTACGATGCCTGGCTGGATTCCAAGATCGCCGACATCAACAATGCGCCGTCAGGCGGTTTTGCCGGTTCGATCGTATGCGCGCTGTTCCTGCAACGTTTCGTCGAGGCGGCAACAAGCTGGCTTCACGTCGATATCTACGGCTGGACGCCGTCAGCCAAACCGGCGCGGCCCGAGGGCGGCGAATGCCAGGCCGCGCGCGCCATCTACAGATTGCTGAGCGAACGCTATGGATGATCCGCGACTCACACCGGCCCGACCCGAAGTCGCAGCCCGCTATCTGGAGGGCAGGGTCGATGCGGCGCGCTTCACCGACGGCGAGGAGTACGAAGTCGTCGAAGCGGCGGCGCCCCTACAGCGCGAGCCTGCGCCGGATGCGATACTGCAGACCCAGGCGCTGCGCGGCGAGCGCGTCACGATCTACGACCACAGCGCTGAAGGCTGGGCCTGGGGCCAGTTGAACGGCGACGGCTATGTCGGCTGGCTTCCGGACCGCGCACTGGCAAGGCCCGGCGCAGCGCCGACGCACAAGGTCGTCACCTTGCGGACGTTTGCTTTTCCCGGACCGTCGATCAAGCTGCCGCCGGTGGAAACGCTCTCGCTCGGCGCAAGACTCACTGTCCAGCGCCGCGACGGCTGCTTCGCCGTCACTGATGATCGTCTGTACATCCCCGCCATCCATGTCGCCCCGCTCGATCATTTGGCCGCCGATTTCGTCACGGTCGCCGAAATGTTCGTCGGAACGCCGTATCTGTGGGGCGGCAAGACCAGCCTCGGCATCGACTGCTCCGGCCTCGTGCAGGTGGCGCTCAACGCATCCGGCATCGCATGTCCGCGCGACAGCGACATGCAGGAAGCGGCCATGGGCCGCACGCTGTCTCCGCAGGAGACGCAACAGCCGCGGCGCGGTGATCTGATGTTCTGGAAAGGACACGTCGCCATCGTCCGGGACGAGGCCACGCTTCTCCACGCCAACGCTCATCACATGGCGACGGCGATCGAGGGCATTCACGACGCGGTCGCCCGCATAGAATCCGCAGGCAACGCCGTCTCCTGCGTGAAGCGGCTGGACTAAAGCGTTTTCGAGCGAAGCATGTCCTCGGGCTTGACCCGAGGATGCAATCCGGTTCGCGTGAAGAAAACGCGTCAAATCAAAAGCTGGAGTTTTTCATCGCTTCCTGAAAGCAGTGAAAAACTCTAATTACTCCGCGCTTGCTTCGCCGGGCGCGGTCTCCAGCCGGAAGGCCGCTGCAAACAGCGCGCGCGTATAATCCGATTTCGGATTCCTGAACAACTCCGACGCGGGACCTTCCTCGACCACCTTGCCCTGGCGCATCACGATGAGATGGCTGGCAAGAGAGGCGACCACGCGAAGGTCATGCGAGATGAACATGTAGGTCAGGTCGCGCTTGCGCTGCAGTTCACGCAGGAGATCGACCATCTGCGCCTGAAACAGCATGTCGAGCGCGCTGGTCGGCTCGTCCAGCACGACGAAATTCGGCTCCAGCACCACGGCGCGCGCGATGCTGATGCGCTGACGCTGGCCGCCTGAGAACTCGTGCGGATAGCGGAAGCGCGTCGCCGGATCGAGGCCGACGTCGGTCAGCGCCTTCACCACCCGCGCCTCCCGTTCGGTCTCCGACAGCAAACCCTGATGCACGCTCAAGCCCTCGGCCACGATGTCGCCGACCGACATGCGCGGACTCAAGGCTCCGAACGGATCCTGAAACACGATCTGCATGTCGCGGCGGAACGGCCGCATCTCCTTGAACCGCAGACCCTGGATATCCTTGCCCAGGAACACGATCGGACCGTCAGATGAGATCAGGCGGAGCAATGCGAGTCCGAGCGTGGTCTTGCCGGAGCCGGATTCGCCGACGACGCCGAGCGTTTCTCCCTGACGAACCTTGAGAGTCACGCCATCGACCGCCTTGATGTGACCGACCGTCTTGCGCAACAGCCCGCGCCGGATCGGAAACCAGACCTTGAGATTGTCGGTTGCGATCACGACCGGCGCGTCAGGCCGCGGCGGCGCGGGATCCGGCTTCGGCTCCGCGGCGAGCAGTTCACGCGTGTAGGGATGTTGCGGTGACTCGAAAACCTGCTCGACCGGCCCCTGCTCGACGATCTTGCCGCCGTTCATGACGCAGACGCGATCGGCGATGCGGCGGACGATGCCGAGATCGTGGGTGATGAACAGCAGGCTCATGCCGAGCCGGGCGCGGATATCCGCCAGCAAAGCCAGAATCTGCGCCTGCACGGTGACGTCGAGCGCGGTGGTCGGCTCGTCCGCGATCAGAAGGTCAGGCTCGTTGGCCAGCGCCATCGCGATCATCACACGCTGGCGCTGGCCGCCGGACAGTTGATGCGGATAGCTGGCAAGGCGGGTGTCCGGCTCGGGAATGCCGACCTGCGTGAGCAGTTCCAGCGTCCGCTTCCGGGCCGCCGCGCCGCGCACTCCCCCGTGCAGCAGCAGTATCTCGCCGATCTGCGCCTCAATGGTGTGCAGCGGGTTGAGCGAGGTCATCGGCTCCTGGAAAATGATCGAGATATCGTTGCCGCGAATGCTCCTGATCTCGCGCTCGGACAGGCCGAGCAGTTCGCGTCCGTTGAAACGGATATGACCGGAAGGGTGTGACGCGGCCGGATAGGGCAGCAGCTTGAGGACGGAGAGCGCGCTGACCGATTTTCCAGAACCGGACTCACCGACGAGAGCCACGCACTCGCCACGTTTGATGTCGAATGAAATGCGATCGACAGCCATCGTCGATCCGCCGCCATGATGAAATACAACGGACAGGTCGCGAACGTCGAGCAGCGGCTGATCGATGGCGTCCATCCGGGTGCCTTACCTGAACGTCTTGCGCGGATCGAAGGCGTCACGCACGGCCTCACCGATGAAGATCAAAAGAGACAGCATGATCGCGAGCGAGAAAAACCCGGTGAAACCAAGCCATGGCGCCTGCACGTTGGCCTTTCCTTGCGCCAGCATCTCGCCGAGCGAGGGCGATCCCGGCGGCAATCCGAAGCCAAGAAAATCGAGCGCGGTCAATGTCATCACCGACGACGACACGATGAACGGCAGGAACGTCATGGTCGCGACCATCGCGTTCGGCAGAAGATGGCGGAACATGATAGTCGCACTCGACACGCCGAGCGCCCGCGCCGCGGTAATGTATTCGAAGTTGCGTCCACGCAGGAATTCGGCGCGCACGAGACCGACCAGCGACACCCACGAGAACAGCAGCAGGATCCCGAGCAGCACGAAGAAGCCCGGCACCAGGATCGACGACAGGATCAGGAGGAGATAGAGCGAGGGAATCGCGGTCCAGACCTCGATGAAGCGCTGGAAGCCGAGATCGACCCAGCCGCCGAAATAGCCCTGCACGCCGCCCGCCGCGATTCCGATCACCGACGAAACGATAGTCAGGCACAGGCCGAACAAGACCGAAATCCGGAATCCGTAGATCAGCCGCGCCACCACGTCGCGGCCCTGATCGTCGGTCCCGAGCCAATTGTATTCAAGATCACGACAGCCCGAGAGGTTCTTTCGCTGCACCACGTCCTTGCATTCGGCTTCGGTCAGAAGCCAGGTCGGTTTTGAAGGCGCCGGCGTCGGCAGATCGAGGTTGTGGGTGTCATAGGAATAGCGGATGAGCGGCCAGACGATGGTGCCGCCTTTTTCCGCGATCAGCTTCTGCAGATAAGGATCGCGATAATCGGCGGCGGTTTCGAAATCGCCGCCGAATGCGGTTTCCGGATAAGTGACGAACGCCGGAAAATAGAGGTGTCCCTCGAACCTGATCAGAAACGGGCGATCGTTGGCGATCAGTTCGGCGAACAGCGAGACGACGAACAGGATCAGAAATATCCAGAGCGACCAGTAGCCGCGCCGGTTCGCCTTGAAGTTCTGCCAGCGGCGGCGATTGAGCGGCGACATGCCAAGCGAATGGCGCGCCGGCGGCACAGCCTCGCCGAGCGGCGACGTTGCCCCAGCTTCGACGGGCCTGGTCGAAGTCATGGCCATCAGACCTCCCGCGCCTCGAAGTCGATTCTCGGATCGATCCACATGTAGGTCAGATCGGAGATTAGGTTCACCACGAGCCCGACCAGCGAGAAGATATAGAGCGTGCCGAACACCACCGGATAATCGCGGTTGAGCACGCTCTCAAACCCGAGCAGGCCAAGCCCGTCGAGCGAGAAGATGGTTTCGATCAACAGTGATCCGGAGAAGAAGGCATGAACGAACGCGCCAGGGAATCCGGCGATGACGATCAGCATGGCGTTGCGGAAGACGTGATTGTAGAGCACCTGCCGCTCGCTGCAACCCTTGGCGCGCGCGGTCATCACATACTGCTTTCGGATCTCGTCAAGGAACGAATTCTTGGTCAGCAAGGTCATGGTGGCGAAGGCGCCGAGCGCCATCGAGATCAGGGGCAGCGTGAGGTGCCAGAAATAATCGAGAATTTTCCAGTACCACGGAAACTCGTTCCAGCCGTCCGAGGTCAAGCCGCGCAACGGGAAAATGCTGAAGAACGATCCGCCCGCGAACAGGATGATGAGAAGGATCGCGAACAGAAATCCCGGAATCGCGAAACCGACGATGATGACTGCCGACGTCCAGGTATCGAACTGCGATCCGTCCTTGACGGCTTTGCGAATGCCAAGCGGGATCGAGATCAGATAGGTCAGCAGCGTCATCCAGATGCCGAGCGACATCGAGACCGGAAGCTTCTCCTTGATCAGCTCGATCACAGTGGTGTCGCGGAAATAGCTCTTGCCGAAATCGAAGCGGGCAAAGTTCCACACCATCAGCAGAAAGCGTTCATGCGCCGGCTTGTCGAAGCCAAATTGCTGCTCAAGGCTCTTGATGAAGGCTGGATCAAGCCCCTGCGCGCCGCGGTACTTCGAATTGACGGCGTCGGACGACGCTCCGACCTGGCCGCGCGCGCCGAAGTCGCCCCCGGACGAGCCGGAAATGCGCGACATTCCGCCGGTATCCGAACCGCTCAATTGCGCGATCACCCGCTCGACCGGACCACCGGGCGCGAATTGCACCACGACGAACGACACGAACAGAATGCCCAGCAATGTGGGCAGCATCAGCAGAATGCGGCGGACGATGTAGGCGCTCATGCTTATCCCGCCTGCCCGGATGATGCCGGCCGGGCCTGCGTCGACCACCAGATATCAGGCGCCATGACGCCGAGGTATTTCGGCAGGCTCGGCGGATGAGCGAACACATCCCAATAGGCCAGCCGGTGCGTGTTCGAATACCATTGCGGCACCCAATAGCGACCGGCGCGAATCACGCGATCCAGCGCGCGCGCCGCGAAGACGAGCTTGGCGCGGGTGTCGGCGGCGATGACCTGCTCCATCAGCGCATCGATCGCGGGATCGGCGATGCCTGCAAGGTTGTTCGAGCCCTTTGTCGCCGCCGCGCGCGACGAAAAGAAGGGCCGCAGCGAATCGCCCGGAATGGTCGAGAAACTGAAACGTTCGATGATCATGTCGAAATCGAAGTCGTCACGCCGCGACCGCGCCTGAACCGGGTCGACGAGCCGCAGCGTCGCCTCGATGCCGAGGGTCTGGAGATTCTTGATATAGGGCATGTGGTGAGCCTGGAAGGCCGGCTCATCGAGCAGGAATTCGAGGCGGAAGACCTCGCCCTGCGGGGTCATCCGCTTCCTGTCCTTGATGTGGAAGCCCGCCTCGTCAAGCAGCTGCGCGGCCCTGCGCAACAGCTTGCGGTCCTGCCCCGATCCGTCGGACACCGGCGGCACGAACGGCACTCCGAACACCTCCTCCGGCACCTTGCCGCGGAACGGCTCCAGCAACGCCACCTCCTCCGGCGACGGCGGGCCGCTCGCCATCAGATCGGAATTCTGGAAGGGCGATACCGTCCGCACATAGGCGCCGTACATGATGGACTTGTTGGTCCACTCGAAATCGAAGGCGCAGTCGAGCGCTTCGCGGACGCGAGGATCCCTGAACTTGTCGCGGCGGGTGTTGATGAACCAGCCCTGCGCGCCGGACGGCGTCTCGTCCGGCAATTGCTCGCGCTTGACACGGCCGTCGGTC
The DNA here is from genome assembly GCF_006539545.1 of Nitrobacter winogradskyi. Taxonomy (GTDB): domain Bacteria; phylum Pseudomonadota; class Alphaproteobacteria; order Rhizobiales; family Xanthobacteraceae; genus Nitrobacter; species Nitrobacter winogradskyi_A. The sequence goes on from NZ_BJNF01000068.1 coordinate 33,820, forward strand.
ATCGCCGGGAAATCATAGCGCGTATTCCAGATGCGGGAGGTGAACTCCTCGCGGTACAGATAACTGCGGCCGGTGAAGCCCTCAAACGCCACATCGCGGTCGCGGTAAAAATCGAAACGCACCGTGTCGAAATTGAAAGCGCCGCGGCACACCGGAAGATCCGCGCCCCACCAGTCCTTCACGCGGTCGAACTCAATGAAGCGGTTCACCTCGAACCGGCCGACCTTGTACGGTCCGCTGCCGAGCGGAACGTCGAGCGTCGTTTCATCGAACGGGCGCGCCGTGTAATAGGCTTGCGAAAAGATCGGCAGGCCGGCGACGAACAAGGGCACGTCCCGACCGCGCTTCGCCGCAAAGGTAACGACGAGCGTTGCGTCGTCGAGCGCTTCCGCCTTCACCATGTCACGCACCTGCTGGGTGATCACGGGATGACCCTTGGTCTTCAGGATCATCAGGGAAAAGGCGGCATCGCGCGCGGTCAGTTTTTGCCCGTCATGAAACCGCGCCTCCGGCCGCATCGTGAAACGGTAGGTCAGACCATCGGCCGAGATGCGCACCGATTTCGCCGCCAGGCCATACATCGCATCGGGCTCGTCACCGGCGCGCGCCATCAGCGACGTGAACGTCATCCCCATGCCCTGCGCGCCGTCGCCCTTCAGGATGAAGGCGTTGAGCGAGTTGAAGGTCTGGAATGATTGATTGAAAGCGCGACTCGACGGAATGGTCGCGAACAGTCCGCCCTTCGGCGCGCCGGGATTGACGTAATCGAAGTGATGAAAATCAGCCGGATATTTCAGGTCGCCGAAGGCCGACATGCCATGAGATTGGCCTTGAGATTCGCCTCGGGATTCGCCTTGAGCCTCGGTCGCCGCGCCGCTCGCGGCCCCGGCGAGAGCCGGCCGCAGCCACGCCGCGCCTGCCACGCCGATCCCGAGACCGATCACCTGCCGACGGCTGGGCCGACTCATCCTTGCGATGCTCCTCAAGATCGCTTGCCCGCCGCCCTGCCGGCATCATGCCACCACAGCGTCGGAAAGGCGGAAAGACCGTACTTCGGCATGTTCTCCGGCCGGCCAAAGCGGTCCCAGCGGGCCGTGCGATGGAAAGGATAGGTGAATTGCGGCACCACGTAGTGATTCCATAACAGCACGCGGTCGAGCGCCTTGGTCGCTGCCACGAGGTCGGCGCGGTCCTTCGCGAAAATCACACGCTCAATCAGCTTGTCGACGGAAGGATTCTTGATGCCGACGACATTGCGCGAGCCCGGCATGTCCGCGGCCTGCGAGCCCCAGAACTCCCTCTGCTCGTTACCGGGTGACAAGGACTCGATCCAGAGATTGCCGACGACATCGAAGTCCCAGCTTCTCATCCGGTTCTCGTACTGCGTCGAATCGACGGTCCGAACGCTGACGGTAATGCCCATGCGCTCCAGCGACGGCTTGTAGAACAGCATGATGCGCTCGGTGCTTGGCGCTTCCGACAACAACTCCAGTTCGAACGGCGCGCCGGTTTTGCTGTCCACCAGCTTGTGGTTGCGCACCTCAAATCCAGCTTCCTTGAAGAGCTTCATGCCCTCGCGGAGATTGTTGCGAACCGCCTCGGGGTTGCCGCCGACCGGATTGCTGTAAGGCGTGGTGAACACCTCGGCCGGCACCTCGGCGCGAACGGTTTCAAGGATTTCAAGCTCCCTGCCCTCGGGCAGACCGCTTGACGCCAGTTCGGTACCGTCGAAATAGCTATTGATGCGCTTGTACTGACCGTAGAACAACTGCTTGTTCATTTCCTCGAAATTGAACGCAAAGTTCAGCGCCCGCCGCACGCGAGGATCCCTGAACTTGTCGCGGCGGATGTTGAGGGCGAACGCCTGCATCACGCCGGCATTGCGATTGGGGAATTCCTCAAGGACGACGCGGCCGTCCTTCACCGCCGGGAAATCGTAAGCCGTGGCCCAGTTCTTGGCGCTGTTTTCGGTGCGCCAGTCGACCTGATCGCCTTTGAAGGCTTCCAGCGCGACCGTGCCGTCGCGGAAATACTCATAGCGCAGTTCGTCGAAATTATTGTGGCCGATACTGAAATTGAGATCGCGGCCCCAGTAATCCCTGACCCGCTCAAGCGTCACCGAGCGCGCGGCGTCGAAACGCTTGATCCTGTAGGGGCCGCTGCCGAGCGGCGGCTCCAGCGTGGTCGCGGAAATATCGCGCTTCCTGCCCGCATCATCGGCGCCTTCCCACCAGTGCTTCGGCAGCACCATCAGTTGCCCGACAATCTGCGGCAGTTCGCGGTTACCCGGCGCATCGAAGGTGAAGGTCACATCCCGCTCGCCGGTTTTCTCCACTTTGGTGATGTGACGGTAATAGGCTCCATAGAACGGATGATGCTTCTTCAGCACGTTGAGCGAGAAGATCACGTCGTCGGGCGTGACCGGCTTGCCGTCGTGCCACTTCGCTTCCGCCCGTAGCCGGTAGACCACGAAGGAAAAATCATCGGGATAAGCGACCGACTCGGCCAGCGCGCCGTACTCGGTTGAAACCTCGTCCAGTGACGGAGCCGTCAGCGCTTCATAGATCAGCCGCCCTTCCGATGCGATCGAACCCTTCACCCCCGACACGACAGGGTTGAAATTGTCGAAGGTGCCGATCGCGATCTGCCGTACCAGACCGCCTTTGGGCGCGTCCGGATTCACATAATCGAAATGCTTGAAGCCTTCCGGATATTTCACCTCGCCGAACAGCGAAAGCCCGTGCCGCCATTTCAGGCCGGTCGGTCCGGCCTGCGCATGGGCTGCCTGGATCGAGGAAGCGCCGGTCAGGACTTTGATTGCGGGAGCGGCTGCGATCAGGGCTCCGCCATGGAGAAGTCGTCGTCGTGTGAAGGCCAATGCGAATATTCCTGCGAACTGTCGGGGCGAGTTATAGCGTTTTCGAGCGAAGAAGTGAGCACCGGTTCGCGTGAAGAACACGCGTCAGATCGAAATATATAGCGCGCCGCTTCTAATTCCATCAGAAGCGAAAAAGCTCCAGCGCCGGATGCGCCTCAGCAGGACCGGCCAGAGTCTGTTTCAACGGCGTTGAACTGGAAGCGCAATCGACGCAAGATGGCCGATCGCGCTCCGGGTGCAACTTGAAGCCCGCAGTGTTCCGGCTGATTATGTCGGTTTTCGGGGGTGACGCCACCCACCTCTCGAACTTGTGCGGCGAAACCCGCCGATCAAGCGTGGGTAACCGACAAAATGAGCGGCTCTGGAAACTCTCGCCAATTGTTGGCGACGCCATGCCGCATCACCGCGGCAGATGCTTAAGGCTTGTCGGAATTCTTGCGCAGATACGCGATGAGATCGGCACGATCGCTGTCCTTCGGAACGCCGGCGAAAGACATCGCCGTTCCGGGGATGTATTCCTTCGGATTGGCCAGAAACTTGTCCAGTTCATCCAGCGTCCAGGTGCCGCCCTTGGCCTTCATGGCCGCCGAGAAATTGAAGTCATGACCCTGCCCGCGCGGCTCGCCGACGATGCCGTAAAGATTAGGACCGACACGGTTCGGTCCGCCCTTTTCGAAGGTATGACATGCGGCACATTTCTTGGCGACGACAGCACCATTCTCGGCCGAAGCGGCTTGCAGCCTCTTCCCCAGCGACACCGCTGACGCGACGTCGGCTTCCTTACTTGCGGCCGCAGCCTTGCTCGCGGCCACCGGCTTGTCGTCCTTCTGAGCAGCAGCCGGCTCTTCCTTGGCGGCGATTTTATAACCAGGCTTCGCAGGCACAGCCGGCGCGAATATCGCCCGCGCGACTAAATTCATGACCAGCAAAACGAGGCAGGTGCCCAGAACCGCACCAATAAATTTATTGATCATCGAGGGAGTCCATTTGCGGCTAGGCTCCACGCTCGACAGCAGACCGCACGGCCGGCTGAACGACCACGGAAATGCCGCCGAGACGTCCTCGCGGAGGCGGCAGAACGAGATAACGGTTTGCCGCCGGTCTGACAACCCGTATAAATGCCGCAGATCTTAAGCACCTGCGCCAATTCCGTATCTTCCCCGATCAATGACCGAGACCCGCACCCTCGTGCTGATACCCGCCCGCATGGCGGCGACCCGACTTCCAGGCAAGCCATTGCTGGATATCGGCGGCCTGCCGATGATCGTCCATGTCCTGCGGCGAGCCGAGGCCGCCGGCATCGGGCGCGTCGCCGTCGCCACCGACACGTCCGACATCGCGAGCGCCGTGACGGCCCATGGCGGCGAGGCCATCATGACGCGCGCCGATCATCCGTCCGGGTCCGACCGCGTTTTCGAGGCGCTGGGCAAACTGGACCCCGAAGGACGAATCGATACGATCGTCAACCTCCAGGGCGACTTCCCGACCATCCGTCCGGACACGATCCGCGAGGTGCTCCAGCCGCTGGCCGATCCCGCCGTCGATATCGCGACGCTGGCCGCCGAGATCCATACGGAAGAAGAAGCCACCAACCCGAACGTGGTCAAGGCTGTCGGATCCCCGATCGGCCCGCGGCGGCTGCGCGCGCTTTATTTTACCCGCGCCACCGCCCCGCATGGCGAGGGCCCGCGCTATCACCATGTCGGGCTTTACGCGTATCGCCGCGAGGCCTTGCAGCGCTTTATCGAACTGCCGCCCTCGCCTCTCGAACAACAGGAACGGCTTGAGCAGTTGCGGGCGCTGGAAGGCGGAATGCGGATTGACATCATGATCGTGGACGACGTGCCGCGCGGCGTCGATACCGCGACCGACCTCGAAACCGCCCGCCGGCTCATCGCCCATTCAGCCTCGCGCGAACAGCCGGCGCGCTGACAGAACACCTGAGAAAAAGATCATGAAAATCGTATTCCAGGGCGAACCCGGCGCGAACTCCCATATCGCCATCGCGGAAGCCTATCCCGATGCCGAACCATTGCCTTGCGCGACCTTCGAGGACGCCCTCGCCGCGATCACGTCCGGCGAAGCCGATCTCGGCATGATCCCGATCGAGAATTCGGTGGCCGGCCGTGTCGCCGACATTCATCACCTGCTGCCGCAGTCCGGGCTGTTCATCGTCGGCGAATACTTCCTGCCGGTCCGCCATCAACTGATGGCGCCGCGCGGCGCCAAGCTGGCGGATATCAAGACCGTCGAAAGTCACGTACACGCGCTCGGGCAATGCCGCCGCATCATCCGCAAGCTTGGCATCCGGCCAATCGTGTCGGGCGATACCGCCGGCGCCGCCCGCCTTGTCGCCGAACGCGGCGACATGAGCTGCGCGGCGATTGCCTCGCGTCTGGCCTCGCAAATCCATCATCTCGATATTCTTGCCGAGAACGTCGAGGACGAGGACCATAACACCACGCGTTTCGTGGTGCTCGCGCGAGAGGCCGACTGGGCCCGGCAGGGATCCGGGCCGCTGGTCACCAGTTTCGTCTTCCGGGTGCGCAACCTGCCGGCCGCGCTCTATAAAGCGATGGGAGGCTTTGCCACCAACAGCGTCAACATGACCAAGCTCGAAAGCTACATGGTCGACGGCAATTTCTTCGCCACGCAATTCTATGCGGATGTCGAAGGCCACCCGAACGATCGCGGACTCGCATTCGCGCTGGAGGAGTTGAAGTTCTTTTCAAAAGAGCTTCGCATCGTGGGCGTTTATCCGGCTCATCCGTTCCGCGCGACGTTCCGCGAACGGGCGGATTGATCAAGTTTCGGGCGTTTCGTCGCCTTTTGTGTTGGGCAGAATTACACAAATATGGTTACGCATTCGCCATCCCAACATCCGAAAATTGTTTTTAGTAAATAAATTCAATGTATTATGCGCCTTGCAGCCACCCACTTTGTGGCGCATCTTGGCATCGTTCTCCATATTTGTGAGGATGGTGGGCTACTTCCCATCTTAGATGCGACCAGTAATGGGCTACGCTGGTGGGAACGCCGCGCCGCGAATGGCGGGGCCGACTCCCGGCGTTTCTCGGCAGACCGCCGTGACGCGGGCACGACGCGACGGATGCAGTGGAGTTTTTCGAGCCATGACAGATGCTTTCGCTCCAACTCATAACGGCCTCGACGCGCGAAAAAGACCCACGATTTCGTTCGAGTTCTTTCCGCCCAAGACCGAGGAGATGGAGCGCAATCTTTGGGGCACCGTTACCCGCCTCGCGCCTCTCGATCCGAGCTTTGTCTCCGTGACTTACGGGGCCGGCGGCTCGACCCGCGAGCGCACCCATTCGACCATCGCGCGCATCCTTTCGGAGACCCGGCTTCGTCCTGCGGCACATCTCACCTGTGTCGGCGCACCGCGCGGAGAAATCGATGAGATTGTCAGCCGCTATCGCGACATCGGCGTCCGCCATATCGTTGCGCTTCGCGGAGATCCTCCGGGCGGCATCGGCACGGCCTACAGCACCCACCCCGAAGGCTATCGCACGTCCGCCGACCTCGTCGCCGGCATCAAGCGGCGGCATGGCGACATCGAGATTTCCGTCTCGGCCTATCCCGAGAAGCACCCCGAAAGCCCCGACATCGATACCGACATCGATATGCTCAAGGCCAAGGTCGATGCCGGCGCGACCCGCGCCATCACCCAGGTCTTTTTCGACAACGACCTCTACCTTCGCTATCTCGATCGCGTCCGCGCGCGCGGCATCGACATTCCGATCGTGCCCGGCATCATGCCGATGCATAATTTCAAGCAGGCACGGGCCTTCGTGACCAAAGCGGGCACCACGGTTCCAGCCTGGCTCGCTGAAAAATTCGAAGGTCTCGATGAGGATCCGGAAACGCGCAAGCTGATCGCGGCCACGGTCGCCGCCGGTCAGGTTCAGAAGCTCGCTAAGCGCGGCGTCGATACGTTCCACTTCTACACCATGAACCGCGCCGACCTGGTGTTCGCGATCTGCCATCTGCTCGGCATCCGGCCCGATGCTGACCAGAAGGCGGCGTGACCACATTTTCCGTCAAAAGACCTGGACGCCCGCGACAAGCGCGGACATGACGATCGCAGGATAACAAGCGTGACAAAAAGTTCGAATCCCATCGCCGACAAATTCCGCGCCCTCGCACGCGAGCGCATTCTGGTGCTCGACGGCGCCATGGGCACCATGATCCAGGATCGAGGGTTCGACGAAGCCGCATTTCGCGGCGAACGATTCAAGGATTTTCACCGCGACGTGCGCGGCAATAATGACCTTCTCATCCTCACCCAGCCGCAAGCGATCGAGGACATCCACGCGCAATACCTGCGCGCCGGCGCCGACCTCGTCGCCACCAACACGTTTTCATCGACCTCGATCGCGCAGGCCGACTATGACATGTCGGATCTCGTCTACGAACTCAATCGCGAGGGCGCGAAACTCGCACGCTCGGCCGCGGAGAAAGTCAGCGCCGAGGACGGCAAGCCGCGCTTCGTCGTCGGCGCCATCGGCCCGACCAACCGCACCGCGTCGATCTCGCCGGACGTCGCAAACCCCGGCTATCGGGCGGTCACCTTCGACGACCTGCGCAAGGCCTATGGCGAACAGATCAACGGCCTGCTCGACGGCGGCGCCGATCTGCTGCTGGTCGAAACCATCTTCGACACGCTGAACGCCAAGGCGGCGCTGTACGCCATCGCCGAAATCGGCGAGCAGCGCGGCATCGACATTCCGGTGATGGTCTCGGGAACCATCACCGACAAGTCCGGCCGCCTGTTGTCCGGTCAATTGCCCGAAGCGTTCTGGCACTCGGTGCGGCATGCGGGGCCGATCACCATCGGCTTCAACTGCGCGCTCGGCGCGGAAGATCTGCGCGCGCACGTCGCCGAGATCGGCCGCGTCGCCGATACGCTGGTATGCGCCTATCCGAACGCGGGCCTCCCCAACGAGTTCGGCCAGTACGATGAAAGCCCCGATTACATGGCGCGGCTGATCGGCGAGTTCGCGCAGGCCGGCCTCGTCAACGTCGTCGGCGGCTGCTGCGGCACCACGCCGGATCATATCGCGGCGATCGCGGCCGCGGTCGCGCCGCACAAGCCGCGCGTCGTGCCGGCGATCGAGCCGCGGTTGCGGCTGTCGGGGCTGGAGCCGTTCTCGCTGACGCCGGACATTCCCTTCGTCAACGTCGGCGAGCGCACCAACGTCACCGGCTCGGCCAGATTCCGCAACCTGATCAAGGCCGGCGACTATGCCGCCGCCCTCGACGTGGCGCGCAACCAGGTCGAGAACGGCGCCCAGATCATCGACGTCAATATGGACGAGGGCCTGCTGGATTCAGAAGCGGCGATGGTCACCTTCCTCAACCTGATCGCGGCGGAGCCGGATATCGCCCGCGTGCCGGTAATGGTGGACTCCTCCAAGTTCTCCGTGATCGAGGCCGGGCTGAAATGCCTGCAGGGCAAGCCGGTGGTGAACTCGATCTCGCTCAAGGAGGGCGAGGAGAAATTCTTAGCTGAGGCGCGAATCGCCCGCCGCCACGGCGCGGCCGTCGTGGTGATGGCGTTCGACGAGACCGGCCAGGCCGATACCTGCCAGCGCAAGATGGAAATCTGCAAGCGCGCCTACGACATCCTCGTCGAACAGGTCGGCTTTCCGCCGGAAGACATCATCTTCGATCCCAACGTCTTCGCCATCGCGACGGGCCTGGAGGAGCATAACAACTACGGCGTCGACTTCATCGAGGCGACGCGCTGGATCCGCCAGAACCTGCCGCACGCGCACATCTCGGGCGGCGTCTCCAACCTGTCGTTCTCGTTCCGCGGCAATGAGCCGGTGCGCGAGGCGATGCACTCGGTGTTCCTCTATCACGCCATCAAGGCCGGCATGGACTTAGGAATCGTCAATGCCGGGCAGATGGTCATCTATGACGACATCGATCCGGAGCTTCGGCAGGTTTGCGAGGACGTGGTCCTCAACCGCGATCCCGGCGCTGGCGAGCGGCTGCTGCAACTGGCCGAGAAATTCCGCGGCGCGGGCAAGGAAGTGAAGGAGAAAGATCTCTCCTGGCGCGAATGGCCGGTGGAGAAACGCTTAAGCCACGCGCTGGTCAACGGCATCACCGAATACATCGATCAGGATACCGAGGAAGCGCGGAAGTCGGCCGATCGTCCTCTGTCGGTGATCGAAGGGCCGCTGATGGCCGGCATGAACGTGGTCGGCGACCTGTTCGGCGACGGCAAGATGTTTCTGCCGCAGGTGGTGAAGTCGGCGCGGGTGATGAAGCAGGCGGTCGCCTATCTGATGCCGTTCATGGAGGAGGAGAAGGCGCGCAATCAGGCCGCCGGCATCGAGGGCACGGGCAGCACCTCCGCCGGCAAGATCCTGCTCGCCACCGTCAAGGGCGACGTCCACGACATCGGAAAGAACATCGTCGGCATCGTGCTTCAATGCAACAACTACGAGGTGATCGACCTCGGCGTGATGGTGCCAGCCGCCAAGATCATCGAGACGGCGAAGGCCGAGAAGGCCGATATCGTCGGCCTCTCCGGCCTGATCACGCCGTCGCTGGACGAGATGGGCTATTTCGCGGCGGAGCTCGAGCGTCAGGGCCTCAACCTGCCGCTCCTGATCGGCGGCGCGACCACCAGCCGCGTCCATACCGCCGTCAAAATCGATCCCAACTATCGCAACGGTCCGGTGATCCATGTCAACGACGCCAGCCGCGCCGTCGGCGTCGTCGCCTCGCTGATGTCGCCGGAGCGGCGGGAGGCTTACGCGGCCGGCGTGCGCGCCGAATACGCCAAGATTTCCGCGGCGCACTTCCGCGCCCAGCAGGACAAGAAGCGGCTGCCGCTCGCGGCCGCCCGCGCCAACGCGGTGCCGATCGACTGGAGCAGCTACCGCCCGGTCAAGCCGACGTTCCTCGGAACCAAGGCCTTCACGGACTACCCATTGGAAGAACTGGTGGAGGTGATCGACTGGACACCGTTCTTTCAGGTCTGGGAACTGGCTGGACGGTACCCTGCGATCCTCGACGACAAGGTGGTCGGCGAAACCGCGCGCGCCCTCTATGACGACGCGCGCAAGATGCTGGACCGCATCGTCAAGGAGAAATGGTTCACCGCCTCCAGCGTGATCGGCTTCTGGCCCGCCAACCGCATCGGCGACGATATCGCCGTCTATAGCGACGAAAGCCGCACCACGCAGATCGCGACCTATCACACCCTGCGCCAGCAACTCGAAAAACGCGAAGGCCGTCACAACGCCGCGCTGGCGGACTTCATCGCGCCGAAGGAGACCGGCATCGCCGACTATATCGGCGGCTTCGCCGTCACCGCCGGGATCGGCGAGGATGAAATCGCGGCGCGCTTCAAGAACGCCAATGACGATTATTCGTCCATTCTGGTGAAGGCGCTGGCCGACCGTCTCGCGGAAGCCTTCGCCGAACGGATGCATCAGCGCGTGCGCACCGAATTCTGGGGCTACGCGCCCGATGAGGCGCTGACCAACGATCAGCTCATCAGGGAAGAATATGCCGGCATCCGCCCCGCGCCCGGCTATCCGGCGCAGCCCGACCATACCGAGAAGGCCACGCTGTTCCGCCTTTTGGATGCCACCCGTGCCACCGGCGTCGAACTGACCGAGAGCTTTGCGATGTGGCCGGGGTCCTCGGTCTCCGGTCTGTATTACAGCCATCCCGAGAGCCAGTATTTCGGCGTCGGCAAGATCGAACGCGATCAGGTCGAGGACTATGCCGCGCGCAAGGGGATGGAGGTCGCCGAGATCGAGCGCTGGCTGGCGTCGATCCTCAACTACATTCCGGGTCAGGATGCTTCCGGAAAGCCGGCCGCGACGCCGGTCCCCGCGCCCGCCAACGACGCCTCCGCCGACGTCGCCAATCATCCCCCGGGCTGCCAGTGCGCGGTCCATCTGCAGCTTCGCAAAACCACGGCGCGGGCAGGCTGACCGTGGACGCATCCTCGATCGCCGCCGCCTTGCTCGATTCTCCCGCGGACGCGATCATCGCCACCGACCGCAACGGCACGATCACATTCTGGAATCCGGGCGCGGTCAGGATTTTCGGCCATCGCGCCGATGAGGCGATCGGCCAGTCGCTCGATCTGATCCTTCCGGAAAACCAGCGTGCCCGGCACTGGGCCGGCTACCGCGAGATGATGCTGACCGGACAGAGCCGCTACAGCGGCGGCGACGTACTCGCCGTTCCCGCGCTTCACAGGGACGGCCGGCGCATCTCGCTCGAATTCACTATCGTGCCGCTGACGGACGCGAGCGGCCGCATCACCGGGCTCACGTCGGTGCTGCGCGACGTCACCGCGCGTTTCGAGGAAATCCGCCAACTGCGCCGCGAGGCGGCGGTCGCCTCACCGACCTGAGCGATCTTCCCTTGCCGCGCCTGTCGGGGGCGCGTGGATACCCGCCTTACCCTTCATCGCTCGCCAGCACGCCACGCACCGCCGCCGCCCACCCCTTGAGCTTCCGCGTACGCATCTCGGCTCTCATGGCCGGCTTGAAACAGCGATCGCGACGCCAGTTGTCGGCGAACAGCGACGGCTCCGGATAAACGCCCGCGGAGAGTCCGGCGAGGTACGCCGCGCCCAGCGCCGTGGTCTCCTGAATGACCGGCCGGTCGACGGGCACCCCGAGCAGGTCCGCGAGGCGCTGCATGGTCCAGCTGGAGGCCGTCATGCCGCCGTCGACCCGCAGCACGGGGTGGGCGGCGGCGGCGACCGGCCAATCGGCGCGCATCGCCTCCCACAGATCAAACGTCTGGTAGCAGACGCTTTCCAGCGCCGCATGTGCGAGTTCCGCCGGCCCGGTGTTACGGGTCAGTCCGAACAGCGCGCCGCGCACATTGGGATTCCAGTATGGCGCTCCCATGCCGACAAAAGCCGGCACAAGATACACGGATTGGGCGGGATCGGACTGCTCCGCCAGCGGCTCCGTCTCCGAAGCATTCTTGATGAGGCCAAGGCCGTCCCGCAGCCACTGCACCGCCGAACCGGCGACGAAGATCGAACCTTCCAGCGCGTAGGTGCGCTCGCCGTTCAGTTGATAGGCGATGGTCGTCAGCAGCTTGTTTTTCGAGGCGACCGGTGTCGCGCCGGTGTTGAGCAGCGCGAAGCAGCCGGTGCCATAGGTCGACTTGATCATTCCGGGGGTGAAACACGCCTGACCCACCACCGCGGCCTGCTGGTCGCCGGCGATGCCGCGGATCGGGATCGGCGCGCCGAACAATTCAGGCGCGCTGTCGCCGAAATGCGCCGAGGAATCCTTCACCTCCGGCAGCATCGCGCGCGGTATCTGGAGAATATCCAGGAGCGCGTCGTCCCAGTGCCCGGTGTGAATGTCGAACAGCATCGTGCGCGATGCATTGGTGGCGTCGGTGGCGTGCACCTTGCCGCCGGTCAGCCGCCACAGGAGATAACAATCCACGGTCCCGAACATCAGCTCGCCGCGCATCGCACGCGCACGCGCGCCCGGAACCGAATCGAGGATCCAGGCGATCTTGGTGCCGGAGAAATAGGGATCGATGATCAGGCCGGTTTTCGCCGATATCGCGGGCTCATGACCCTCGGCTTTCAGCCGCGCGCAGATATCCGCCGTGCGCCGGTCCTGCCATACGATGGCGCGATGCACCGCCTTTCCGGTGGCACGGTCCCAGACCACCGTGGTTTCCCGCTGGTTGGTGATGCCGATGGCCGCGATGTCCTTCGGCGTGACGCCCGCCTTCTCCATCGCCTGCCGGCAGGTCGTAACGGTTGAGGTCCAGATGTCTTCCGGTTCGTGCTCGACCCAGCCCGACGCCGGAAAGTGCTGCGGGAATTCCTGCTGCGCGATCGCGGCGACGGTAAGGTCGGCGCGAAACACGATGGCCCGTGACGATGTCGTGCCCTGATCAATGGCGAGGACGTGGGTGACCATGACGTTGTTCTCGAACTTGCGGGCTCACGGCGGCGACAAGGGACAGGAGCGGCAAGGCAAGCGGATTGCCCGTCCAAGGTCAAGTTTGTGCCTTCGTTTTGATTCACGTTTCAACGGGCGATAAGGATAAGATGCTTGGTACAGCTTCATCCAACCCGTCCCGCGAGGTAGAAATGCCTCTCCGGAAACAAATCGCACTCGATTTTCATGACTGTTCAGCAACCGAAAGACCCTAGATGATACTGGCAAAGATGATTCTGGCCGCCTCCTTGTTCGCGATCGTCGGCGCAACGGCCTCCGCCCAGGCAACGCCACCGACCCAGCAAACGCCATCGGCGGAGACCCGCAAGGGTCTGGTGACGGTCGTCAACCGGCTCAGCGGCACCATTACGATCCGGGAGGAGCAGAACGACAAGGGTAAAGAGAAAGAAAAAGAGAATAAGGATAGCGACAAGGATAAGGATAAGACTAAGGATAAAGACAAAGATAGCGCCGACGCCGAGGGCGTAGTCACGCGGTTCAAGATCGACCTCAAGCTGTCAGAGTCGGTGCACGCCGGCGACAAGGTGAAATTTTCCGCCAAGGACGGCGGCGACCCCAAAACCAGTACTGATAAGACCATCACTAAAATCGAGGTGGAGTAGCGGCGAAGCCGATCGCCTCAGAACCGTCCCGCTTCTGACAGAGTCGGAAGCGGGACTCTATGATGTTGGTCTGACGCGTCGTCGGATGGTAGGAGCGTATCGGGGAATTTACTGGAGCAGCCCTTTACTGAAGCACCTCGAACAGGCCCGCCGCGCCCATGCCGCCGCCGACGCACATGGTGACCACGACATATTTCGCTTTGCGCCGGCGTCCCTCGATCAGGGCATGACCAGCAAGGCGCGCGCCCGACATCCCGTAGGGATGACCGACCGCGATCGCTCCGCCGTCGACGTTGAGTTTTTCGGGATCGATGCCCAGCCTGTCGCGGCAATAGATCACCTGCACCGCGAACGCTTCGTTCAGCTCCCAAAGATCGATGTCCTCCACCGTGAGGCCGTGCCGTTTCAGAAGGCGCGGCACCGCGAAAACCGGGCCGATGCCCATTTCATCGGGCTCGCAGCCGGCTGAGACGAAACCGCGGAAGATGCCGAGCGGATTCAGGCCGCGCCTCGACGCCTCCTTGTCACTCATGATCACGCTCGCGCTGGCGCCATCCGACAGCTGGCTGGCATTGCCTGCGGTGATGGTGCAGCCCTCGCCGCGAACCGGCTTGAGCCCGGCGAGACCTTCAGCCGTCGTATCAGGGCGCGGACCTTCGTCCTGCGACAGCGTCACGTCCCTGAACGTGACGTTCCCGGTTTCCTTGTCGACGATCGCCATTCTTGTGGAGAGCGGCGCCAGCTCGTCCTTGAATCGGCCGCCCTGCTGCGCGGCGGCGGTGCGGCGCTGGCTTTCGAGCGCATATTCGTCCTGCGCCTGGCGCGAGATGCCGTAGCGCTTCGCGACCACTTCCGCGGTGTCGATCATGGGCATGTAGACCTCGCGCTTTATCTCCAGAAGCGCCGGATCCTCCGCATGAAAGGTATTGGCGTGCTCGTTCTGCACCAGGCTGATCGATTCGCCGCCGCCGCCGACCGCGATTGTGACGCCGTCGAACAGGACAGAACGCGCGGCCAGCGCGATCGCCTGAAGACCCGAGGCGCACTGGCGGTCGATGGTGGCGCCGGAGACGGTCACGGGGAGCCCGGCGCGAAGCAGCGCCTTGCGGGCGATGTTGCCGCCGGTGGCGCCCTGCTGCATGGCCACGCCCATCACCACGTCCTCGATCTCCTGCGGATCCACCCCGGCGCGGACAACGGCTTCTGCGATGGCATGGCCGAGCAGGGTCGCTCCTTCAGTGGCGTTGAGGACACCCCGATAGGCCTTGCCGATCGGCGTGCGGGCGGTGGAGACAATCACGGCTTCGGTCATCGGCGGCCTCCTGGTAAAATCCGGGGTTCATTCTGATCTAGAGC
>NZ_BJNF01000069.1 GCF_006539545.1 Nitrobacter winogradskyi
CCGCTCTAGAGCCTTTCCGCTTCTGATAAAATCAGAAGCGGGCGCTATGATTTTAATTTGACGCGTTGTCTTCAGGCGAGCCGGTATTCATCCTCGGGTCAAGCCCAAGGACATGCTTCGCTCGGAAAAGCTTCTCACCTGATCAGAAAGCCGCCGCCAGCTCGCGCGCGCCCGGCTTTGCGCTGTTGCTGTCCATCCGGGCGTTGGTGACCGCGAGCAGTTTCGCCACCGTGTTGTGACGAATCGCCACCGGATTGCGTTCATAGCCCCGACGCTGGAAGAAATTCGCCGTCGGCACCCGTTCGCGCATCGCCTGCGGCATCGTCACCATGTCGAAGCCGGTGCCGTCGCCGGTGAGATTCATCATCTCCAGTTCAGCGGCGGTTAGCGGACGGGAATAACCCTTGTTGCGTGCGAAAATAACCGAGGTCAGGAGCTTGTGGATCTGCAACAACGGACCAACATCGATATCCAGCACCAGCGCATGGATCGCCCAGCCTTTCGGCGTGTCGGCAAGCTTCTGATGCGCGCTCCAGGTATCGGGCACCGAGCGCGCGTAGGCCACCATCCGCTTGACCACCGCGATCCTGCGCTCGGTCGCCCCACGCTGCGGTCCTGACAATCGCGCCGCTTTCTCGCCAAGCGCGCGCAGGATGTCATCGCCCTGCTCGGCGAGCAATTCGACGCTGTTGGTTGTGAGCAATTGGTTATAGCCGATCGCGGTGGAGATCGCGCGCGATCCCGGCCGGGACGTGCTGAGGCCCGACTGCATGTCGTGATCGCCATTGCCGCCGGTTTCGAACGAATAGACCCGAACCGCCTGCTCCTTCGTGAGGCCGTAGGCTCGCGCCACACTCGCATAGGCACGCTTGAAATCGATCTCGGTTCTCGGCCGCTGCGGCGTGAACTGGAACTGCTCCGCCGCCGCCCTCAGGAAATCGGCGACGACGGGAATGGATTTGCGTTGCCGTGGCGAACGCTCCTCTTCAGGCTCCGGGTTGATCGGGCGTTGCGGTCCATCATAGAGCGGGGGATGGACCAGCACGTAATCGTCGAGCGAGACGGGCTGGCGATCGCGCCGCTTGGCATTCCTGAGCCGCCTCTTGTCGGCAATCGCGTTCCAGTAGGCGTCCGCCTCCTGCTCGAAGGCAGCGCGAGCCTCCTGATACGCCTTCAGCTTGCGGCGGTAATCCGCGATGGCGGCCGGGGATGCGGCCTGCGCCATCGCGCCGGCGAACGTCGCGGGCGCCGCCGCCCCATCAGGAACCGCAGCGAGCGACGCAAGCAGCAGCGCCCCCGCGACGATCTGGTGACAACGACGAATCATTCGGCTCCGCATCGAACCTGTGTAGCAAGCCCGCCGCGGATGTCAGCCGCCAAGAGATCGTGGCTAGAGCATTATCGCTTCTTGTTGAATCAGAAGCGAAGCTCTAGATCGTTGTTTTGACGCGTTTTCTTGACGCGAATCGAATTCCATCCTTGAGTCTAGTCCGAGGACATCCTTCGCTCGAAAACGCTCCGGGGAGACCCATTCCAGCGGCTTTGAGTGAGGTTCGTCTTATTTTCTGTCAACCGAGCATGATCCTGTCCTAAAACGGTTTCCGCTTTTCGGGATCATGCCGTAGAGCATTTCCGGCTAAGTGGAATCCGGTTAGCTGGAAGAAAATGCTCTCGAATCATTATGCGCGTATTCTGATCGCAAAACCGGTATCCACTTTTGCGGAAAACGCGCTAGACACGAAACCGCATGTCAGGCCGCCCCAAACTCGTACTCGCCTCCGGTTCGCCGCGACGGCTCAGCCTCCTCAACCAGGCAGGTATCGAACCCGACGCGTTGCGGCCTGTCGACATCGACGAGACGCCGACGAAGGGGGAGCTTCCCCGCGCCTGCGCCAATCGCCTCGCTCGCGCCAAGGCTGACGCGGCCTTGAAAGCATTGCAGTTCGACGACGAACTCCGCGGCTCGTTTATTCTGGCGGCCGACACCGTCGTCGCCGTCGGCCGCCGCATCCTGCCCAAAGCCGACCTGGTCGATGAGGCCTCGCAGTGCCTGCGGCTGCTGTCGGGACGCAATCATCGCGTGTACACCGCCGTGTGCCTCGTGACCCCGAAGGAAAACTTTCGTCAGCGGCTGGTCGAAACGCGTGTTCGCTTCAAGCGGCTGAGCGAGGAGGACATTCAGGCCTACATCGGCTCCGGGGAATGGCGGGGCAAGGCAGGCGGCTACGCGATTCAGGGCATCGCCGGTTCGTTCGTGGTCAAGCTGGTGGGGTCCTACACCAATGTGGTCGGGTTGCCGCTCAACGAGTCGATTGCGCTGCTCGGCGGCGAGGAATTTCCGATCCGCACCGGCTGGTTGGATGCCGGTTAGGAAACCAGCCCGCGCGCGGCCCGAGAAGCCGTGCCCGATCTGCGGCAAGCCATCGGTCGAGGCTTCGCGTCCGTTTTGCTCCGAGCGCTGCCGCGACGTGGATCTGAACCGCTGGCTGTCCGGTTCCTATGCCATTCCCGCCAGTAGAACTGACGATGAGGATGCGGAATAGGCCGGGGACCTGCCGGCCGGCGACTCGGGCTGGTCGAAAGAAAAGCTAGCAGCTCGACACGACACCGGCAGACGGGTGGACAGGACGTTCCGGCCTGACTATAAACCGGCGCGCCCTGCTGAAGCCGGACGACGCCCAGGTAGCTCAGTTGGTAGAGCATGCGACTGAAAATCGCAGTGTCGGTGGTTCGATCCCGCCCCTGGGCACCATTACCTGCCTCATTCATCACCCTCCACCTTCGGAAATCCGAAAGCTCCTGGGACTCGAGGTTATGTTCGCCGAAGAAGCGCGAGCATCTCTCGTAAATTTCAGGCCTTGAATCCCCCGCCCCGAGCAAAGCGCTTGCGGATGCGTGAGAGCAGTCCGTCGCAGACGTCGCGATAGGCCTGCAGGCGCTGCTCCCGGTTGCCCTCGATGATGGTGGGGTCCGGCGTCGGCCAGTATTCGACGTCGGCTGCGATCGTCCGCGTCAGTTCCAGCGCCTTGTGATGAGCTTCCGGCGACAACGTGATGATGAGATCGAAGTTGAGACCTTCCCAGTCTTCAATCTCTTCGAACGTCATTGGCCGGTGCTTTGAGATGTCCTGGCCGAGTTCGGCCATCACCGCAACGGCGAACGGATCAAGTTCGCCGGTTCGGACGCCGGCGGATCGTACATAGAGGGTTCGCGGAAACATCTGCTGGAGCAGGCTCGCCGCCATCGGCGAGCGCACGCTGTTGTGCGCGCAGGCGAACAGCACCGACTGGGGATTGTGCACGCGCGCAGGCGCGGCCATGGCTCAAGCCGCTTTCGTTTCGCGCGGGCCCTCCGCGCGGCCATTCCGCATGCATCGCCACAACAACAGGTGTTCCGCGACTCGGATCATGCGTTACCCTTCCAGTGCAGAACAGAGATCAGGGTGAACAGCCGCCGCGCGGTCTCGAAATCGACGCGGACCTTGCCGCTCAGCCGCTCTTGCAGCGTGCGCGAACCTTCATCGTGGATGCCGCGCCGGCCCATGTCGATGGCCTCGATCTTGTCTGGCGTCGCGGTCCGGATCGCCTGATAGTAGCTGTCGCAGATCATGAAGTAGTCTTTCACGATCCGCCGGAACGGGGTCAGCGACAACAGGTGTGTCACCACGGGAGCGCCGTCCTCGCGCCGGATGTCGAACATCAGGCGGTTGCCGGTGATCGCGATATGCAGGGTGAACGGGCCGCCTTCCGCACCTTCCGGCGCGAACAGGTTCTTCTCGACGAGATCGTAGATCGCGATCGCCCGCTCGTGCTCGATATCCGGCCCGGAACGCCCGATCGAATCCTCATCGAGCGTGACCGCCACGATTCGATGGCGCGAATCATCCTCGGATGGGGCCTTGCTCATGATCTGCCGGTCCGGTTCCAACATTCGCATCCCATTTCAGCGCGGTGAGAGGCGAATGCAAAACTGCCTCCCACTATAGCGTTTTCGAGCGAAG
>NZ_BJNF01000070.1 GCF_006539545.1 Nitrobacter winogradskyi
TGCTTCTGATTCTATCAGAAGCAACGATGCTCTAGTTGAGACGCATTCCCACGGAACGGGCGTGGGCGTCGAGGCCCTCGGCCTTGCCCAGGGTCATCGCCGCCGGCCCCAGCGCCCGCAACTGGTCCGGCCCGCATTTGAGGATTGACGTTCGCTTCATGAAGTCGAGCACGCCAAGGCCCGACGAAAACCGCGCCGAGCGCGCCGTCGGCAGGACGTGATTGGAGCCACCGACATAATCGCCGATCGCTTCCGGCGTATGCGGCCCGAGAAAGATCGCACCGGCATTACGGATCCGCGCAGCGAGTCCTTCGGGATCGGCGGTCATGATCTCCAGATGTTCCGCGGCGATCGAATCCGCCAGCGCCACCGCTTCATCGAGATCCGTCACCAGAATGACGGCGCCGAAGTCGTTCCAGGAGGCGCGCGCGATCCCGGCCCGCGGCAGCGTTGCGAGTTGCGCCTCCACGGCGCGCTCGACATCGGCGGCGAGCGCCTCGCTATCGGTGATCAGGATCGATTGCGCGTTGGCGTCGTGCTCCGCCTGCGCGAGCAGGTCGGCGGCGATCCAGCCGGCGTTGCCGGTCTGGTCGGCGATGACGAGCACCTCCGAGGGACCCGCGATCATGTCGATGCCGACCTTGCCGAATACCTGGCGCTTGGCGGCGGCGACATAAGCGTTGCCGGGCCCGACAATCTTGGCCACCGGCGCGATGGTCGCGGTGCCGTAGGCGAGCGCGGCGACCGCCTGCGCGCCGCCGACGCGATAGATTTCGGAGACGCCGCCGAGCCGTGCCGCCGCCAGCACCAGCGGATTGATCCTGCCCTCGGGCGAGGGCACCACCATGGCGACGCGCGCGACCCCGGCGACCATGGCCGGCACCGCATTCATCAGCACCGAGGACGGATAGGCCGCGGAGCCGCCTGGCACGTAAAGTCCGACCGCCTCGATCGCGGTCCAGCGCGAGCCGAGCTCGACGCCGAGCGCGTCAGTGAAACGGTCATCCTTCGGCAGTTGCCGGCGATGAAAAGTCTCGATCCGGTCCCGCGCCAGCTTCAGCGCGTCCAGCGTCGCGGCGTCGCAAGCCGCCACGGCGGCGTCGATCTCGGCTGCGGTGAAGCGGAGACCCGCGGCATCGACGGACAGCCGGTCGAACTTGTGGGTCGCCTCGATCAGCGCCGCATCGCCCCGCACCGCCACGTCGTCGACGATGGCGCGCGTGGCCGCCTCGATATCGGCCGAGACCTCGCGCTTGGTCGCGAGAAACGCTTTGAAGCGCGAGACGAAATCGGCGTTGCGGCTATCGATGCGGATCGGCATGGGATGGGATGTTTCCGGCAGATATGGAACGATGTCACGGTCCACGGGGACACCGGCTCAATGGCGCGGCCTCAAATCGCCGTCAACCCTTCGAGATCATTTCGCTCGAAAACGCTATCGTTTGCGCGAACCCCAATCCAGCGCCGCGAACCCGGCCGGAACCATGAGAATCGATCACCGTTCGCTGGCCGCGGCCGTTCGGGTCGGGATCAGGCCCTGATCCGTTCGATCGAGGCGCCGCACGCCGACAGTTTTTTCTCAAGCTGCTCGAAACCACGGTCGAGATGGTAGACGCGGTTGACCATGGTCTCCCCCTCGCCGGCGAGTCCGGCGATCACCAGCGACACCGAGGCGCGCAGATCCGTCGCCATCACCGGCGCGCCGCGCAACGTTTCAATGCCCTCGATGGTGGCGGTTTCGCCGTCCAGATGAATGCGTGCGCCGAACCGCGCCAGTTCCTGCACGTGCATGAAGCGGTTCTCGAAAATCGTCTCGGTGATATGGGACGTTCCCCTGGCGCGGGTCATCAACGCCATGAGCTGGGCCTGAAGATCGGTCGGAAATCCGGGAAACGGAGCGGTGGAGACCGTTACCGGATTGATGCCGGCGCCGTTGCGCGCGACGCGGATCCCCTCATTGTTCGGCGTAATCTCGGCTCCCGCCTCGGTCAGCACGTCGAGCGCCGCCTGCAACAGTTCCGGCCGCGCGCCGCGCAGCAGCACCTCGCCGCCGGTCATCGCCACCGCCATCGCATAGGTGCCGGTTTCGATCCGGTCGGGCAACACGGTATGACGTGCGCCGCCGAGCCTGCCCACCCCCTCGATGACGATCCGCGGCGTGCCGGCCCCGGAAATCCGCGCACCCATTTTATTGAGGCAGTCGGCGACATCGGCGATCTCCGGCTCGCAGGCCGCGTTGGTGATGACGGTGGTGCCCTTCGCCAGCGTCGCCGCCATCAGCGCGACATGGGTGCCGCTCACGGTCTCCTTGGGAAACTCCACGTCGGCGCCCCTCAGGCCGCCGGGGGCGCTGGCGATCACATAACCGCCGTCGATCGCGATTCTGGCGCCGAGCTTTTCCAGCGCCAGAATCAGGAGATCCACCGGACGGGTGCCGATGGCGCAGCCGCCGGGCAGCGATACCCTCGCCTCATGCATCCGCGCCAGAAGCGGCGCGATCACCCAGAAGCTGGCCCGCATCGTCGAGACCAGTTCGTATGGCGCGGTGGTGTCGATGACGTTGGCAGCCGAGATATGCAGGGTCTGTCCCTGATATTCATCATCACCCGGACGCTTGCCCGCCGACATGATGTCGACGCCGTGGTTGCCGAGAATGCGCTGCAACTGCGCAACGTCCGCAAGTCGCGGCACGTTATCGAGAATCAGCGTTTCCTCGGTCAGGAGCGCGGCGATCATCAAGGGCAGCGCCGCGTTCTTTGCCCCGGAAATCGGAATGGTGCCGTTGAGCCTGTTGCCGCCGACGATGCGAATGCGATCCATGCCGTTTCCCGTTTGCCGTTGAGTACTTAGGACCTGAGTCCTTCACCGCATCATGGAACCGGTAAAAGACTCTATCTTCATGTTCTGACGCGTTTTCTTCCTGCGAACCGGATTTCGCTTCGCTCGAAAACGCTATAACCGCCCCGCGCTCGAAAGCGTCAACGATCAGGCCGTTGGAAAGAGCTTAAAACCCGCCGGAAGGAAGCACGCAAGCCGCCTTCCGTCCGGGCCTGTCGCACGGCAGAAAGCAAATGACTTCAGCGTCATTCGTCCCGGTGCT
Source organism: Nitrobacter winogradskyi (assembly GCF_006539545.1). Classification (GTDB taxonomy): domain Bacteria; phylum Pseudomonadota; class Alphaproteobacteria; order Rhizobiales; family Xanthobacteraceae; genus Nitrobacter; species Nitrobacter winogradskyi_A. The sequence continues at coordinate 3,101 of NZ_BJNF01000070.1, forward strand.
CCGGGTCGGGGTCTGGCGCGGAAGCAGCCTGATCGGTTCGTCCGCGGGATTGCGATTTCCGCCGCTTGAGATTTTCGCGCAGCGCCGCCCGCAGCCGCATCCGGCGTCCTCCGTTCTCCGTCTCGCGGTGGGTATCGTGCTTTTCGGTCATTATCTTCTGCCCGAACGTCCGGATGCGCCCTTTGTCTGCGGAAGCAGGCGAATCGCTTCAATAGACATGCGGCGCGACTGCCGCAACAAGCCTTCCGGGACGCGATTCGCCCGCGTTGAAAGGCGAATCGCTGGCCTGCGCATCCGATTCGTGGGTGATGTAGCCCGGTAAGCCGCCACAACTTGCGCGTCTTCCAGCCTTGTGGCAAGGATCGGCCGCCGTGCGGGCCGCCCTAGGGGACGATTTCCGCGTTACGGCTTGCTGCCGTAGCTCAGTGGTAGAGCACTCCATTGGTAATGGAGAGGTCGACAGTTCAATCCTGTCTGGCAGCACCATTTTTCTCTGGCAGCACCATTTTTCCTTAGACTGAGCGCCCGAACAATCGCCGGTAACGCGAAGCGAAGGCTGATTCGCGAGGTCACGGTCCTGATTCGCCCCGATAAAGGCTTCCGCGAGCTTGGCTGGTCGCCGATTTTGGGGTGAAGGCGCGGGAATTAAGGCTTCATTTGGCTTTTGTTAGCGAGGCGTTAAGCAAACGCCCGCAGTTCCCACCCGCGACCCCGCTAACGGACCGCGATCGTTTTGGAGTGTGGCCTCTCAGTGACAGCTTTTTCCGGCAAATCGATTTAGGGTCTTGATGACGGGGCCGACGAACGGCTGCTCGGAACTCGAATTTCCTGGAGAAACGCAATGAAAAAGATTCTGCTCGCTTCTGTAGCCTTCCTCGGTATGGCCGCGATCGTGCCGGCACAGGCCGCTGATCTCGCGCCGCGTCCCTACACCAAGGCTCCGCCCTATGTTCCCGCGCCGATCTACAACTGGACCGGCTTCTACCTCGGTGGTCACATCGGTGGCGCGTTCGGTGGTCCGGGCAACGTTTTGGCCCCCGGCTTCTTCAACAATAACGACGGCGCGTTCATGGGCGGTGGTCAGGTCGGCTACGACACGCAGTTCTCGCCGAACTGGGTCTTCGGTATCGAAGCCAACTATAGCTTCCTCGACACCGGCAGCTTCTTCGCCAACCGTGGCCTTGGCTCGGTGACCGCCCGCCTCGGCTACACCTGGGGTCCGGCGCTGCTCTACGTCAAGGGCGGCTACGGCTGGGCTGACTCGCGCTTCACCAACGGCTTCGCCGGCAACGGCGGCCGCGACGGCTACACCGTCGGCGGTGGTCTGGAATACCTGTTCACCCAGAACTGGTCGGGCAAGGTCGAGTACCAGTACTACGATCTGGGCAACGTGAACTTCGTCGGTCCGTTGGGCGGTATCGGCACCTTCCGCAACGACCAGCACACCGTGAAGGTCGGCCTGAACTATCGCTTCAACTTCGGCGCTCCGGCTGCTCCGTACGCTCCGGGATACTGATCCTTACGAACCTTACGGTTCCAAGGTACGAGAAAGGCCGGCATTTCGATGCCGGCTTTTTTCTTTCTGGAGCCTTTCCGCGTCTGATTCAATCAGAGGCAAACGTGCTCTGGAAAACGTGCTTCGCTCGGAAAACGCTATAGCTTTGGCGTCATTCGTGATTCGCCGCGCGCATGATATCTGTGTCAGGCGGCAGGCCGGTTCAAAGACCGATCCCGCATGACGAGGGCAAACAGGACACGCGCCATGAAGTCAGACCCGGTTTCGTTCGACAGCAGCCACGACCTGATGGCGCGGCCCCGGCATGACTGGACGCGGCCTGAGGCCGAGACACTCTATAATTTGCCCTTTCCGGATCTGCTGTTTCAGGCGCAGACCATCCATCGCCGCCATTTCGATCCCAATCACGTCGAAACCGCGAGCCTGCTCAGCATCAAGACCGGCGGCTGCCCGGAAGATTGCGGATACTGTGCGCAAAGCGCGCATTACGACGCCGGGGTGAAAGCCACGAAGCTGATGGACAGGGACGCGGTCCTTGAAACCGCCCGGCGGGCAAAGGACGCCGGCGCCGGCCGGTTCTGCATGGCGGCGGCCTGGCGCCATCCGAAAGACAGGGATCTCGACCGGGTCTGCGACATGATCAGCGCCGTCAAGGCGCTCGGCATGGAGACCTGCGCGACGCTGGGAATGCTCACGCCCGAGCAGGCCCGGCGGCTGCATGAAGCCGGACTCGATTTCTATAACCATAACGTCGATACGTCCCCGGAATTCTACGGCAAGATCATCACCACCCGCACCATGCAGGATCGCATCGAGACGCTCGCTTGCGCGCGCGAGGCCGGGCTGAAGCTCTGCTGCGGCGGCATCATCGGCATGGGCGAGCAGGTCGGCGACCGCCTCGGCATGTTGATATTGCTGGCCAATCTGGCCGAGCATCCCGAAAGCGTTCCCATCAACCTGTGGAACGAGGTCCGGGGCGTACCGGTCAACGACACAGCCGACCGGCCGGATCCGATCGCGCTGGTGCGCATGATCGCGGTCGCGCGAATCATGATGCCAAAAAGCGTGGTGCGGCTTTCGGCGGGGCGGCAGTACATGACCGATGAACTGCAGGCGCTGTGTTTCGTGGCCGGCGCCAACTCCATTTTCATCGGCGATGTTTTGCTGACCACCAGGAACCCGGCGACCCTGCGCGACGCGGCATTGCTTGACCGCCTCGGCATGAGTTCGCCGCTGGATGGGGTGAAGGCGCCTGCCGCATCGCTGAGTTGATCTAATCTGATCGCGGAGACTGCCAGCTTTCGGAGCGACGCGCGTTATTGGCTCGCAGTGACTTCACACGAGTGCTGAGGCGGTTCGGGGATCGCCCGACCCCCGACATCATTTGCGGCAGAGCAAATTAACGGCGATTTTTAACCCTCAGATTGACGCTTTTGCGGATTCCGGCTCGACAGCCCCGCTGGAAAGGCTCTAAAAAGACTATGATCGGTCCGGCGTCCCGGGCTTTTATCCGGATGTTGTCATGGATTATAGCAAGTTCTTCAGTAACGCGCTGGATCGCCTTCATGACGAGCGGCGCTACCGTGTTTTCGCGGATCTCGAGCGCATCGCCGGCCGGTTCCCCTACGCCACGCTGCACACGCCCAAGGGACCGCGCAACGTCATCATCTGGTGTTCCAACGACTATCTCGGCATGGGTCAGCATCCGAAGGTGGTCGGAGCCATGGTCGAGACCGCGACCCGGGTCGGCACCGGCGCCGGCGGCACCCGCAACATCGCCGGAACCCATCATCCGCTGGTCCAGCTCGAACAGGAACTGGCCGATCTGCATGGCAAGCCGGCGGCGCTCGTGTTCACGTCCGGCTATGTATCCAACCAGACCGGTATTTCGACGCTCGCCAAGCTGATTCCCGACTGCCTGATCCTCTCCGACGCGCTCAACCACAATTCGATGATCGAAGGCATCCGCCAGTCCGGCTGTGAACGCGTGGTTTTCCGTCACAACGATCTGGCCCATCTCGAGGAACTGCTTCGCGCCGCCCCCCCGGAGCGCCCGAAGCTGATCGCCTGCGAAAGTCTTTATTCGATGGATGGCGATATCGCGCCGCTTGCGAAGATCTGCGACCTCGCCGAGCGCTACGGCGCCATGACCTATGTCGACGAGGTGCACGCCGTCGGCATGTATGGCCCGCGCGGCGGCGGCATCGCGGAGCGCGAAGGCGTCATGCACCGCATCGACGTTCTCGAAGGTACGCTCGCCAAGGCCTTCGGCTGCCTCGGCGGCTATATCGCAGGCAAATCCGAGATCATCGATGCCGTGCGTTCCTATGCGCCGGGCTTCATCTTTACCACCTCGCTGCCGCCCGCGATCTGCTCCGCGGCGACAGCCGCAATCAGGCATCTCAAATCATCGACCTGGGAGCGCGAACGCCATCAGGAGCGGGCGGCGCGCACCAAGGCCAGCCTGATCGCGGCCGGCCTGCCGGTGATGGTGAGTTCAACACACATCGTTCCGGTTTTCGTCGGAGATCCCGAGCGCTGCAAGCAGGCTTCCGACATGCTGCTGCACGAACACAACATCTATATCCAGCCGATCAACTATCCGACCGTCGCCAAGGGAATGGAGCGGCTGCGGATCACGCCTTCGCCGTACCATGACGATGCGTTGGTCGATCAGTTGGCCGAAGCGCTGCTTCAGGTGTGGGAACGTCTCGGTCTGCCGCTACAGGCCAAATCCATGGCAGCCGAATAGCTGCCGGAACGTATTCGTTTCGATGAAAACACGGACGCGTCTGGTTCGCGATGCGTTATCTTTGCGCGGGTCTCTGTCCGTCTGATCAGGCGGCCCATCGCTTGATGAAACCGCTATAAGCCGAACGAAGGGCCTCGCTTCTGATTCCATCAGAAGCGAGAGAATCTCTATGAAGCGGAAAGTCCCCGCCATGCGCTCCCCTCGGAGAACACGATCCGAATCAGGTCGGCCGTATTCTTGGCCCCGAGCTTGTCCATAATCCGCGCGCGGTGCACCTCGACCGTACGCGGACTGATGCCGAGTCTTCTCCCCGCCTCCTTGTTCGAGGCGCCCCTGGCTACTTGAGACAGAACCTCGCGCTCACGGCCGGTCAGCAGATGGCGGCCGGGAAAGTTGGCGAAGCCGTCCCGCTCGCTCCCTCTAGCCTCTCTCCATACCTTCACCGCGGCGCGAACCCGTTCAATGATGACATCGGAGGAAAAAGGCTTCTCCAGGAAATCGAGCGCGCCGTACTTCATGGCCGCGACAGCCATTGAAATGTCGGCAGCGCCCGAGATCACGAGGATCGGCGCGGTCACCCGTTGGTCGGCGAGCCTGCGCAGGACATCAAATCCTGAGTCGCCGGGAAGATTCAGGTCGAGAATGACACAGGCTGGGGACGCGTTGCGAACCGCTTCAAGGAACGATGTACCGTCGCCAAAGCCTTGCGCCGCATAACCCTCGATCTTCAAGAGGAGGACCAGCGTTTCACGGACCGACGGATCATCGTCGAGGATGAAAACCGAGAGATCCGAAACAAAGGACAGAAGTTTCCCCATCCGCTTCCCCACCAAAGAGTCTTTAGTTTTGACGCGTTTTCTCCACGCGAACCGGATTCCATCCTCGGGTCAAGCCCGAGGACATACTTCGCTGGAAAACGCTGAGATCACGATGCTTTGGACCGGGTCGATCCAGGATCATGAACGATCGATTCCAACGGTTTAGAACGGATACGAGCGAAGAACCGCCCCACACTTTCCCTCATCCCGCTCTAGCGAGAGGCGCGTTACCACAACTTCTACGTGTATAATCTGATTCGTGCAGGTTCGCAAACATCCAAGCAGAGTTGGACACGCGGGATGCACGGCATGGCGCGCACCTGGTGACGATCGCGCGATGGCGTTTTGAGCGAAACGGATGATCTTTTCGCGTGACGAAACGCGTCAAACCAACATCATGGATCCTCTCTTCTGATCCCATCAGAAGCGAAAGGGCTCTGGCCGCGAACCGCCGCGCGGCTCAGATCCTTCCCGGCGGATCGTGCTCGATGCGGCTCGCCATCTCCATCAGCCGCCGCCAGGCGCGCTCAACGAATGACATCAAGCGGCCGACATCGCGATCGCTCGGCAGCGGAACTTCGATGCTGTTGCGGTTGGCCTCGGCGGATTTCGGTTCGTCAGCTTTTGGTGCAGCCGCCCCCGACTCGTCCGACCCCGTCGCCCCCTGCCCGGGCAAAGCCTTCCCGGTCTTACCGGTCGGCTCACGGACAGCGAGTTGCGCCTTCAATGCTTCGTTCTCCGCCTGTAACCGGCCGATTTCCTTGTCCAGCGCAGCCTGCTCTTCAGGCAATGCATAGCACGCCCAGCCAGAGCCTTTATCTTCGCAGTGAGAGACCACGCCGGTCAGCGTATCCAACCTGACGAAGCCGCCGCTCATCGGCATGAGCGTATAGCGTGCTTTTCCCGCCTCGGAAGCCTGCCCGAGCGTCGGCGCAGCCAGACTAAAGAGCATCGCGGTGATTGCGGAAATCCGCAACAGTTTGAGCGGCAGCGTTGCGTCCATGCTCTCTGCTCCGTCGAAGACCGAAATCCGCTTTCACCAGGCGGACGCTTTGTGTGGGGTCAATTCGCCCCATAACGCGACGCCCCTATTTCAACGCGTCGGCCGCCGATTTCGATCCGTGCCCATCCCAAACTCCCCTGCCGCGGCAACAAGCAACAGTGAGAGCAGGAGATGCGCGGGATTATGCCGATGATAGTATATATCTATACGATCAAAGAAAGGCGCTGAGCGTTTGCCTAACGGCTCGGATACAGGATTGCGTCACAAGACCAGACGCCCCCGTGAGGTCTCCGGCCGCGGGCTGTCATGCGCCTGCTGGCGCTTCCGCCTCGCCAGAATCAGGCCGCCGCTGCGCGAAAGCCGCTTTCGCAGCGCGGCAACTCGGCGCAGCCGGGTTGATTTTCCACAATAAACCCAGCCAATTCAAAGCCCTAGTCTCTTACGACGCAATCTTGACTTGACCTTGGGCCGTCAGTATGGTCCGCGCGGCTTTTGAGGGTAACGGGCGTTATTTCCTGAAGATCGCGGCGTTATGTCGGGTGTCGAGGACATGTCTGACGGCACGGACAAAAACAGCGGTGGGCACGGAGATCGCGAGCATTCGGCTCCCGACGAGGCTGCGCTTTCCGAAAGGCTCGGAAGTCTCGATCAACGGCTGTCCAGGCTTCGTGGACCCGGCCGGAACGAGACTGACCAATCCGGTGATGGAAGCGGGGACGGAGCTGCCAGAGCCTCTGCGATGGCGCGCGGTTTCCGCCTGTCCTCGGAGTTGATCGCGGGCGTTGTGGTCGGGGCGTTGATAGGCTGGGGAGTAGACCGCTTGCTGTCGACCTCGCCCTGGGGGCTGATCGTGTTTTTCCTGCTTGGCTTCGCCGCCGGCGTGATCAACGTGATGCGGTCGGCGGGTGTGATTCCCGAACAGAATGACCGATGACGGATGGCCGTCGGGGTGACTGAGTTGCTTGAACGCCGGCTTTCCGGCAGACTGAAAGTTACACGCGGATGATGGACCCGATCCACCAGTTCAACATCGAGCCAATCTTTACGATCGGCCATATCGGCGGCCAGGAAATCGCCTTCACCAATTCCTCCGCCTACATGTTTCTCGCCGTCGCGCTGACATCGCTTCTGATGCTGGGAACCGGCCGCAGGCTCGTCCCCGGACGGATGCAATCGATCGCCGAGATCAGCTACGAATTCGTCGCCGACACCATACGCACCACCGCCGGCAAGGAGGGCATGAAGTTCTTTCCCTTCGTGTTCTCGATCTTCATGCTGGTGACCGTCTCAAACCTCGTCGGCATCATCCCCTACACCTTCACGATCTCGAGCCACATCATCGTCACCGCCGCGCTGGCATTCCTGGTCTTCTTCACGGTGCTGATCTATGGCTTCTACAAAAACGGCCTGAGATTCTTCAAGCTGTTCGTGCCGTCGGGCATTCCGGTCGTGATTCTGCCTCTGGTGGTGACGATCGAGGTGATCTCGTTCCTGTCGCGGCCGGTCTCGCACAGCGTGCGTCTGTTCGCCAACATGCTCGCCGGCCACATCACGCTGAAGGTATTCGCAAGCTTCGTCACCATGCTAGGGGCCATGGGAATCGTCGGCGTTTTCGGCGCCGTGCTGCCGCTGGCGCTGGTCGTGGCGCTCACCGCGCTCGAACTGCTGGTCGCATTCCTTCAAGCCTACGTCTTCACGATCCTCACCTGCATCTACATCAACGATGCAATCCATCCTGGTCACTAGGACCGGTCGCCCTCCAAAGTCACTCTCACAGCCTCAGCAAGGAGTTTGTTTCATGGATCCGATTGCCGCGAAGTACATTGGCGCTGGTATTGCCTGCATCGGCATGGGTGGCGCCGGCGCCGGCGTGGGCATCATTTTCGGCAACTATCTTGCCGCCGCGGTGCGCAATCCCTCGGCCGCCCAGGGCCAGTTCGGCAACCTGATTTTCGGCTTCGCGGTGACGGAAGCGCTCGGCATCTTTTCGCTGCTGATCGCCCTGCTGTTGCTGTTCGCACTTTAAGATCACTGACCGGCTGACGGGACCTGGAAAACCGGGTCCCGATCAACCGCAGAGGAGAAGCCCGTGGCTGAAAGTCATGGCAACGCACACGGTGCGACGGCCCACACCGAAGCCGATGGTGGCCACAAGGCCCCGTTCCCGCCGTTCCAGAAGGAGACGTTCGCGTCTCAGCTGGTTTCGCTGACGATCGCGTTCGTCGCGCTCTATCTGATCTCATCGCGACTGGCCTTGCCGCGTGTCCGCCAGACCATCGACGACCGAGAGAACACGATCAAGGGCGACCTCGCACACGCGCAGAAGCTGAAGGACGACTCTGACGCCGCGTTGAAGGCCTATGAGGCCGAACTCGCCGCGGCGCGCGCCCGGGCGCAGGCGATCGGCAACGAGACGCGCGAAAAGCTGAATGCGGCCGCGGAAGCCGAACGCAAGGCGCTTGAGGAACGGTTGTCCGTCAAGCTCGCCGATGCCGAGAAAACCATCGCCTCCACGCGCTCGGCGGCGATGAGCAACGTCCGCGGCATCGCAAGCGATGCGGCAACGGCGATCGTCCAGCAACTGACCGGCGCAACGCCCGACTCCAAGCTCGTCGACAGCGCCGTCGAAGCCTCGATGAAGGGATGACGGGACCATGTTTGCCGCACCGGAAACCTGGGTTGCCATAGCCTTCCTCCTCCTTATGGGTGTCTTCGCCTATGTGGGCGTTCACCGCACGGTGCTGTCGGCGCTCGATCGTCGCAGCGCGCGCATCAAGAACGAACTGGACGACGCGCGCCGCCTCAAGGATGAAGCCGCCAAGCTGCTGGCCGACTACAAAGCCCGTCATGCAAGCGCCGAGCGCGAGGCGCAGGACATCATCGCTTCGGCCAAAGCCGAAGCCGAGCGCATCGCTGCCGAAGCGAAGGACAAGATGGAGGATTTCGTCGCGCGCCGCACCAAGAGTGCGGAAGGCAAGATCGCCTCGGCCGAAGCCCAGGCTATCGCGGATGTCCGCGCCGCCGCGGCTGACGCCGCTGTCGCCGCTGCTTCCTCCATCCTGTCGAACTCGGTGAAGGGTCAGCTTGCCGACGAGTTACTCGCACAGGGCGTCAGCGAAGTTCGCTCCAAGCTCAACTAGAGCGTTTTCAAGCGAAGCGGACGCCGGTTCTCGCGAAGAAAACACGTCAAATCAAAATCATAGAGCCCGCTTCTGATTCTATCAGAAGCGGGCTCTAAATTCGTCCAAGCACAACAAAAGCCGGTGCGAGAACCGCTCGTGCCGGCTTTTTTGTTTCGCAAGCCGTGCCGGCGAGCAACCGAGCGGCGTCATCATGCGCGCGCATGACGACGATCGCAACGACTGTGGCGTGCTGAACAATCGCCTGCGCAGGTCAACCCTGCCTTATGAGGCGAGCGCAACGCAGCCGCAGCTTTTCAGTTATCTCCGCTATACCGGTGCATGCGAAGGACAACGCGTCAGATCAATATCCGAGAGCCCGCTTCTGATTCCGTCAGAAGCAGAAGAGCTCTATCGCTGTCGCCTGTGGTTCGAGCGCGGTTCAGGTTTCAGCGCCTGCGGATCGAACCCGACGTAGAACACGTAGCGATCTGCGGCCGCGCCCTGCGGGGCCGGATAGGAGAGGTCGTCGGACACGAAGCTGTAAATCCCGCCGCCGTTTCCCGACAGGCTCACCGTTATCGTATAGGCGTTGGTGGCGACCGTCTTCGGGGTAATACCGTCCTCGACCACCGCGACGCGCAACGGCACCTCCACCGTGGGTGGCGCCCCCGCCGGCCCCACGATGACCCGCCCCCGGATACCGACCTTGATCGAGATTTGTTGCGTTTCGGAGTTGTAATCGCATTCTCGCGCGGTGTCGCGGATCGTCGCCTGATAGCGGACATCGGCGCCTGTCGCCGGCTTGCCCGACTCGCCGACGGAGTAGGTCGATGCGCCGGAACGGATGGCGACGGACGGACAGGTCAGGTAGTCGGGCGCAGAAGCCGTATCGCCGGGTACCGGGGCTGTCTGCTCCGGCTGCGATTTGATGCCGAACATGCCCTTGAAACGATCGCCGAGTGACTGCGATTGCGCCGGCAAAGCGGCAGTCACGCAACAGACCGCGACGATGGACACCAGCCGCGAGGGAAATCGACCTAGGAGAAAGCGCCGCCAGGGAAAGCAACCCAAGCGCCGGACGGCCCCCCGCTCGCCCACGTCCGTAGTATCAGCAACATCAAGCATTTCACGTCATCATCCGATCGTTGGTTCTCACGCGCGGTCTTATAACAAGCCGAAGGTGGCAAACCAAAGTCGCTATCGCGTTATCGAGGCGAAGCTGCCCCATTGGTTGGCCCGAGGATAAGCACCGATTCGTCCGAAACAACTTCGCAACTTGATCCGATCAAGTTGAATCGGACCATGCACTAAAGATTACTGTCTGGTCGCATTTTCTGCGGCGAACCGGCATCCACTTTGCCCGAAGATGTTCCAGAGCCTTTCCGCTTCTGATTGAATCAGAAGCGAGGCTCTGTGATCTTGTTTTGACGCGTTTTCTTCACGCGAACCGGCATCCACTTCGCTCGAAAACGCTATAGCTCTGGAGATCATCGTGGAGCATGCCGAACAGCAGGTGATCCTGCCAGATTCCGTTGATGCGAAGATAGCGGCGCGCCAATCCCTCCCGCGTGAAGCCGCATTTGTCCAGCACGCGGATGGACGGTGCATTGCTGGGAATGCAGGCGGCCTCGATGCGATGCAGATTCAGTTCGCCGAACAGGACCGGAAGCAGCACCCGCAGAGCGGTGGTCATGTAGCCCTGCCCCGCATAGGGCTGGCCTATCCAGTATCCGATGGTGCCTGCCTGCGCGATTCCGCGACGAACATTGGCGAGCGTGATCCCACCCAACATGACGCCGTCGGATTCGCGGAACACAATGAACGGATAGGACCTGTCGTCAGCGATATCCTCGGCGTAGCGGCGTAACCTCCGCCGAAATCCGGCGCGGGTGAGATCGTCGGCGGGCCAGATCGGCTCCCATGGGGTCAGATAGGCGCGGCTGCACTCGCGAAGCTGTCTCCATTGCAGAAAATCGGACATCTCGGGCGCACGCAGGAAAAGACCGTACCCCCTGGGCGCAAGCGCAGGCACGCTGGACGACAGACGAAACAGAGCCATGGTCGTTCCTCGACCCCGAACCCCCAACAGTTTCCCGCTCGAATCACGCTTCTGACGGATTCAGGATATGGTTCTCAGATTCTGATCTGACCAGTTGAATCGGACCATGCTCAGGCAGTGAACGTCTGGTCGCATTTCCTTTCGGCGAACCGATATCCGCTTCGCCGGAAAAGGTTTAGTGGAGCAGGATCCGGGCCTTCGACTGCGCCAATCCTTCCGCAAAAGCGACCGCGGTGTCCAGCCCCCTTCCGCTGCCGAGCGCAACGACCGCGGGACGGCTGCGCGCAAGGAGGCCGCGCGCCGCATCACGCGTTGATTCGACGCTGACGGCGTCGATCCTGGCCATCAATTCCCCAACGCTCTGGGGCCGTCCATAAACGAGCATATGGCGGGCCAATTGTTCGGCGCGGGCACTGCAACTCTCCAGCGCCATCAGCAGGCCGGCTTTCATCTGCGCTTTCGCGCGCGCGATTTCAGCTTCCGTCAGCGTTTCCACGGCTTCGCTAATGACGTCGACGACGACTTCCATCATTTCGGGCGCGTCGCTCGGATCGGTGCCGGTGTAAAGCCCGAACAGGCCGGTGTCGGCATAGGGCGCATGGAAAGTATAGATCGAGTAGCACAGACCGCGCTTTTCACGAACTTCCTGAAACAGCCGCGAGGACATGCCGCCCCCAAGAACACTGGTGAACACCTGGAGGGAAAACAGCGAGCCATCGGTCTGCGGCACCCCTTCGAGCGCCAACGTCAGATGCGCCTGTTCCAGGTCACGATGCACCACCCTGGAGCCGCCCTGGCCGAATGTCGCCGCCGCCGGCTGCGGAGGCGGCGCGGCATCGAAACCGGCAAAGCGGCGCTCGACCTCGGCAACAACCATCCCGTGCTCGACCGCACCCGCCGCCGCCACCACCATGTCCGGCCCGCGATAATGCGTCTTGAGGTAACCATGCAGCATATCGCTGTTGAATCGCTCCAGCGTCTCGGGCGTTCCGAGCAGCGAACGCCCGATCGGCTGGTCGGGATAGCAGAGCTCGTTGAGTTGCTCGAAAACGACGTCGTCAGGCGTGTCCTGCGCCGCACCGATTTCCTGCTCGATGACACCCTTCTCGCATTCGAGTTCCTTTGCGTCGAAGATCGGGTTGGACAGGATGTCGCTCAGCACATCGAGCGCGAGCGGGACGTCGGCCTTCATCACCCGCGCGTAATAAGCCGTCGTCTCGACACCGGTCGCGGCGTTGAGATCGCCGCCGACGGCCTCAACTTCCTCGGCGATCTCCCGCGACGAACGCGTAGTGGTGCCCTTGAACGCCATATGTTCGAGAAGATGAGAGATGCCGTGCTCGTTCGGCTTCTCGTCGCGGCCGCCGACTCCGGTCCACACGCCCAGCGCGGCGGTTTCCAGATGCGGCATATCGTCAGTAATGACCGTGAGGCCGGACGACAGCTTCGTCACATCGACACTCATCCGGCAACTCCGTGCTTGGCGGCGCGGCTGACGGACAGCACGAACCGTTCGATTTCAGCCTGATCGTTGTTCACGACCGTGATCCGCTCGGGCCGGGTCATCAAGCCGTCGAGCCATGCCGGCAAGGGCGGCCTTACGCCGCAGGCCGCCTCAACCGCGTCAGGAAACTTCGCGGCATGGGCGGTGGCGAGCACAATGTTGGGAACACGCGAGCCAGTCGTTTCACGATCGGCCACTGTCAGGGCAACAGCCGTATGCGGATCAAGCAGATCTCCGGCTTCGCGCCATGCCGCGCGTATCGTGGCGGCGGTTTCTGTTTCGTCGGCACGTTCGGCATCGAAATCGCGACGCATCGCCGCCAGCACCGAGTCCGGTAGCGTGAAACGGCCCGACTGCTGCAGCGAGGCCATCAGCGCGCGCACCTGCGTGGCATCGCGCCCTGTCGCCTCGAACAACAGCCGTTCGAAGTTCGACGATACCTGAATGTCCATCGACGGTGAGGAACTCGCGCAGACCTCGCGCACCTCATAGATGCCAGTCTTCAGCGTGCGCGGCAGAATATCATTGACGTTGGCGGCGATCCGCAGCCGGCGTATCGGCAACCCCATGCGCTTTGCGACGTAACCGGCGAAGATGTCGCCGAAATTACCGGTCGGCACGGTAAAATCAACGTCCCGCGCCGGCGCGCCGAGCGCGACCGCCGAGGTGAAGTAATACACCACCTGCGCAACGATCCGCGCCCAGTTGATCGAGTTGACCCCCGAGAGCGAAACCTCGTCGCGGAAGCCGTGATTGTTGAACAGGCCCTTCACGATCGCCTGACAGTCGTCGAAGGTGCCCTTGACCGCAAGCGCATGAACATTCGGCGCGACCGTGGTCGTCATCATGCGCCGCTGCACTTCGGAAATGCGGCCGTCCGGGAACAAGGCGATCAAATCGACATTCGCGCGGTCGGCGAATGCATCCACCGCCGCGCCACCGGTGTCACCCGAAGTGGCCACGACGATGGTCGTGCGTTGGCCGCGTTTCGCCAGAACATGGTCCATCAGCCGCGACAGCAACTGCATCGCCACGTCCTTGAACGCGAGCGTTGGACCATGAAACAGCTCCAGCATGAACTGTTGCGGGCCGATCTGATCGAGAGGTACCACAGCGGGGTGCCGGAACGTTGCATAAGCCTCGTTGGCCATGCGGCCGAGATCGGCATCGGCGATATCTCCAGCCACGAATGGCCGGATCACCTCCACGGCCACCTCCGAGTACGGCCGGCCGAAAAAGCCAGCAATCGTATCGGGCTGCAACTGCGGCCAGACCTCCGGCACATAGAGACCGCCGTCCCGTGCGAGTCCGGCCAGCATCACATCAGAGAAACCGAGTTTCTGATTCTCTCCCCGTGTCGAAAGATAGTGCGTCAAGCCGGCCCCCAAGCGCCGAAGTTTGTTGCCTTACGTCTGATGCTACGAGCCGCCGTCAATGTCGGCGACAGGCGCTGCGTATCATAAAGCCTCTTGGAATAAAGAAGAATCAAATGAAGAGCCC
>NZ_BJNF01000071.1 GCF_006539545.1 Nitrobacter winogradskyi
GGTATCCACTTCGCCGGAAAATGCTCTAGCGAGACGACGCGTGACCTTGTTTCGGATCAACGGATGACAGACACAGCCATGACCGACCCGACAGCCGCTCACGCGCGGCCGATCGCCGACACCGCGCCGCTTGGCGAACTCTGCATCCGCACGCTGGCGATGCCCGCCGACACCAATCAGAACGGCGACATTTTCGGCGGCTGGTTATTGAGCCAGATGGACATCGGCGGCGGCGTGTTCGCTTCCAAGCTCGCGAAGTCCCGCACCGTGACCGTGGCGATCGAGGCCATGAATTTCCGCAAGCCGGTCTATGTCGGGGATCTGGTCTCCGTTCATGCCACATTGATCCGTGTCGGCAGGACCTCGATCGCTGTGCATCTGGAAGCCTGGGTGATGCGTCGCAAGGAGAAGCAGTTTATCCTCGTCACCGACGGCAAATTCACTTACGTCGCGATCGACGATAACGGCCGGCCACGGGAAATCCACCAGACCGGCCTGCCGAATCCGGCGTAGTCGAACCGACGTTTTCGATTTGGTTGTTTCAGGTCGGCCTGGCCATGGCTTGCCGCCACGGCGTACAACCTGCCATCAGCCTGTCGCTTTTCGAACAAAACATTCTCGCCCGCCCGGCTCCGGGATAAAAAACCGGTTCGCCTGAGAAATTCACGAAGAATCAGAAACATAGCTTGTCCACGATTCCGTGACGCTGTAGCCTACTCTAGACATATTCCAGGTTGTATTGGCCGGAATCATGCTCATATGACTCACTGAACGACAAGGAACGTTTCACCCAGTTGCCCGTTATCGGCGCGGCCGTGAGGCCGAAAAAATGCGAGTGGGACATGTCGAAAAGCTATATCATCGAAGTCGGTTCAGAGTCCGCAGGCATCGTGGTGCGTGATCGCGCCGGGTTTCGCTTCTTTTCGGCCTCGCAGCGGTTCAGTTCGCTCGACGGCAGGTTGTTTCGAAGCGCCCGTGACGCGGAGCGCGCGGCGAAGGATCGCGCGTTGTCCAAGAAACCCGCCTGTCCCGAATTCGTGAAATCGCTGCGGCGCGTTCTGCCGAAACTTCCTTTTTGATGGGGACGTGGCCGACGCAGAAACTGCGTTGACCGCTTCCGCAAACATCATCACCATGGCATGTCCGGCGTGGGGATGTCCGCGCGCCTTCGGTGAGGTTGCCCTGACGATTGTCGCCATCCTCGCAAATCGAGACGATCGTCGTCGGCCGCAAACCGGTTCGATGACGCTCGCATGTCGCTAAGATGATGGAGGAGGGCGTGCCCTTGGGTCAGGTTTACGACCTCGCTGTCATCGGTGGCGGCATCAACGGCTGCGGGATCGCGCGCGACGCGGCCGGGCGGGGCAACTCGGTCGTCCTGTGTGAAATGAACGACCTTGCCAGCGGCACCTCGTCGGGATCGACCAAGCTGGTGCACGGCGGGCTGCGTTATCTGGAATACTACGAATTCCGCCTGGTTCGCGAGGCCCTGATCGAGCGCGAGATTCTCTGGCGGATCGCGCCTCACATCATTCATCCGGCGCGCTTCGTGCTGCCGCATCACGCCGGCCTGAGGCCGGCATGGCTGCTGCGGCTCGGCCTCTTCCTTTACGATCATATCGGAGGCCGCAAGCTGTTGCCGCCGACGCGCTCGGTTGACCTTGCGCGCGATAAAGTCGGAAAGCCGCTGAGCCCCGGCCGCTACCATAAGGGTTTCGAATATTCCGACTGCGTGGTCGACGATGCCCGTCTCGTCATTCTGACCGCGCGCGATGCGGCCGATCGCGGCGCCGATATCCGGACCCGGACGCGCGCGGTCGAGACCCGTCTGTCCGACGGACTCTGGCACGTCACGTTGGAGGATACGCTCAGCGGCGAACGCGTCACGATCGTCGCGCGGGTGCTGGTCAACGCGGGCGGCCCCTGGGTTGAGCAGGTGCTGCGGTTGGGCGCCGGCGTCACCAGCCGTGCGCGGGTGCGGCTGGTGCAGGGGGCGCATATCGTGGTGGGCAAACTTTATGATCACGACCGCGCCTACATCTTCCAGAACAGCGACGGCCGGATCGTGTTCGCCATTCCCTATCAGGATGACTTCACCCTGATCGGGACCACGGATCGCGACTATGAGGGGAACCCCGCCAGGGTGAAGGCCTCGGACGAGGAAATCGCCTATCTTTGTGCGTCGGTCAGCGAATATCTGGCGAAACAGGTCGCTCCGACGGATGTGGTCTGGTCCTATGCGGGGGTGAGGCCGCTCTATGATGACGGCGCGAGCGAGGCCAAGGCCGCTACCCGGGAATACGCCTTTGAACTCGATACGCCCGGCGGCGCACCGCTGCTGTCGGTCTACGGTGGCAAGATCACGACCTATCGCCGGCTCGCCGAAGAAGCACTGGAAAAGCTGTCGCCCTATCTGAAGGGGACAAAGGCGCGCGCGGGCTGGACGGCGAAAGCGGCGCTGCCCGGCGGAGACATGGAGGTTTCCGCGGTTGAGGGGATCGCGGCCGATTTGCTGCGCGGCTATCCTTTTCTGACGGAGGGACACGCGCGCCGTCTGGCGCGCGCCTATGGCACCCGCGCCGCCAGGATGCTGGGGACGGCGAAAACAATGACGGATTTGGGCCGCGATTTCGGGGCCACGCTCACGGAACGCGAGGTCCGCTATCTCATGTCCGACGAATGGGCGTACACTGCGGAGGATGTCATCTGGCGACGCTCCAAGCTCGGCTTGCGGATGTCGGCGGCCAACGTAGCCGCGCTTGAGGCCTGGTTCGCGGAGCGAACCGTGACCGGGCGCTTGAGGGAAGCAGAAGCGCGCACATGAGCATCACCTCAAGGTGATGCAAAGCGCGCGCGAAACCGGAAGCAATCCTGCGATTCAAACGAATGCCCGGGCCAGTCTTCCTATTTCACGCCCATGAAATCCCGTTTGCCGAGTTCGACGCCGTTGTGACGCAGGATGTCGTAGGCGGTGGTCGCGTGGAAATAGAAATTCGGCAAGGCGAAGTGGCTGAGATATTGCTGACCCTTCAGGGTCATGGTCTGGTCGCGACCCGCCGGAAAGGTGACATCGCGATCTTCCGCGCCGTCGAATTTATCGGGCGCTAGTTTCCTGACGTAATCCGTTGCCTTCGCGATCCTCTGCTGTAACTCGTCAAAGGTCTTTTCCGTATCCGGCGTGCTCGGCACCTCCGAGCCGCTCAGTCGCGCGCAGGTCTTCACGGCGAAATCGCAGGCAATTTGAATCTGGCGAGTCAGCGGCAGCATGTCCGGATAGAGCCGCGCGGTGAGCAGCGTTTCGGGTGCAATCTTCCGGGCGCTGGCATGGGCTTCGGCTTTCCTGAGGATGTCTGAGAGAGCGCCGAGCGTTTGCAGAAAGGCCGGCGAAGCAGAATCATGGAATGACATGGGATGCCCTTGTTTGTTGGTGGTGCGGAAGCAGACGGCGAAACAGTCGAATGTGCATCTGCAAATGGGAGATTATTATATCGCAACATCCATCATGGACGGAAAGCTTAGCCTCTCGATCGCATGATCTGCGCCGCTTTCACAGCGAAGAAAACACGCTTAAGGAGAGCGGCTTGAAGAGCAACAAAGCGAGGTCTAGCGTCGCTCACCCTTGATCGTGAAATCTCTCAAGGAGGGCGACTTGAATAGCAACAAAAAGGTCGTCTACGACGACAAGGCTCGCCGGATGGCTGAGCAGTTGTTTTTGACCGAACAGCGTCATATTGCAGATCGGCTCCGGGAAGATTGCGAGTGTAGGGATGGAATGTTCCCTCGTCGGGCGACGTCGAGCCGGCGTAGCTTTTTGTTCGCGGCGGGGTCACTCGTCGGCGCAGCCGGAGCAGCCACAATCGCCCATGCCGAGGCGCTGAAAGCGCCGCCCGGCGCAGTTTTTTACGACGTGCCTGACGATCCGACCAAAGTGCAAGGACGGCCGGTCGTCGACGGAAGCTATGGAACGAGGTCCCAGTTCGAGACTGAAGCCCGCATGCGTTATCCGACGCCGAACGAGAACACATCCTGGAGTTTCACTCCGCTCGGCAGGGGAGTTGGCAACATCACGCCATCAGGACTCCACTTCGAACGCCATCACGGCGGAATCCCGACGATCGATCCGGCGAAGCACAACTTGCTGATCCACGGCATGGTGGATCGCTCGATGACGTTCTCGATGGCCGACATCAAGCGGCTGCCTTCGGTGACGCGCAAGCATTTCATCGAGTGCTCTGGCAACGGTCTGACGGAGTGGAACAAGCCGACCATGAAGACCGTGCAAGGAACGCACGGGCTGCTCAGCACATCCGAGTGGACCGGTGTTCAGTTCGCCACTTTCGCGCGCGAGACGGGATTGAAGGAAGATGCAGCCTGGGTCCTGGCCGAAGGCGCCGATGCCGCCGTCATGACACGCAGCATTCCCATGGAGAAGATGCTTAAGGACGCCCTCATCGTTTACGGACAAAACGGCGAAGCTATTCGTCCCGAACAAGGGTATCCCTTGCGGCTTCTTCTTCCTGGTTATGAAGGAAACACTCACATCAAATGGCTTCGGAGACTGCAAGTCAGTGACAAGCCATTCATGACGCGAGAGGAGACGGCGAAATATACCGATCTTCTAGGAAGCGGTAAGGCGCGCATCTTCAGCCTGGACATGGAGGCCAAGTCGGTCATCACGTTTCCATCGGGAGAGATGAAGCTGCCGGGTCCGGGTTTCTACAACATCACAGGCCTTGCATGGACAGGGCGCGGGCGGGTCCAGTCCGTCGATGTCTCGCTGGATTCGGGAAGGACCTGGTACCCGGCGCGGCTTGAATCGCCTCCCGAGCCGATGTGCACGGTGCGCTTCAGCTTCCCGTGGATGTGGGACGGTAAGAGTGCGGTGCTGCAGAGCCGCTGCATCGACGAGACCGGTTATGTCCAGCCTACTCTCGAGCAACTCATCGCAATCCGTGGCGATAGCGGACCGTTCGGTTCGATCTATCACCTCAATGCGATTCAGAGCTGGGCTGTCAGCGAGGCGGGGGATGTGACCAATGTCCATGCATAAGCGATGGTTCGCCTGCGTGATCGGCGTCTGCCTGTTCTCCGGCAGCGCGGGCGCTCAATCGATGGTCGATCACTTCGGTCTCGGCCAGACCGCGACGGCGAACGAGGCCGCCAAATACTTCTCGATCCCGCCTTCGGGCGCGGGACTTCCTGCGGGGAGCGGAACGGCAAAAGCCGGTGTACTGGTTTTTGCCAACACTTGCGCAGCTTGTCATGGCGACAAATTGCAAGGCAATCCCGCCGCGGGCATTGGTGGTGATCGTCTGCTTGGCGGCCGGGGCTCGCTTGTGGGCAAAACGCCGGTCAAGACTGTCGAGAGCTACTGGCCGTATGCAACGACGCTATTCGATTACATCAAGCGCACGATGCCGTTCAGCGCGCCCGGTTCACTCAGGGATGACGAGGTGTATTCGCTGGTCGCCTACATCCTTTCGGAAGCCAGGATCATCAAACCGTCCGAGACCATGGACGCGAAGAGCCTGCCCAAAGTGCAGATGCCCAACAAGGATGGTTTTATCCCTGACGCCCGGCCTGAGCTTCAACTTTACAGATGAGCTCACGCGGCAATGCGCGATGGAAGTTTGATTGCATGCCGCAATAGTACGATGTGATAGCGAGACAGCGAGCAAGCCGCCGGTCACACTTCCCGCGCATTCGAAAACGCAAAGCTTGTCATGCGGCGGGTGTTTTCGTCCAGGATCAGCGTGCGCGTAAGCGGGGGGTCGGCTCGCTGCGCGCAGTTTTCCCGCTCGCAGAGGCGGCAGTTGATGCCGATCGGCGTGCCCTCGGAATTGTCCAGATCCATGCCCGACGCATAGACAAGCCTTGCGGCGTGGCGGATTTCGCAACCCAGGCCGATGGCGAAGCGTGGTTGCGCCAGCGGATGCGGCGCGACCGGCCGGCGCACCATCTGTGCGACTGAAAAGTAGCGGGTGCCGTCCGGCAACTCGATCACCTGCTTCAACAGGCGGTCCGGCGTGTCGAACGTGGAGTGGACGTTCCACAGCGGACAGGTGCCGCCAAACTTTGAGAACGGGAACGTGCCGGACGAAAATCGCTTGGAGACGTTGCCTGCGTTGTCGACGCGCAGCATGAAGAACGGCACGCCACGCGCGTTCGGCCGCTGCAGCGTGGTCAGTCGGTGGCAGACCTGCTCGAAGCCGGTGCTGAAGCGTTGCGCCAGCACATGGATGTCGTAGCCAAGCGACTCCGCCGCGGCGAGGAAGGGCTGATAGGGCATCAGCGCGCAGCCTGCGAAGTAGTTCGCGAGCGTGATGCGATAAAGCCGGCGAGAGGTGTCGTCGAGCGCGCCGGCGCGCGCGATGATCGAATCAAAAGCGGCTGTGCATTCGGCGAGCGCGATCTGGAATGCGAGCTGGAAGGCGCGCCCGGGGCCGTCCACGAGTTCGGAGATCAGGAGCTGGCGGCGGTGGCGGTCGAAGCGGCGCAGCGTCTCGCGCATGATATCCACCGGCATGATACGCGTCTGAATCGAATGTTTTTCGCGCAGCCGCGCGCTCAGCGCCGCGAACAGGTCCTGTGCGGGAACGTCGATTTCATCGCGCAGCGCCTCCGCGGCCTGCTCAAGCTCCGGGAAATAATTGCGGTTGGCTTCGATCAGGTCGCGAACCCGCTCGATCGGATCGGCCTCGAAGCGTCCGCCCGTGCTGTCGTCGCGGCCGGCGAACTGCGCCGCCGCCAGCGTTTCGCCGCGTCGCGCCTCGGTATAGGCGGCATAGAGGCGCTGCAGCGCATGGGTCACGCCGGGGCAGAGTTCGGCCAGATCGCGCAGCTCCTGCCTGGGGATGTCGATCTGGCGAAACAGGGGATCGGAAAAGACCTCGTTCAACTCGGCGAAGAAACGGTCCTCGTCGGCGGTGGCGAGATCGCGCAGGTCGAGATCGTAGGTCTCCGCGAGGCGGAGAAGAATTTGCGCGGTGACCGGGCGCTGGTTGCGCTCGATCAGGTTGACGTAGCTCGGGGAAATGCCGAGCCCCTCAGCGAACTGGGTCTGCGACAACCCAAGCTGCTGGCGGACGCGGCGAAACCGGGGGCCGACGAAGAGTTTCTTGCCTGGATCGTTGGCCATTCGGGTGCTCAAGTGTAATAATTTTTACAAAATGACATATAAGACATATAAATGTGTTACACAACATCACGATTAGGAATCAAGCTGTCTATACGAATGGTCCGATTTGGCGTTTATCTATCCTCGTATCTTGCAGTGCAATGTCATGAATGTGAATTGGAGATAGGGATGTCTCGGACCTTTGAGCAGATCGTTCCCGCCCCCGAGGGCCGGTTTGAGGGGATCAGCCGTCCCTATGCTCCGGAGGACGTCGAACGGCTGCGCGGCTCGGTCGGGATCAAGTACACGCTGGCGGAGAGGGGAGCGAACCGGCTTTGGAAGCAACTTAACGACATGCCTTATGTGAATTCGCTTGGCGCCGTCACTGGTAATCAGGCGATGCAGCAGGCGCGCGCCGGTTTGCCCGCCATCTATCTCTCCGGCTGGCAGGTCGCTGCCGACGCCAACACCGCGGGCGCGATGTATCCGGACCAGAGCCTCTATCCCGCTAACGCCGGTCCTGAACTCTGCCGCCGGATCAACCGCACCTTCCAGCGCGCCGACCAGATCGAGCATGCCGAGGGTGGCGCCAAGATTGACTGGTTCGTGCCGATCGTCGCGGACGCGGAAGCGGGCTTCGGCGGGCCGCTCAACGCGTTCGAGATCATGAAGGCCTATATCGAGGCCGGCGCGTCCGGCGTCCACTTCGAGGACCAACTCGCATCGGAAAAGAAGTGCGGCCACATGGGCGGCAAGGTGCTGATCCCGACCGCGGCGCATGAGCGCAATCTGATCGCGGCGCGGCTTGCGGCTGATGTCTGCGGGGTGCCGACTCTTGTGCTGGCGCGCACCGATGCGGAGAGCGCGAAGCTGATCACGTCGGACATTGACGAGCGCGATCACGAGTTCATCACCGGCGAACGTACGGCGGAAGGCTTCTATCGGCTGAAGCCCGGCACCGGCCTGGATCATTGCATCAAGCGCGGACTGTCATTTGCGAGATACGCAGACCTTCTGTGGTGGGAGACCTCGAAGCCCGACCTGGAGGGCGCGCGCAGGTTCGCGGAGGCTGTGAAGAAGGTCTATCCGAACAAGATGCTGGCCTACAACTGCTCGCCCTCGTTCAACTGGGAAGCCAACCTCGACAAGGCTGCCATCGCCAAATTCCAGAAGGAGATCGGCGCGATGGGCTACAAGTTCCAGTTTGTCACGCTGGCGGGCTTTCACTCGCTTAACCATGGCATGTTCGAACTGGCGCGTGGTTACAAAGCCGAAGGCATGGCCGCCTATTCCCGTCTCCAGCAGGCCGAGTTCGCCTCGGAGAAGTTCGGATACTCGGCGACGCGCCATCAGCGCGAGGTCGGCACCGGCTATTTCGATCTGGTTTCGACCACGATCACGGGAGGACAGTCGTCGACCACTGCGCTTCACGATTCCACGGAAACCGCGCAGTTCAAGTCTCAACGCTCACCGACCAACGTTCAGGCCGCTGAGTAAAGCGGCCGAACACGAGGAGGTTCTCATGACCCGTAGCAATTTCTGGGTGATTGGCGGCGAATTTGGTTCAATGAACTTCCACAAGCTGGTGGAAGGCTCGGCTCAGGTGCAGGGACCGTTCAAGACGCGGAAGGAAGCGGAGGACGCCTGGAGGGTCGTGTCCGAGGAGAACCGCTACCGCGCCGGCGTGCGTTTCTCGATCGTGGAAGAGCCGAACCGCATGGCGGGCTGAGGTTCATCCACGCTAGAGTCTGGTTCAACTGCGTTCAATCAGACTCGTCGCATATTATTTTGTTTGAGCATGATCTTATCCGAAAACCGGTTTCCACTTTGCGCTGGCGCGGCCCTTCGGGTCGGGATCATGCTCTAAAAAAGAAGAAGCGTCCAAGGAAGCAGCGGCCCTGCCCGGCAGATCGGGTGGGGCCGTTGCGCATCCGGCGGGCGGAGTTCCCGATGAAGCAGCCGTCAACCCATAAGCCTTTGGATCTGAACGGCCTTTGCGCCGACCGGAGCTGCTGCTAAAGCCTTGCCGCTTCTGATTCAATCAGAAGCGGGGCTCTCGGATTCGATTTGACGCGTTTTCTTCACGCGAACCGGTAGCCACTTCGCTCGAAAACACCTAGAGCGGCCGCCGGTCAAATGGAATCAGCGCCGCCGCTGCTCCAGTTAATTGATTGAGCATCGGATTTATCCCGAAACCGGTTCCCACTTTCGGGTCCGATGCTCTAAGTTGCATGGTTACCGTCAGGTTAAAGGGCGGCAGCATCTGCGGGAAAGGCGACCGATGTCGGACGCACCGATCATTGGAAGGGGCGTGGCGGAAACGGCGAAGCCGCCGCGGTTGCGCGACGCGCTGTGGCAGGCCCGGATCGAGGCCGCCGATCGCACTGGCGTCGTCGTGGATCTGCGCGATGCGGAAGCGGCCCGGCTCGAGATCCTGAACGAGGCGCTGGACCCGCTGTTCGCGCAGGTGCCGGATCAGATCGATCTGTTCGATCGGGGTATCAGCAAGGGAGACACCCCGCGTCTGTGGATCGACATTGTCGCCCATGTCGTGATGGGACGCGACAAGCGCCTGTACCGCTTTGTTCAGGATACCCGGTACGGCCGGATTGTGCTCACGGAATCCCATGACGCGGCCGCGATCGTCAAGGCCGTCACGGACTATGTCGCGCGACGCATGATCGAGCGTGAGCGTGCGCTGTCGGCGACGCCGCTGTGGGAGCCGGCGGAGACGAGGAAGCCGGGTCGCGGATACCTGACATTCGCGTTCGGATTCATCGCAGGTGTCGCCGTGCTTTTCGGCTTCGCGCTGCTCGCCGCGCTCAGGACTCCGTGAGACGGTGAAGGACGCGCTGCCCGCTATTTCCCCGGCGGCGATACCCGCAACAGGCGTCCCGCCTTGCTGTCGGTCAGAAGCCACAGCGCGCCGTCGGGCGCCTGGCGGACGTCGCGGATGCGCTCGTCGAGGTCGTGCAGCAGGCGTTCCTCGCCGACGACCTCATCGCCCCTGAGCGAAAGGCGCACCAGCATCCGCCCCGAGAGCGCGCCGATGAAAAGGCTGCCTTTCCACGACGGAAACAGCGTGCCGGTATAGAAAGCCATGCCGGAAGGCGAGATCGACGGCACCCAGTACTTCACCGGCTGCTCCATGCCTTCCCTCGAGGCGCCGGCATGGATCTTCGCGCCGTTGTAATCGATGCCGTAGCCGATCACCGGCCAGCCATAATTCTTGCCCTTGCCGATGATGTTGACCTCGTCGCCGCCGCGCGGGCCGTGCTCGACCTCCCAAAGGCCGCCGGTCGCGGGATTGATAGCGAGCCCCTGTTCGTTGCGGTGGCCGTAGCTCCAGATTTCGGGCCTGGCGTCGGCGCGGCCGACGAACGGATTGTCGGAGGGCGCCGAGCCGTCCGGCGCGATGCGGATCACCTTGCCGAGGTGGTTGGCGAGATTCTGCGCTTCGTCACGATGACTGAAATGATCGCCGAGCGTTACGAACAGGTTGCCGTCGTCAGCTTGCGCGATGCGGCAGCCATAGTGATTGCCTGACGATAGCGGGCCTTCCTGCCGGAAGATGATCCCGACGTCCTGAAGACGATCCTCACCCAACCGGGCGCGTGCGACGGCGGTTCGTCCGCCGCCGTCCACCCGCTCCGCGAAGCAGAAATAGAGGGTCTTGTTGTCCGTGAACGACTTGTCCAGCACAACGTCGAGCAGGCCGCCCTGACCAGAGGCCCAAACGCCCGGCACGTTCTTGAGCGGCGGCGACAGATCACCGTCGCGGCTGACGATACGAAGGCGTCCGGGCCGTTCCGTGACCAGTATCCGCCCGTCCGGCAGCAAGGCGAGCCCCCAGGGATGGACGAGGCCGCTGGCGACCGTCGAGACCTCTATTGGTCCGGCTGAAGACCGGAACGACCTGCTTTCGCTGCGCGCGCCGGTGGTGAAGAAAGCCGAGAGAATCGTGGCCGCGCTCAGGATGGCCGTAGCCCGCGTGAGGGGTGTTTTCATCGGCCGCTCCTGGCAATCAGCGATGGTTCACATGCACAGAGTCCCACGACAGAGATCGGATTCCCAAGACATGGGGTAGCCGCACCAATTCGCGAGGGGGTCGACGTAAACTGCAAGGAATGGTTCAGGTTCCGATTGGCATGGCCATCGCGACCTTGATCGACATCATTGCGAAGGCGACGGAAAGGAAGACCGCAAAAGCGGCGATGGCCAGTGAAGCCGCAACCGCGTTGATCAGGCGCGCGGACGCAACGGGCGCGAAGCGCCCTCCAAACCATCCGCTCGAACCCGGCGATCGCCTCATAGTCGGATCTCCACAAGCATGCGCGAATCACCCCGCCCTCGACCATCTTTCACCAGTCGCGGGCAGGATTGGGGCGAGCCGCGTGAGGAGAAGCGGTTCCTGCACCTGCCATCCCGCATCTGCCATCTCGCATCTGCCATGTCGAAGCTGGTTGCTGGATTGATGCCGGCCGCGCGGATCAGGCTCTTGTGATTCCGACCGCGGCGTTGCCTGAAGAAGCCGTGTTGCCGTCCATGGCCACAAAGCCGGGCTGCTGTTCGATCCGCCGCAACCAGGCGCGAACCGACGGGAACGTGGTGAGGTCGAAATCGCATTGGTCGGCGAGGTGGGTGTAGGCATAAAGCGCGATGTCGGCGATGGTCAGCTGGCCGGCGGCGAAAAAGTCATGGGTTCTGAGATGATTCTCCATGACCTGGAGGGCCGCATAGCCCCGCTCCATCCAGTCGTCCAGCGCGTGAGTCTGTAGATCACGCCCCCCTTTGACCAGCGACAGCCAGAAATACGCCGCGCCGATATTGGGCTCCAGCGCGTGCTGTTCGAAGAACATCCACTGCAGGGCTTCGGCGCGCTCGATCGGTGAATCCGGCGCCAGCCCGGTTCCGATCGCGACATACCACAGGATCGCGTTGGACTCCGCGAGGTAACGCCCCTCCGCGACCTCCAGCAACGGCACCTGTCCGCTCGGGTTCTTCGCCAGAAAATCCGGCGTGCGGCTTTCGCCACGCAGGATGTCGATTTCGATGGCATGATAAGGCACGTCGAGGACAGTCAGCGCGAGGCGAACCTTGTAGCTGTTTCCCGAGCGCTGCATCGAATAAAGCTTGTACATTCGCGTGGCCCCGATGTCGCGCGGTGAGGCTGCCGACTTCGCATCTGATAATTTCCGCATCCGACAATGAGGATGGCATCGAACCGACGCAAGACCCTCGACTCTGAAACATATTGAGGGGGACGACAAGCCGCGCGGCGCGAAGAGCCGGGAATTGCCGGTATCCGGGGTTTTTTAGAAAGTTCATTCGCCATGAAAGTGATCGCGGGTCCCCGGGGTCATCAGGTGGTGTGATTCGGGAACGGGGCGAGGCCAATAATTCCCATCCGAGCGAAAGACTCCGGGTGCCCCCGCTCAATTTTCCCTGAAACGGCATTGCCGCCGAAACCCCCGCCCGCAAGCTTCTTGCGGCGCAACGTGACGCACACTAATGTGCCGCGATCCCAATCAATGAGGTAGCGTGGAAGGGGTGACCGGCCACGCTTGCTAGGAGATGACGATGCCGTTCCTGTCCGCCGCGCTCGATCGTGTGAAGCCGTCCGCGACCATCGCGGTCACGGATAAGGCACGTCGGCTCAAAGCGGAGGGACGAAACGTGATCGGCCTCGGCGCGGGCGAGCCGGACTTCGATACGCCGGCCAATATCAAGTTGGCCGCGGTCCATGCCGTCGAGGCGGGGAAGACCAAATATACCGCGGTCGATGGCATCCCCGAGTTGAAGCAAGCGATTATCGCCAAGTTTCAGCGCGACAACGAACTGACCTACCAGCCGAACCAGATCATTGTCGGCACCGGCGGCAAGCAGGTTCTCTACAACGCGCTGATGGCGACCATCAATCCCGGTGACGAGGTCGTCATCCCCGCGCCGTACTGGGTCAGCTATCCCGAGATGGTGGCGCTGGCGGGAGGCGAGCCCGTGCCGGTGATCTGCACGGCGGAGTTCGGATTCAAGTTGCAGCCCGAGGCGCTGGAAAGAGCGATCACGCCGAAAACCAAGTGGATCATCCTCAATTCGCCGTCGAACCCGACCGGCGCGGCCTACACGCGGGCCGAATTGAAGGCTTTGACCGATGTGCTGGTGAAGCATCCCCACGTCTGGATCATGACCGACGATATGTACGAGCATCTGATCTATGACGAGTTCGAGTTCACCACTCCGGCGCAGGTCGAGCCGAAACTGTTCGACCGCACCCTGACGGTCAACGGCGTGTCGAAGGCCTACTGCATGACCGGCTGGCGAATCGGCTATGCGGGGGGGCCCGCGCAACTGATCAAGGCGATGGCGACGATCCAGTCGCAATCGACATCGAATCCGTCGTCCATTTCGCAGTGGGCGGCGGTGGAAGCCCTGAACGGTCCGCAAGGCTTCATCAAGGCGAACAACAAGGTATTCAAGCAGCGCCGCGACATCGTGGTGGCGATGCTGAACCAGGCCAGTGGCATCGATTGCCCCCGGCCGGAAGGCGCGTTCTACGTCTATCCATCCTGCGCCGGCGCCATCGGCAAGACCACGCCGTCGGGCAAGAAGCTCGAGACGGACGAGGATTTTGTCAGCGAACTGCTGGAGGCCGAGGGCGTCGCGGTGGTTCAGGGGTCGGCGTTTGGCCTAGGGCCGGCGTTTCGCATCTCATATGCGACCAAGACGGCGGATCTTGAAGAAGCCTGCAAACGGATTCAGCGATTCTGTGGCAGTCTGCGCTGATCGCCTGTGAAGATTTCGTGCGATGGGTCGACGCCCGCGCAGGCCTTCGGCGTTCGCGGCAAGCTACGCCCTGCACCCGGTCTCGAAAGGTTTTGTCAGGATGTTCATCTAAGGTTTAGCAAGGTGCTGGCATGTTGAGGTATTGAGTGTGGCGTTCGCCTTGTTTTGGACACGCCGGTTCCATCAATGTCCCAAGCCTTTACAGATTCCCAACCGATTCCAAGCGGAGATCATTCATGAACTTCCCAAAACTTCTCGCTGCGGCCGCCGTGACCCTCGTCGCGTCGGTTGCGGGCGCCCAGGCCCAGTATCAACATCATGGGGTTCAGGCCGGCGTCCTCGAATGCGAAGGCGGCCAGCATGTAGGCTATATCGTTGGTTCGACAACGGAACTTCAGTGCATCTTCCGTAGCAGCACCGGAGCGCCGCCTGAACCGTACATCGCGCGCATCCAGCGCTTTGGCCTTGATCTTGGCGTCACTCAGCAGACCGGCCTCGCATGGATAGTCCATGCGCCGGGCGGCCGGCTGGGCCGCGGTGCGTTGGCTGGCCATTTCGGCGGAGTCGGAGCGAACGCGACGGTCGGCGTCGGGATCGGTGCGAACCTGCTGGTCGGCGGTTCCGGCAATTCGATCTCGCTGCAGCCGCTGAGCCTGCAGGGCCAGACCGGCTTCAGCGCGGCGGCTGGCGTGGTCGATGTCGATCTGCGTCCGGCGGATGTGCGTGTGAAGCCTCGGAAGAAGCGGCATCGTCATCACCGTCACCATCGCTGATCAGACGACTGAAGAGGCCCGCGAAAGCGGGCCTCTTCTTTTCATCTCTTTGTCATCGCAACTGAACGCTTTCTCGCATCATCCCGCCGCTAACGATCCTTCCGGGTCACTTCAAGCGTACGGCGCGGCGCGCGTGTCCGACCTTCCGACGCGTTTTCACGCTTGCCAAATTCCGCCCGCGGGTGGAGCATCGCTATTGCCGACCCAATCATGGGCCGACTTCCAGACCAGGAGGCGGCAATGGGACAAGACCTCAGAAGTTCTCATGGGGGTTCTCAAGGCACTCAAGCGTCGGGTCCCCGGTGCATCGCGCTGGTGGGCCCGTTCCAGAGCGGTAAGACCACGCTTCTCGAAGCCATCCTTGCCCGAACGGGCGCGATTCCCAAAGCAGGCAGCGTCGATCAGGCAACCAGCGTCGGTGACGCCAGCGCCGAGGCTCGCCAGCACAGAATGGGGGTCGCCCTCACGCCGGCCACCACCTGCTTCA
Organism: Nitrobacter winogradskyi; assembly: GCF_006539545.1. Taxonomy (GTDB): domain Bacteria; phylum Pseudomonadota; class Alphaproteobacteria; order Rhizobiales; family Xanthobacteraceae; genus Nitrobacter; species Nitrobacter winogradskyi_A. The sequence continues at coordinate 15,161 of NZ_BJNF01000071.1, forward strand.
TGGATGAAAACTACACTTTTATTGACTGTCCGGGATCGATCGAATTCGCGCACGACATGCGTGCGGCGATTCCCGCGGTCGATGCGGCGGTGGTGGTGTGCGAGGCGGATGAGCGCAAGCTGCCGCAGCTACAGATCATCCTTCGCGAACTCGAAGATTTGAATATTCCCCGCTTCCTGTTCCTCAACAAGATCGACAAGGCGAATAAGGGCGTTCGCGAAACCTTGGCGACGTTGCAGCAGGCGTCGCGAACTCCGCTGCTGCTGCGGCAGATTCCGATCTGGAACGGCGATTCGATCGCGGGATTTGTCGATCTCGCGCTGGAACGCGCCTTCGTCTATCGCGAGCACGCGGCCTCCGAGGTCGTCCAGCTCGACGGCGGCGATCTTGACCGCGAGAAGGACGCGCGGTTCTCGATGCTGGAGAAACTCGCCGATCACGACGACGCGCTGATGGAGCAGCTGCTCGAGGATATTGCGCCGAAGCGGGATGCGGTGTTCGACGACCTCGCTCGCGAGCTGCGGGAAGGCCAGATCTGCCCTGTGTTGCTCGGCTCGGCCGCGCGCGAAAATGGCGTGATGCGGCTGATGAAAGCGCTGCGTCACGAAGCTCCCGGCATCGGCGCGACCGTGAAGCGCATGGGCGTGGCTGGCAGCAACGAGGCGTTGGCCTGCGTGTTCAAGACCGTGCACCTCCAGCATGGCGGCAAGCTGTCGCTGGCGCGAGTGCTCACCGGACGTTTCGACGATGGCGCGGCGGTGCAGGCGTCCTCGGGCGAAGCAGGAAAGATATCCGGCATTCTCGCTGCAACCGGCGCGCAGGAGACCAAGCGCGCATCCGCTGGCGCGGGCGAGGTCGTGGCGTTGGGCAAGCTCGAAGCCGTCAGGACCGGCGATACGCTGACCACCGCTCGGGCCGCGCCGCCCTCGCTGGTCAGCATCGTGCCGTCCCCACCCGTGCTTGCGATGGCGCTTGCCGCGGGCGACCGCAAGGATGACGTCAAGCTCGGGCAGGCCTTGATCAAGCTCAACGAGGAGGATCCCTCGCTCGCCGTCGTTCACAACCCGCAGACCCACGACACCGTGCTGTGGGGGCAAGGCGAGATGCATTTGCGTGTCGCGCTGGAACGGCTGCGCGATCGCTTCGGCGTCAATGTTTCGTCGCATCCGCCCGCGATCGGCTACCAGGAAGCGATCCGCAAGCCTGTCGCCCAGCGCGGACGCCATAAGAAGCAGTCGGGGGGGCACGGCCAGTTCGGCGACGTGGTGCTGGAGATTCAACCGCTGTCGCGCGGCGCGGGCTTCGTCTTTATCGACAGGATCGTGGGCGGTGCGGTGCCGCGCAATTATATCGGCGCGGTCGAGGACGGCGTGGTGGACGGGCTCGCGCGCGGTCCCCTGGGCTTTCCCGTGACCGATGTGCAGGTGACGCTGACCGACGGCTCCTATCACAGCGTCGACTCCTCGGATCAGGCGTTCCGCACCGCCGCCCGCATCGGGATCGCCGAGGCATTGCCGAAATGCCAGCCGGTGCTGCTGGAGCCCATTGATGTGGTCGAGATCGTCTGCCCGAGTGAGGCGACCGCGAAGGTCAACGCGATCCTGTCGGCCCGCCGCGGCCAGATTCTTGGCTTCGACAGTCGCGAGGGCTGGCCGGGCTGGGACTGCGTGCGGGCGACGATGCCGGAAGCCGAGATTGGCGATCTCATCATCGAGCTGAGGTCGGCGACGGCGGGAGCAGGCAGTTTTACCCGGCAGTTCGACCGCATGGCCGAAGTCACCGGGCGGACAGCGGACCAGATCATCGCTTCGCGTCGGGTGGCGGCTTAGAGAGCAAGATCCCGACCCGAAGGGCCGCGCCAGCGCAAAGTGGAAACCGGTTTTCGGATAAGATCGCAGCCCGCGCCGTGAGCGCGGGCGGGAGTTTTGCATGTTGCAGTGCGGCCGGTGGCGGCATTGACAGGCGGCGCGGCTTGAATGATTCCATCCCGGCGGGCCGCCCTGATGGTCGGGCGCGTCACGCGACGGGATCCCATGATGACAGCCGAGACAACAGGCCGGGCCGCCTGCCTGATCGGATGGCCCGCGGCGCATTCGCGCTCGCCGCTGATCCATCACTATTGGCTGCGCTTGCACGGAATAACGGGGGGCTACAGCATCGAGGCGATTCCGCCCGAAGGATTCGCCGAATTCGTCATGCATCTTTCGACGCACGGCTTCGCGGGCGCCAATGTCACGATCCCGCACAAGGAGCGGGCGCTGCAGCTCACGGAGCCGGATGAGCGCGCGAAAGCCGTCGGCGCCGCCAACACGCTCTATTATGATGGCGCCATTCTGCGGTCCACCAATACCGACGTCGAGGGTTTTATCAGTAATCTGGACGTCGCGGCGCCGGGCTGGGATCGCACCGGGGACGCGCTGGTGCTGGGCGCCGGCGGGGCGTCGCGGGCCGTGGTGTTCGGCCTGGTCGAGCGTGGCATCAGGCGTATCCATCTCGCCAACCGCACGATGGAAAGGGCGCGGGTGCTCGCGGACCGATTCGGGGCGAGGGTTATTCCGGCGGCCTGGAACACGCTTAGCGACCTGCTGCCGCGCACCGGTCTGCTCGTCAATACCACCTCGCTCGGCATGAACGGGCAGCCGCCCCTGGACATTGATCTGGCGCTGTTGCCGCGGGATGCGGTGGTCGCCGATCTGGTCTATGTTCCCCTGGAAACGCCATTGCTGTCCGCGGCGCGGGCGCGAGGCCTCAGGACCGCGGACGGCCTCGGAATGCTGTTGCATCAGGCGGTGCGCGGGTTCGAACTGTGGTTTGGCCTTCGTCCCGCGGTGACACAGGAACTGCGCGCGCTGGTCGAAGCCGATCTTCTATAGCGTTTTCGAGCGAAGCATGTCCTCGGGCCTGACCCCGGGGATGGATGACTGACCTGTTCGCGTGAAGAACAAGGCGTCAGAACAGCAATCCGGAGCTTTTCCCCTGATTCGATCAGAAGTGAAAATGTTCCAGCATCTCATCCCGTGACTTGAGGCGTCCTCAATTTTTAATCATTCCAGCAAAATTCAATCAATGCTCTGTGTCTTGACCCCTACGAGAGGTTGATCCACTGGATAGAGGCGTCACCCCTTCAATCAGCGAGCATCATGTCAGATCCCGGTACCCGAACCCTTGAAGCCAACCAGACTACGCCGCTCGGCCTCGCGCGTCGCGGCTTTTGCGGCCGGGTCAGCGCCATCATGGTCGGCGGCGACCACCTTGGCGTGTCGGCGAACGAGATCGAACGGCGTCTTCTCGAATTCGGCATCGTCGAGGGCGCGTCGGTTCAGATCCTGCACGAAGGGCCGGTTGGCCGGGATCCGATCGCGGTCCGGGTCAACGGCACGACGATCGCGTTGCGTCGGCGGGAAGCGATGGCGATCATGGTCGGCGATCATGATCAGGCCGCGAAAACCGCCACATGACCGCAATCGAGGTGAATGACTGGCGCATCGCCCTGGTTGGAACGCCCAACTGCGGCAAGACCGCCTTGTTCAACGCGCTGACCGGCAGCCGGCAGAAGGTGGCCAACTACGCCGGCGTCACGGTGGAACGCAAGTCGGGAGTTTTGCGCACCGCATCCGGCCATCGCGTCGATCTGATCGATCTGCCGGGGACTTATTCATTGCGGGGCCGCAGTCCGGACGAGGACATCACCCGCGACGTCATTCTCGGCAAGCTCGCGAGTGAAAGCCCGCCGGACTTTCTGCTCTGCGTGGCCGACGCCACCAACCTTCGCGTGGCGCTGCGCCTCGTGATCGAACTGAAGCGCGTCCACCGGCCGATGCTTCTGGTGCTGAACATGATCGACATCGCGCGGCGGCGCGGCGTCGATATCGATCTCGACAAGCTCTCCGCCGAACTTGGCGTGCCAGTCGTCACATCGACCGCCGTGCGGCGCGGCGGCATCGACGATCTGCTGGGCCGGATCGATGAGATCGCCGGAAAGCCGACCGCGGAAATCATCGCGAGCGACTGGACCGTGCCGGCTGCATCCGATTTGCGGGCGGCGCAGCGCGAGGCCGATCGCGTGATCCGCGCCGCGGTCAGCGAGCCGGCCAAGCCCGATACATGGACCACGCGGGTGGATGCCGTTCTGCTGCATCCGGTGTGGGGGATGGTCGCGCTGCTTCTTTTGTTGTTCGTGATGTTCCAGGCCGTGTTCGCCTGGGCCGAACCGGCGATGGAACTCATCAGCCAGGGGTTTGACGCGCTTGGCGCGTTCTCGGCGGCGATGCTGCCGGACGGACTGTTGCAGAGCTTCATTCAGAACGGCGTGATCTCCGGCGTCGGCAGCGTCATCGTGTTCCTGCCGCAGATCCTCATCCTGTTTCTGTTCATTCTGCTGCTCGAGGATCTCGGCTACATGGCGCGCGCGGCTTTCCTGATGGACCGCATCATGGGCGGGGCGGGGTTGCACGGACGCGCTTTCATCCCGCTGCTGTCGAGCTTCGCCTGCGCGATTCCGGGGATCATGGCGACGCGGGTGATCGACAACAAACGCGATCGGCTGACTACCATCATGGTCGCGCCGCTGATGACCTGCTCGGCGCGCATCCCGGTCTACACCTTGATCATCGCGGCCTTCGTGCCGAACCAGCCGGTTCTGGGCGTGCTCGGATTGCAGGGGCTCGTGATGTTCGGGCTCTATGCGCTGGGGATATTCAGCGCGCTCGCCGTGTCGTTCGTGGCCAACCGCTTCTTCTGGCGTGATAGCGCGACGCCGCCCTTCATGCTGGAACTGCCGGATTACAAGCTGCCGCAGCTGCGCAGCGTGCTGATGAATCTCTACCAGCGCGCGATGGCGTTTTTGAAGCGCGCCGGCACGACGATCTTTTCGATGATGGTCCTGATCTGGTTCCTGGCGTCGTTCCCGCGTCCGCCGGAGGGCGCCACCGAGCCTGCGATCGATTTCAGCCTTGCGGCGATGATCGGCCGCTGGATCGAACCGGTGCTCGCGCCGATCGGCTTCAACTGGCAGATCAGCGTCGCGCTGATTCCCGGCATGGCGGCGCGCGAGGTGGCGGTGGCTTCGCTCGGCACCGTTTATGCGATCGAGGGAGGCAACGAGGCGGCGGAGCAGGTCGGGCAGATGCTGGCCGGTCAATGGAGTTTCGCCACGGCGCTGGCTTTCCTCGCGTGGTATGTGTTTGCGCCGCAATGCGCTTCGACGCTTGCCGTCATCAAGCGCGAGACCGGCGGGTGGCGCTGGGTGCTGATCACATTCTTCTACATGCTGTCGATGGCTTATCTGGCGGCGTTCGTCACCTACCGCGTCGCGCTGGCGTTGGGTTGGGGCTGATCGCCGGCTTCCGGTCGTGCTGGGAGCCTTTGCCAACTTTTAGGGTTCGGCCAACTTCAAGGGCTCTGGCGCCCGTCGCCACCGCGTGGAGCCTGAGTCTGAATGGCGACTTTCGCCGGAACTCAGGCGTACACGATGGCGTTACATAATCAGCGGCACCAAAGCGTTTCCAGTTCTGATGGACCAGAGGCGGCGCTTTTATAGTTTCGTTTGACGCGTTTTCTTCACGCGACCAGTACCCAGCCTTAGGGTTCACGCCCAAGGGCAACATGCTTCGCTCGAAAACGCTATGGGAGAGTCTTATGGCGCAAAATGACGGCGAGACGGACGACCGGAACCGGAAAACCAAGAAAGAACTGGATGAGGAACTCGATCGCGGTCTGGAGGAATCGTTCCCCGGGTCGGATCCGTTGAGCGTTACCCAGCCGGCTCCCGCAAAACCTCCTGAGGAAAACCATCCCAAGGAAAAGCCTACCAAAGAAGAATCCACCAAGGATCAGACCAAGAACTAGAGCATTTTCGAGCGAAGTGGACACCGGTTCGCGTGAAGAAGACGCGGCAAACAAATCATGGAGCCCCGCTTCCGATTCTATCAGAAGCGGAAAGGCTTTAGGCGGACGTCATTGGAGATTTCCCTCGAAAAAGGGGGCGGGTTCCGATGTTGATATGCAAAGGGTTGCACGGGCCTTTTCCCCCACAATTCCGGTAACGGTTCATTATATTTTTTGAAGTCGTGTTATCTCTTGTGACGGTATAAGCGCGTCGAGCGAGATACTTGACGTCCTAAGGATTCGACGAGCCGGCCTCAAGCGCGGCGGCGAGCATTCTGGCACGTCGTTGGGGGGAAAATGAGCCGCAGGTATTTTGGAACCGACGGAATTCGCGGCCGAGCCAACGGCTTGATCACGCCGGAACTGGCGATGAAGGTTGGACAGGCGGCCGGGCTGGTGTTTCAGCGCGGCGAGCATCGTCATCGCGTCGTGATCGGTAAGGATACCCGGTTATCCGGCTACATGATCGAATACGCGCTGGTCGCGGGCTTTACCTCTGTTGGCATGGATGTGCTGCTGCTTGGTCCGATGCCGACGCCGGCGGTCGCGATGCTGACCAAGTCCATGCGTGCCGATCTCGGCGTCATGATTTCAGCCTCGCACAACCTTTTCGAGGACAACGGCATCAAGATGTTCGGCCCGCGTGGCTTCAAGCTGTCCGACGAGGTCGAAAAGAAGATCGAGCAGCTGCTCGATGAAAACCTCGACAAGAAGCTCGCGCAGAGCAGGAATCTGGGCCGTGCCCGCCGCATCGACGGCGTGCACGATCGCTATATCGAATTCGCCAAGCGCACGCTGCCACGCGAACTGAGCCTCGAGGGGTTGCGGGTCGTGGTCGATTGCGCCCACGGTGCGGCATACAAAGTGGTGCCGGAGGCGTTATGGGAACTGGGCGCGGATGTGGTTCCGATCGGCGTCGAACCCGATGGTCTCAATATCAATAAGGAATGCGGCTCCACCGCGCCGGAAGCGCTGTGCCGCAAGGTCCGTGAAATGCGCGGCGATATCGGCATCGCGCTCGACGGTGACGCCGACCGCGTCATCATCGTCGACGAACGGGGCCATGTCGTCGATGGCGATCAGCTTCTCGCCGTGATCGCCGAGAGCTGGAAGGAAGACGGCCGGTTGACCAGTCCCGGGATTGTCGCGACCGTGATGTCGAATCTCGGTCTTGAGCGGTTCCTGAAGGATCGCGAACTGTCGCTGGTGCGGACACCTGTCGGCGACCGCTACGTGCTCGAGCAGATGCTGAAGCAGGGCTACAATCTCGGCGGTGAGCAATCAGGACACATCATCCTGTCCGACTATGCGACCACTGGAGACGGATTCGTGTCCGCGCTTCAGGTTCTTGCCGTGGTGCAGAAGCTGGGACGTCCGGTCTCGCAAGTCTGCCATAAGTTCGAGCCGCTGCCGCAGATATTGAAGAACTTCCGTTACCGCAACGGCAAGCCGCTGGATCGCGCGGAGGTGAAGTCCGCCATTACGGCGGGCGAGAAGCGCCTCAATGGCCATGGGCGGCTGTTGGTCCGCTCTTCGGGGACCGAGCCCGTCATTCGCGTCATGGGCGAGGGCGATGACCGTATCCTGGTCGAGGAGGTTGTGGACACGATCGTTTCTGCGCTGGGCAATCCGGCGGTGGCGTGAAAGCCGGGGAACCGGAACCTCGACCGTCAAGCTCTGGCGGACATTCCGGATGCGTATACGTCCCTGCTAATGTAACCGGTCGTGGGTTTGCAGGGCCGGTATCTCATCGTGATGATTTTCCACTGCTGACGGAATCAGAAACGGGCTCCATGATCCGGGGCTCGCTGATTGGATCTGGCGTGTTCCTTCACGCGAACCGGTTTCCACCTCGCTTGAAAACGCTATAACAGGCGGGGGTTGCAACAACCGGAAAACCGCCCGTGGACAAGCCTGTCATCTCCGAGGAAACGCTGGTCGCACCGGTCGTGATTCCCGGGATCGCGGAAAAGGCGGCCACGGGTCCCGCCTATATCGTGCTGGGCGGGATCAGCTTCTCGCATTTTCTCAACGACACCATGCAGTCGCTGATCCCATCGGTCTATCCAATCCTGAAGGAGAATTACGCGCTCGACTTCGCGCAGATCGGAATGATCACGCTGGCGTTTCAGGTGACGGCTTCGCTGCTGCAACCCGTGGTCGGCTACATTACGGACAGCAAGCCTCAGCCATTCTCGCTCGCGGTCGGCATGGGGTCTACGTTCGTGGGATTGTTGCTGCTGAGCGGTGCTCATACCTACGCCATGATTCTTGTTGCCGCCGCGCTGATCGGCCTTGGCTCCGCGGTGTTTCACCCGGAGTCCGCGCGCATCGCGCGGATGGCGTCCGGCGGCCGTTATGGCTTCGCGCAATCGGTTTTTCAGGTCGGAGGAAATTTCGGCGCGGCGATGGGGCCGCTCCTGGCGGCTCTCATCATCGTGCCGTTCGGGCAGCCGAGCATCGCGTGGTTTTCGTCGATCGCCTTTGTCGCGATCGTGCTGCTGGTTCAGATCGGCCGCTGGTACAAGCCGAGGATTGTGCCTCGCAAGAGTACGGCGCATATCCGGTCGCCGGAGGCGCCGACGCGCGCACGAACCGCGGTCGCACTCGCGGTCCTGATCGTGCTGGTGTTCTCGAAGTTCATCTACATGTCGAGCCTGACGAGCTATTACACTTTCTATCTGATCGAGAAGTTTCATGTCTCGACGCAGACATCACAGCTTTTGCTGTTCGTGTTTCTCGGCGCCGTCGCCATTGGCGTGTATTTCGGTGGTCCGATCGGCGATCGCTTTGGACGCCGCTATGTGATCTGGCTGTCGATTCTCGGTGTGTTGCCGTTCACGCTGCTGCTGCCGTTTGCGAATCTCGCCGGCACGGTCGCGCTGACCGTTATTATCGGCGTCATCCTTTCGTCCGCGATGCCCGCGATCATCGTCTTCGCGCAGGAATTGATGCCGCACCGGCTCGGCATGATCTCAGGCATGTTTTTCGGGTTCGCGTTCGGCGCGGCGGGACTTGGTGCCGCGCTGCTGGGCGAGGTCGCGGATGCGAGGGGCATCGAGTTTGTCTATCGGGTCTGTGCGTTCCTGCCGGCGATCGGGCTGCTGGCGATGTTCCTGCCGAAAATGCCGAAAACCCGGCACGTGTAAACGCCGCCGCATGATGAACTTGCGTTGGCAGCCACCCGCTCACCGCGCCGAAAGAAACTCACCGAAAATCAACCTTAAAAATTAGGGTTAAGCAGCTCTTAAGTATTCGGTGTCATCGTCCCTCCTAAATCGGATTGGGGCAGCGTTGCCTCACGGCACAAAGGGACGAAACCGATGCGTAGTGTAAAATTGCTCGTCGCCGCCGGAGCGGCATCACTGTTCACATCGGCCGCGTTCGCCGCCGACCTGCCCATCGCGCCTCCGCCTCCGCCATACTTCGTCCCGCCGATCGTCGATTTCGGCGGCTGGTATCTGCGAGGCGATATCGGATTCAGCAACCAGCGTGTGCGCGACATTGCGATGGCGGACGGCCGCAACGCGCAACTCCTGTCGCAGCAACAGACGACAGCTTTTGACACCGCCGGCATCTACGGCGTCGGCGTCGGCTATCAGTTCAACAACTGGTTCCGTGGCGATATCACCGGACAGTATCGCGGCAACGCGAACTTCAAGGGCACCGATGTCCTGACTTATCCGGCCGGCGGCGGCATCGTCGGAACGGGCGTCAACAACTACGGCGCCACCAAGTCGGAATGGCTGGTGCTGGCGAATGCCTATGTCGATCTGGGCACCTGGTGGGGCATCACTCCGTTCATCGGCGCCGGTGTCGGCGCGGCGCGGGTGAACATCGCGAATTACACTGACACAGGCCTGGTCAACCACAACGGATTCGGCTTTGGCGCGTTTCCGAGCGTCGCAGTCGCGCCGGCGGCCTCGACATGGAATTTCGCCTGGGCCGCGCATGCCGGTCTCGCCTACCAGGTCACTCCGGGCCTGGCACTCGAACTGGGCTACAGCTACGTCAATCTCGGCAGGGGCACGACCGGTCCGGTTTCGACCTATACCGGGTTCACTCGTGGCGTTCCGATGCAGTTCAACGATATCACCTCGCATGACTTGAGACTCGGTGTACGCTGGTACTTCAACAGCATGCCGGCCTATGCGCCGCCGCCGCTTGTGACCAAGGGCTGAGCCTTATCCTCATCTTGACGATTCTTAACGGCGCGGGATTTCCCGCGCCGTTTTGTTTTCATGCGCTCGTTTCCGACTGCCGCAAGAGGCCGCGCACGCCAATATTTTGTCGGCAATGTAAACGCATCACCCCACGCAACAACCATTGGTTAAGGTTAACAGGCGATGATCGCGATCATTCAAGTTGTGGTCGATGGAGCGTTCACGATGCGTAGACTTCTGCTGGCGGCGGTCATTTGCGGAGCAGCGCAGGGCGCGTACGCAGCTGATATGCCCGATGACCTTCCATTCTTGCGCGGATCGCAGCCGCCGAGCCTCAGCACGGTGCGGACGGTGTGGCAGGGCTTTTATATCGGCGGACAGGCGAGCTATGGCTCGGCCGACATGGATTTCAAGAATTCCGGAAAAGAGTTACTGGAGCGATTGCTGAACAACGTCGATATCGAAAGTCAGTATCATCTTTCGACCTGGCCATTGGGCCAAAAGACATCGACCCAGAACGAGGGGTTTGGTGGGTTCCTCGGCTACAACCTGCAGTCGGAGGATGTCGTCTACGGCGTCGAACTCAACTACACTCATGGCAAGTTCTTCGGTGCATCGGGCGGAAGCCAGGGCCGATCGTTCAATTACCCGACCGATTATCTGACGTCGGCGTTCGTACAATCGAACGCCTCTATGCAGATCACGGATTTTGGTTCGCTCCGGGTCCGTGCGGGGTATTCGTTCGGCTGCTTCCTGCCGTACGCCTTTGGCGGCGTCGCGATGGGGCGGGCCGATATCCAGCGTAACGTAAGTTACAGTTCGCGCTATCAGTATGTCGGTACGCAGATTCCACCGCTTCCCAATCTGGCAGGAGCTGGCTCCTTGTCCGATAACGCCAACGCGCATTTCATCTACGGCTACGCAGCCGGCCTTGGCATCGATATGATGATTGTCGATGGTCTGTTCCTGCGTGCCGAGTGGGAATTCCTGCGGTTCACGGCGCCGGTGGATACCATCGTCAACACCGTGCGCGCTGGCGCGGGCTACAGGTTCTGATCCCGGCGTGCCTGACGGTGCGAAGGCGGCTATTAGCGTAGCAGGTCTTGGCGCGGTGGTCAGGCGTTGCTGCCGGGAATATTCTTGACGAAATCGCCTGATTCCCATATCCACGGCGGCGGGACACCTCCCCCCAACGGGAGGCTTGCTATCTGGAAGGATAGATCATGACCGTTGCGAAGCCCGCTTCGCGGCCCGATGTGCCGCATTTTTCTTCCGGCCCTTGCGCCAAGCGCCCCGGCTGGACCCCCCAAAATCTCAAGGACGCGGTTCTCGGCCGTTCGCATCGTGCGAAGATCGGCAAGGCGCGCCTGAAACTCGCGATCGATCTGACGCGTGAGGTTCTGGAGATTCCGGCCGATTACAAAATCGGCATCGTGCCGGCATCCGACACCGGCGCGGTCGAGATGGCCTTATGGTCGCTGCTCGGTGCGCGCCCGGTGACGGCGATCGCCTGGGAGTCTTTCGGCGAGGGCTGGATCACCGATGTCATCAAGCAGTTGAAGCTGAAGGACGTCACCAAGCTCACCGCGGGTTATGGCGAGATTCCCGATCTCGCCAAGGCCGACCCCGCCTCCGATATCGTCTTCACCTGGAACGGAACCACGTCCGGCGTGCGCGTGCCGAATGCCGACTGGATCAGCGCCACGCGTGAGGGTCTCACGATTTGCGACGCGACGTCAGCCGCTTTCGCGCAGCCGCTCGATTGGGCCAAGCTCGATGTCGTGACCTTCTCCTGGCAGAAGGCGCTGGGCGGCGAGGCGGCGCATGGCATGTTGATCCTGAGCCCGCGCGCCGTGGCCCGGCTTGAGAGCTACACGCCGCCGTGGCCGATGCCGAAGATTTTCCGCATGACCAAGGGTGGCAAGCTGATCGACGGCATCTTCGCTGGCGAGACCATCAATACGCCGTCGATGCTGTGCGTCGAGGACTATCTCGATGCGCTGAACTGGGCCAAGTCGGTTGGCGGTCTGAAGGGCATGATCGCGCGCGCCGATGCCAACACCAGGGTGTTGAGCGACTGGGTTGCGAAGACGCCGTGGATCGATTTCCTCGCGGCCGATCCGGCGATCCGGTCCAACACGTCAGTCTGCCTGAAGGTCATTGACCCCACGATCGCCTCCTTGCCTGCGGATGCGCAAGCTGATTTCGCCAAGAAGCTCGTCGCCGCAATTGAGAAAGAAGGCGCCGGTTATGATTTCGGGTACTACCGTGATGCGCCGCCGGGCCTGCGGATCTGGTGCGGCGCCACGGTGGAAGCGAGCAATGTCGCGCTGCTGACGCAATGGATCGACTGGGCCTTCGCCGAGACCAAGGCCTCGCTTGCGAAAGCGGCTTAGTTCCGAAGCTGAATGCTTCTTTCTCGTCTTATAGCGAGAGAGGTGATCGAACGAAGCGAGGGCGGGTGAGGGGATCCTTTCCTGTTCTGCTTCAGGCTTCACGACTTCAAGTCGCACCGTTTCGGGTCTCATCAGGCTCCATCTCGTTTCACTCACCGTCGTCACGGCCGGGCTTTGCCCGGCCATCCATCCTCAAAGATGGATCCGCAGGTCGAGCCCGCGGATGACGCCTACATCGGCATCAACGGATCACATCCCATGACAAAACCGAAAGTTCTCATTTCTGACGCTCTCAGCCCCGCCGCCGTGCAGATTTTCAAGGATCGCGGCATCGAGGTCGATTTCCAGCCCGCGCTCGGCAAGGACAAGGACAAACTCGCCGAGATCATCGGCGACTACGATGGCCTGGCCATCCGCTCGGCCACCAAGGCGACCGCGAAGATTCTCGCCAACGCCAGCAAGCTGAAGGTGATCGGCCGGGCCGGCATCGGGGTCGACAACGTCGAGATTCCGGCGGCGACCGCCAAGGGCGTCATCGTGATGAACACGCCTTTCGGGAATTCGATCACGACCGCTGAACACGCGATTACCCTGATGCTGGCGCTGGCGCGCGAGATCCCGGCCGCCGATGCCTCGACCCAGGCCGGCAAGTGGGAGAAGAATCGCTTCATGGGCGTCGAGATCACGGGCAAGACGCTCGGCGTGATCGGTTGCGGCAACATCGGATCGATCGTCGCGGACCGCGCGCTCGGTCTGAAGATGAAGGTGGTCGCGTTCGATCCCTTCCTGTCGCCGGAGCGGGCCAGGGATATCGGTGTGGAAAAGGTCGAGCTCGATGACCTGTTCAAGCGCGCCGATTTCATCACGCTGCACACGCCGCTCACCGACAAGACCCGCAACATCATCGACGCCGCTGCCATCGCCAGGATGAAGAAAGGCGTGCGCATCATCAATTGCGCGCGGGGCGGTCTGGTCGATGAACAGGCGCTCGCCGACGCGCTCAACACCAAGCAGGTGGCGGGCGCGGCGTTCGACGTATTCGTCGAGGAGCCGGCGACCGGGAACGTGCTGTTCGGCCACCCCAACGTGATCTGCACGCCGCATCTCGGCGCTTCCACCACGGAAGCGCAGGAGAATGTCGCGCTGCAGGTTGCCGAACAGATGTCGGACTATCTGCTCACCGGCGCGATCACCAACGCTCTCAACTTCCCATCGATCACGGCGGAAGAAGCTCCGAAACTGAAGCCTTTCGTCGAGCTTGCGGAAAAGCTCGGCTCCTTCGCGGGTCAGCTTACCGAGACCGGAATATCCAAGGTAACCATCACCTATGAGGGACAGGTCGCCGAAATGAAAATCAAGGCGCTCACGTCTGCGGCGCTGTCGGGCCTGCTGCGGCCGATGCTGGGCGATGTCAATGTGGTGTCGGCGCCGGTCGTCGCCAAGGAGCGCGGCATGGTGGTGGACGAGGTCGTGCGCGCCGCGCAGAGCGACTACGAAAGCCTGATCACCGTCACCGTCTTTACGGAACGGCAGGAACGTTCGGTGTCGGGAACGGTATACGCCGATGGCCATCCGCGCCTCGTCGACATCAAGGGCATCCGCGTCGATGCCGAGTTCGGCAGGTCGATGATCTACGTCACCAACGAGGACAGGCCGGGCTTCATCGGCAAGTTCGCCTCGCTGCTGGGCGATGCGGGCGTCAACATCGCGACCTTCAACCTCGGCCGTCACAGTCAGGGTGGCGACGCCATCGCGCTGGTCGAGGTCGACGGCAGCGTGCCGGAGAACGTTCTCGCCAAGGTGCAGGCGTTGCCGCAGGTCAGGCAGGCCAAGGCGCTGACGTTCTGACCGGCCGAAACCCGATCATGATGGATCGGCGGTCACATCCTTCCCGCTTCTGACGTCATCAGAAGCGGGACTCGGTTTGCTGTTGCATCATTTCATCAGCGCGCGCGCCTCGTCGCGCAGGGACTGGCGCGAGAGGTCGTGCGAATAGAACATGTGGCCGCCGGGATAGACCACAAGCTTGATGCGATCGCGCGAGCCGAAGGTCGGCAATTGATCGAGGCGGACCTGGGAGGCGAAATAAGGTGTCGCGAGATCGAATAATCCATGCGCGACGAGCAGCCTGAATTGCGGGTCCGCGGCGAGCAGTTCGCGGATATCAGACATCGACTCGACGGATGACCGGTTCTTGCCGAAATCCCATTTGCGATTGACGGTACGGCTGAGCAGTTCATAGGAGCCCGTCGGCCGCCAGTTCAGCTTGCGCGCATGGAGCTCGAACGCCGCCGATGTCAGCGAGGTCAGCAGCGGTCCCTCCGAGGGGTCGTTGAAATCGCTGGCGCTTGAATCCGGGTAGGGATCGAACCCCAGCACCGAGGCATCATAGCGTCCCGTGACCTTGCCGCCATCGCGGTCGAAGGCGCGGCGGAATTCGCTGACGTCGAATCGTCCGGCGAGGCGGCGGCTCTCCGCCTGATCGATTCCCGTCAGCGCGGCGAAGCGGTCGGCAAGCCGTCGGGTTGCCTCCGCATCGGCCTGGCCCTTGATGAGATCGGTCAGGAATTCGCCGCGTGCGTAGGCTTCGGCATCGGCCATGTCGGCTCGGGTCAGCGTTCCGATTTTCTCCCTCCCGCGTGCGGTAGCCGCCATGCTCGGCAGGCTCGCCACGAACCGGGTCAACCCCGTGCCCAGCACATCGCTGAAATCAAGCGCCGGCGAGATCAGAATCAGCCCCTTGACGGCGACGCCCTGCCGGGTCTGCAAATTGCGCGCGATCTTCGGTCCGCGAATGCCGCCATAGCTTTCGCCGGCGATGAATTTCGGCGACTGCATCCGGTCGGCTTTCTCCAGCCAGCGGCGGATCACCAGCGCTATCGCCGCCACATCGCCATCGACGGTGAAGAAGTGCTTCTGGGCGTCATCGCCGCGCGCCACCATGCGGCTGTAGCCGGTGCCGAGCGGATCGATGAAAACGAGATCGGTGAAGTCGAGCCAGGTTTCCGCGTTCGGCTCCAGCGGCATGGGAACGGAAGGGCTGGCGATCGCGCGGTCCATCGCGATGCGCCAGGGGCCGTTGCTGCCGAGTTGCAGCCAGGCCGAAGAGGCGCCCGGACCGCCGTTGAAAACGAAGGTCACGGGGCGGCTGCGGGGATCGGCTCCGTCGAGCTGATAGGCTGTGGCGGCGATGTCCGCTTGCGGTTCGCCTTTGTCGTCAAAGATGCGAATCGCGCCCGCCGTCGCGGTGAAGGCCAGCGTGCGGTCCGGCAGGACGAGCTTGTGCCTAGTGGTGGAATCCGGCGGCAGCCGGTGATGGTCGGGGGTCGCGGCGGGCTGGTCCCCGTCGTTTCGCGGGCCGGCGGTGGCGGTTTCCGCAGGGTTCGATGGTGCCGCCTCGCGCGCGTAAGCGGCGGCGGGAGCCAGCATCGCCAGCAGCGCCGCTCCGGCGCATACCTTGCGTATCATCAGACGGCGCATCTTTCCTCCCCGTTCGCGTGGCCGGTCTTGAGGCGGCAGGTCTTGAACATGGATGACCGAGCATGCCTGAAAACTGTGGCGGGTGCGGGACCGCACCTGGAGCGGCCAGCGCCGGGTGTGGATTATCAGGATGTATCAACGGCTTGGAAGGGGCGTTCGCGGCCGATCCGGCTTGCGTCAACCGCACGCATCCTTTATCCGATGAGACGCTTGGCGGGGTGGTCCGGAAGATCGCTTCATTTTTGCTGCGTGCCTGCAAGGCGAACCTTCCGAACCCGCACCATTACGACAATCACGAGTATGGTAATCACGAGTTGCCGGCGTCCTGCGGGTTCGAGGTTCGTGACCGAAGGCGTGGTATGGACGCGCTCCACTTTTGCAAGGAACTTCCGCGGAAATGACCAATGTTGTCGTCGTCGGCGCCCAATGGGGCGACGAAGGAAAGGGCAAGATCGTCGACTGGCTGTCGGAGCAGGCGGATATCGTCGTTCGCTTTCAGGGCGGCCATAATGCCGGTCATACGCTCGTGATCGATGGCAATACCTACAAGCTGGCGTTGCTGCCCTCGGGGGTCGTCCGCTCGTCGAAGCTGTCGATCATCGGCAACGGCGTCGTGTTCGATCCGCAAGCCTTCGTCAACGAGGTCGAGAAGCTGAAAGAGCAGGGCGTCAAGGTCGGCCCTGACAACCTGCGCGTTGCCGAGAACGTGACGCTGATCCTGCCGCTTCATCGCGAACTGGACAGCCTGCGCGAGAACGCAAGCGCGGCGACGGCGATCGGCACCACCCAGCGCGGCATCGGTCCGGCCTACGAGGACAAGGTCGGCCGCCGCGCCATCCGCCTGATGGACCTCGCCGACCCGCAGACCCTGCCGCACAAGATCGATCGGCTGCTCGCCCATCACAATGCGCTGCGCCGCGGCCACGGCATCGCGGAAGTGGATAGCGGCGCGCTGCTGAAGGATCTCGCCGCAATTGCGCCGCGGGTGCTGCCCTATGCTGACAGCGTGTGGAATTTGCTGGATCACAAGCGCCGCGAAGGCAAGCGCATCCTGTTTGAAGGCGCGCAAGGCGCTTTGCTCGACGTCGATCACGGCACCTACCCTTACGTCACCTCCTCCAACACCGTTGCAGCCCAGGCCGCCACCGGCACCGGCATGGGGCCGAGCGCGCTCGGCTACGTTCTCGGTATCTGCAAGGCCTACACCACGCGTGTCGGTCAGGGGCCGTTTCCGACCGAACTCAACGACGAGATCGGCGAACTGATCGGTCAGCGCGGCAAGGAATTCGGCGTCAACACCGGCCGCAAACGGCGTTGCGGCTGGTTCGACGCCATGCTGGTCCGGCAGACCGTGCGGACCAGCGGCATCCATGGCCTGGCGTTGACCAAGCTCGATATTCTCGACGGTTTTGACACGATCCAGGTTTGCACCGGCTACCGTCTCGACGGCAAGGAGATCGATCATCTGCCGGCGGGAGAGGGGGCGCAGGCGCGCATCGAGCCGGTCTATGAAACGGTCGAGGGCTGGAAGGAGCCGACGGCCAACGCGCGCTCGTGGGCGGACCTGCCGGCTCAGGCTATCAAATACGTTCGTCGGATCGAGGAGCTGGTGGGATGTCCGGTCGCCCTGCTGTCCACCAGCCCGGAGCGTGAAGATACTATTCTGGTCCAAAATCCATTCGAGGCTTAACGGGGTGTTACGGGAATGCGTTCAAGGTTAATGTTCGTGCATTGAGGAGACATGGCTGATTATTACCCGCTGATCGCACGCGCCATCGCCGGACTGGACGTCAACGCGCCCGGCGAGCAGCGGCGTGCGCTCTATGAGCGGGCACGGACGGCGCTGATCGCTCAGCTCCGTGGCGTCGAGCCGCCGTTGACCGAATCCGAGATCACCCGCGAGCGGCTGGCGCTGGAAGAGGCCGTGCGCAAGGTCGAGTCCGAGGCCGCCCAGCGCGCCCGCGAGGCCTCGCGTAGCAGCGGTTCGCGCTCCGGCGATGCGTTCCGTGCCGCGACGCGTGCTGCGATGAAGTCGCCGGACGCGGCTGCACAGCCGCCGGTCCGCTCGCGCGCCAACGCGACGCCCCAACCGCGCAATCTGCGCGCTGACCCGACCCCGACGTCGGCCCCATCCCCGCCTCCATCCGTCAGTCCGACGCCGTCCTGGCGGCCGCCTGGACCGCCGATTCCGTTACCGGATGAACCGCCGCCGCCTGCCCGCGAGCGGGTGGGCCAGGGTCAAAATCATAATCATCCGAATCAGGGGCAGCCGCGCCGTAGTCCCGAACCCGATCGCCCGCCGCCGCGGCCTCCGGTCCCGGGTTTTCGAGACGTTACGGCGGACGCCGATGATCTCGGCCGCGCCGCCGCGCAGGCCAATCGCTCGGCCCGCCGCACCTATGCCAATGTGCGATCGCCGTCACCCGAATTCGATCGGCTTGAACCGAGCCTTGAGGATCGCGGCGCGTTTGAGGGAGCATATCCTTCTGATGAATCGTTTTCCGGCGGCGCCGCGGACGACCCGCCACCGGCGCCTCTGCCGCGATCGTGGCCGCACCCCGGTCGCGAAAGACCGGAGCGCGTGCTCGCCGGCGGCTTTCCGCTCAAGGCCGCGATCGTGGCCGGTCTCCTGCTCATCCTCGCCGGAGCGGGAATCATCTGGGGTTCGAATGTGGTCTCGGCTGTGCGCGGGCTGTTCGATTCCCCGGACCAGACCAGTGAGATTGCGAAGCCGGCAGCGCCGGGACTGAAGCCGAAGATCACTGATCGGGTCGGTCAGCCTTCGATGTCCGAAACGATCGCGCCGGTGGCGCAGCGCGTCGTGCTGTATGACGAAGACCCCTCGGACCCCAAGGGCAAGCAGTATGTCGGCTCGGTGGTGTGGCGCACCGAAGAAGTAAAAGGGGCCGCTGGCAGCAAGCCGGAGATTGCCGTGCGCGCCGAGATCGACATCCCCGAGCGCAAGTTCAAGATGACGATGTCGTTCCGCCGCAACACCGACACCTCGCTGCCTGCCAGTCACACTGCGGAACTGACCTTCGTATTGCCGCCGGATTTCGACGGCGGTGGAGTCTCCAACGTCCCCGGCGTCCTGATGAAGTCCAACGAACAGGCCCGCGGCACCCCGCTGGCGGGACTCGCCGTCAAGGTCACCGATGGCTTCTTCCTGGTCGGGCTGTCGAACGTCGAGTCCGATCGCGCGCGCAATCTCCAGCTCTTGAAAGAGCGCTCATGGCTGGACATCCCGCTGGTCTATACGAATCAACGTCGCGCGATCATTGCTATCGAGAAGGGGGCGCCCGGAGAGCGCGCCTTCAACGAAGCATTCACGGAGTGGGGCGAGTAGCGCTTCGCGGGACGAGTATCGGCGTCGTCCTTCGGTCCTCCTTCATATGACGCTTTTGTTGGCGTCAGTCTCCGTCAGGCTGGCCTCGCCATATCAACGCGTGCTCCCTCCGGCGGAATTCAGCACATATCGAGCGACATATCTTCAGTCGCGCCTGCGCGGTAAACATCGAAGAGCACCTTTATGCGGTGCGGTCCTCACCTGCGTTCGACGCCGCGCCTGTGAAATGTCGTGCCTCGGGGAGGCCATCCTTATTGCGGATGCGAGTCCTGGTGATCTTCGCTTTGGTCGCCGCCGCGCGATGTTCGGGCCCGATCTCCTCGGCTGCGGTTTCGAGCAACTCGCGCAAATGCGCGACATACTCGGCGCCAAACTTCTGCGACGGAGCCTGACTCATGCAACGTTCCCCCTGTTGTCATGATCCGGAAAGAAGACAAGGCGAATTTTCCGACGCGATCATGCAAAACGCTTGGGCCGGGAAGATGGCGACGCAATGGGGCGGAGTTGAGACTTTGGGAGGGAGGAAGATGTCGGGACGATATGTTTCGCATCCCGCTGCGTTCTGCCGATGCGAACGGCTGTTTTGTCGCGATGAGGTTGTTCTGCGCGACGGCGACGCATCGAAGCAGGAGATCATCACGATCGCGTGGCCGCGTGACTGAATCTTGCGAAGGTTGCCGGGGGAGACCATGTGAGAGCGATGAAATCGATGCCGAACGACGACTTGTTCTCGCGTGATAACTTCCGAGCCCGGGGATCCGCGCGTGCAAAGGTCATCGATCAGGACGGTCGTGAGATTCATGGCGACCCGCCGGGTGCCGATGGATTCCAGGCCGGCCCGTTCGGGGCGTTTCAGCACGGCGCTTCCGGCTTTGAGTTCGCCGCTGCGTTCCAGCCGCTCACCCGCGAGCAGCGGCTCGCGCGGTTGGATGCGATCGCGAAGCTGCTTGATGTTGCCTTCGTCGTGCCAGGAACGAAAGTCCGTTATGGCATCGACGGCCTGATCGGGCTGGTGCCGGTGATCGGCGACCTCATCACCACGGCGTTCTCGCTGTGGCTGGTGCGCGAAGCGCGGGCGCTTGGCGCGCCCTGGCACATTACCGCGCGGATGCTGAGCAACGTCGCGGTCGACGGGGTGGTCGGATTAGTGCCTGTGGCCGGCGATGCCTTCGACGTGATGTTCCGCGCCAACATGCGTAACGTGCGGATGTTCAAACGCTGGCTCGACCGGCAGCCGCGTCAGAGCGCGAGTCGGGCCGGATAAGAACACGCTTGATCAGACGATCGCGGGTAGCCGATCCAGTTCCGCGCGAACCGGGTGAATCAGACGCGCGGAATTCTCACGCGGCATCCTTCGGGACTCTCGTTTCCGCGGATGCCGTGTCGAGTTTGCGGCGGGGCAGCGGAAAGTCGCGGCTCTCGTAGAGAGAGCGGATGCCGTTCTGATCGAAGCGGGCTTCATCCACCTGAAGATAAGCGCCGTTCAACGAGTCGGCCGGCAGCTCCTCGATGGCGAAGCGTACGGCGTCGGCTGCGGTATCGAAACGGCGGTAGGCAAACCCGGCACGCTTCTTCCTGCGGACCGCGGCAGGAAATAGTTCGGCGGATTTCTGGAAGCTGAACGACATGGCGGGAACCCCTACAATTACGCTTTTCGAGAACGAGCAATGCCGATGCAAGGGCCCGCTGGGGCTCTCCGACACACAGCATGTCCGTGATGCGCTGATTATATAGGGTCGAATGCGGAAATTGCGACCATCCAGGGCCGGAATCATGAATCCGGCGACCGGACCGGAAATTTCAGCGGGACGTTCTCTTGATTGAACCCACGCGCCGCTTTCGGATCTCGACCTCGTTACTTGGGCGCGAGCTTAAGGGCGGCCGAATTGATGCAGTAACGCAGACCTGTGGGCTCGGGACCGTCATTGAAGACATGGCCGAGGTGGCCGTTGCACCTTGAGCATAGCACCTCGGTGCGGATCATGCCGCGGCTGGTGTCCTGCTCCTCATCGATGTGGCTTTCGACCACGGGCACGGTGAAACTCGGCCAGCCGCATCCTGAATCGAATTTGGCGTCGGATTCGAACAGCGTCTGTCCGCAGCCGGCGCAGACATAGATGCCGCGGCGGCGTTCATGTTCGTACTCGCCGGAGAATGGCGGCTCGGTGGCTTTTTCGCGCAGGACCGCATATTGCATCGGCGTCAGTTCCTTGCGCCATTCGCTGTCGCTCTTGGTAACTTTGGCCGGGATCGCCTTGCTGTCGCGCATTTGATCTTCCTCTGTGCAGTTCGCGGCCCGGACCTCAGCCGCACCGCCGCCGGCCAGCGTCGGCTTCTCGATATGGTCGGATGCGGCAGCTTTCTTCAGGTGCCGGATTTTCCGAAGATCATCGTGTCAAATATAGGGCTGTTCGGGACGTGCGTCAGAGCCCGCTACTGATTCCAGCTATCTGAAGCGCGGCCGTTTTGCGTCCGCGCGACGGAACCGGACGCCATCGACAAGGCGTGTCGCGACATAACCCGCCGCTATGCAGGCTTCGCGTTGCGGCATTCGTTGTTCAGGCGCGCGCGCCGTATCCCACCACGACGCGCGCTGCGCCGCGCGCGGGAGGTCGTCGTCGATGATCTGCTCGATCTCCGCGAAGCTCAGCACGAATTCGGTCTGCGTCCGTTGCTTCAGGTAATCGCGCAACGCATCAAAGTTCGGCACCGCGTCACATCCCGAGATACTTCTTCATCTCCGCGCGCAAGCCTTCGCGTAGATCGGGACGCGCCATCCCGAACGCGATATTGGCGCGCAGGAAACCCGCGCGCGAGCCGCAATCGTGACGCTCGCCGGCGAATTCGAGACCGTGGAAGGCTTGCGATTTCGACAGGCCGATCATGGCGTCGGTGAGCTGGATTTCGCCGCCGGCGCCGCGTTCCTGGTTTGCGAGAATCTCGAATATCTCGGGCTGGAGAATATAGCGTCCGGTAATTGAAAGATTAGAGGGCGCGGTGCCCTTCGGCGGCTTCTCCACCATGCCGTCGATCTCGAAGGTGCTGCCGCTGCGCTTGCCCACACCGCAGATGCCGTAGTTGTGGGTCATGTCGTCGGGCACCGCTTCCACCGCGACAATGTTGGACTTCGGCCCCAGATTTTCAGCGGCCTGTATCATCTGCTTGAGGCAGCCCGGCGTGTTCAGCACCAGTTCGTCCGGCAACACCACCGCGAATGGCTCGTGGCCTACGATGTCGCGGGCGCACCATACCGCGTGGCCAAGCCCGAGCGGGGCCTGTTGCCGGGTAAAACTCACCGCGCCGGCCTCGGGCTGGAATTGCGTCAGCAGGTTTATCTCTGTCTGCTTGCCGCGCGTCTTCAGTGTTTCGTCGAGTTCGAACTGGCGGTCGAAGTGATCCTCGATTGCACTCTTGTTGCGGCCGGTCACGAAAACGAAGTGCTCTATGCCCGCTTCCCTGGCCTCGTCGAACACATACTGGATCAATGGCCGGTCGACGATCGTGAGCATCTCCTTCGGCATCGCCTTGGTGGCAGGGAGAACGCGGGTGCCGAGCCCCGCGACCGGAAAGACGGCTTTGCGGATTTTCATATCGATTCTGTGGGTTGTTGTGCGGGCGGGATGAAACGGGATCAGTTGATATAGTGTTATAGCGTTTTCGAGCGAAGTGGATACCGGTTCGCGTGAAGAAAACGCGTCAAAACAACAATCTAGAGCTTCGCTTCTGATTCAACCAGAAGCGCGAAAGTGCTCCGGCCGGTTTTACAGCCGGGAACAAAGGCGG
This sequence comes from Nitrobacter winogradskyi, assembly GCF_006539545.1. Classification (GTDB taxonomy): domain Bacteria; phylum Pseudomonadota; class Alphaproteobacteria; order Rhizobiales; family Xanthobacteraceae; genus Nitrobacter; species Nitrobacter winogradskyi_A. The sequence continues at coordinate 38,215 of NZ_BJNF01000071.1, forward strand.
ATATGTGATCGCGACGGGATGGCTCTGGTGAAGCAATCGTAAGAGCCGGATACGGTGAATGTAAGCCGGCCGTTGTTCCGGCCAGGGTGTTCCCGGTCAGGCTCTTGCCCTGCGGATGCCGAAGTTCCGTCGATATATGGACCGATCATGAAGGCCCGCGGCTGATTGTCCTCAGGCAGGAAAAAGACCCGCCGTTAAGCCGATGGAAACCGTGACAGGGCCTCCTGAGATCGCAATACTCATCATACACGGTCAGGAATGGTTGCGACAGTGATGCAGGAATGGATGCGCGGAACAGGAATGGCGGTCGTCGTAGCGCTTGCGTTGCTTGCGCCGCCGGGCGAGGCGCGCGCGCAGGCATCGAACGGCAACGGCATCCAGGGTTTTCTGGACAACCTCTTCACTGGCTCCATCGCGAATGACGGGCAAAGTGCTTCGCTCGCGCCGCGCGGCGGATCGGAGCAGACGCCCTCTCCGCCGAAACGGCCGGCGAGTTCGGCCGCCACGGCCTGGAGCGGCGAGGACGGCGCCTCCGGTCATCCGCTGATGACCTCCGCAGCGATTCGTCAGGCGGCGGCGAATTTCTCGAACTGCGTCGCGGCCATGTGGCCCGATGCGGCGCGGCGGCACATCACCCGCGAGAACTTCGAGCGCTTCACGGCGGGGCTGTCGCCCGATCTCCGTATCATGGACCTGATGGATTCGCAGCCGGAGTTCACCAAGGCGATCTGGGATTATCTCGATATTCTGGTCAAGGATGCGCGTCTTGCGCGCGGCCGCGAAATTCTCGCCACCTACAAGCCGCAGTTCGACGCCGTCGAGAAGGCCTATGGCGTCGATCGTTACGCGATCGCGGCGATCTGGGGCATCGAATCAAACTATTCGACGCAGATGGGCGACCGCAGCGTGCTGCAATCGACGGCGACGCTGGCATGTGTCGGCCGCCGCCAGAAATATTTCCGGGACGAGTTTCTGGCCGCGCTTGAGATCCTCAATCGGGGCGATCTGCGGCCCGAGCAGATGCGCGGCTCATGGGCGGGTGCGTTCGGCCCGACGCAGTTCATGCCGACGGCGTTCAAGCGTTACGCGGTTGATGGTGACGGCGACGGCCGTCGCGACGTGGTCGACAACCCCGCCGACCTAATCGCATCCACCGCCAACAACCTGAAGAAGGACGGTTGGCAGACCGGCAGGGCCTGGGGGTACGAGGTGGTCGTGCCCAATGACTTCAACTACATGCTGGCGGACCGCGCCAAGGCGATGACGCTCGCGCAATGGGAGCAGCTCGGCATTCGGCGCGCCGGCAACAAGGGCTTTCCGTATTCCTCTGACCGCGCCTATCTGCTCGCGCCCGCTGGCGCCGGCGGACCGGGTTTCCTGATGTTGCAGAATTTCCGGGTCTTCATGAAGTACAACCCCGCGGAAGCCTATGCGCTAGCGATCGGCCACTTTGCCGATCGGTTGCGCGGCGGGAGCCCCTTCGTGCAGCCGTGGCCGCGGCAGGAGCGGGTGCTGTCCCGTACCGAGCGGCTGGAGTTGCAGCAGCTTCTGGCGCGGCAGGGTTTCTATCGCGGAACTCCCGACGGTCAGATCGGCAGCGGGACGCGGGAGGCGCTGCGCGGCTTCCAGGCTTCCGTTGGGGCGCCTGCCGATGGTTTCGCATCGTCCGACGTGCTGGAACGGCTGCGGCGGCGGTAGGCTGCCCGTCGAAGTTCGCAAGGGGAGAAGGCGTCAAGGGTGATGCTAAAAGGCATACTTTTGAGGCCATAAGCCGCCGCCTCGCTGGTGGCGGGAAAATCGCCCGCTTGCGGCCCGATTTCGCTATTATAGGATTGCGGGACTTTCCCTTGCGATTGAGCGTATGTCCGGACCCAGATCGCTGCTTCGCCGACTGACCCAACGCGGACCATGGATTGCGCTGGCGATTGCTGTCGCCACGCTGGTCGCCGCGCCGGCATCGGCGCAGCTTTTCAATTTCGGTTTTGACCGTCCGGCCCCCGCGCGCCGCGGAGGTGGTGGCGGAGGAGGCGGAGGCGGAGGCTGGTTCGGCTCGGACAATCCTTTCTTCGCACCTTTTCAACAACCGCAGCAGAGGCAACCACAACAGCAGCAACAACGGCCGGCCGAAAATTACTCACACGCGCCACCGCCTGAAAAGCGGGACACCGTGTCTGAGCGCAATGTGCTGGTGCTCGGCGACGCCATGGCTGACTGGCTTGCTTATGGCCTGGAGGATGCTCTCAGCGAGACGTCCGACATGGGCGTGATCCGCAAACATAAGACCGTCTCCGGCCTCATCCGCTATCAGCCGAAGGGTGATCCGGCGGATTGGGTGGCCGCGGCGAAAGCCGTTCTCGCCACCGAAAATCCGGACGCCATCGTGGTCATGCTCGGCCTGCAAGACCGCACGTCGATTCGGGAAGCGCCGGAAAAGGACAAGAGCGGCAAGACGGACGACAAGAAGGCCGATGCGGACCCGAAAGGGGGAAGCAAAACCGGCAAGGCGGATGAAGCCGCTGCTGACTCTGACGGCAAGCCGGCTGATTCCGAACAATCTCCGGATGAGACCGCCGATCAGCCCGCCGTTTCCAGGACGAAAAGCGCGCGTTCGCCGAACGGGGTTGCCGAGTTCCGCAGCGATCGCTGGGTCGAACTCTACAGCAGGAAGATCGACGACATGATCACAGTGCTCAAGTCGAAGGGCGTTCCGGTGTTCTGGGTCGCCCTGCCTGCCGTGCGCGGTGCAAAGTCAACGGCCGACATGCTGTTCCTCAACTCGCTTTATCGGGATGCCGCGGACAAGGCGGGCATCACCTACGTCGATATCTGGGATGGGTTCGTCGACGAGGCTGGCCGTTATATCCAGCAGGGGCCGGATTTCGAAGGCCAGATCCGCCGTCTGCGTTCATATGACGGCGTGTTCTTCACCAAGGCGGGCTCGCGCAAGCTCGCACACTATGTCGAGCGCGAGATCACGCGCGTGATGGCGGCGCGGTCGGGGCCGGTCGCGATCCCCGTCGAGCCTGACACGCCCGATACCGACGTCAAACCGGGGCAGCCAGCCCCCCGTCCGCTGGCTGGACCGATCGTGCCGTTGGTGGCTTCCTCGTTCGGGACCGACCGCTTGCTCGGCGGTCCCGGCAGCCATCCCGCAGCGATTGACGCGCTGGCGGCGCGAACGCTGGTGCGGGGGGAACCGTTATCCGCGCCCGCCGGGCGCGCTGACGATTTCGCCTGGCCGCGGCGGGAGGTCGGCCTTGAGCCGGCCAAGGGCGATCCGCCGGTCGCGGCGGCGCCGGAAGCCGCTGGTGCAGCTTCCGCAGCGAAGCCGAACAAGCCGCGGCTCGCTCCTTCCGCTCAGCAAGCGCAGTCGAACGGACTGTCGGGGTCTCGCGCTTTTTCGCCCGCGCAGGCGGGACGATCGCAGGCGCCTTCACGTCCGCCGGCTGATTTCGGATTGCCGGGATTCTTCTCGGACCTGTTCTCGCGATAGAGCTTTGCTTCGGACTGGATCAGTAGCGAAGCTCTGGATCGTTGTGGTGACGCGTTTCTTCACGCGGACAGATCACCGCTCTCACCAATAACGCGATAGTTGCCGATGATGGCGGTTTGAGCTTTGCGATCTCAATGCCCGAGTTGCGCCCGGTAGTCGTCGAGCACGCCCTGCACGCGGTAGCAGCTCGTTGCATCCGGCGTGAAGCTCACCCACTTTTTCTCCGACTCAACGAACACCTTGGAGATCTTTTTAGCGCGCGCGTCGCCGGCCGCCATGTTCGCCTTGTCGGATGTCGAAAGATAGGGATCGAGCGCTTCCAGGAGATGCCCGGTTTGACCCGGTGTAATCAGGTTCTGTTCTTCGCAGCGCGCGGCTGCTGCGAAAAATGAGCCGGCGCTGATGGCGACGTGACGCGACATCGCCTGTGCCGGAGCGATCGGGAAAACGACGATCAAGAAAACCATCCAACGCGATGCCGCCACTTCGCCGCTCCCCCACTTTGTCACGACAGTAACGTGCGGAGGACGACGATCAATTCACAGATTGTCTCTGTGCACGGTTAGGTTAAGCGTGTGGATGAGTGTCAATGCGAGCCTGCAACAATTCTAGTTCAGAGTCTCGTCTTGTTGCGACGAAGAGATCGTCAGCGTCGCCGGAACATGCTCCAGGAAGATCGATTGCCGGAGCGCCCTTGATGATCACGACAGTAACCGGCGGCGCGGCGGAGCACGCCGCGCGGCTTCATAACGGCAGCGTGGTCGATCCCATCAGCATCTGATCGATGGCGCGGGCACACAGGCGTCCCTCCCGGATCGCCCACACGACCAGCGACTGGCCACGCCGCATGTCGCCGGCCGAGAACACTTTCGGAAGCGAGGTTTGAAAATCCTGCGTATTGGCGCGGACGTTGCCGCGCTGGTCGAGGTCGAGACCGAGCGTCTTGAGAAGACCCTCATACACCGGATGCACGAAGCCCATCGCCAGCAGCACGAGATCGGCTTCCAGCGCGAATTCGGTGCCTGCGATCGGCTGAAACCGGCCGTCGACACGGACGCAGTGCAGTTTGGTCACCTTGCCATCGGTGCCGGAGAATTTCTGCGTCAGCACCGCATAGTCGCGCCTGGCGCCCTCGGCCTGGCTCGATGACGTGCGCATCTTCAGCGGCCAGTTCGGCCAGGTCAGCGCCTTGTTCTCATGCTCCGGCGGAGCCGGCATGATTTCGAGCTGGGTCACCGATCTGGCGCCCTGCCGGAACGAGGTGCCGATGCAGTCCGAGCCGGTGTCGCCGCCGCCGATCACCACCACGTTCTTGCCGGTCGCGAGGATGTCCGGCGCGTCGAAGGTTTCGTTGCCGTTGCGGCGATTCTGCTGCGGCAGGAAATCCATCGCGAAGTGAATGCCGGCGAGATCGCGGTCGGGGATCGGCAGATCACGCGGGGATTCCGCGCCACCGGTCAAAGCCACCGCGTCATGGTCTCTGACGAGTTGCGCCGCATCGATCGCGCCTGTTGTGTCACCCCCGACCGGCTTGCCGTAGTGAAAGATCACGCCTTCGGCCTGCATTTGCTCCAGGCGGCGGTCGATGATGTGTTTCTCCATCTTGAAGTCGGGAATGCCGTAGCGCAGCAGCCCGCCGGCTTTGGCATTCTTCTCATAGACATGTACCTCATGGCCGACGCGCGCGAGCTGCTGCGCGCAGGCGAGCCCGGCGGGACCCGAACCGACCACGGCGACTTTCCTGCCGGTCTTTTGCGCCGCGACCAGCGGCTTCAGCCAGCCGTTGTCCCAGGCGCGATCGACGATGGCGCATTCGACCGTCTTGATGGTGACCGGGTTGTCATCGATGTTCAGCGTGCAGGAGGCTTCGCATGGCGCCGGGCAGATGCGGCCGGTGAACTCCGGAAAGTTGTTGGTGGAGTGCAGCGTTCGCGAGGCTTCTTCCCAATTGCCCTGATAGACGAGATCGTTGAAGTCCGGGATCTGGTTGTTGACCGGGCAGCCGGGCGTGCCGGGCTGAACCGAACCTGTGCCGTGACAATAGGGGATGCCGCAGTTCATGCAGCGCGCGGCCTGATCGCGCGTTTCCTTTTCGCTGAGCGGGATCACGAACTCCTTGAAGTTCGTCACCCGCTCCTCGACCGGCGCATACTTGCGGTCATGCCGCTCGATTTCCAGAAACCCCGTGATCTTGCCCATCGGACCTGATGCCCTTGAATCTGCTTTTGTCCGTCATTGCGATGAGCGAAGCGACGGCGCAATCCAGTTTCTGCTTGCCGCTCCGGATTGCTTCGTTCCGTCCGCAATGACGACTAAGTCGTCCATGCTTTGCCACCCGTCGAGATCAGCGCGAGGCGTGCGTCCTTCAGGATGACGGTATTCGTATTACGCTCCGATCGCGATCTTCGGTTCGGCGTCCGCGTCGGTCTTCATTTCCTTCAATGCGCGGCGGTATTCAACCGGCATCACCTTGCGGAATTTCGGCAGGTAAGCCTTCCAGTTCGCAAGAATGTCGGCGGCGCGTCTGGACCCGGCGAGCTTGGCGTGGCGCGTGATCAGCACGTGCAGCCGCTCGACATCGGATTCCAGCAGGTTCTGGAACACGTCGACGCGCCCGTGCGCCTCGAGGTCGCCGCTGTGATGATAGGTGCCGGCATTGATCATCTCTTCCGACAGCACCGGCTCCAGATCAACCATCGCGAGATTGCACAGCTTCGAAAAATCGCCGGCCTCGTCGAGCACGTAGGCGACGCCGCCGGACATGCCGGCTGCGAAGTTGCGTCCGGTCCTGCCCAGTACGACGACGATGCCGCCGGTCATGTATTCGCAGCAGTGGTCGCCGGCGCCCTCGACGACGGCGACCGCGCCGGAGTTGCGCACCGCGAAGCGCTCGCCGGCGATGCCGCGGAAGTAGCATTCGCCTTCGATCGCGCCGTACATCACGGTATTGCCGACGATGATCGATTCCTCCGGCACGATGCCGGAATCCGCCGGCGGCCGCACGATGATTCGTCCGCCGGAAAGGCCCTTGCCGACATAATCGTTGCCTTCACCCTCAAGGTCGAAGGTGATGCCGCGCCCGAGCCATGCTCCGAACGCCTGACCGGCCGTGCCCTTGAAATGGACCTGGATGGTGTCGAGCGGCAGGCCGGCATGGCCGTAGATCCTCGCGACGGTGCCTGACAGCATCGCGCCCGCTGAGCGGTCGGTATTGTCGATCCCGGTCTCGATCGTCACCGGCGCGCCGCGATCGAGAGCGGGCTTTGCCTGTGCGATCAGCTTGCGGTCCAGCACATTGTCGAGGTGATGGTCTTGCGTCTCGGCGTGATGGATCTTCTGGCCCGGCGCTTCCTTCTGCCGGTAGAACAGCTTCGAGAAGTCGAGCCCCTTGGCCTTCCAGTGCGTCACCAGTGCGGTCTGGTCCAGCATCTGCACCTGGCCGATCATCTCGTCAAAGGTGCGATAGCCGAGTTGCGCCATGATCTCGCGCACTTCCTCGGCGACGAAGAAGAAGTAGTTGATGACGTGCTCGGGCTGGCCCGTGAAACGCCTGCGCAGCACCGGATCCTGGGTCGCGACGCCGACCGGACAGGTGTTCAAATGGCATTTGCGCATCATGATGCAGCCGGCGGCAATCAGCGGCGCGGTGGCGAAACCGAACTCGTCGGCGCCCAGCAGCGCGCCGATCACGACGTCGCGGCCGGTGCGGAAGCCGCCGTCGACCTGGACGGCGACACGCGCGCGCAGCTTCTCCCGCACCAGCGTCTGGTGGGTTTCGGCAAGCCCGATCTCCCAGGGCGATCCGGCGTGCTTGATCGAAGTCAGCGGCGAGGCGCCGGTGCCGCCCTCGAAGCCGGCGATGGTGACGTGATCGGCGCGCGCCTTGGCGACGCCGGCGGCGACCGTGCCGACGCCGATCTCGGAGACCAGCTTCACCGAGACCAGGCTCTCCGGGTTGACGTTCTTCAGGTCGTAGATGAGCTGGGCGAGATCCTCGATTGAATAGATGTCGTGATGCGGCGGCGGCGAGATCAGGCCGACGCCGGGCGTCGAATGGCGCACGCGGGCGATGGTCGCGTTGACCTTGTGGCCGGGCAATTGCCCGCCCTCGCCGGGCTTTGCGCCCTGCGCCATCTTGATCTGGATCATGTCGGAGTTGACCAGATACTCCGTGGTGACGCCGAAGCGCCCCGAGGCGACCTGCTTGATCGCCGAGCGCATCGAGTCGCCGTTCGGCATCGGCTTGAAGCGGTCAGCCTCCTCGCCTCCCTCGCCGGTGTTCGACTTGCCGCCGATCCGGTTCATCGCGATTGCGAGCGTGGTATGAGCTTCCCGCGAGATGGAGCCGAAGCTCATGGCGCCGGTCGCAAAGCGCTTGACGATCTCCTTCGCCGGCTCGACCTCGTCGAGGGGGACGGGCTTGCGCTGGTCGTCTTCCGCGGTCTTGAACCGGAACAGGCCGCGCAGCGTCAGCAGCCGCTCGGACTGTTCGTTGAGAATCTTCGCGAACGCGCGATAGCGTTCCTGCGAGTTGCCACGCACGGCGTGCTGCAGGTTGGATACCGACTCGGCGGTCCAGGCGTGATCCTCGCCGCGGGTGCGGAAGGCGTATTCGCCCCCGACATCGAGCGCGGACTTGTAGATCTGGATGTCGCCGAACGCGTCCGCATGGCGACGCACGGTTTCTTCCGCGATCTCCGCCAGGCCGACGCCCTCGATGCGACTATGCGTGCCGGCGAAGTATTTCGCGATGAAGTCGGCCTTCAGTCCGATAGCGTCGAAGATCTGCGCGCCGCAATACGACTGATAGGTCGAGATGCCCATCTTCGACATCACCTTGAGCAGGCCCTTGCCGATCGACTTGATGTAGCGCTTGACGATTTCCTTGTCGTCGAGGCTGCCCGGCAGCCGCTCCTTCATCGCGATGATGGTCTCGAACGCCAGGTAGGGGTTGATCGCCTCGGCGCCATAACCGGCGAGGCAGGCGAAATGGTGCACTTCCCGCGGTTCGCCGGATTCGACGACGAGGCCGACCGACGTGCGCAGGCCGACGCGGATCAGGTGGTGATGCACGGCGGCGCAGGCGAGCAGCGCGGGAATCGGAATCCGGTCGACACCCATCATGCGGTCGGACAGGATGATGATGTTGACGCCTTCCCGCACCGCGGCTTCCGCGCATGCGCAGAGTTCGTCGAGAACCTGCTCCAGCCCGGCCGGGCCGACGCTGGCCTCGAAAGTGATGTCGAGAGTGCGCGAGACGAAATGCGATTCCGCGACATCGGAGATCGAGCGGATCTTTTCGAGGTCGGCGTCGGTCAGGATCGGCTGCCGTACTTCGAGCCGCTTGGTCGAGGCCAGACCTTCGAGATCGAACAGGTTCGGCCGCGGTCCGATGATCGAGACCAGGCTCATTACCAGTTCTTCGCGAATGGGATCGATCGGCGGGTTGGTGACCTGCGCGAAATTCTGCTTGAAGTAGGTGAAAAGCTGCTTCGGACGGTCCGACAGCGCCGAAAGCGGCGTGTCGTTGCCCATCGAGCCCGAGGCTTCCTCGCCGATGGAGGCCATCGGCGTCATCAGGATGTTGATGTCTTCCTGCGAGTAGCCGAAGGCCCGCTGGCGATCCAGCAACGGCAGGTTGGAGCGTGTCGCCCTGGCCGGCGCGTCCGGCAGATTCTCGACCTGGATCTGGGTGCGGCCGAGCCATTCCCGATACGGATGGCTATTCGCCAGCGCGGCCTTGATCTCGTCGTCGGGGATGAGACGGCCCTGCTCGAGATCGACCAGCAGCATCTTGCCGGGCTGGAGCCGCCACTTGGTGACGATCTGGTCTTCCGGAATTTTGAGCACACCCATCTCGGACGCCATCACGATGCGATCGTCGCGGGTGACGAGATAGCGCGCCGGACGCAGGCCGTTGCGGTCGAGCGTGGCACCGATCTGGCGGCCGTCGGTGAAAGCGAGCGCCGCCGGACCGTCCCACGGCTCCATCAGCGCCGCATGATATTCATAGAAGGCGCGTCGCTGCTCATCCATCAAGGGATTGCCGGCCCACGCCTCGGGGATCATCATCATGACCGCATGCGCGAGCGAATAGCCGCCCTGCACCAGAAATTCGAGGCTGTTGTCGAAGCAGGCCGTGTCGGACTGGCCTTCGTAGGAGATCGGCCACAGCCGGCTGATGTCCTTGCCGTACAGATCAGAATGCACCGACGCCTGCCGCGCCGCCATCCAGTTGACGTTGCCGCGCAGCGTGTTGATCTCGCCGTTGTGCGCGACCATGCGATAGGGATGGGCCAGCGACCAGGCGGGGAAGGTGTTGGTGGAGAAGCGCTGATGCACCAGCGCCAGCGCCGATTCGAAATCCGGCTCGTGCAGGTCGGGATAGTAGGCGCCGAGCTGGTCGGCGAGAAACATGCCCTTGTAGATCACGGTGCGGCACGACATCGATACCGGATAGTAGCCGGAAAGGCCGCGCTCGCGCCGCTCAAAGATCGCCTGCGAGATCGACTTGCGCAGGATGTAGAGCCTGCGCTCGAACTCGTCCTCGGTCGCGGCTGTGCCGTTGCGACCGATGAACACCTGCATGTTGGCGGGTTCGGTCGGCTTGACGGTTTCACCGAGCGAGGAGTTGTCGGTGGGCACCTCGCGCCAGCCGAGCAGGGTCAGGCCCTCAGCCTTGATCTGATCGGCGATGATGCTCCGGATGATCTCGCGCCAGGCGGTCTCGCGCGGCATGAACAGCGCGCCGACGGCGTATTCGCCGGGCTTCGGCAGCGTGAAGCCGAGTTCCTTCGCCTTGCGCGCGAAAAAAACGTGCGGAATCTGCACAAGGATGCCCGCTCCGTCCCCGGAGCGCGGATCGGCGCCGACCGCGCCGCGATGTTCAAGGTTGCAGAGAATGCTGATCGCGTCGGAGACGATCTGATGCGACTTCCTGCCCTTGATGTTGGCGATGAAACCGACGCCGCAGGAATCCCTTTCCAGCGCGGGGTCATAGAAGCCTTCCGCCGGCGGTCGCCAGGTGTGTTCATAGGTCTGTTCACAGGTGTGTTCATGGCCTGCGTGCTGACGTGCGGGTTCAAACGGTTTCGCGGCCGACTCCGCTGCCGGTGAATGAGACCGGATGGTCTCCCGCTCGAACGATGGCCCGCTCATCTCAGTCCTTTCCCGGCCAGGATCGTGACATCCTGCAAATGTTCGCGTCTTCGGCGCATCCTGGGGCGGCCGTGGCCACCCCCGATCGACAACCTCTGGGTTGACAATCTCGGGTTGACAACCCTGGGGCCACCCTTCGCAAGCCGCGCGCCGAAGTTTTGAGAATTCAAGCCTGGTTGCCCGACGTCCGCGGGGACAGCGAGCCTGTCATGTCCTGACCGGACATCAGACGCCTGCATACGCGGCAATACTTCGGTGCCAAGCCGATCTTCAAATTAAGACAGCTTTGCTGTCCTAACCCTCACATTGCCAAATTTTTCTCTATCACACAAGCGCCGGGGAGTCGCTGATGGCGTGTAAGTTATGCCCAAAACGCGACGGCGGTGAAATTGATCAAACCTGCCCGTCTCACTGTCCGGGCATGGCTTGGAAAAAAGCGCCCCGGCGGAACCGGGGCGCTTTCCTCGTTCGGAAAAAAGTCCGGATCAGGCGGCCGCCTTCTCGACAGCCGGCGCGGTTGCCGTGCCGGTCGAGATCGGAATGCTGCGGGGCTTCTTGGCCTCCGGAATCTCGCGAACGAGATCCACATGCAGTAACCCGTTCTCCAGCGAGGCGTCCTTCACCTGCACGTAATCGGCCAGCTGGAAGGCGCGTTCGAAAGCGCGGGCCGCGATGCCGCGATACAGCACCTCGGACTTTTCCCTGCCGTTCTCATTGGCGACCTTCTCGCCCTTGATGGTCAGCGTGTTTTCCTTGGCGACGATCGAGAGCTCGTTCGGTGCGAATCCCGAGACGGCGACGCTGATACGATACGCGTTATCGCCGGTGCGATCGATGTTGTAGGGCGGATAGCCCGGCGCGTCGCCGTTGACCTGGTCGAGCAGGTTGAAGAGACGGTCGAAGCCGACGGTGGAACGATAAAACGGGGTGAGATCGAAAGTGCGCATGGTTCAGTCCTCCATTGAGCGACATCGTCAGGAACCCGCCCGCCAATCGGGCCGGGCTTTCGTCTGGGTGCAGCCTGGTCGATCCCTTCGGGACCACTGGTAGCGGCCTGCACGAAAATGATATGGAGGGAGTTCAGGCACGTTCAAGAGGCGGGACACGGCTGCTTCCGGGCGATCCGCTCTTTCAGGTTTCTCCTCCAGCCGGTTCGGTCATGAAGCTGGTTTCAATCCCCGCAAATCCGGTTCCGGAGAATTGCGTCAGCGGCGCCGTGAGAACCTCCGACGGGGTCGATTTACGTTTCGCGCGGTGGCCGTCGCCGCAAGGGCGCAAGGGAACCGTCTGCCTGTTCACCGGGCGCGGTGAGCAGATCGAAAAGTATTTCGAGACCGTGCGCGATTTGCGCGACCGCGGTTTTGCGGTGGCGATGATCGACTGGCGGGGGCAGGGACATTCGTCGCGTCAGTTGCCGGATCCGCGCAAGGGCCATGTGCGCCATTTTTCCGATTACGAGAATGACGTTAGCGCGTTCGTCAGGCAGGTCGTGCTGCCGGATTGCCCGCCGCCCTACTTCGCACTGGCGCACTCAATGGGGGGCGCGGTGCTGCTACGGGTGGCGCGCGCCGGCAATCGCTGGTTCGACCGCATGGTGCTGTCGGCGCCGATGATCGACCTGCCGGGACGTCGCGCCTCGCTCCCGGTGCGTACGCTGCTGCGTGCGATGCGACTGCTGGGACAGGGCGGCCGCTACATTCCCGGAGGAGGCGCCCAGATCACCGGCATGGGCAGTTTCGCGGGCAATTTCCTGACCAGCGATCCCGTGCGGTTCGCCCGCAATGTCGCGATCCTGGAGGAGGATCCGACGCTGGGAATCGCGTCTCCGACGGTGGCATGGGTCGACGCCGCCTTCCAGACGATGCACGATTTTCGCGATGCAGGTTATCCGGCGCGGATTCGTCAGCCGCTGCTGTTGATCGCGGCCGGCAGCGACGCCATCGTCTCCACTCCGGCCATCGAACGGTTCGCCTATCATCTGCGCAGCGGACTGCACCTCGTCATTACCGGATCGAAGCATGAAATCCTGCAGGAACAGGATCGCTACCGCGCCCAGTTCTGGGCGGCCTTCGACGCTTTCGTGCCTGGTACGCCGCTGTTCTAGAGTTTTCTGCTTCTGATTCCATCAGAAGCGAAAAGGCTCTAGCCATTCAGCCGCTTCAGCGCGGCCTCGTGGACGCGGCGGTCGCCGGCGGCGACGACGCGGCCGCCACCTTGGGCCGGCTCGCCCTCCCACGTCGTGATCACGCCACCGGCCCCGGTAATGATCGGTATCAAAGCCGCGATGTCATACGGTTTCAGTTCCGTCTCGATGACGAGATCGAGATGGCCCGCGGCCAGCATGCAGTAGGAATAGCAGTCGCCGCCATAGCGGGTCAGCCGTACCTCGGCTTCGACCTTGCCGAATGCGGCGCGATCGTCGGGATTCATCAGGAGAGGACTGGTCGTGAACGAGGTCGCCTCCTGCAGCGACGGGCATCGCCGCACCGCGAGCTTGCGTCCCTGCGACGGTCCCCGGTAGCGCGAGGAGCGGCTGTCGCCGCTGAATCTTTCGCCGATATAGGGTTGGTGCATCATGCCGAACACCGGCGTTCCGCGATGCAGCAGCGCGATCAGCGTGCCCCAGATCGGAAAACCCGCGATGAAGGATTTGGTGCCGTCGATGGGGTCCAGCATCCAGACATATTCGGCGTCTTCGTTCTGATTGCCGAATTCCTCGCCGACGATGCCGTGCTCGGGAAAGCTCGCCTGGATCATCCGGCGCATCACCGCTTCGGCCGCCCGATCGGCCTCGGTCACCGGATCGAAGTCGCGGCTGGCGCTCTTGTTTTCGACGTCGAGAAGAGACGTTCTGAAAAACGGCAGGATCGTTTCGCCCGACGCCGTCGCGAGACGGTCGATAAAGGCGGTAAAGTCAATCACCGTCACGCTGTACCTCACCGGGTAATGTTCGTTGCGTCCTGGAGCATGATCCCGAAAAGTGGAAACCGGTTTTCGGAAAAGATCATGCTCAAACAAAAAGATAAGCGACGAGTCTGATTCAACGCAGTTGAATCGGGCTCAACGCAGTTGAAACAGACTCTGGAGCATTTTCGCCTCTGGTTGGAAGCGAAGCCTGAGTTGTGTTCTGACGCGTTTTCCTCACGCGAACAGGTCATCCGCCGCGCTCGGAACGCTATGACTGAACCGCCTCCTATACATGTCCGGATCGGATATCGCACCGTCCGCCATCCCGTCACGGCGTAGTTTTCCCGTGCTCGAATCGTTCGCGGGCGTTGCACTGTATTCCTCGACTGCATCAGTGCGGATCGGACGCGACCGCCCTGAGGGCGGAGGCAGGGAAATCTCGATGAAATACTGTTAAGTATTTGAATTTTCAGGATGAATAGCAGTGGTCAGGCCGATGGTTGATGAACCGGTAAGGGCAGCAAAATAATTAAAATACCTCTATTCGCGAGGAGTTAGCTCGAAAATCCCTTGCATTTTGTGCGGCGCGGTTACATATTGTGCGCTGCGGTAGCCGTCGCGCTATCGCTGCCCTCCTTGGGCGTTTCCTCCCTAGACTCGGGTCGCTTGTTCGACGGGCGACCCTTTTTCTTTTTCTTTGCCGCATTTCAAACCGTTGGCCGGGCGCCTACTCTGCGGCGGCGCGGAAGGGGCCGAGATCGTCCAGGGGGATCGCGGCCAGGGCATTGGCGAGCGTCAGGAAATCCGCGGCAACCTGGTTGAAGCGGGGGCCACGCTCGCGTCGCCGTTCGTCCATGTAGACCGCCCGGTTGAGTTCGAGTTGAACCGCGTGCAGTCCGCTGGCTGGATTGCCGTAATGTTCGGTGATGAATCCGCCCGCGTAGGGCTTGTTGCGGGTGACCGAGTAGCCGAGGCTTCTCAGCAGATCGTTGATGATGTTCGGAATCTGCGGCGCGCAACTGGTTTCATAGCGATCACCGATCACGATGTCCGACCGCCTGGACTCCTCCGGCGCGATGCCGGTCGATGGCATCGAATGGCAATCCACGAGGATGACCGTTCCGAACGTCTGATGTGCCTTGTAGATCAGCCGTCGCAGCGCGCGGTGATAGGGTTTGTAGAGCTGTTCGATCCGGCCCAGCGCATCCTCCACGCTGAGACGCTCGCGATATATTTCCTCGCCGTCGCCGACCACGCGCGGGATGGTGCCGAGACCACCCGCGACGCGCATCGATCGCGTATTGGCGAAGCTCGGCAGCCGCCCGGTGAACATTCGGGGATCGAGTTCGTAAGGTTCGCGGTTCACATCGACGTAGGAACGGGGAAAATTGACCCGGACCACCGGAAAACCGGCATCGGTCAAGCCACCGATCAGTTCATCCATGAACGAATCTTCCGACCGGCGCAGGCCGGCGAGATCTATTCGCGACGCGGACAGGAATTGCTCCGGATAGATCGAACCGGAATGCGGAGAGTTAAAGATGATAGGGGATCGCCATGTCGCCGGCTCTGCGATCTCGAAAGGAGGCGGTTGGTCACCGTCAAACTGGCTCATCGCCGGCGTCATCCTTGCGCAGCCGTCTGCCGGACACCTCCGGACAGGCTTTCTGAACCTGTATTGTCGATAATCGCAACCCTTCTGCCAAGCCCCAGTTCGCCTTCACTCCAAATTTACCAGATATGGATTATATAAAAGACTGCTTATCCAGCCGGGCTCCAATGACCTCCATGCACAAGATCCTCCTCGCCGAAGACGACAACGACATGCGCCGATTTCTGGTCAAGGCGCTGGAAAATGCCGGTTTCAAGGTGTCGTCCTATGACAACGGCCTCTCAGCCTATCAGAGGCTGCGCGAGGAGCCCTTTGAAATGCTTCTCACCGATATCGTCATGCCGGAAATGGACGGCATCGAGCTGGCGCGCCGCGCTTCCGAACTCGACCCCGACATCAAGATCATGTTTATCACCGGCTTCGCGGCCGTCGCGCTGAATTCTGATTCCGAAGCGCCCAAGAACGCAAAGGTATTGTCCAAGCCGGTGCATCTGCGTGAATTGGTCAGCGAAGTGAATAAGATGCTGGCGGCTTGATTCAGGTGGCCGCTGATCCTTGCCTGTCGGCGCGGGAGCCGATATAGGACCGGCGACCCCTGTGGGAATTTTCGGGCGCGTAGCTCAGCGGGAGAGCACTACCTTGACATGGTAGGGGTCACAGGTTCGATCCCTGTCGCGCCCACCATCCAGTCTACTATTTCGTCGACGTATAGAGACTTCGCGAATTGGCCCGCGTTCTGCGGGGATTTCCGAGATTGGTTTTATCGGAGACGGTCTCCGTTCCTGAATTCGGCTCAAAACCGCGGCCTGTCTCCAGTAAAAAAATCCCGTTCCTGGCAGGGTTCCGTGTGAACGAACCACCGTCGCCGGACTATAGTGACAGTGCCGTATCCGCCAAGAACACTTGGCCCGACCTACCCCAGGGACTGGTTGGTCAGCGCAGGTCGGACTGAAAGGGCTACCGCGGAAAGAGCCTGTCGCGGATGTGCTCGAGGTGGGTGGGAGCCGGACACCCCTCGGCTTGTGCTAAACCGCACGATCTGTTCTTTCTTGTCGCCAATGTCGAGACGCCCCTTCGCGGTTTTGGCGATGAAGATGGCGTCGCTCATCTTCCGGCCGGAAATCTTGTTCTTTGCCATGACTTCCTTCCAAAGCTGAAGGCGTCCGAGCTTCAGGTTCGGCAACTCCTCCTTCATCTCGCGCCTGATGCAGTCCCGGTCGGTTCCCTTGTCGTGACGGCGGCCCGGAAACATCCAAAGCCCGTCCTTTCGACCACGTAAGAGAAGGACTTTGCCTCGTCTGACAGCAACGAGCTTTGATGACTTGGTCATGGTGCGACAAGCGTACCGAACGACATTTCGCTGCGATCTTATGATCGCTGTGCGAAAGAACCGTGAATGCTATGTGTCAACGCATCGCTGTTGGCGACAGACCCACATGTTCGTATTGTTTTGACCATTCGGCGGGCGCGTCGCGGAGTTCAGCAATACCGATGCCACGAGGCAGGCGGCCTTCGATTGCAGCCTTGACCAGAGATGGGGCGAGGAAGGCCATCGACACAGTCATGTTGATCTGCCGAGTGCTGCACTTTTGTCGGGCGGCTATATCTTCAACTGTCGATCGACCGGATACGATCTCGTCCAGCCACATCCTGCCACGCGCAATTGATTTGATCAGGCCAGCACGGCGCTCAGCCCGAATGGGACGTGCTCGGGCTTGCGACTTCATAGATGCCGGCAGAATCACTTCGCGGAAGCGGCGCATCGGTGGCTTGGTCCAGGGGACGAAGATGGTCTCGCTTTGACGGCCTGACTGCTCGTTCGCCTTTAGCGTGATTGCCAGCCGTTTGCTCTGGATCTCGACCCGTTCGATATAGTCAGTGACGGCATCCTGATCCGAGACGTCGAGCGGCTGACTGTTTCCGGCTGTCAACTGGTCGCGAGCCGCTTTGACGACGAGTGCCTCGATCTCTTCAGCAGAGACGCGTGCAACAGAGCCGACTGGTGCTTCATCACGAGTACGGCGGACTGGCTGCGAGATGTAATAACGATAGCGAACACGGTTCTTGGTCGGGTAGGTCGGAATCATCCTGATGCCGGCGTCGTCAAAGATGATTCCGCCGAGCAATGCCTTCGACTTCTGCTTGGTCTGGGTTCGATGCGACCACAGTTCAGTCAACTTGGCCTGAACAGATCGTGCTCAATCAAGGGCGGCTGAGGTCCGGGCAGGATCTCTCCCTTGAATTTGACCTCGCCA
Organism: Nitrobacter winogradskyi; assembly: GCF_006539545.1. GTDB lineage: Bacteria > Pseudomonadota > Alphaproteobacteria > Rhizobiales > Xanthobacteraceae > Nitrobacter > Nitrobacter winogradskyi_A. The sequence continues at coordinate 55,640 of NZ_BJNF01000071.1, forward strand.
ACATAGGAGCGATTGCGCAACATGTAGAAGAGTGGGCCTTGGGTGAATGGAATGCCACCTCGTGTTCCTCCCGATGACAGGTGCCGGACCTTGGACGTCAGGCTTCGCTCTTTGAGGTCTTTAACCAGACGGTTGGCGCTGACATCCTTTCTCTTGAGCCTAAATGGCAGGAAGGATGACGGGAATGCACAAGTTTCAACGAGATAGATGTGGCCCACAAGCTGCGGGTGCTCCAGCACGCTGACAAGATTTGCGATGTCGGAGGCCGAACGTAAAAGGCGCATGGTCCAGGTTTGGGATACTCACTGAGGCTCGCGGATCGTCTCCGCGAGCGATCGTTACCAAAGATGCCGCGCCCACCTCATCGAGGTGTCGTATCCGCTGATCTCGTAGGCAAGCGCCTGGGCGATGCTATCGACCTGATCGTCGTGCCGCGATTGAGGAAAAGTAAATAGTTCTGCCTCCAGATCCGGCAGCCATGGAGCCGAGATCGGCAAATAGACCTTTCCGCTTTCAACCTTTGCTGCCACGATCTGTGCCCTGGTGAGCTTATCATTTGTCGGCCGTACGCCGATAACGCTGAAACGGCTAAATCTGAGCTCCTGAACCAGCGCCGATCCGGTACCGGCATCCTCTATAAGGATCTCATCCGGCTGATGCTTTTCCGCCTGTTGCAAGACAAACGCTTTGAGGAAGGGATATTCCAGCCGCTTTCGCGCAAGGTCCATCAGCCGGTAGAAGTGGTCCTGCACCAGCCAGGTTGTGATGACGGAGTAGTCGTTGGATGGGCCTGCCTTCGTTGCGGTATCGATGCTCTGAAGGATAGTTGAACCAGGCTGGCGTGGCGGCAACACATCATAGCGTCGGACCCAAGCTCGCCTCATCATATAGCCGCCCGGAGGCACCGGTTCCTGTTGGTATTGAGCCTGCCAGGTATCAGTTCCGACTTCTTCTCGGCGTTTGTTAAGCTCTTCCAGCGACATCCTCTCCGAATGAAGCGGGTCACCCTCACGACGCTCGTAAGTCAGATTTGGTCCAATCTGGATCGTCTCGTTGCACGTCGCGATTGCCGGCAAGTTCAAGGAGGGCCAATTTTCAGACGATCGCAAAAGCGTCCCGGCGAGATCGTCCTGATGCAGTCGCTGCATGACAAGGATGACGGCCGCGTCGCGAGGGTCGTCCAGCCGGGATAGGAACGTTTGATAGTACCAGTTGTTGACGCGATCGCGCCGGGTGTCGGACAACGCCTCGCCGGGCTTCAAAGGATCATCAATGATGGCGATATCGCAGCCCCGGCCCGTAATGGGACCGTCCACCGATGTCGCAATCCGGCACCCGCCAGCGCTGGTCGTGACTTCGCTCTCGGTATTTTTCTCAATATGAACGTTGGGAAAGACTTTTCGATACATGTCTGACTCGATGATGACACGGAAATCGTTGCCGTGCTTGATCACGAGGTCTGCCGCATAGCTTGCGACGATGATTGTTTTCGAGGGGTCTTGGCCAAGTATGAATGCTGGATAGGCGACCGACGTGATGATTGATTTGAGATGTCGGGGAGGCACTGCCACTATGAGCCGCTTTTGTTGACCGAGCCTGATCCGCTCGAGTTGATGCGCAATCGCCTTGATATGCCAGTTCATCAAGAGTTTTGTGGTCGGCTTCAGAATATAGAAGCAAAGCTGAGTGAACGTGACCAGATCGTCGCGTGCGGCCGCAAGGAGAGCATCGACAACGGTTCGGTCAGCGCCTAACGATTTCATCCGAACCGGGCGCTTTGCAGGGCGACTCGTCGCTCGAGGTTTTGGCTTTTTCATTCCTTGAACCCCCTTCGCTTGAAATACTCGGCCAGAATGGCCTGATCTTGCTCGGGCGTGGTGAGCCGATCAGTCTGAGATTCATCGGTGTCGTGGCCGACACCTGAGATCGCGAATAGAAAGCTGAACGCCTTGGCATCCCCGGCCATGGCTTTGTCGCCAAGCCTGCGCGAGGAGATTTCGGCAACGGTCATCGATTTCTTTCGACCGTTGAGGGTGACCACAACCTTCCCGTTGAGCTCCGTCTTCGCCAAATTCGCGGCGTTTTTGGACCCTTTGGGTCTGCCTTTGGGATTTCCGCTCTTGCCTGGCTTAAAGCGCGTCGCGATGGGCGGCCTTCCTTTGCCCACTGCATAGTTTCCGGATCGAGGGCGGTTATGCGCGGAAGTATTCTCTAAGCTTTCGCGGAATTACCTCCACGCGCAGCAATACTCAACGCATGTGTGGAACACTGCGAAACACTTGGGTGGCGATGTAACTTCTGAGGACGTTTATTGGCATCGCGGTCTACTTATCTGGTCTCGTCGATCAAATTCATTACATCGCGCATTACCCGGGGCACAGTCTGCAGTTCAACATCCCGTGGTGAGTGATGCGCTTACGATTTTGGCCGGCTCACTTCAGCGACGCTACATACCAGACCTCTGTCGGGACGCAGCGGCTAAGAAATCTCAAAGTTCGCGCATCAACGGGCATGCAGTCGATCATTTGAATCCATAATGCATTAAGACTGATACCGGACCACCTCATAGGGGCAGGCCAATTGCAATTGAGAACGATATCCGTGGCCTGCTACGCAATTTCGGACTCAAAGTCGGCGTCGTCGGAACGGTCAAATTCAGGGATAGGATTCACGATCTCCTCGAAGGCATGTCTGATCTGGCCGAACTCATCGGACCGTTACTGGAGGCCTACATCGGAAGGTTCTGGCGTTGGCCCGGCACGATGCCGTTTGCAGCCGCTTGGTGACAATACCCGGCGTTGGGCCCGTGGTAGCGCTTGCTTTCATCAGCACCATCGACGTGCCGTCACGCTTCCGCAACTCCAAAGCTGTCGGCCCGGCACTGGGTCTGACACCGGCGCTCCATCAGTCGGGTGAGAGCACGCGGGTGGGCCGCATCTCGCTCTGCGGCGATGGGATGATGCGCACGCTGCTCTACGAAGCGGCCCAGGTGATGCTAACACGCGTTAAGAAATGGTCCTGGTTGAAAGCGTGGGCAATGAATGTTGCCAAACGACGCGGCCAGCAAAAAGCTCCCGTCGCTTTGGCGCGTCGCCTTGCTGTCGTCATGCACCGGATTTGGATCGACGGCACCAAGTTCCATTGGACAAGGGAGGCCGCGCAAATAGCCATCTGAATCATTCAGTCAGTAAAAGTATGGTTCCGCTCACCGGCGGACGATGTCCCTCGTGGGACGGTGAGTGAAGTGAGTTCGTGGAGGCTCTTGTACCGGCGGCTTGCCGTCAGGACGCGAGTCAGATTGTGCCGCTTCATTCCTCTGATCCCATACTGGGAGGGCTACAAGCCAATCCCGAAGAGAAGCGAGGCCCGCGAGAGAGATCAATCGGTGAGACGGAGGGCTTGAAGGCACTTGACCCCAACACGCCGAATAGAGAAGAGCCTCCCTTCGCGAAAAGCCTGTCTCGAATTATCTGACGACGGACAATCAATAATTTGAGACGCCGCACTTAATGAAAAGATTCATGCCGATCAACGGATTCCGGCTGACGATATTGGAAAGGATACTTCGGTCAAACCGTTGCTGGGCTATATTCGGAACGAGTACGCTGCCCTCGCGCACGATGCATTCGCACTGCAAACGGCTGCGGTCGAGTGAGCAGGTCCGGACGAACTGGTCCGGGCCGCCACCTTCCGCGTTCCCGGCAGGCGCGGTCGATATATCTACCAGCGTCGTCAGCAGCACCGACAGGAAGGGGTGTGCGCATCCCATCGTCCGAACCGCCGTGACGCCCTCCAAGAACATCGCTTGGCTCTGCGCCGATCCGCCGATGGCCTCACCAATGTTCTTGCTTGAGAAGGCATCGCCCATGAGCGCAAGGTTGAACGACGCCTCCAGCAGGCGGACTAACGCCAGGCGCTCAACGGCGGAGCTAGGCAGTTTGCAGGCCTCGACCGATTCCGCAATCACCCCGCCAAAGAAACTCATGTCGCCTCCTTCCAGCCGCTGGACGTCACCGGTGACGACGGCGCGCACCCGGTCGACCCGCGACGGCAGAAAGGCATGAGGGGGAAAGGGTGTGCCTTCCATGCGCTGGCGGAAGCGGTCGCGGCGCGCGGCTATGCGCTGTGCCCCTTCAGCGTCCCGCAGCGCGGCGATGCGTTCCTGCGCCGGCCGGAGTGCGGCGTGGAGAAAGGAAGGGCGCAGCAGGGAAAGGTCATCGCCGAACGCCTTGATCGCTTCCTCCGCCTTTGCCGCAGTCGCGGCGGCCGAGGCGGCGCTTGCGGTCTGCGAGAAGCGGACCTCGGCTTCCGCTGAATGCCGGCTCGCCTCAACGCTCAGCCGCGAGGCCTCGCGCGGGTCAAAGGGTGGAGGTCGCGACCCCTGGAAGAAACCGCCTGCGAACAGGATACGGTCGCGCACCAGGTAGCGGTATTGGAAGAGGCCTTCATAAAGTTCTTCTCGCAACAAAGCGTCGCCGGTCAGAACACAGTCGCGGACCTCAAGCAGAAAATCCGCGCGCTGTTCATCCGACATCGCCACGAAAGACGTGCCGAACCTTTGCGAGAAGGCCGGTTCGGCGAAGGATTCGACCGCGGCAGCTTTGGCCGCGTCGTAGGTCTGAAGGCCATCAGAAAACCTGATCTTCAGTTCCCTCGCGCTTGCCCATGCTGACGCCCTCGCCTGGAGCCAAGGGTCAATGAGACCACAATGCTCGTTGAAGCGCGTGACGGTGCCGCCGGACGGCGACCACGGCGGATAGATAACCACCGTATGGTAGCCCGGTAGGCCGAGGGTCACATAAGGGCGATCGAGCGAGTCGCGAGAGTCCGACTGACGCACAGGATGTATACCACGCGTATCGCTGGTCTTGTCGGCAAGTCGCACCGTGCCATTTGGATCACGGACCAGTCGGTAAACAGCGTTGAGCCGGCTGGAGGCGATTGTCACCTCGCCGATGTCACCGGAGCGAGCGTCGTTCCGTTTGAAGGTGGCCAATACCCGGATCGGCTGTCCGTCGCGCACGAAGCCGGCGCCGGCCCATTCACCTTCGAGTCGGTCGGGTACGAGCGCGGCCGGATCGGATTTCTTCCACGGCGTGAAATTTTTGGCCTTGGCAGGCGCCGCCGTGGTCTTAGCCGCCATCGCGGCGTCGGCCGCGTCTCGCTCAGGCTTGGATGCTGCGGTGATGTTGTCGCGCCGGACGGAGTCGTTTGAGTTTTCGCTCGAATCGGACTTCTGCTCATTTTCAGTAATGTTCGTATTCGGGGCCATCTCCCGAGCAACACTGAAAGTCGAACAGCCTGGGTATGTCACCTGTCCCCGGAACTTAAGTCCAGTTTCATCCACGGTGCCACGGAGGCCAACCGGATGATATCCGGAAGGCCGGTTGAGCCATCTGCCGGTCTTGATGATTATGCCGCCGTCATTGTCCGGCTTCGCAAAAATCTCATAACTTCCCTTCTTTGCATGCGGGTTTGAGGGAAGGGGGAAAAACTCAAACGTGCCAATATGGTCTCCCGTCGTGCGTTCAGCGAACGTCAAGATCAAACCGGTTAAGCCTTGTCCACATGTATAAGTGCCAGACCACCTACCGGACAAACCAACGTTGTCAACGGCATTCGACGGCGCGCAAAGAACCAAGCAAGCCAGGATTGCAGCGATTGCAGTATGAAGCCTTCTCATCGGCGGTTCTCGCATAATCACTCAAGCTCTATCGGAAGGTGAAAACGGCAGTCTAGTAATCTAAAAATGGATTCTTCGGTTATTATTACCTCGGATAAAAGCGGTATCCTGCTGGCCTGGCACAGATGATCGCATCATAGACGCTTTCGGAACAGCCTTCATGAAGGTTTGAGACTCGCGTCTGTGCTTCTCGAAAGCCACGGCGATGTCGTGGCCGCCACATTTGGCGTCGTAGCTTTTGCAAACCATCAATATGCCAGCTCGCTATGGCTTATTAATGCGTTATTGCGCGGGAGCGGTGAAGTGCTCGATGCATGGCGGTGATACTCCTTCAATCAATGCGTTGGTTATCCGATGATGGTGGAAGCGGCGAAGATCTCCAGCCTCGGCAATGATCGTCAGCGCATTGATCGGCCCAATACCTGGGATTTGCCGCAGGAGCAGGTAAATCTTTGCTATGCCGCAGCGGTTCGTCCGCCTGCGTCTCGGTCTCATTAGGCTACGTGCTTCAGCAATGACCATCCGGAACATACGGATGGCAAGTGCTTCCAGCGGCAACGGCAATCCGATCGATGTGCTCGCGGTCTCATAAAAAATCCGTTAGAAGTGATATCCATTAGAATTTGTGTCTTGCAGACTCTACGACCGACGACATCCCGGCTGCTGCGACGAAGGCCTCCTTCGTCAGCGCCGTTAACGAGAATGCGCTATAAGCGTAACCTTGGCGTGACACGGAGACGATGACTTGAGTCTGATTGGCCGCTGGCTGATGCAAGCCAAACCGTCTTTCCGCGAGCGCATGGGCCGTTTGGCAGCGAGACTGGATTGGTTGAGCTGCGCGGAGCGGCTGGAATTGGATCTCGACCCTCGTCCAGAATATGGCTGGCCAATGTTGCGTCAGGCGTATGTCGCAAAGCGTCTTGGGTTGCCAGGATATACCGCCATTGAGTTCGGGGTGGCGGGCGGCAATGGCCTGCTGGCGATGGAGGCACATGCTCGCCGGATTGAGGCTGCGACGGGTGTGAGGATCGACGTTGTCGGTTTTGATACCGGAGAAGGATTACCTTATTCCGACGATAGCCGGGATCATGCCTATGCATGGTCACGAGGCGACTTTGTCATGGATGTCGAGCGGTTGCTTGACCGGTTGACGACGGCGCGCCTGGTTCTCGGCAACGTCGCGGATACGGTGCGGCCCGCTGTCCATGATCTGTCATCTCCGGTCGGATTCCTTTCCTTCGATCTGGATTTTTATTCAGCGACCAAGAATGCCCTGGCGCTTTTCGATGCGCCGCCGGCGGCGTTCATGCCGCGCGTCACCTGCTATTTTGATGATGTGATAGGGGGGGTTGAGCTCGCTTATACCCACTTCGCGGGCGAGCTTCTTGCGATCGTCGATTTCAATGCGAACCATCCTGATATTAAGATCGACCGCGGCCTTGGTGTGCAGCGCGCGCGGCCAGCACTCTGGCTCCAGAAGCTATATGTAGCACACCTTTTTCGCCATCCGCTGTACTCAGTCCGGGCAGTGCCGAGCGCGGATCTCTCCCTAAAGTGAAATTGGCAAAGGCGGTGTGCCGCAAATGCTCACCCGGTGCATCAGCCGGGTTTGCCCCAGATAGTCGTTCAGCGCGCGATGCATAGTGCAACGATTGTCCCAAAAGACGAGATCACCCGGGCGCCAACTGTGGCGGAATGTGAGGTCCGGATGCGTGGCCACTGCCAGAAGGTCGTTGCCTAGACAAGTCGCCTCTGCATCATCCATCCCCTCGAAGCCCACGGTGCATGCGCCGCTGTGGAAAAGCGTGGCCCGCCGGGTCTCCGGATGTAAGCAAACCAGAGGATGGATCGCCACTTGCTGTCGAGCCTCTGGAAGTACGGAGGGCAGAGCGCCGAAAACGCTCTTCGACTCATGTCGCGCCCATAGATGGTCGATCCGTATCCGGATTGACTCGGGCAGCGCCATCAATGCCTCATATTGGTTGGACCACTCGGTATCGCCACCAAAGGATGGGACGACCTGCGCGTGCAGCAGCGCCCCCATAGGCGGGGCGGGCAAATAACTGTTATCGGTGTGCCACGCGCCGCCAAAATTTTGTGCGTCGCCGGGCCGCTTGTTGATCGCCAGCACTTCGGGGCAGTTTTCCATTCCCGCAAGAAAACCATGCGGTTTCACGGCCCCGAACATCCTCGCTACCGCCACGAGCTGTTGCGAGGTTAAGATTTGTCGTGGAAATACAAGGACTAGATGCTTCATGAGTGCGGCCCGTATCAAGCGTACGCCGTCGAGATCAATTTCCGAAAGGGTAACGCCTTCAATCGTCGCACCCAGAGATCTTTCGCTGGGCTTGATGTTCACATCGGCATCCTTCCATCACCTTTCGCGCAGGTTAGGACAGCTTGCCATTCCGCCGCAAATCTGTATGTTTCATTTAAGGCGTTAGCCTGGGGGGACGACAGGGGATTATTAGTATGTCCAAAAGTACTTTGATCGAACTTGATCGTGAATTCGAAATGCTCTTGTCTGCACTTGCAGTGTCGGACAGTGCGCTAGAGATTGCGGCGGGAAGCGGCCGCGTGGGCGAAGGCCGTTCGACCCCTGGGGACGGTACCTCGAGCCAGGGCGTGAACTGCACTTGCTGCTGCAACTGAATTCGAGATAGTGCCCTAGCGACGTACGGGGCATTTGGTTTTCTTCGAGGAGTTGGGTGTGCATTGGAGGTCCGAGGACTTCGAGCTTGCATGCCTGACGCTTGATGAGATTTTTTCTAGCGCCTATCTGCCCGTGCCGCCAGAGAAGCGGGATTTTGCGCTGGTCAATCAGCGCCTGTGTACTTGGCGGGACATGGCCGCCAATGGCGACGACGTACTGCTTCGAAAGCGACTCGCGCGCGACGGGCTCGATCCGTCGGACGTCATAGCGCGTCTTGGCGGCGTGGTGCGAAGTGAAACGCACCGGGCGCCGGCCTGGGTGTCTCATTGCGAAAGTGTCTGCGCCCTTCTCCTAGAACCGGGGGGCGACGTCGATCCGGCGTGCGTCAACCTGCCTTTCGCTCCGTTGTTCTGGCATGTGGTGGCTTCTGCCATGAAGCGTTTGACCGAGACGAGCGACCGCTCTGCGGTGGTGCTCGGCACTCGCGTCCGCTCGAATCTCGCCTCGGCTCTGGCCGAACGCTTGGCCAAATTGTGCGAGCTTCCATTCTACGAAGCCATGATGCGATGGCGCAACGCTGGCGTCGATACCGCCGGCGCAGATCCGAGCTTCGCGGCCTTTATCGCCCATATGCGCGAGACTGGCTTCGACCTCTTATTCGCTCGTTATCCGGTTTTGTTGCGGCTCATCACCGAGATTCAGACTCAGTGGCTCGAGACGTCGCTGGAGTTCGTTGCTCGGCTGGCGGCCGATGCCGCGCTGCTTCGCGAGCAACCCTGGGGACCGGGCACCTGTGAGGTCGCAGCGATCGAGGTCGGTCTGTCCGACTTTCACAATAGCGGTCGGTCCGTTTTGGTCGTCACCTTCGCCGATGAGGTGAAGGTGGTCTACAAGCCCAAATCGTTGGCGACCGATCACGTCGCTGCCGAGGTTGCGACCCTATTTAATGATGCGCGGCCGGACTTCGCCTTCCGCGTCCCCGAATTTCTCGACCAGGGCGACTATGGCTGGTGCCGGTATGTAGCGGTTGAACCGTGCCGCGACCTTGCCGATATCGACTTGTATTTCTGGCGTGCCGGCGCGTGGCTCGGGGTATTTCACTTACTTTCCTCGTCCGACATGCATATGGAAAATATTATCGCATCGGGCACCACGCCCGTTCCGGTCGATTTCGAAACGATCCTTCAGGGCCTTTCCTGGCATCCCCAAGAATTGCCAGCGAGCCTTCGCGCTCTGTGGATGGTAAGCGATTTCCTCGAGCGGTCCGTCATCGCGGTGGGAATGCTGCCGGCATATGTGCGCGACGAGAATGACGGCCTGATCAGCATGGGCGGAATCGAGCCATCGCGCACTTCGATCGCCAGGGTCGCTTGGCGTGACGTGAATTCGGCCGGGATGCAACCCTATCAGGAGATAGTGGAGCGAGAGGTCGCGACGAATCTGCCGCTGTGGAAAGGGTGTCCACAGGACATAATGCACCACCGCAGTGCCTTCCTTCGAGGTGTGAGGGAGTCTTGGGAGACGGCTCTCGACCGGCGGCCGGAGTTGATCGCGCTTGTCGAGCGCGTTTCCGCTGACCTTGAGGTGCGGCGCGTCTTCCGACCCACCCGCTTCTATTATATGCTTGTCAAGCGGCTCTCTGACCATCGACAGATGAATGATGGCGCATGCTGGAGCATGCAGACCGAGTTCATCGCCAGGCTTTTTGACTGGGACGACGCCGCAGAGGAGCCTTGGAAGATCTTTCGCCACGAGCGCGCAGCGTTGCTTCGGCTAAATATCCCGGCTTTTCACGTGGACGCCGATAAGGCCGTTATCCGCGGACCCGACGGCGATATCACCAATCTCGACATGGATAGCGGCCTGATCGTGGCACGCGCCCGAATAAACGATCTCGAACAGGATGAGATGGCTCTACAATCTTGCATTGCGGCGACCTCACTCCAGGTGCCGAGCACCGTCAACCGATTGGTGCCTCTAGAGAGCCCCGCCGCTCAGCTGGACATCGCGAAACTGGTGTCTCAGCATCTCGAGCAGCGCGCGTTTCGCGCCGACGGCGCTGCGGCTTGGCTGGGACTTGATTTGGTCGATCATCAGAAGTTCGCGCAATTGGCCCCGCTCGGCTTCGACCTTTATGGCGGGACCGGCGGGATTGCGGTTTTCTTCGCGGCTCTGGCCCGAGTACGGCGCGATGATGCCGCTCGGCGCATGGTCCATGCTGCTATGGCGGCGGCGCATCATCAGATCGCGTCCCACAATGCCGGTCGGTTGACGCGGTCAATGAGCGTAGGCGGCGGAGTCGGGGTTGGCTCAATGGTGTATGCTGACGCTACTGTCGCCAGCATCCTCCGGGATCCATCCTTCGCTGATTGTGGTGTCGAAGCTGCGCGCTTGCTGGACGCTAAAGCCATTTCCGCTGACGACCGGTTCGACGTGATAGCGGGCGCTGCGGGAGCTTGTCTGGGACTGCTGCGCCTATATCATCTGCTTGGCGCGCCAGCGTTGCTCGCCCAGGCGCAGCTTTGGGCTAACCATCTCGAAGCGCACCGCAACGCCTTTCCTCCTCACGGTGTATGGTCTTCCAAAGCCTTCGCCAATCACCCGCTGACGGGTCTTTCTCATGGTGCCGCCGGCTACGCGCTCGTATTCTCTCGGCTCTACGCGGCGACGGGAGAGGCGCGATATCGCGACCTGGCGCGGGATTGCGTTGCGTTTGAAAACGGATTCTTCGACGATGAACGGCGGACGTGGCCTGATCTGCGGCGTAATCCGGAGACGGGGGCTTATGGCTGGCCTAATCAATGGTGCTACGGCGCTATCGGCATTGGATACAGCCGGCTTTCGATGCTCGAGGACGGCGCGGTCGACCGGGCCGCGCTGATCGTCGATGTAGAACGTGCAGTCGAAGCGGCAATCACGGGAAGGGCGCAGGTCAACGACACGCTGTGCTGCGGGGAGGCCGGCGTGATTGATTTCCTTGTGGAGGCCGGGCGGCGCCTGCATCGGCCCGAGGTTGTCACGCTCGCGCGCACCCGAATGCTTGATATGACGACGCGATTGGCCGGCGAGGGAGATTTTGCTTGGGACATCGGAACCGCGGACTATAATCTGGGCCTGCACCGGGGGGTCGCCGGTATCGGGCTCGTAGCACTTAGACTCGAGGATCCAGACATTCCCGCAGTGGCAATCTGGGAGTGACGCGCGGCGCCGCAGCGGATGCGGGCACAGGAGAGTCGTGTGCCGTCACTTACGTGTAAGACGCTTTTCGTAGGACGTACCGCCGAGCTGAAAATCTTGGAGGCCGCCTATGAAGCCGCTCGTTCGGGCAAGCCGCGCATCGTCGGCATTGTTGCGGAAAGCGGCTACGGAAAAACGCGGCTCGTGCAAGAATTCTTCTCGTGGCTCTCGACAAAGTATGACGCAGTTGGTCGCGAAGGGTATTGGCCCGACGCGCGGCCGTATCTCGACGACAATCTGCACATCAACCCCCCATTCCCGGACAGGGAACCTGAGGTGCCGTTGCCGTTCCTGTGGTGGGGATTGCGGCTGTGCGATCCCCATGCGCACAATGAGATCGTAGGTGGCGCACTCTGGCCGGGCGTACAGTACCTCCGGCAGCATTTGGGTGCGTATCGGCGACAGAACGAGATCGTTGGACTGAAACGCCAGCAAGGCATAACCTTCGCGGTAGGTCTGTTCAACGCCGCCTTCGACGCCGTAGCCAACACACTGAGCCTCAATCTGGCTGGGTTTGCCAAGACGGCGGTAGAGGCGATCGCCAAGCTCGATAAGCAACGAACGATCGTGCGTGAGCTCAATAGCCTGAAGGTTGCGCCCGCCGCGGTAAGCGGACGTGCCGAGGCCGACCTCCAGACCGCATTAATCTCTGACCTTAGCCTGCTTGCGAAACACCCGCCCGACAGCCTGCCTGCGGTGCCGCTGATCCTTGTGGTTGACGATGCGCAATGGCTCGACAAGGATCCCTCGCTGCTGCGGATGCTGACCGCATTGATCACGCAGGCGCGATCCGAAGCGTGGCCGTTGCTTGTGTTGATGACTAGCTGGGAACGCGAATGGCATACCACCCTAGCGTCGGGGCAACCATTATCGGTCATGTCGCCTGAAGCAGGGGATAGAGTCATCTGGCTCGGTCGGATACAGGATCTGGAGCTGGTCGTTCGCCATGCGCTGCCCGGTCTGACACCCGTCCAGGCGGAGATGACAGTCTGTCGCGCCGGGCAATCCTCGTCTGCTCGGCGACCTCATAGAACATCTGGTCGGGAATCCCAGGTTGTTCGTCGACCGTAACATTCTCGGACCGCTCTCTTCGGACGGACAGGCGCTGTTGCAGAATTACGATCTGCAGCGTCTCGCCGCCGATCGCCTGCGCGGATCCCCTGCGGGTGTCCAAAATGCGGTCATCACCGCGAGCCTGCAAGGCCTCACATTCTCTACGGCGATCGTGGAGGAAATCGCGTGCGCCATGCCCCCACTACGGAACAGCGACCTGAGC
>NZ_BJNF01000072.1 GCF_006539545.1 Nitrobacter winogradskyi
CTTTGCTCGAAAACGCTGTAGCTTGGCATGCCCCGGCTAATCATCTGCGGAATGCCCTATAGCGCCCACGCGATCGCCATCGCCACAACGCCGAGCGCCATGACGACGGTGGCGAGCCAACCGAGCCAATACAGCGGGCCCTCCACCCTGAACCCGCCCATGACATCATGGCGTCGCGCCATCGCCATCAGCAGCACCATCACCGGCACCGCAAGCACGCCGTTGATAACCGCGCTCCAATACAGCGCCTGGATGGGGTTTATGGGGGTGAAGTTCAGGAGAATGCCGATCGCTGCCGACAGCGCCAGCACCCCATAAAACGCCGCCGCCTTCTTCGGCTTGCGCGCCAGGCCCACCGGCCATCGCAACCCCTCTCCAATGGCATAGGCCGCCGAACCCGCGAGCACGGGAACCGCCAGCAACCCGGTGCCGACAATACCGAGCGCGAAGACCGTTTCCGCGAACGGGCCCGCGATCGGTCGCAAGGCTTCCGCAGCCTGTGCGGAGGTTTCGATATCGGTCTTGCCCGCCGCGTGAAAGGTCGCGGCAGCGGTAAGGATGATCGCGACCGCGATCAGGCCCGAAAACGCCATTCCGATGATGGTGTCGGCGCGAATGCGATGAAACTCCTCCTGCGCGCCATGGTGCCTTTGTATCAGGGGCCGTTTTCCGGCATCGACCCGCTGATCCTCCGCTTCCTGCGAGGCCTGCCAGAAAAACAGATACGGTGAAATCGTCGTGCCAAGGATGGCCACGATAGTGGTGAGAAAGGGTGCGCTGAAGTCGACGCGCGGAATCAGCAATCCCGCGATCGCTTCGCTCCACGACACCTGCGCGACAGCGAGCGCGGCGACATAGGCAAACAGACTCAGCGTCAACCACTTCAACACAGCGACGTAGCGGCGGTAATCGAGAAAGATCTGCGCCGCAACCGAAGTGATGCCGAACATCAGCACGTAGGCAAAGGCGGGGCCCCCAATCAGCAGCCTGGACGCATCCGCCATGGCGCCAAGGTCGGCGGCGATGTTGATGGTGTTGGCGACAAACAGTAAGATCACAATGGCGATCAACAGGCTTGCGGGATAGTGACGACAGGCATTGCCGGCGATGCCGTGTCCGGTAACGCGACCGACCCGCGCCGAAATCTCCTGGATCGCCACCATCAGGGGAAACGTCAGCAGCATCGTCCAGCTCGCTCCGTAACCGAGTTGCGCACCTGTCTGGCTATAGGTGCCTATGCCGGAGGGATCGTCGTCGGCGGCTCCGGTGATAAGCCCAGGCCCGAGCGTTTTGAAGACATCCCGATGCCGTCGTGAAGGCGCACCTGTCGGAGACGGTTCGCTCCGGCGCCACCTTCCACGTCGTCCGCGTGTTGTCGATTTTGAATGCGTCATGGCTACGGCCGCCTCGACAACACGGACCGGCTCATTCCAGTTCCAAGCATCTCAGCGCCCGATGGACGAAAGCCGCGCCGCACCTGCCAAGCAGAAGAAGGTCGTCGCTGTCAGCTACAGCGCGAGGCCGCGATCGCGTGCAGGCGGCTGTGGCCGAGCACATGCGCCGTGAAATCGGCCGAGAAGATTCTGGCGAACGCCCCGTTTCGAATGCTCAGGCCTCCCGCGAAAGCGCCGAACGCCGGCATCACCATGCGCGCGCCGTCGCTGGCGAAACAACGCCGCTCCATCGAACGGCCTCGCGCCGAGACCCGCGCCTTGGGATGCAGATGGCCCGCGATTTCGCCGAAAGCGCCCGTCGGCTCATGACGAAACACAATCCCGCCGATCTCCCATTCGGTTGCGACAAGGCCACCGAGTCCGGACGGCGGCGCCGGATCGTGATTGCCCGAAATCCAGATCCAGCGGCGACCTGCCTGCAAACCCGACAGCGCCTCGCGATCCCCCGCACACAGACGGTTGTGAGCGTCGCGATCGTGAAAACTGTCGCCGAGCGCAATCACCATGCGCGGATCGAAGCGCCGGATGACGGCGGCGAGCCGGTCGAGCGTCGCCACCGTATCATAGGGCGGCAGCAGCACGCCGCGCATCGCGAAGCTCGATCCCTTTTCCAGATGAAGGTCGGAGACAACGAGCAGGCGCTCCCGTTCCCAGAACAACGCGCCCGAGAGATCGGCGGCAAAGCCCGCGCCCGCGACGGTAACGGCGGCGACGCGGCTCATCTGCTCTCCCTGGGGAGAAAGCGCGTCACGCGCACGGCGATCCATATCCAGCATGATCAGTTCATGTTCCCGTCGCCTCGCGGACGAGTTGCTCGGCGGCTTCGGCCAGCAATTCGTCCGACGCTTCGCCATAGACCGTCTCCCGCCCGATCTCCAGCATGACGGGCACCGCGAGCGGTGAAATGCGCTCGAGCGGCTTGTGATCGATCCGTCCCCGAATCCGCGCCAGCATATCGCTGAGGCGGCGGATATCCAGCAACCCCGTTGCTGCATCTGCCCGCGCGGCGCGCAGCAGCATGTGGTCGGGCTGATGCTTGCGCAGCACGTCATAGACGAGATCGGTCGAGAACAGAACCTGCCGCCGGCTCTTTTCCGCTCCGGTGAACCGGCGGGCGATCAGGCCCGAAATGATCGCGCAACTGCGGAAAGTGCGCTTCATCAACGCGGATTCGGCAAGCCACGCTTCCAGATCATCACCCAGCATGTCCGGATCGAACAAGGCGTCGAGATCGAGCCGTCCCTGCCGGATCATCGACGAGGGATCGCCGAGCATCCAGACCGCGAGCGCATATTCGTTGGCGACGAAGCCAAGCGGCCGCGCCCGCGCGCGTTCCAATCGCCGCGTCAGCAACATGCCGAGAGTCTGGTGCGCAAGCCGTCCCTCGAACGGATAGCAGACCAGATAATGCTTGCCGGCGCGCGGAAAGGTTTCGACGATCATCTCGCGGGCATGCGGCACGCGTGAGAACCGCGACTGCAAATTCAACCATTCGCGCACCTGATGCGGCAGGCCGCGCCATGCGCGCTCGTCGTCGAGCAGGCGGCGAACGCGTTCGGCCAGATAGGTCGAGAGCGGAAACTTGCCGCCCATGTAGGACGGCACCTTCGGGCTCTCATCGTTCGCGCGTGAAACGTAGACCTGATCTTCGACCAGCGCCTCAAAGCGCACGATCTCGCCGCCGAACACGAAGGTGTCGCCGGCCACGAGCCCCTCGATGAAATATTCCTCGATCTCGCCCAGCATCCGGCCGCCGCGCGCGATCGCGCCGGTAGGACCTTTACCGCCGCCGTGCCGCGAGCGCACCAGCCTCACCTTCAGCATCGCCTCCTCGACGATGGTGCCGACATTGAGGCGATAGCTCTGCCGCGCGCGCGGATTGGCGACACGCCAACGCCCCTCTTTGTCCTGCCTGATGCGGGCGAAGCGTTCATAGCTCTTCAGCGCATAGCCGCCGGTGGCGACGAAATCGACCACGCCGTCGAAGTCGGCGCGCGGCAGCGCCGCATAGGGGGCCGCGGTCCGCACTTCCTCGTAAAGGTCATCGGCGTGGAACGGCCCGCCGCAGGCGCAGCCCATGACATGCTGCGCAAGAACATCGAGCGCGCCCGTGCGCAGCGGCGGCGTGTCCTGCGCGTTTTCGTTGACCGCGTCGATGGCGGCGCGGCATTCCAGCACTTCGAACCGGTTAGCCGGGACCAGAACCGCGCGCGAGGCTTCATCAAGGCGATGATTGGCGCGGCCGATCCGCTGCATCAGCCGCGAGGCGCCTTTGGGCGCACCGATATTGATGACGAGATCGACATCGCCCCAATCGACCCCGAGATCGAGCGAGGAGGTGCAGACCACGCCGCGCAGCCGTCCGGCCGTCATCGCCTGCTCCACCTTGCGGCGCTGCGCGACATCGAGCGAGCCGTGATGCAGCGCGATGGCGAGGCCGTCGTCGTTGATGCGCCAGAGATCCTGGAACAACATCTCCGCCTGGCTCCGGGTGTTGACGAACACCAGCGTCGTCCTGTTGCGCCTGATGAGATCGTAGATCTCGGTCAGCGCATGGCGCGCCGAGTGCCCCGCCCACGGCAGCCGTTCGCTCGTGTCCAGCATCTCGACAATCGGAGCAGCGGCGCCGTCGGCCTCGACGATGTCGGCCGAAACGGTTTTGCCTCGCGGCTGCGGCGCCAGGAATCGCGCCAGCGCGTGCGGATCGGCCACCGTCGCCGACAGGCCGATCGTGCGCATTTGCGGCGCGAGCCGCCATAACCGAGCCAATGCCAATGACAACAGATCGCCTCGCTTCGAGGTCGCCAGCGCATGCAGTTCATCGAGCACGACGCGCTGCAACGACGAGAACAGAAAGGACGCGTCATCGGAGGCCAGCAGCAACGCGATCTGTTCGGGGGTGGTCAGCAGGACATCCGGCGGGTAACGCCGCTGCCGCTGCCGCCGCGACACCGGCGTGTCGCCGGTGCGGGTCTCGACCCGGATCGGCAGATTCATTTCCGCGATCGGGGTCTCCAGATTGCGCGCGATATCGACCGCCAGCGCCTTCAATGGGGAAATATAGAGGGTGTGAAGGTGTTGTCCCTTGCCTGATATTTCCACCAGCGTCGGCAGGAATCCGGCCAGCGTCTTGCCCGCGCCGGTGGGGGCGATCAGCAGCGCCGGGCGGCCGTCACGCGCCTTTCGCAGCAAGGCCAGCTGATGTGCGCGCGGCGACCATCCCCGCGCCGCGAACCAGCGCAGAAAGCCGTCCGGCAGCAATGGCTGCGCTTCGCGATCAGCGATTCCCACGCTGCAAGAGGTAGGGCGTCCCGCCTGTCCGGTCGAGTTCGAACGCGACCAAAGCGTTTGCGAGCGAGCGGATGACCTGCTCGCGTGAAGAAAACGCGTCAAACTACAATCAGAAGCGAAAATGCTCCAGCCGCGCGAAACGATGGCGAATCAGCGAACCCGGTACACCGGCCGGAACCGGCTTCGGCATGGCCGGGAGACGGCGGCAGAACCGCGCCGGGAGCCGGAATCGCCACGCAAGCCGCTGATTTTCGCGAGATTTTCATCTTCACGGCATCATTCCCGGCAGGTGTGGCTACCGAACCACAGACAAGTTTCCCATCGAAGGGTACAGTCTCCGGGTCATTTGCAGACGGGGACTATCCATAATGAAAAAGATTCTGCTCGGCGTTCTGCTGGCCAGCACCGCGATGACCGCCCAGGCGGCGGATCTCGCACCTCGGCCCTACACCAAGGCTCCGCCGATAGCCCCGATCTACGACTGGACAGGCCTTTACTTCGGCGTGAACGTCGGCCTCGGGCTGGGCCGCAATCGTGTCGTGCATGATTTTGGCCCCGCGGCGATTTCGACCCAGCTGCAGCCGCTCGGCGCGATCGGAGGCGGCCAGATCGGCTACAACTGGCAGACCAACTCGTTCTTCGGCCCGCTCGTGTTCGGCGTCGAAGCCGACATCCAGGGCGCCGACATGACCGACAACCGGACCAACTTTGCCGGTGTCCTGCAATACAATCAGCGGCTCAACTGGTTCGGCACGGCGCGCGGCCGCATCGGTCTGGTCAACGGTCCGATGCTGACTTACGTCACCGGCGGTTGGGCCTACGGTAACGTTGGCACCACTGTCATTCAAGGCGGTGTGCCGTCCGCGTTCGGCGGCGGACGCAGCGGCTGGACCTTTGGCAGCGGCGTCGAAGCCACGCTCGGCGGCAACTGGACCGGCAAGATCGAATACCTTCATCTCGATTTCGGCAACCGCACCGACTTCATCGGCGGTCAGGCCCTGCATTCCGAGCTGCGCGAAAATATCTTCCGCGCCGGCCTGAACTATCGCATCGGCGCCAGCAACCCCTACGCACCGGTCGCCACCACCAACTGGAACGGCCTGTATCTCGGCGGCAATATCGGCGGCGGCCTCGGTCGCAACCGCAACACCATTTCCAATCCGGCCGGCAACCTCGCCCAGTTCAATCTCGCGCCCAACGGCCTCATCGGCGGTGGCCAGATCGGCTACAACTGGCAGGCCGCCAATATCGTCTTCGGCCTCGAGACAGACTTCCAGGGCTCGACCCTTGAGGACAACAAGACCTGCTTCGGCTGCGTGCCCGGCGCCTCGATCGATTTCAATTCGAAGCTGCAGTGGTTCGGCACCGTGCGCGGCCGTCTCGGTTACGCCGTCGGAAACTCGATGTTCTATGCCACCGGCGGTTTCGCCTACGGCAACGTCCGGACCGCGCTCAACAATTTGAGCTTCGCCGACACCCGGACCGGCTGGACGGCGGGCGGCGGCATCGAGACGCCGCTCCCACTGGTGAACCTGTTCGGTGGCCCCCTGTTCGGCCCGAACTGGACCTCGACGACGGAGTATCTCTACGTCGACCTCGGCCGCTCGAGCTTCAACATCGGTGGCGGGCCGAACGTACTGACGACTGGCGCGCAGGAGCACATCTTCCGCACCGGCCTGAACTATCACTTCAATACCCCGTTGGCTCCGGGCTATTGACGGTAACGGTCCCAGGGACGGGGGTTTTCGAAGCCCTGGCCTGACGGGTTAAAATTCTGGGGGAGTGGGCAAGAAAGCCGCATCGCATCGCGATGCGGCTTTCTTCATGAGCGGCCGTCGCAAGGAGAGGATTTGACCAAAGCGTCGCGCTTCACAGTCGAAAATCGATCCATGGGCGCTCGCTATCTATCGGCGCGGCGTGGGAATGGAACTGCTGCGCTGCCTGATGGACGAATGCGCGGCGCGTGGCTATCGGCAAAACGATCGCCCCCACCGGAGATTCCGCCAATGCGGCATCGATCGATTTATGCGCGCGGCGGAGCTTCGAGATGATCGTTATCCGCCTCTGCGTCGGCCTTAAATCCGGCCCGCTGGCTCGATAGCTTGATGATGCGGCTCGCACTCGACGAGGGCTACGCAACAATACCGACGAAGCGCCGGGGATACCGCGGTGACAGTACCCGTTCCCCCGGCGTCCTGTTTCCTCCTCCGGGAGGAATGATCCCGGAATTTCCTCGCCGCGACCGGCCGCCGCACTTGCGCGCCCTGATACGGAGTTCCCATGTTCTGGATGCCGGCCGCCATTCCGGCGAGCGTTCGACGAGTCTTTCGAGGAATCCGATGAATTATTTTCGTACTGCGATCCTGCTGGCGGGTCTCACGGGCCTGTTCATGGGCGTGGGCTATCTGATCGGCGGCGCCAGCGGCGCGACGATCGCGCTCGTCGTCGCAGCTGCGACCAACCTCTTCGCCTACTGGAACTCCGACCGCATGGTGCTGTCGATGTATGGCGCACATGAGGTCGATACCGGCACCGCGCCCGACCTGCACCGGCTGGTGGCCGAACTGGCTGCGCGCGCCAGCCTGCCGATGCCGCGCGTGTTCATCATGGATAATCCGCAGCCGAACGCGTTCGCCACCGGCCGCAATCCGGAGAATGCCGCCGTGGCGGTGACGACGGGGCTCATGCAGTCGCTGAGCCGCGAGGAACTGGCCGGCGTGATCGCGCATGAACTCGCGCACATCAAGCATCACGACACGCTGCTGATGACCATTACCGCAACCTTCGCCGGCGCGATCTCGATGCTGGCGCAGTTCGGCATGTTCTTCGGCGGCAACCGCGGCAACAACGGTCCCGGCATCATCGGCTCGCTAGCGATGATGATCCTCGCGCCGTTCGGAGCCATGCTGGTGCAGATGGCGATCAGCCGCACGCGCGAATACGCCGCCGACGAAATGGGCGCGCGCATCTGCGGCCAGCCGATTTGGCTTGCCTCGGCGCTGGCCAAGATCGACAACGCCGCGCATCAGGTGCCGAACATGGAGGCCGAACGCGCGCCCGCGACCGCGCACATGTTCATCATCAACCCGCTGTCGGGGCGCGGCATGGACAACCTGTTCGCGACCCATCCCTCGACTGAAAACCGCATCGCCGCATTGCAGAGGCTCGCCGGACAATCCGGCGGTGGCCCTGCCCCCCGTCCGGAGCCCAACCCGCGTAGCCCCTGGAACAGGGGCCCTCGCAGCGGTCCATGGGGCTGAAGCGGCAGCAAGGGTTGTGAACCGCAGGGGCGCGCCATCGTGGCGCGTGTGGCGCCTTCTCGCTTCTGGCGGAATCAGAAGCGAGGCTCCATGCGCTTGATGTAACGCGTTTTCTTCATGCGAACCGGTTTCCATCCTCGGGTCAAGCCCGAGGACATGCTTCGCTCGAAAACGCTATAATCCGCGATGCCCATCCGTCGACGCGCAAGATCAATCAACCGGATCTTCCGGGCTTCCGCCGTTCGCCCCGGAGTCTGATTTAACTGCGTCGAAATCAGACTCCGGGTTTAAATTTTGATCGTGCACGAATCTTGTCCGACATCCGGTTTCCACTTTCCAGGATCATGCTCCGGCGTTTTCGACGCCACTCATGCCTTCCGGACAAAACCCGAGAATAGACGCCGGTTGGCGCGTGCGGGGAAAATTCGGGGCGGACATGATCCGTTTGTTTTGGTTAAATGTGCGCCGGCATCATGGTTGATTCCCCCGCTGACTGGATTGTGCTCGGACCTGTCCGGATGGTCCGCTGCAAGGATGATGATGAAAGACCCTTTCGGACCACAAACGGAGCGTCACGGCTCCACGCGGCGAACCGCGCTGGGCCTCGTCGTGGGTGCGCCTCTGCTCGGGGCCTGCTCGGGAGTCCAGCAAACGCTGACCAACAATTTTTCCAGCCCTCCCGGTTCTTCTCCGCAGCCCGAGTCGACCGGGGGGCCCCAGCAGGGAGCCACAATCGGCACCGGTCAGGTCAAGGTCGGCCTGATCCTTCCACTGTCGGCGGCAGGTAATGCGAGCATTGCGGCGCAGTCGATGCGGAATGCGGCCGAGATGGCGCTATCGGAATTCCAGAATCCGAACGTCCAGGTGCTGGTCAAGGACGCGGCAGGCACGGCGCGGGGTGCGCAGCAGGGGGCTCAACAGGCGCTCGATGAAGGGGCCGAAATCATTCTCGGCCCGCTATTTGCGGCGTCGGTCCCGGGGGTTGCCCAGGTGGTGCGAACCCGCAATGTTTCGGTGATCGCATTTTCGACGGATTCGAGCATTGCCGGCAGAGGCGTCTATCTTCTGAGTTTTCTTCCTGAATCGGACATCACCCGGATCGTCGAATACGCCGCGAGCACCGGAAAGCGCTCGTTCGCCGCGATGGTGCCCGAGAACGCCTACGGTAATGTCGTGGAGGCGGCCTTCAAGCAGACGGTTGGCCGTCGCGGAGGGCGGATCGCCGCATTCGAAAAGTACGGCTCCGATCGCGTCAGCGCGGCGCGGAACGTTGCTCAGTCGCTCCGCTCGGCCGATGCGCTGCTGATCGCCGATGATGGCGATGCGGTGGTTTCCGTCGCCGACGCGCTCACGGCGGCGGGGGCGAATCTGCGCAACGTCCAGCTTCTCGGCACCGGGCTGTGGGACAATCCTCGCGTATTCGCAAGCACAGCGTTGCAGGGTGGTCTCTATGCCGCCCCAGACCCGGCGGGCTTTCGCGCCTTCGCAAACCGCTACCGCACCAAGTTCGGCGGCGAGCCGGTGCGTACGGCGACCCTTGCCTATGATGCGGTCGCGCTGGTGGCCGCCCTCGCCCGCACTCAGGGATCGCAGCGCTTCGCCGCGGAAACGCTGACCAACGCCTCCGGGTTTGCCGGCATCGACGGCTTGTTTCGATTCCGTTCCGACGGCACCAATCAGCGCGGCCTCGCCGTCATGCGCGTCGCATCCGGCGGCGGCCAGTCGGTGGCAGGCTCGCCAAAAAGTTTTGGCGCCTGATCCATAGTGTTTTCGAGCGAAGCATGTCCTCAGGCTTGACCCGAGGATGGAATCCGGTTCGCGTGAAGAAAACGCGTCAAATCGACATCATAGATGTCCTGCTTCCGATTCTGTCAGAAGCGGAAATGTCATGCGGCTAGATCGGCCACCACGGCATCGAGAACGGGGAAGCCATCCTGCGTGACGCGCAAGCGGCCGTCGGTACTGATCATGATCGCGCCTTCGTCACGGAGGATCGCGATGCGCCGCGGATCAAGAGAGCGGCCCGACAGCGCCGCGTAGCGCCGCGGATCGATGCCCTCGCGCAAGCGCAGCCCCATGAGCAGGAATTCGTCGGCGCGCTCTTCGCTGTTCAGCAGATCGTCGGCGACCATTCCGTTGCCGATCGCCTCGACGCGCATGAGCCACGCCTCAGGCCGCTTTTCGGTGGCGATGGCGTGCCTGACGCCGTCGATGTCGAGGCGGCCGTGCGCTCCGGGGCCGATGCCCGCATACTCCTGGCCGCGCCAGTAAACCAGATTGTGCCGGCATTCCGCGCCCGGCCGCGCATGATTCGAGATCTCGTAAGCGGGCAGGCCATAACGCGCGCAGACGTCCTGCGTGACGTCGTACAGGTCGCGCGCGATCGCCTCATCGGGGGTCTTGAGCTTCCCGGCCGCATGCAGGTCGAAAAACGGCGTCCCCGCTTCGATCGTCAATTGATAAAGCGACAGATGCTCCGCCGCTTCCGATATCGCGCGCTGCAACTCCCCGGCCCACATCGCCGGTGTCTGGTCCGGACGCGCATAGATCAGATCGAAGGAATAGCGATCGAAGACCGAGCGCGCGATCGCAACCGCATCCTGCGCCTCGCGCGCGGTGTGCAGCCGGCCGAGCGCCTTCAGCGAGGAATCGTCGAGCGCCTGCACGCCGAGCGAGACCCGATTGACGCCCGCGGCGCGGTAGCCGCGGAATCGCGTGGCCTCCACGCTGGTCGGATTAGCTTCCAGCGTGACCTCAACGTCATCGGCAACGCTCCAATGTTTTCCGATTGCGTCGAGAATGGCGCCGACGGTCTGCGGCCGCATCAGGGACGGCGTGCCGCCGCCGAGGAAAATCGAGGACACCGTGCGCCCGCGCGAGCGGACCGCCGTGGTCTCGATCTCGCGCGCGAAAGCCCGTGTAAAGCGCTCTTCATCGATCGGCGCGTGGCGCACGTGACTGTTGAAATCGCAATACGGGCACTTCGACAGGCAGAACGGCCAGTGGACGTAAACGCCGAACGCAGCGGCCGGATCAGCGGGGCTCAAGGGCAATCTCCGCCAGTTTCACGAACGCGCGGGCGCGATGCGACAGGCCAAGACCGCCCGGCGGAAGCCCATGCTTCTCGATGCCGGCCATCTCGCCGAAGGTACGGCTGTGCCCGTCCGGCAGAAACACCGGATCATAACCGAAACCGGCCGTGCCCCGCGGCGGCCAGACCAGCGCGCCATCCACGCGGCCTTCGACTTCCTGGAGATGGCCGTCCGGCCACGCAACGCAGAGCGCCGAAACGAAGTGAGCCTTGCGCTTGTCCGCGCTGGTCGCGCCACGCTCCTGCAGCAGGCGCTCGATCCGCGTCATCGCCGCGGAAAAATCCGCAGGTTTGCCGGCCCATCGCGCGGAGTGGATGCCCGGCGCGCCGTCCAGCGCCTCGACGACCAGGCCGGAATCATCGGCAAAGGCCGGAAGCCTTGCGCTCAGGGCAGCAGAGGTCGCCTTGATCCGGGCATTGGCGCGGAAATCCTCGCCTGTTTCCTCAGGCTCGTCGAGACCGAGTTCGCCGGCGGAGACCACTTCGACGCCATACGGCGCAAGCAGCTCGCGAAGCTCGGCGAGCTTACCGGGATTGTGGGTGGCGATCACGAGCTTGCCGGCGATTCGACGATGCATGACCGATCGGGTTTCAGCTTCTTGTTCTGAAAGGTTTTCCTGACGCGACGGGAGGCCCGCTTCGCCGGAAAACGCGACAGGACGCGAGTCCTGCGGATGAACCGCGCAAGCGGCGAATCACGCCACCGCCATTTTCTGCAAATCCACCAGCCGCGCGACCCCTTTTTTCGCCAGCGCCATCAGCGCCAGAAACTCATCATCGGAGAAAGGCACCTTTTCGGCGGTTCCCTGCACCTCGATGATTCGTCCTTCGCCGGTCATGACGAAGTTTGCATCGGTATCGGCTTCCGAATCCTCGGCATAGTCCAGATCGAGGACGGGCGTGCCGTTGTAGATGCCGCATGAGATGGCTGCGACATTGCCTCGAAGCACGCTGGCCTTGAGCATGTTGCGGGCCTTCATCCAGTTGACGCAGTCGGCCAGCGCGACCCAGGCGCCGGTGATCGATGCGGTGCGCGTACCCCCATCGGCCTGAATGACGTCGCAATCGATCGTGATCTGGCGCTCGCCGAGCGCCTCGAGGTCGACCGCCGCACGCAGGGAACGACCGATCAGGCGCTGGATTTCGACGGTCCGGCCGCCCTGCTTACCGGCGGAGGCCTCGCGCCGGGTCCGCTCCAGCGTGGCGCGCGGCAGCATTCCGTATTCGGCCGTCACCCAGCCCCGGCCCTGACCCTTGAGCCATGGCGGCAGCCGCTCCTCAAGCGTCGCGGTGACCAGCACATGGGTATCGCCGAATTTCACCATGCAGGAGCCTTCGGCGTATTTGACCACGCCACGTTCCAGCGACACGGCGCGCAGTTCATCCGGTGCACGACGGCTAGGTCGCATGGGAACCCCTCCAGCTATTCATGAGAATCCTCGTGCCGTGCTTTTAGGGGTGGGGAGCCGCACCGGCAAGGGTCAGACGTGCAATTGCCCTCAGAACGGCAGTTACCCAAAGCCTGCTTGTAACTGGTGCGCGGGAGAGACAAATTAGAAGCGGTCTCAGGCACGATGAACATTATGCGCGGGAGAAAATAGCGTTGGCCCATCACGATCCGATCGGTCTGATTGCACCGAACGCCGGACTTGCCCAGTTGAACGAGCGCTCGCGCGATATTTTTCGCCAGATTGTCGAGAGCTATCTTGCAACGGGCGAACCCGTGGGCTCCCGCAACATTTCCCGGCTGATCGCGGTGCCGCTCTCGCCGGCCTCGGTCCGCAATGTGATGTCGGATCTCGAACAGCTCGGGCTGATTTATGCGCCGCACACCTCGGCCGGGCGCCTGCCGACCGAGCTCGGCCTGCGTTTTTTTGTCGATGCCCTGATGCAGGTTGGAGATCTCACCGAGCCGGAACGCCAGTCGATCCAGAACCAGCTCGCGTCGGTCGGCAAGGCGCAATCGGTCGAGGCCGCGCTGGAGGAAGCCTTGACGCGGCTGTCCGGATTGACCCGGGCGGCGGCGGTGGTTCTGACGGCCAAATCCAACGTACGCTTGAAGCATATCGAGTTTGTCAGGCTGGAGCCCGACAAGGCGCTGGTGGTGCTGGTCGCCGAAGACGGGCAGGTCGAAAATCGCGTGCTGACGCTCCCGTCCGGCGTTCCGGCTTCAGCGTTGACGGAGGCGTCAAATTTTCTGAATGCCCGGATTCGCGGCCGGACGCTCGCCGAGGCACGGCTCGAGCTGGAAACCGCGTTGACGCAAAGCAAGGCGGAGCTCGATCAGCTCACACAAAAAATCATCGCAGCCGGAATTGCGAGCTGGTCCGGCGGCGACAGCGACGACCGGCAGTTGATCGTGCGCGGCCATGCCAACCTGCTCGAGGACCTGCATGCGATGGAGGACCTCGAACGCGTGCGGCTATTGTTCGACGACCTCGAAACCAAGCGCGGGGTGATCGATCTGCTTGGCCGCGCCGAGCGCGCAGACGGCGTGCGCATTTTCATCGGCTCGGAGAACAAGCTGTTCTCGCTGTCCGGATCCTCGACGATCATCGCGCCCTATAGCGATGGCGCCGGCCACATCGTCGGCGTTCTCGGCGTGATCGGACCGACCCGGCTGAACTACGCGCGCGTGATCCCGATGGTGGACTATGCCGCGCGCATCGTCAGCCGGATGCTCGGCAGATGAGCCGGACCCACCGCGCTTGATTTTTACGCCTGAACCACGATATCCCGCACGACCATTCCTTTCCATTCGAGACAACTGCGAGAAGGCTGCGTAATGACCGATTCCGACGGCAAAACAGACAAGTCCGGCGAACCGGCTGCGGAGGTCGAGCCCGTGGTGTCCAAGCCTTACGTCATGCCGGACGATCCCGAGGACGATGCGCTCGACGCGCTGAACAAGCAACTCGCGGAGGCGAAGGATCGGACGTTGCGTACGCTGGCGGAGATGGAGAATCTGCGCAAGCGCACGGCGCGGGAGGTGTCGGACGCGCGAACCTACGGCATTTCGGGCTTCGCGCGCGACGTTCTGGAGATCGCCGACAATCTGCAGCGCGCGCTTGATGCGGTGCCGGCGGACGCGCGCGCGGCGCCGGATCCCGGCCTGAAAGCGCTGATCGAGGGCGTGGAGCTGACCGAACGCTCGCTGCACAACGCTCTCGAAAAGCACGGCGTGAAGAAATTCGATCCGGCCGGCGAAAAGTTCGATCCCAACGTCCATCAGGCCATGTACGAAGTTCCCGATCCGTCCGTCCCCGTCGGCACGGTCGCCCAGGTCATTCAGGCCGGCTACATGATCGGCGAGCGGGTGCTGCGTCCGGCGCTGGTGGGCGTCGCCAAGGGCGGAGCCAAGGCAGCCGCGCCGGAATAACAGCCTCCGCGTTTTGAGGCTTTGCTGCGGCACTGGAGCATGATCCCGACCCGAAGAGCCGCGCCAGCGCAAAGTGGAAACCGGTTTTCGGGTAAGATCATGCTCAATCAAAAGAGATAAGCGGCCTGCGCAAGCAAGGCCGCGAGGAATGGATGTCAGCTCGCGTGAAGATAGCGCGTCGGGTCAAAATCACGGAGCCGCGCTTCTTCTGTCAGAAGCGAAAGAGCTAACGCGGCAGGATCCCGTCGCGAACCGCGCGGAAGCGCGGAAAAACGTCCGACCATTCGTTCCGCGGCGTGCTCCCGATCAGGCGCATGGCTGTTTTTCCGCTGCCGAACACCAGCCACTGCACCACGGTCACCGGCGTATTCGTTCGCGTGTTGGTGCCGTCGATTCGCGTTTCAAAGCCGGGCGATCCGTTGATCCGAATCGGCTCCGACATGGTGATGCGTCCCTCACGCAGGTTCGGGATCGTGGCGGCGACATCGCGCGCGAACCGGCTCCGATCATCCGGCCGCTCCGGGACCGAACCGATCGGGCTGATGATGATGAAGGCGCTGCCGTCGATGTTGTTTTCCGTTTCCGCATCGGACAACAGGATGACGGCTCCCGGCGTCAGCGTGCGGATCAGCTTGAAGGAGCTCAGTTCGCTCAGCTTGAAGGGCAGCAGGCCCAGTTGCTCCTCGAGCGGGACTTCCTTGCGCAGGGCGACCGTTGCGAACATCTTCTGCACGGCCTCGTCGGAATAGATCTTCCCGACGTTCTCCGGCACCTGCGCCGCGACGTATCCGGAAAAGGTGCCGCCGGAAATCACCATTGAATAACGCCGGACATTGTCTTCGCCGTTCTTGGCGGTCTCGACGATGAAATAACCCGGTCCACTCGCGGTCTCGAGGCCTTGCGGCTTTAGACCTCGGGGGTCGGCGGCGTTCGATTTCGCGACAGTTTCCACGTCTCTGAAAGCGGCGACGGGGAGCTCGGCGACGACGACCTTGACGCGCTGATCCGCAGTCTCAAAACCCGGAAATGTCTTTGCCGGATTGAGGCCTATCAGCGGAACCAGCCCGATCCGGCTGCCCGGCGCATAGATCACGTCGCTGGCGAGCGACGGATTAGCGCCGGTCAGCAGGCAGAGAATGGCAAACACGTGCAGAAAATGTCTCATGCGCGCTTATCTGGATTTGCATTGAGGCCGTTCAATGATCGTCAGGCCGGCGGGACCGTAAGATGATTCAGGGTATGCATTCTACGAAACCTGACTGCCGCATCAAGCGCATGAGCCGTTGGCGCAGGCGGCGGCGACCGTCTTCACCATGGCCCAAGACGGCTGGTCCGGCTAGGTTAATTATCGCTTGTCCAGATCGTCCCTGGCTGGCAGGGGATGCAAAAGAATTGCGTTTTCAGACGGCGGAGAGATGTCCGGTCCTTGCGGCCCCCACCCCCCCTCCTATATGAGGCTCACCGTCGCTATATCGCGAGTAATTGATATCTGGGGGTCTGGATGAGGGTGCCGTCAGGGCCTGCCCGGACTGCCGTAACAAGAAGGATATGAGGACCATGGGAAAGGTCATTGGGATCGACCTCGGCACCACCAATTCGTGCGTGGCGGTAATGGACGGCAAGGCGCCGAAAGTCATCGAAAACGCGGAAGGGATGCGGACCACGCCGTCCATCGTCGCCTTCAGTGATGATGGCGAGCGTCTCGTCGGGCAGCCGGCCAAGCGCCAGGCCGTGACCAATCCCGAGCGGACCATTTTCGCCGTCAAGCGCCTGATCGGCCGGCGCTACGACGACCCCACGGTTGAAAAGGACAAGCAGCTTGTCCCTTACAAGATCGCGAAAGCCGGTAACGGCGACGCCTGGGTCGAGGCCGATGGCAAGACCTATTCGCCCTCGCAGATTTCGGCCTTCACGCTTCAGAAGATGAAGGAGACCGCCGAGGCTCATCTCGGTCAGAAGGTCGATCAGGCCGTCATCACCGTGCCCGCCTACTTCAACGACGCGCAACGTCAGGCGACCAAGGACGCCGGCAAGATCGCCGGCCTCGAAGTGCTGCGCATCATCAACGAGCCGACCGCGGCCGCGCTTGCCTACGGCCTCGACAAGTCGAAGGCCGGCACCATCGCCGTATATGATCTCGGCGGCGGCACGTTCGACGTGTCGGTTCTCGAGATCGGCGACGGCGTATTCGAGGTGAAGTCGACCAACGGGGATACGTTCCTCGGCGGCGAAGACTTCGACATGCGTCTGGTCAACTATCTCGCGGACGAATTCCAGAAGGAGCAGGGCATCAACCTGCGCAACGACAAGCTGGCGTTGCAGCGGTTGAAGGAAGCCGCGGAGAAAGCGAAGATCGAACTGTCGTCGACCACGCAGACCGAAATCAATCTGCCGTTCATCACGGCCGACCAGTCCGGCCCGAAGCATCTGACGATGAAGCTCACTCGCGCCAAGTTCGAGGCGCTGGTCGATGATCTCGTGCAGAAGACGATCGAGCCGTGCCGCAAGGCGCTGAAGGATGCCGGCCTGACGGCGGGCGAGATCGGCGAAGTGGTGCTGGTCGGCGGCATGACGCGCATGCCGAAGGTCCAGGAAGTCGTCAAGCAGTTGTTCGGCAAGGAGCCGCACAAGGGCGTCAACCCGGACGAGGTTGTCGCGATCGGCGCGGCGATCCAGGCCGGCGTGCTGCAGGGCGACGTCAAGGACGTGCTGCTGCTCGACGTCACGCCGCTATCGCTGGGCATCGAGACGCTGGGCGGGGTATTCACCCGCATCATCGACCGCAATACCACGATCCCGACCAAGAAGAGTCAGGTGTTCTCGACAGCCGAGGACAACCAGAACGCCGTCACCATTCGCGTTTTCCAGGGCGAGCGTGAAATGGCGGCGGACAACAAGATCCTCGGCCAGTTCGATCTGATGGGCATTCCGCCCGCTCCGCGCGGCATGCCGCAGATCGAAGTGACGTTCGACATCGACGCCAACGGCATCGTCAACGTTTCCGCCAAGGACAAGGCGACCGGCAAGGAACAGCAGATCCGCATCCAGGCCTCGGGCGGCCTGTCGGAGGCTGACATCGAGAAGATGGTCAAGGACGCGGAAGCCAACGCCGCCGAGGACAAGAAGCGCCGCGAGGCCGTGGACGCCAAGAATCAGGCCGACAGCCTGGTGCATTCGACCGAAAAGGCTCTCACCGAACACGGCTCGAAGATCGAGGAAAGCGAACGCCGCGCGATCGAGGATGCGGTCAGCGATCTGAAGGAAGCGCTGAAAGGCGACGATGCGGAGGCGATCAAGGCCAAGACCAACACGCTGGCGCAGGCCTCCATGAAGCTCGGCGAGGCCATGTATAAACAACAGGCTGAGGCCGATGCCGCCAAGGACGCCGCGAAGGACGATGTCGTCGATGCGGAGTTTACCGAGGTCGACGACGACAAGAAGTCTGCTTAAACGGCAGAACTGACATGACCCCGCCCCCGAACGAGTGCTCATCGCGTCTCGAAGGGCGGGGTCACGCTTGTCTTAGCAAGACCCTTCATCCATCGATGAGCCAATTTTATCATGCGTCTTCCGTAATGAAGCGACGTTCGAGCGGAATGGACTGATGTCGAACAAGCGCTGTTACTACGAAACCCTTGAAGTCGATCGGAACGCGGACGAGACCAAGCTCAAGGCGGCCTTTCGCAAGCTGGCCATGAAATGGCACCCGGACAGGAATCCGGGCGACGCGTCCAGTGAGGTGCGCTTCAAGGAAATCAATGAGGCCTATGAGGTCCTGAAAGACGGCAACAAGCGCGCGGCTTACGACCGCTTTGGCCATGCCGCGTTCGAGCAGGGTGGCATGGGCGGTGGCGGTGCCGGGTTCGGCGCAGGATTCGCTTCCTCATTCTCCGACATCTTCGAGGATCTGTTCGGCATGGCCGGACAGCGCGGCCGGTCGGGTGGCCGCGAACGGGGCGGAGATCTTCGATATAATATGGAGATCACGCTTGAGGAGGCCTATCACGGCAAGACCGCACAGATCGAGATTCCGGTCTCGGTGACGTGCGAATCCTGCTCAGGCACCGGCGCCAAGGCCGGGACCAAGCCGAAGAACTGCGCGATGTGCGGCGGCGCCGGCCGGATTCGTCAGGCTCAGGGCTTCTTCACACTGGAGCGCACCTGTCCCGGCTGTCAGGGGCGGGGCCAGATGATCGAGGATCCCTGCCCGCCCTGCGGCGGGTCGGGCCGCGTCAACCGGGAGCGCTCGCTGTCGGTCAATATTCCCGCCGGCGTCGAGGATGGCACCCGCATCCGCCTCGCTGGCGAGGGTGAGGCAGGAGTCCGTGGCGGTCCGCCTGGCGACCTCTACATTTTCCTCTCGCTGGTTCCGCATCAGTTCTTCCAGCGGGACGGCGCAGATCTGCATTGCCGTGTTCCGATCTCAATGGTCGCCGCCGCTCTTGGCGGGGAGATCGAGGTGCCGACCATCGACAAGGGCAACACCAAGGTGCGGGTGCCGTCCGGAACCCAATCCGGCCGCCGTTTTCGCATTGCAACAAAGGGAATGCCCGTGCTGCGCTCTCGTCAGACCGGCGACATGTATGTTCAGGTGATGGTGGAAACCCCGCAGAACCTGACCAAGCGACAACAGGATCTTTTGGCCGAGTTTGAAAAGCTGTCGTCGGGAGAGACCCAACCCGAGGCGGCGGGTTTCTTCACTAAGGTCAAGGACTTCTTCGGCACTCGGGCGACCCCGTAATCACCGTTTTGCTTGACCGGGCCGATCGTCGGATGTACCTGTGAATAACTTAAGCCTGCCTCCCTGCCAGTATTGACCCACCTGGGTGCGAAATGCCTTTGCAATTGTCCGCGCGTGCGTCGAAGAAGCCCCTTCGTCTTGATGATGAGGTCCGCTTTCTCCGCTCGTGGATTGAGAAGCCGCTCCATATGGGCGCGGTCATGCCGTCCGGACGCATTCTGGCGCGCACGATGGCGCAGTATGTCGATGTCGCATCCACCGACCCGGTCATTGAGCTGGGACCGGGGACCGGGGCGATCACCAACGCGCTGATCGAGCACGGCGTCGATCCGAAACGTCTGGTGCTGGTCGAATACGATCCCGGCTTTTGTGCGCTGCTTCGCGACCGCTACCCGCAGGCGACAGTCGTGCAGGGCGACGCCTACACGTTGCGGGACTCGCTGTGGAACGTGCTGAGCGCGCGCGCTTCGGCGATCGTCTCCGGCCTGCCGCTCGTCACCAAGCCGATGTTGACCCGGCTCAGGCTGATACGGGACGCCTTCGCGACGCTCGCCCCCGGCGCCCCCTTCGTGCAGTTCACCTATTCGGTGGTGCCGCCCATCCCCAAATCTCTCCCGGGCATTTCGACCGAGGCGTCCGAGCGGATCTGGATGAACCTGCCTCCCGCGCGCGTCTGGGTGTATCGCAAGCGCTGATGGACTATAGCGTTTCAAACGAAGTGTTTGACCGGTTCGCGTGAAGAAAACGCTATAGCGCGGGCCGCAGGTGTCCCTGCAATGCGATCGACAGGCCTGTTCGCACCGAAAATCCTCATCATCCCCGGCTCGCTTCGCACCGGCTCGCAGAATGCAAGGCTTGCCGCGGTTATAGCCAAGGAGTTTATCCTGGCCGACGTTGAAGTCACCCGGATTTCGCTCGGAGACTTCCCGCTGCCGATCTACGACGCCGACCTGCAGGAAAATGCAGGCGTGCCCGCAAGCGCCGTCAACCTCAAGCAGATGATCGCCGCGCACCACGGGGTCCTCCTCGTGACGCCCGAATACAACGCTTCCCTGCCGCCATTGCTCAAGAACGCGATCGACTGGATATCACGCGTCCAAAGTCCGCATGAAGCGCGCGGCCAGGTTTTCCATGAGCGCGCATTTGCGATCGCGTCGGCCTCCACGGGCCGATTCGGCGGCGCACGATGTCTTGCTCAGCTACGCCTGATCCTCACGGCGTGCGGAGCGATGGTGATCCCCAATCAGCTCGCTCTGTCATTCGCCGGGGACGCCTATGACGATATGGAGCGGTTGAAGCGTTCGGCGGATGCCGATGCGCTTAAGAAGATGATACGCCAGTTGATCACGGTCGCCGGGAATATGCCGTGAGACCATACTGAATGGGAACGGCACCGCGCGGCAGATGCCGGACCTGATTGGTTGCCGCGAAACGCAGCCCCCGCTATACCGCAGAAGCATTCGAGGACTCGGCCGTGGCTGACATGCGTTTGATTGTTGCAGGAGCAGGCGGCCGGATGGGCCGCGCTTTGGTGCGCGCGATCGCGGAAACCGATGGCGCCGTGCTGGCTGGCGCGCTCGAGGCGCCGGAATCCGAGCTGATCGGGAAAGACGTTGGCGTTCTGGCCGGCCTTCCCGGCAGCGGAATCAACGTGTCAGCGGATCTCTGGTCATTGTCGGCGAATGCCGACGGTATCCTGGATTTTACCGTTCCGGCCGCAACCATCGCGAATGTGGCCATCGCCGCCGAGCGGGGGCTGGTCCATGTCATCGGCACCACCGGCCTTTCGGCGTCGGATATGGCTGTGATCCGGAGCGTCACCTCACGCACGGCGGTCGTGCAGTCGGGTAATATGAGTTTGGGCGTCAACCTGCTCGCCGCGCTGGTGAAGCGCATGGCGCAGGCGCTCGACGAGAGTTTCGATATTGAAGTTCTCGAAATGCATCACAGGGCCAAGGTCGATGCGCCTTCGGGCACCGCGTTGATGTTGGGGCAGGCGGCGGCTGACGGCCGCAAGGTCGATTTGAATCAGCGCGCGGCGCGCGGGCGCGACGGCCTTACCGGCGCCCGCGAGGCGGGCGACATCGGTTTTGCCTCGCTTCGGGGCGGCACCGTTTCAGGAGATCACAGCGTCATCTTCGCGGGTCCATATGAGCGCATCACCCTGTCGCACCATGCCGAGGACCGGATGATTTTCGCGCATGGGGCATTGAAGGCCGCAAAGTGGGCATTCGGTAAAGCGCCTGGCCTTTACTCGATGTCCGACGTGCTCGGGCTGGATGTTTAGTATTGCGATTATTACAGCGTTTTCGAACGAAGCATGTCCTCCGGCTTGATCCAAGGATGGATACCGGTTCGCGCGAAGACGCCGCGTCAAATCAAGATCTGAGAGCCACGCTGCTGATTCGTCAGAAGCGGAAAGGCTCCAGGAACTCAGGAATGGAGCAGGCAGAATGAGCGAACGTCTTCTGGTGCTCGTGCGTCACGGCCAGAGCGAATGGAATCTGAAAAACCTGTTCACAGGCTGGAAGGATCCGGATCTGACGGAGCTTGGCGTGGCTGAGGCGAAGGATGCGGGGCGCAAGCTGAAAGCGCAGGGCTTTGTTTTCGACATCGCCTTCACCTCGACGTTGATCCGCGCCCAGCACACGCTCGATCTTGTGCTGAAGGAATTGGACCAGGCCGGAATTCCGGTCAGGAAAGACCAGGCGCTGAACGAGCGGGACTATGGCGATCTTTCGGGCCTCAACAAGGACGAGGCTCGCAAGAAGTGGGGCGACGAACAGGTGCTGATCTGGCGCCGGTCATATGACGTGCCGCCACCCGGCGGCGAGAGCCTGAAGGATACGCTGGCGCG
The DNA here is from genome assembly GCF_006539545.1 of Nitrobacter winogradskyi. Taxonomy (GTDB): domain Bacteria; phylum Pseudomonadota; class Alphaproteobacteria; order Rhizobiales; family Xanthobacteraceae; genus Nitrobacter; species Nitrobacter winogradskyi_A. The sequence continues at coordinate 22,074 of NZ_BJNF01000072.1, forward strand.
CACGCTGCCGTACTTCGTGCAGGAAATCCTGCCATGCGTCCTTCGCGGCGAGTGCACGCTCGTGGCGGCCCACGGCAACTCGCTGCGCGCGCTTGTCATGGTGCTGGAAAAACTGTCGCCGGAACAGATTCTCGCGCGCGAACTGGCGACCGGCGCGCCCGTGATCTATCGGCTCAACGCCGATGCGACGGTGGCCTCGAAACTTGATCTCGCGGCCTGACGCACCTCATTCCAGTCCAATCCGCCCGGCTTCCCACCCCAGCATCGCGTGCTTGCGGGTGACTCCCCAGTGATACCCCGTCAGCGCGCCACTTTTGCCGAGCACGCGATGGCAGGGCACGACGAATGACACCGGGTTCTTGCCGACAGCGGCGCCGACGGCGCGCGAGGCGGTCGGGCGATCGATACTGGCGGCGATGGTTGAGTAGGTCGTGACCTTTCCCATGGGAATCCTGAGCAGGGTCTGCCAGACCCGGACCTCGAAATCGGTCCCGATCAGAATCACGCGCAGCGGCTGGTCGGCTCGCCAAAGCCTCGTATCGAACACGCGCTGCGCGAGCGCCCCGGTGCGGCCTGCGTCCTCGACATAGGTCGCATTGGGCCACCGCCGCTTCATATCAGCGAGCGCGGCCTGCTCCTCGCCGCCGTCGGCGAACGCCAGTCCGGCGAGGCCACGGTCGCTGGCGATCACGATCGCGATGCCGAAGGGCGACGGATGAAAACCGAAAGCGAGCTTCATGCCGGAGCCGCCATTCTTCCATTCGCCGGGTGACATCGCTTCGTGCGTAACGAACAGGTCATGCAGGCGTCCCGGACCGGAGAGGCCGGAATCGAGGGCTGCATCGAGCACGCTGGCGGATTTGCGCAGGAGTCCCTTGGCGTGGTCGAGCGTCAGCGCCTGCATGAACAATTTCGGGGTCAGCCCCGCCCAGCGCCGGAATAGATGGTGCAACTCGTCCGGCGTCACGCCGGCGGCGTCAGCCATCGCTGCGATGGCAGGCTGCGAACGCCAGTTTTCGGAGATGAAGGCGATCGCTCGCCGCACCGCGTCATAGTCGCGCAATGCTGCACCCGGCGCGTCCGGCTGCGTCCACGGATCAGCCGGAGCAGGATTTTTCTCAAGCGTCATCATGGCCAGGATGTAGGACGGTCGCCGTCTGCCGGCCACCCGATTTCCGGCGACCCTTCAGGTCACCGGATTGTAGATCGGCCCGCGCTTGGCGAGCTGGAGCGCAGAGGACAAGGCTTTGACGAAACTCAGCTTCTCGTCAGGCCCCAGGAAATTCGCGATCGATATCCGGCGGCCGCGCGAAACCAGATAAAGCCGCTCGATGCCGTATTCCTCGTGGACTCTCTGGTCGACATGCACCCACAGCGGATTCGAAACCCACTCGACGATGTGGCCGCGATGACTGGTGCGGCGCACCCTGAGCTCGGAATGGGTGATGGAAATTTCCTCGGTCGCGAGCGCGCGTTGGAAATTGATGCGGAAAGCCCAGTAAATCGCGAGAACATCGAGGCCGAGAAAGCCGAATACCGGCCAGGCTCCCATCAGCAGGAACACCATTCCGGTGGCGAAACTCGCCAGCGCCAATACAGCCATCAGCACCATGAAGCTGGCGTGACTTAATGAACGGTGCGGCGTCAGGAGCGCCGAAAACAGCGTCTGTTCGGCGGGTCCGAGGCCAGCCAGGTTATTGTCTACGGTCATCGTTAATCACTATACCACGATCATGTCTAAAAACATCCGCCGCAGCTTTGCAAGGCAGAAGCCCGCCGCAGCCGGGACCGACAAATCAGTCAGGGAGGGCCCTGTGGCGAACCCTCGGAAGCAGGAACCCGCTGCGGCGACAGCAGGACAGGCCAAGGGAGTAAAGAAGAGAACCGGAAAGCCGCCCGCACGTCAGGCGGAGCCGATCTCCGGGGGCAAGCGGGCCGTCAAGCCGGCGCGAGAACCAGCGGGACCGCCGCCATCTTTCAGGCCGTGGACGCCGGCTGAAGTCCGCGAGGCGTTCGCGCGCTTCCGCAGAACCAATCCCGAGCCGAAAGGCGAGCTCGAACACATCAATTCCTACACATTGCTGGTCGCGGTGGTGTTGTCGGCCCAGGCGACCGACGCAGGCGTCAACAAGGCCACGCGCGCCTTGTTCGCTGTCGCCGACACGCCCGCCAGAATGCTGGCGCTCGGGGAGGAGAAGGTCCGCGACTATATCAAGACCATCGGACTCTATCGCACCAAAGCGCGGAACATCATCGCGCTTTCGGAAAAACTGCTCGCGGACTTTGACGGCGAGGTTCCACCCAGCAGGGCGGGAATCGAATCGCTGCCCGGCGCGGGACGCAAGACCGCCAATGTCGTGCTCAACATGGCGTTCGGGGAGCGCACCATGGCGGTTGACACGCATGTTTTCCGCGTCGCCAACCGCACCGGCATGGCGCCAGGGAAGACGCCGCTCGAGGTCGAACTCGGGCTTGAGCGCGTGATCCCCCACCAATTCATGCTGCATGCGCATCACTGGCTGATCCTGCACGGACGCTACACCTGCCTGGCGCGATCGCCGCGCTGCAAAGTGTGCCTGATTAACGACCTGTGCCGTTGGCCCGACAAGACGATAGAGGACGCGCCGTCATGATCGCCTCGTCCCGCAGGTACGCAGATATCTACACCTGACCAGAACGGCACACGCCGCCTTAAGTTCCGGCCGATTTGAATCGCAAATGCTCGTTCGGGAAACGAAAAAGGCCCCGGCGAAATCCGGGGCCTTTGGCTGCTGCTAGAGCATTTTCCGGCGAAGTGGATACCGGTTCGCCGCAAGAAAATGCGACCAGACAACCATTTCTAGAGCATGGTCCGATTCAACTTGATGGGATCATGCTCTAGTTAAGAGGCGCGCGCTTACTTGTTGTCGGTGCGCTGTTTCAGCACGGTGCCGAGGATATCGCCCAGCGTTGCTCCCGAGTCGGACGAGCCATACTGCGCGATGGCTTCCTTCTCCTCGGCCACTTCGAGCGCCTTGATCGAGACCTGCACCTTGCGGGCCTTCTTGTCGAACTGGATGACGCGGGCATCGACCTTCTCGCCGACGGCGAAACGCTCGGTGCGCTGATCATTGCGGTCCCTCGCCAGTTCCGAACGCTTGATGAAGGTCTGGAACTCGGTGCCGGCAATCTGCACCTCGATGCCGCCGTCCTTGACCTCAAGCACCTCGCAGGTCACGACCGCGCCCTTCTTGACGTCGCCCGGTTCGGCGAACGGGTCGCCCTCGAGCTGCTTGACGCCGAGCGAGATGCGTTCCTTCTCGACATCGACGTCGAGCACGACGGCCTTGACCATGTCGCCGCGCTTGAAGTTGTCGATGACCTGCTCGCCCGGCTGCTTCCAGTCGAGGTCGGAGAGGTGGACCATGCCGTCGACATCGCCCTCCAGGCCCAGGAACAGTCCGAACTCGGTCTTGTTCTTGACCTCGCCTTCCACGGTCGAACCGACCGGGTGCTTCTCGACGAAGGCCTCCCAGGGATTGCGCATGGTCTGCTTGAGGCCGAGCGAAATGCGGCGCTTGACGGAATCGACTTCCAGCACCTGAACCTCGACTTCCTGCGAGGTCGAGACGATCTTGCCCGGATGCATGTTCTTCTTGGTCCAGGACATTTCCGAGACGTGGATCAGACCCTCGATGCCCGGCTCCAGTTCCACGAACGCGCCGTAGTCGGTGATGTTGGTGACGCGGCCGGTGAAGCGGGCGCCCAGCGGATACTTGGCCTCGATGCCCTGCCACGGATCGTCCAGCAACTGCTTCATGCCGAGCGAGATGCGGTGGGTCTCGTGGTTGATCTTGATGATCTTGACCTTCACGGTCTGGCCGATCGCCAGCACCTCGGTCGGATGGTTGACGCGCCGCCAGGCGATGTCGGTGACGTGCAGCAGGCCGTCGATGCCTCCGAGATCGACGAACGCGCCGTAGTCGGTGATGTTCTTGACCACGCCGTCGATGACCTGACCCTCTTCGAGGTTCTGGACCAGTTCCTGACGCTGCTCGGCGCGCGTCTCCTCCAGCACCGTGCGGCGGGAGACGACGATGTTGCCGCGGCGGCGATCCATCTTGAGGATCTGGAACGGCTGGGTGTTGTTCATCAGCGGACCGACGTCGCGAATGGGACGGATGTCCACCTGCGAGCGCGGCAGGAAGGCGACGGCGCCGTCGAGATCGACGGTGAAGCCACCCTTGACCTGATTGAAGATGACGCCGTGCACCTTCTCGTTGTTGTTGAAGGCTTTCTCGAGCTTGCCCCAACTTTCCTCGCGGCGCGCCTTGTCGCGCGACAGCACGGCCTCGCCGAGCGCGTTCTCGATGCGATCAAGGAACACCTCAACCTCGTCGCCGACCTTCAGCGTGCTCTCGCGACCTGGACCGGAGAATTCACGCAACGCCACGCGGCCTTCGGTCTTGAGGCCGACGTCGATGACGGCCATGTCCTTCTCGATCGCAACCACCTTGCCTTTGATGACGGAGCTTTCCTGCAGGCTGCCGCCAGCGAAGGACTCATCGAGCATCGCGGCGAAATCGTCACGGGACGGATTGAGGGTATCAGTCGAAGCCATGTGTTCTCCAATGCGGCGACCGGCAGTTCGGGTTGATATGCGTTTCGCGCGCGAAGGGTCAGGGGTCCGCAACCCTGACAACCGTCGCGCGGAACATGCAGCGACGGGCCGGCGTCAAGCCTTGACGTTCGAAACGATGATGTGGCCCGGAGTCTTTAACACAAGCGATCGACCGCAGAGCGATCGACATCAAGAGCGATCGACATCGAGGACGATCAATATCGAGACTGAGCGGAACGTTCCTCCAATGGCGGCGGGAGCTTGAAACTCCGGCCGGTCCGCTCGGACAGCCTCGACACGTCGACGATGATCCGGACGCGGCGGATATACCGTCAAAGCCGCAAGCGAACAAGGCTTTTGTAGGCTTCCCTCAGCCTCGCGGCCTGAACAGGAAGTTATTGCAGTAGTCCGGATGATCCCAGAATCGCGGACCCGACTGCTTCTGGTGAATCGCCGGATCAAACGCTGATACAGGGTGCAGGGAACCTTGCTTGAAGAAAAAACCTTCGTATCCGAGCCGATCGAGCAGCCCGAAGACATCCTCGACCGTGGTTTCCGCGAGGTGCCTCGTCTCACATTCGAAAACGAGCCACGGTCGCGCTTCGGACAGGATGCGCCGGGCGCCCTGGAAGATCGCCAGTTCCGCCCCTTCCGCGTCGATCTTGATCAATGAGACCCGCTGCCCCGGCCGCAAGTAGTCGTCGAGCGCGACGACGGGAACCTGAATCCGCGTGCCGCCGGCCACGAGCGCGACCAGCGAGGCGCCGGGAGAATCGATCGCGGGGATGGCAAGATCGAGCACGCCGCTGCCCGACCATAACGCCTTCTGCTCAATGACGACGTTATGCCTTGGCGCGACCTCGCGCAGATAGGCGGCGAGAGAGGGCTGCGGCTCGAATGCGAGGACGCGGCCGGAACTGCCGACCCACCGTGACAGCCAAAAGACATAGCTGCCCTTGTGAGCGCCTACGTCGCACACGGTATCGCCCGGTCTGACATGGCCGCCGATGACCGAAAGCTCGGCGCGCTGATCCCGCCATCGTGCTTTCAGCGCACGCCATACGAAACGCGCATTCATTGCTGCCTCCGGAACCTTCCGATCGGTCACGCGCAGCCGGAACGGGCCTTCACCGACTCGACGATCGCGATCGCGGCCTTCAGGCCGGCCTCGATGTCGAGGTTGGAATTATCCAGCACATGGGCGTCCGCGGCCGCCTTCAGCGGGGCAACGGGCCGGTTGCGGTCCCGCTCGTCGCGCTTGAGAATATCCGCCAGAACCACCGCCTCATCGACCTCCTCGCCCCGCGCCCGCGCTTCCAGCGTGCGTCGCCTGGCTCGCACGACAGGATCGGCCTCGACGAAAATCTTTACCTCGGCGTTCGGGCAGATCACGGTTCCGATGTCGCGGCCGTCGAGCACCGCGCCCGGCGGCTCGGATGCGAACTGGCGCTGAAAGGTCAGAAGCGCCTCGCGCACCTTGGGAAATGTCGAGACGACCGACGCGGCCTCACCAATCGCGCGGGCCTTGAGAGCCGGATGGCCGAATTTCTCCGGATCGAGCTCAAGCGCGGCCGCGATCGCACGCGCCTCGTCCGCCGGATCCGCGCCGGCGTCGAGCAACGCTTTGGCGACCGCGCGATAGATCACGCCGGTGTCGAGATGACGAAAGTGATAGTGCGCGGCAAGGCGCTTGCCGAGGGTGCCCTTACCCGAAGCGGCAGGCCCGTCGATGGCGATGATCATGCGAAATTTGCTCCCAACCGCTGCATCATCGGCACGAAATCCGGGAAGCTCGTGGCGATGAAGGCGATGTCGTCGACCTTGACCGGCGCGTCCGAGGCGCAGCCCATCACCAGCGCCGACATCGCGATGCGATGATCCATGTGGGTGGTGACGAGACCGCCGCCGGGCACGCGGCCGCGACCCTCGACGATGAGGTCGTCGCCGGCGATCTCGACCGCGACGCCGCCCGCGCGCAACATCGCGGCGGCGGCTTCGAGGCGGTCGGATTCCTTGACCCGCAATTCGCGCAGGCCGCGCATCACCGTGGTGCCTTCGGCAAAGGCCGCGGCGACCGCGAGCACGAGATACTCATCGATCATCGAGGGCGCGCGCTCCGCCGGCACCTCGATCCCGCGCAGCCGCGACGCCTTCACGCGCAGTTGCGCCATCGGCTCGCCGGCATCAAGGCGCGTTTCACTTTCCTCGATCGACGCCCCCATCTCGCGCAGCGTGACGAACAGGCCGGTTCGCAACGGGTTCGTCATCATCTCATTCAGCACAATGTCGGAGCCTTCCGTGATCAGCGCGGCAACGATCGGAAACGCCGCCGATGACGGGTCGGCCGGCACCGTGACCCCCGCGCCGTGCAGCTCGGGCTGTCCGGTCAGCGAGATTTTCCGCCCATGCGCGCCCTCGGCCACGGAGACGATATCGGCGCCAAAATGCTTCAGCATCAGCTCGGTATGGTCCCGGCTGGCCTCGCGCTCGATGACGGTGGTGACGCCCGGAGCCGACAGCCCCGCCAGCAGCACCGCCGATTTGATCTGCGCAGAAGCCACCGGCGTGCGATACACGATCGGCAGCGGATCGCGCGCGCCTTCGAGCGTCAGCGGCAGGCGGCCGCCGTCGCTTTGCGCGATCACCCGCGCGCCCATCAACTCCAGCGGGTCGAGTATCCGGCGCATCGGCCGCGAGCGCAGCGAGCCATCGCCATCGAAGGCCGCGCGGATCGGGCAGCCGGCCACCGCGCCCATCACCAGGCGGCATCCGGTGCCTGAATTGCCGAAATCCAGCGGCGCTTCCGGCGCCGCGAACCCGCCGGTGCCGACGCCGCGCACCGACCAGACGATCCCGCCATTATCATCGGTCCGCCGTTCGACCTTCGCTCCCAGCGCCTGCATCGCCTTCGCGGTGTTGAGTACGTCCTCACCCTCGAGAAGGCCGGAGATTCGGGTTTCACCGACCGCCAGCGCACCCAGAATCAGCGCGCGGTGGGAGATCGATTTATCCCCGGGCACCCTGACGCGTCCGGTCAATGACTGGCATTTTCGCGCCTCGAGCGGCATGGTCTGGCCGGAAAGAGTCAAGCTGCATATCCCCGTTGTGGCGGCTGGTATCACAGGGACGATGGCGCGTCACGCCTGCGGACCGGTCTTCAAAGCGCTATTGACAGGGCCGCTGCAACTAGCCAAGTGAAGCTCCGTTTTTTCAAGAACTCCCGGGATTCCACACGTGGCCAAATCCGAGCTCGGAACCAAGCGTATTTGCCCGACGACTGGCAAGAAGTTCTACGATCTGAACAAGAACCCGGTGATCTCGCCTTACACCGGCGAGGTCGTGCCGATCGTCGTGGCGCCGGTGCGAGGCCGCAGCGACGCCGCCCGCGCTGCCGCGGCGTCAGGGGCCGATGCGACGCCGGAGCCCGCCGAGGCCGAAGAAATGGTCTCGCTGGAGGAGGCCGACGCCGAGGAGAACACCGGAAAGGTCAAGAAGGCCGTTGTCCCCGAGTCGGAGGATGATATCGAGATCGATGATACCCTCGACGATGACGAGGACGATGATTCGACCTTTATCGCCGACGAGGAAGAGGGCGACGAGGACGTCACCGATATCATCGGAGACGTGGGAGACGACGAGGAGACTTGAGATCGGTCCTGAACTGTGGTTCAGGGTCTCTGTGGATCGCGCCGTCCGATGAGGTGCGGCGCGGTCGAGAGCGGGAAGAGGTAAATTTTTAAAGTGCGGTGCGGTTTTCCATCCGCCATCCTGCCCTCAAATACTGGAATTGATCACGTTCATGATCGAGGATCGAATCGATCCAGAACCATGAGCGTGATCCTGGGGCCATAGCTCAGCTGGGAGAGCGCTTGCATGGCATGCAAGAGGTCGGCGGTTCGATCCCGCCTGGCTCCACCACGCGCCTTCCTTTCCAGGGATGGGGCAATATGCCGGGCGTGCATTCGTTCCGCGCCCGCGGCCCGCTAATCGTGTTCCTGTTCTGATATCAAGGCTTTGGTACCGCGCCGCACATCTTGAACGGCGTGCAAATCATGCCATATTTGATTCGACCGTCTGGAAACGTCAGACGGCCAGCGGGGCGCCGCAAGGGCCCTGCGCTTGATCCGCCGAAATGTGGCGGTTCGGCCGATGGAACACGCGCCATCAACTCCGGCGCGCGACCGCACGCCCGACCGAAATCATTTTTGCTGGTCGCGCGCGTCAAAGTCGCTTCGAGAGGACTTTGTAATGTCTCGTGTTCCTTCGTTATCCAGTCCGTTCCTGTTGGGATTCGACGAAATCGAGCGGGCGCTCGACCGCGTCGTCAAAGGCGCCGACGGCTATCCTCCCTACAACATCGAGCGGTGCGACCGCGACAGCGGCGAGCCCGAACGGCTGCGGATCACGCTGGCGGTGGCGGGGTTCACCCGCGACCAGCTTGATGTGACCATTGAAGAAAATCAGCTTGTGATCCGGGGCCGGCAGCAGGAGGATAAAGCCCGGCAATATATCCATCGCGGCATTGCCGCGCGCCACTTCCAGCGCACCTTCGTGCTGGCGGAGGGGATGTTGGTGCTGGGCGCGGACCTGAAAAACGGGCTATTGTCCATCGATCTGGCCAGGCCGGAACCTGAAAGGGTCGTTAAGACAATCGCGATCAATGAACACGAATAATGCACAACCCGACAAACGCCGGTGAGCCGGCATAAAAGCTTTCGGGTGCAACAAGTAGCGGACTCGACCGCTTAGTCTGGTAAAAGGAGTCGAGACCATGAGTGAAGTGATTTCCACGATCCGGCCTGAAAGCGTCTCCACCGAGTCGCTGGCGCAGCTCGGCGAAGGCCACATCGCCTATGTGAAGCAGGTGCGTTCCGAGGACGTGCCGGAACTGTTTCCGCAGGCTCCAAGAATCGCGCCCGGCCTCATGCTGTTCGCGCTGCACGCCGCCGACGGCACCCCGATCATGCTCACCGATTCGCGCGAGGCCGCGGTCGCGAGCGCGTGGAGCAACGAGTTGCAGGCCGTCAGCGTGCATTAGAGCATGATCCCGAAAATTGGAAACCGGTTTTCGGAAAGGATCATGCTCAAACAAGAAGATAAGCGACGAGTCTGATTCAACGCAGTTGAAACAGACTCCGGCGCGTATTCCGCAAAAGTGGATACCGGTTTTGCGATCAGAATACGCGCGAAACTATCGATTGAGAGACACGCCGCCGCTGCGCGCGACATCCGTTTAGCAGGAAGCGGCGGCTAGAGCGGGATGAGGAAAGGTGTAAAGTGTGGCGCGGTTTTCCGCCCGCATCCCGCGTCTCGAAATATTGGAATTGATCACGTTCATGGTTCTGGATCGATTCGATCCAGAACCATCGTGATCTAGTCGAGCGCAGCCGCTTTTCTGTTTTGCGGCCTCCGGCGGCGGGGGTATGGTCCCGCCAAACCACTGACCGTTCGGAAAAAACATGCCAGCCTATCGCTCCCGCACCTCCACCCACGGCCGCAACATGGCCGGCGCCCGCGGCCTGTGGCGCGCCACCGGCATGAAGAACGAGGATTTCGGCAAGCCGATCATTGCGGTGGTCAACTCCTTCACCCAGTTCGTGCCCGGCCACGTTCACCTCAAGGATCTCGGCCAGCTGGTGGCGCGCGAGATCGAGAAGGCCGGCGGTGTCGCCAAGGAATTCCATACCATCGCGGTGGATGACGGCATCGCGATGGGTCATGACGGGATGCTCTACAGCCTGCCCTCGCGCGAGGTCATCGCCGACAGCGTCGAATACATGGTCAACGCGCATTGCGCCGACGCCATGGTCTGCATCTCCAATTGCGACAAGATCACGCCCGGCATGCTGATGGCGTCGCTGCGCCTCAACATTCCCTCGGTGTTCGTCTCCGGAGGCCCGATGGAATCGGGCAAGGTCACGCTCAACGGCAAGGTCAAGTCCGTCGACCTGATCGACGCCATGGTCGCCGCCGCCGATGACAGCGTGAGCGATGCCGACGTCGAGGCGATCGAACGATCGGCGTGCCCGACCTGCGGTTCGTGCTCGGGCATGTTCACCGCCAATTCGATGAACTGCCTGACCGAGGCGCTCGGACTTGCGCTGCCCGGCAACGGCTCGGTGCTCGCCACCCACGCCGACCGCAGGGGTCTGTTCGTCGAGGCCGGACATCTCATCGTCGATATGGCACGGCGCTACTACGAGCAGAACGACGAGCGTGTGCTGCCGCGTTCGGTCGCGAGCTTCAAGGCGTTCGAGAACGCGATGACGCTCGACATCTCGATGGGCGGCTCCACCAACACGGTGCTGCATCTGCTCGCCGCGGCTTACGAAGGCGAGGTGCCGTTCACGATGGCGGATATCGACCGGCTGTCGCGGCGCGTGCCGGTGCTGTGCAAGGTCGCGCCCTCGGTCGCGGACGTGCATCTGGAAGATGTGCATCGCGCCGGCGGCATCATGGGCATTCTCGGCGAACTCGATCGCGCCGGACTGATCGACGCCAGCCTGCCGACGGTCCACAGCACCTCGCTGAAGGAAGCCCTGGAGCGCTGGGACATCAAGCAGACAAAAAGCGAGAGCGTGCGCACCTTCTACACGGCCGCGCCGGGAGGCGTCCGCACCGAAATCGCCTTCAGCCAGGACAAGCGGTTCGAGGAGCTCGACGCCGACCGCGCCAAAGGCTGCATCCGCGACGCCGAACACGCGTTCTCGAAGGACGGCGGTCTCGCCGTGCTCTACGGCAACATCGCGCGCGACGGCTGCATCGTGAAGACGGCCGGCGTCGACGACAGCATCCTGACCTTCTCAGGTCCCGCGCGCGTGTTCGAAAGTCAGGATGCCGCAGTGGACGCCATCCTGGGCAACAGGATCAAGCCGGGCGATGTGGTGCTGATTCGCTACGAGGGGCCGCGCGGCGGTCCGGGCATGCAGGAGATGCTTTATCCAACGAGCTATCTGAAATCGAAGGGACTGGGCAAACAGTGCGCGTTGATTACCGACGGTCGCTTCTCCGGCGGCTCATCGGGCCTGTCGATCGGCCACGTCTCGCCGGAAGCAGCGGAGGGCGGCGCGATCGGTCTCGTCGAGGAAGGCGATCTCATCGCGTTCGACATCCCGAACCGGAAGGTTCATCTCGATGTCAGCGATGCCGAACTCGAGCGACGCCGCGCGGCGATGGAGGCGAAAGGCGACAAGGCCTGGAAGCCGGCCGCTCCGCGCACGCGCCGCATCACCATGGCGCTGAAAGCCTATGCCGCGCATACCAGCAGCGCCGCGCTCGGCGCCGTGCGGGTGGTGAAGGACTGAGCGTACCACGCGGGCACACCACGCGAACCTTTCCGCTCCTGACGGAACCTGAGCATCTTCCGGCGAAATGGATGACCTGTTCGCCGGAAGAAAATGCGGCCCGGCAATAATTTCCGGAAACTCCCAGAGCGATTCAATTCGATCGGATCAAACTCTGGAAACAAGAATCGTTCGAAGATCGGGACTGATTCGATCAGAAGCGGCGCTGCGAAACGACGACGCGGGCTGAAAACCGCATCACGCTTTTTTCCTTCATCCCGCTCTTGCCGCCCCAATTCAACAACGGCTCAGGGAACCGTCGCTGGCGGCAGCGCCAGCACGGAATAGATCGCCTCCGCGTCGCGCGAGGCGCGCAGCTTGTTGGCGATGTCCTGATCGCGCAAGAGCCGTGCGATGCGCGCCAGCGCCTTCAGATGATCCGCGCCGGCGCCTTCGGGAGCGAGCAGCAAAAAGATGAGGTCGACCGGCTGCCCGTCCATCGCTTCGAAATCGATCGGACGCTCGAGCCGTGCGAAAAGACCGAAGATCTTTTCAAGCTTCTGCAGCTTGCCATGCGGAATCGCAACGCCATAGCCGACCGCGGTGGTCCCGAGCTTCTCGCGCCGCAGCAGCACCTCGAAGATCGCGCGGTCGTTCTGTCCTGTGAGCTCGGCAGCACGCGCCGCCAGTTCCTGCAGCGCCTGCTTCTTGCTGGTGACTTTCAAAGCGGGAAGGATCGCCTCGGGTGCGACCAGATCCGTAATCATCATATGACGTTCCGAGGTGAGGTTTGCCGTCAGGTTGCGAAAGACACGTCAGACAAGCAGCACAAACGTGAGCCCACATACGGGCGAACGCACACGGTAAGCGGTTCGCGGCCCTCCGGCCAGGATGACCGGCCTTATAGTCTAACGCGCGCCCGATGCCAAATCCCGGACTTTCGTCCGGACCGGTGGAAAACCGGGCGCGAAGGCCGCGGACCATATGGATCGCCGTTCCAGGCGTCAATGGCGGCGGGTCAGGCAGAGCCGTTGACGGCCGGCGGGTCGATCCAGCCCACATTTCCATCAGGCCTGCGATAGATCATGTTCACGCGGCCACTGGAGCCATGCTGGAACACCAATACGGGCGCGCCGGTAAAATCGAGTTCCATCACCGCTTCGCTGACCGAGAGCCGCCTCAGCGAGGTGATGGTTTCCGCGATGATCACCGGATTGAAAGCGGTGACCTCGCCGTCGCCGTCCATCGCCGGCGCTTCGATCACGTAGCTCGGCGCGTCGAGCCCGGCGATCGTTTCCGCGGCCGCGCGCGCCTTGCGCGCCGAGTGATCCTTGAGACGGCTTTTGTAGCGGCGCAGCCGCTTTTCGATCTGCAACAGCGCCTGATCGGCGCTGGCATAGGCATCCGCGGCATTCGATTCGGCTTCGAGCGTCACTCCGGAATCCAGATGCAGCGCGCAGTCGGTGCGGAAGCCGAAACCGTCCTTGCTCAGCGTGATGTGGCCCGAATACTGGCCATCGAAATATTTCCGGAGGACTTCGTCGGTCCGACTGTTGAGACGCCCTCGCAGCGCCTCGCCGACATTGATGCTCTTGCCCGAAATTCGAAGTGTCATGACAAGCCTCATCGATCATGAGTGGGAAGAGATTATCGGGTGTCGCGGGTGCGCAATCAAGCCGGTGCGGCATCGCGCGGGCGGTTCGGCGGCGTCCCGGTCTCCGTCCGCGCGCCGCCGGGCAGATTCTGCTTTTCGCGGCGGCGCTGCACCGAGGAAGGGATTCGCAGCGCTTCGCGATATTTCGCCACCGTGCGGCGTGCGATATCAATTCCGGCCTCGCGCAGCCGTTCCACGATGGTGTCGTCGGATAGAATCGCCGACGGCGATTCGGCATCGATCAGCCGCTTGATGTGGTGCCGGACCGCTTCCGCCGAGTGGGCGGAGCCGCCGTCGGCCGCGGCGATCGAGGCCGTGAAGAAGTATTTCAATTCGAAGATGCCGCGATTCGTCGCCATGTACTTGTTGGCGGTGACGCGGGACACGGTGGATTCATGCATCTGGATCGCATCCGCCACGGTCCTGAGATTGAGCGGTCTCAAATGGGCGATGCCGTGCGCGAAAAAGCCGTCCTGCTGCCGCACGATCTCGGTCGCCACCTTGAGAATGGTGCGGGCGCGCTGATCGAGCGCGCGGACCAGCCAGGTCGCGTTTTGCAGACAGTCCGTGAAATAGGTTTTGTCGCCGTCCTTGCGGATCGTCTTCGACAATTCGGCATAATAGGTGTGGTTGACCAGCACGCGCGGCAGCGTCTCGCTGTTGAGTTCCACGAGCCAGCCGCCGTCCGGGCCGGGACGCACATACACGTCCGGCACCACCGACTGCGTGCGCGCGGCGCCGAACCGCAAGCCCGGCTTGGGATCGAGATGACGGATTTCACCGATCATCTCGGCGAGGTCTTCATCGTCGACGCCGCAGATCCTGCGCAGGGCCGCGAAGTCGCGCCTCGCCAGCAGCTCGAGATGCTCGACCAGCGCCTGCATCGCCGGATCGTAGCGGTTCTTCTCGCGCAACTGGATCGCAAGGCATTCGCTCAGGCTGCGGGCGCAGATGCCGGGCGGATCGAATGTCTGCAACACCGCGACAGCGGCCGCCACGTCGCTTTCGTTGGCGCCGAGCCTGTCGCCGGCTTCGCCGAGGTCGGCCGGCAGGTAACCGGCCTCATCGACGAGATCGATCAGATACCGTCCGATCATGCGCTGCGCCGGCGACGTGAGAGCCACCGCAAGCTGTTCGGCGAGATGTTCACTGAGCGTTATCTCCGCCGCGACGAAAGCTTCGAGATTGTAGCTGTCATCGCTCGAGGCGCCGCCTCCCCATTCCGTGAACGCGCTCGGCGCGGCATCCTGCGCGGTCCGCGCCGCGGCCTCGGCCGGTTCTTCCGGAAAAACATTCTCCAGACCGCTGTCGAAGGTCTGCTCGATCTCCGCACGGCTGCCGAGATCGCGGTTCATCCATTCGTCGGGCGTGGGCGGATCCTGACCGCCGGTGCGCTCGTCCCCGCCGCCGGGGGCCTCGAACGCCGCTTCGTCGCCTTCTGAATATTCAGCACCGCTTGCGGCCGATGCTTCGGCGGCCGGCGGGTCAGGGTCGTCGCCGGCGCGCTCCAGCAACGGATTCCGTTCCAGTTCCTCCTCGACATATACTGAGAGGTCCAGATTAGACAGTTGCAGCAGCTTGATCGCCTGCATCAGCTGCGGCGTCATCACCAGCGACTGGGACTGTCGAAATTCGAGTTTCTGCGTCAGCGCCATGCCAGCATCGGTCCAACGGTCCGATTCTTGCTTAGCTTTTCTGCGGACGGATGTACACGCTTGACGGCGACGAATCCGGTTTCCGGCAATAACCGGCCCGGCCGGGACCCGCGTGAGCAACCGCGTCAGATCAAAATCTGAGAGGCTCGCTTCCAATGAATCACGCATTTTCCTGCGGCGAACCGGTCATCCACTTCGCCGGAAAATGCTCCACTAATCCAAGGCTTGCACCGGAGGTATGGATGGCCTGGGATGAACCGAATGCGGTTCGGCGGCCGTCGCTGCCGCCGGTGCCGCGTTCCGGCTTGCCGTCTGCGCATCGGGTGTGCGGCGGCTGCCGTTCGCAGTCGTTCGCGACCGATGCGATCGTTTGGAGGATTGCCGTTGCCTGGCCGATGAACGGCGCAGGCCCCACGAACGCGCGATCGATGGCCCTGCGGTATAACCGACCACCGCGCCTGCGACCGCGCCGACAGGACCCAGCACCACCGCGCCCGACAGCGCGCCGAGCGCCGCGCTGCCGGCCCGCTCCTGCGCCATCGCCGCCGACGATAGCAACGCCAGCGACGCAACCACGGCAATGACTGTCTTCATTTCACGCTCCCCGTTTCGCCGACGAGAAACGAAGAATGCGGCGAGACCGGGGTCTTGCCGCCACCGACATACCCAGGGAACCTCCCAATTCGGCCATCGGCACGGTTCAGCTTGGGCGGATTCTCGCCGGCTGCCCGGCGCGAATCACACGAGGAAAACGTCATATGCTCAAGACCGGCCTTATAGCGGTTGCCGCCGCGGGCTTTCTTCTCGCGCTCCCCGCGTCCGCCGCGGACTTCTTCTTCACGGAGGAGGCCCCGCAGATGATTTGCGACGACGACGGGAACTGCCATCACGCGCACCCGCCGCGTTTCGCCGAGCGCTGGCAGGACGACGAGGGTGGCGATGACGCCTATGAGCGCCCCGACTACCGTTCCGGCTATCATGCGCCGCCCAGCGGATTCTACCGCCACGACGGCCCGGTGCCGGGCGATGGCGACCCCTGGTGAGATTTCGAATCGCACACCGCGCCGCAGGAGCCAGGCAGAAAACGTTTGCCGCCTGCTCTAAAGCCGGAATTCCTCGCCCAGATACAGACGCCGCACGTCGGGATCGTTGACGATCGCCTCGGGGCTGCCCTCGGTCAGGATTTCGCCCGCATAGACGATGTAGGCGCGGTCGGTCAGGCCGAGCGTTTCACGGACGTTATGGTCGGTGATCAGCACGCCGATGCCGCGATTGGTCAGATGGCGCACGAGATCCTGAATATCACCGACCGCGATCGGATCGATGCCGGCGAAAGGTTCATCCAGCAGCATGTAGTTCGGACGCGTCGCCAGCGCGCGCGCGATTTCCACGCGCCGCCGCTCGCCGCCGGACAGCGCAATCGATGGCGATTTGCGCAGGCGCGTGATGTTGAATTCCTCAAGCAGCGCATCGAGCTCGGCTTCGCGTTTTTTCTTGCTGGGCTCGACGACCTCGAGCACGGCACGGATGTTCTGCTCGACGGTGAGGCCACGGAAGATCGAAGCTTCCTGCGGCAGGTAGCCGATACCAAGCCGCGCCCGCTGATACATCGGCAGCCTGGTCACGTCGTGACCGTCAAGCTCGATGGCGCCGCGATCCGCCGGGATCAGGCCGGTGATCATGTAGAACACGGTGGTCTTGCCGGCGCCGTTCGGACCCAGAAGCCCGACCGCCTCGCCCCGCCGGACATAGATGCTGACGCCGCGCACCACCTGGCGGGAACCGAAACTTTTTTCCACCCCGTGGACGGCAAGATAGCCGGGACGCGTGGCCATCCGCGGCGCGGCAGCTCCGCTGGAGGCGGCGCGCGTCCGGGAAGTTTCAGGCGCCGGGCGCGCCGGAGCCCGGGATGGCGGAACAGGCTGTGGAGCCCGCGGAGCGTCGCGGCGAGACCCGCGCGCGACCGGCGGTGCGTCGCGCACCGGATGGGTCAGCATGTCGCCGATGGCGTCGCCGAGCGCCGTGATGTCCGTCCGGGTGCGCGCGATCCCCTGCGTCCCGCGTTTCTGCGGTCGTTTGCGGAATACATTGAAGATATCCACCATGGGCGCCTGTTCAGCCTCTCACGGTTGCTCGCATGCATTCCCCGGCGCGTCTGATTCGTGGTGTCACCATGTAACCGGATTCTAACATTCGCATCCCATTTCAACGAACTTTCTTGCGAGTGTCAGGATCGGAGGACCGCCCTCAGAGTGGCGGGACACCACGATGCTACTTGGGTTTTTTGGGGGCAAGGGGGATGGCCGGCCCTGGGGAAGCACAATCCTGATCGCCCTGGATGAAAAGACCCTGGACCCTGCCGCTATTGGATTCCACTCGCGAGACCCCGGTGGTCATGTCGACCAGAAGGCGGTCCCCCCGCAACACATTCTTGCACTGGCTCAAGACGACCTTGCCCTGCATCGTGATCAGATTGGTCGTGGTATCGAACACGGCGGTATCGCCTGTGACGACCTGATCCTTCTGGGTCACAACCACGTTGCCCTTCGCCTCGAGCCGCTTGATCGAGGACGCGCCCGAGGGCGCCGGCGCCGCCGTGGCGGGTTTTTTCTTCGACGGCGCGCCGCCCTTGGCCGTATCGCTGCTCTGATAATAGACGACGAGAGTCTTTGACGTCATCGTGGTGTCGCCCTGCACCACCTTGACGTTGCCCGAGAACGTCGCCTCCTTTTTCTTGTCGCGCATCTCCAGGCTGGCGGCTTCGATCTGAATCGGCTGATCACGATTCTGCGAAAAGCCCTGCATCGCGTTAGGGACACCCTGCATCGTGCTTTGCGCGGACGCTTCACCCGCCGCCATCAAAACGACGGCGACCAGCCCTCCGCGCAGCAGGACGGCCATGCGGGAGCCCGGCGGAAAGCAGCGAAAGCTCTGCACGGCCGAATTCATTCCTTGTCGCCGTCCGCGCCGGCGGTTGGGGGGGGACGATCCATCACCAGGTGCATGACGACATTGTTCTCGAAACGCACCACATCGCCCTTCTCGGTGACCTCCATGGTATCGGCGGTCAGCGTTCCGTTCAGCAGCTTGACATCCACCGGCTGGTCCGAGGTAACGGTGCCCCGGCCCATATCGACGATCGCATGGGTCAGCCGCGCCTCGTATCCGGTCGAAGACTGCATGAAGATATCCTTGCGCAGGTCGAGTACTTGCGTTTTCGTGTTGAACACTCCGGTGCGGGAATTCAGGGTCACCGTCGTGCGGTCCTCCATCAGCACCTTGGCGCGCAAGGTGTGCAGTTCGACATGATCGGGATCGGCGACGTCCTGCGTCGCCGTCGTGGCCTGCATCTCGTAGGGCCGCTTGTCCGGCGTGAAACCGGCAAGGCGGGGCGATTCCATCGTAATCTTGGTGCCGGAGACCACGAGATTATCCATATCGAGCGGCAGATTCGCCAGCGTACGAAAGGGGTTGAAGGTCGCAATACCGATCAGCCCGGCCATCGCCAGCCCGACCGCCGCCGGCACCGCGATCCGCAAGGTCCGCACCATGCGGCTGTGGCGGGCCGCGCGGGCAAACCTGGCTTCCAGCCCGGTTCGCACTCCGGCTTGGTAGGTGGGATTTTGAACCGGGTACACTACTGCTCCAAGGCGGCCTGTTCTGATTTATCCTACCCCGAAATGCGGGGCTTCGCAGCCCGGACATCGTGCGGCGGCACATCATGGCGCTTCCTGACCGCTTTCGACCCCGAAAGCGTGCCCCACCGGGAACGAGGAGTGTGACCGAAAGGGGGCGAAAGGTGTAACGGTCGACCACGAGGCAGCGATCATCGACGCGACTTGTGGCTTATGAGTGCGCGAAGATGTCCTCGGTTTCCCAGCCGGACAGATCGAGCATCGCCCGCGACGGCAGGAACTCGAAACACGCCTGCGCGAGCGCTGAACGATCCTCGCGCGCCAGGGTGGCCTCGAGCTTATCGCGCAAGGCGTGCAGATGCAGCACGTCGGACGCGGCGTAGGCGAGTTGTGCGTCGCTCAGGGCCGGCGATCCCCAGTCGCTCGATTGCTGCTGTTTCGACAAATCGATGTTGAGCAGTTCGCGCACGAGATCCTTTAGGCCGTGCCGATCGGTGTAGGTGCGAATCAGCCGCGAGGCGATCTTGGTGCAGTAGACCGGCTTGGGCATCACGCCGAATGCGTTGTACAGCGCGGCGAGGTCGAATCGCGCGAAGTGGAAGATCTTGACGATGGCGGGGTCTTTGAGAAGCTTGATCAGGTTCGGCGCCTCACGCTGCCCGCGCGCGATCTGGATCACGTCGGCCGAACCGTCGCCCGGCGACATCTGCACCACGCACAACCGGTCGCGGTGCGGCTTGAGCCCCATGGTCTCGGTATCGATCGCCGCCGAACCGGTGTAGCGCGCAAGATCCTGATGCGGCAGGTCGCCGCGGTGCAGGCGGATGGTCATGATGTCTCGGCCTTCATGGTGTCCTGACGTCGTCGAATCGGTGGCAGCTAAATTATCGTTGAATGACTATAACGTTTTCGAACGAAGCATGTCCTCGGGATGGGCACCGGTTCAAACGAAGAAAAGCGTTAAATCAAGATCATAAAGCCCCGCTTCTGATTCCGTCAGAAGCTGAAGCGCTCTCACATACGAGCGGCCCGATCCTTTGAAAGACCTGGATGGCCGGCGTCCGGCTCGCATCATCTCGAATGACTGATGAATACCTTCAACACGCTGGAAATGCCGGATCATTCTGCAAGATTTAGCTAACCCCAGTCCTCGTTTGTATGCACGACAACGACCCGATTTCAATAATATCAACGATAACGAGGCAAAATCGGCGGATTGCGCAGTTTGATCAAGGGTGCCGGATGAAAGCCGAACCACGACAGCGGTTGCCACGTTTCGCCGTTTTCATTGATGCTGAGAATGTTTCGCCGAAATTTGCCGACGGAATCTTCAAGAAAATCGCCCAACTGGGCAATGCGCCGGTCCGGCTCATCTATGGAAATCTCTCGAGTCCGAGCTTGAAGGGCTGGGCCAGCGTATTACCTGATCATTCGCTCGAAAGGCGCGATTCTGCGGTGAAAGGCAGGAATTCGGCGGACATGGCGATCGTCATCGACGCCATGGACCTCTTGCATGACGGCCGGATCAATGGATTTTGTCTGGTCTCGTCCGATAGCGATTTCACAGGTCTCGCTGCCCGGCTGCGGCGTGAGGGCGCGAAGGTTTATGGATTCGGCGAAAAGAAAACGCCGGACTGCTTTCAGCGAGCTTGCGATAGTTTCATCTCGCTTGAAAGTCTCCTTCCGAGAAAGCCCGCACTCAAACCCTTAGTTGTTCCGCCATCGATACCGCCCAACTCAAAAGCCCTGAAGCCGCCGAGCGCCGCCGTTCCGATCCTCGCCAAGGCGCTTTCGCAGATCGAAAGCGAGGATGGATGGGCGCTTCTCGGTCCTGTAGGGCAGCAGATACCCAAACTGTTCTCGGATTTCGATATCCGTACCTATGGCCTCAGCAAGCTCAGCAGCCTTGTCAGAAAGACAGGGGCATTCGAGATCGACGAGAACAACGGGCCGATGCGAATCCGCCGTGCAAAACGATGGAATCCGACGCCCCCAGGTCGTCAAGTCCAGGATTTGAATCAACCGGCAGGCAGTTCGGCCCGCCAAAGGTCGTCCTGATCCTTGCATAGCGGGCCTCTCAGCGATACGATTCGGATAATAGATCAGCCGGAGGCGAAAGCAGCGATGCAGGCGGACGTCAAGAAGCAGATGCTTTCCATACTGAACTTCCGGCTGCTGGCGCTGTTGGTGCCGGCGCTGGCCCTGTCGATCCTGGCGGGCATGGTGATGTATGCCCTCGGATATTTCTCGATGGTCTACGGCGAGGTGGTGCTCGTCCTGAAGATACTGATGCACCTCCTGCTGGCCGTCTGGTCGGCGTTGAAGGCGATCCTTCTGGGGATTGTCGTCTTCGGCCTTCTGCTGGTTTTTCTATCGCCGGTCCTGATCGTGTTGTGGGAATTGCGCAAGACACGAAACCTGCCGTCCGACGACTCAATCCTGCCGCCCCAACCCTCGTCCGGCGCGGCGGGGGAAACCCCGTAAAGACGCCGCACCTCAGGGTTCGGCTGCTGATCCGGCAAGGATCGGGGCTCCTAGAGCATTCGCTTCTGATAGCATCAAAGGCGGACTCTATGATTTTGATTTCACGCGTCTTTTTCAAGCGAACCGGTGTCCGCTTCGCTTGAAAAAGAACCGCCGGCGGCGCCCCTACTGGGCGCCAGGAAGGCCGGCCAGATTATCCCGTGATCGCGCGACATCGGGGTGATCGGGACCGAGCGACTTCTCCCGGATCGCCAGCGCGGTCTTATAGAGCGGCTCAGCCTCGGCGTAACGCGCTTCCGCCTTGTAGATCGAGGCCAGATTGTCCAGCGCCGATGCGACCGAGGGATGATTGGGGCCGAGCGACTTCCCGAATATCGCGATCGCCCGCTTGTAGAGCGGTTCGGCCTCGGCGTAACGACCCTGGACGCTGTACATATTAGCCAGACTGTTCAGCGACTGCACGATATCAGGATGATGCGGTCCGACGGCTTTCTTCCAGATCACCAACGCCCGCTGGTAAAGCGGCTCGGCCTCGTCATAGCGGCTCTGGAGGGTGTACAATTCGGCAAGATCGGTCAGCGCCAGCGCGACTGAGGGATGATCTAACCCGCGCGCCTTGGCGAAAATCGCCAGCGCCTGCTTGTAGAGCGGCTCGGCCTCGTCATAGCGTCCCTTTTCCCTGAAGAGTTCGGCCTGATCGTTGAGCCTCGCCGCCAGCATGATATCGGACACAGCCATGAACGATGCACTCCTGACGCATGGGTGAATAAGCAAGAAAACCGGACAACCGTATGCCACTAATCCGCGCACATTGGCAGAGGATGTTTCGGGCGGCCCAGCAAGCAACGAATGCCGACATCAATCAGTTTGCCAAACGCATCGACGATCGGGGAAATTTGGCTTCAAACAAACGTTTGAAGCCTCGTGGTGCCCAGGAAAGGACTCGAACCTTCACGGCCTTGCAGCCACTGGCACCTGAAGCCAGCGCGTCTACCAATTCCGCCACCTGGGCCCGGGCGGGTTAGTAGGCATCGAGCGCGCGCTTGTCAAATCCTTGAAGCGTTGCTCGAATGGCGGGCTGGACGGCCCGCCGGTTGACGTGCCGCGGAACGGCGGAATATCCCTTCTCCCGACCTGATACCAACGCCTTTGAGGACCACATCATGGCATCGAATTCGGACACGCTCGTCACGGTTTTCGGAGGCTCGGGCTTCCTCGGCCGATATGTGGTGCGCGCTCTCGCCAAGCGGGATTACCGCATCCGTGTCGGCGTCCGGCGGCCCGAACTGGCCGGGCATCTGCAACCGCTCGGCAAGGTCGGCCAGATCCATGCCGTCCAGGTCAATCTGCGCCATCCGGCGTCGGTCCGCGCGGCCATGCGCGGATCTGACGTGGCCGTCAACCTGGTCGGCATCCTGACCAAGAGCGGCCGGCAGACGTTCGACGCCGTGGTAGCCAAAGGCGCCGCCACCGTCGCGGAAACGGCCGCGGCCGCCGGCGCGCGCCTGGTGCACGTTTCGGCGATCGGCGCCGACCCGGCGTCAGCCTCGGCCTACGCCCGCGCCAAGGCGTCCGGAGAAAAGGCGGTCCTGGCTGCGGTGCCGTCCGCGACCATCCTGCGGCCGTCGGTGATGTTCGGTCCCGAGGACCAGTTCGCCAACCGGTTCGCCGCCCTGGCGCTGATGTCGCCCATGCTGCCGCTGATCGGCGGTGGCGCGACCAGGATGCAGCCGGTCTATGTCGGCGACGTCGCGGCCGCCGTGGCCGACGCGGTCGACGGCAGAACCAAAGCGGGCGCCGTCTATGAACTCGGCGGCCCCGAGGTGCTCTCGATGCGCGAGATCATGCAGATCATCCTGCGCGTGATCGAACGCGAGCGGATGCTGGTGCCGCTGCCGTTCGCAATTGCGCGCCTCAAAGCGATGTTCCTGCAGTTCGCGCCGGGGCCTCTGAAACTGACGCCGGACCAGGTCGCGCTGCTCAGGACCGACGCCGTCGTTTCCAACACGGCGACGGCCGCGGGCCTGACGCTGCAAGGATTGGGGATCGCGCCTGACTCGATGGAGGCCGTGGTGCCGCAATATCTCTGGCGCTTCCGCAAGGCCGGCCAGTTCGCAGCGAAGGGCGCGTGAGTTTCGCGCCCCGTCAGCTCTACCGTCCCAGCGCCAGCGCGATCAGACCGAGCGTGCCGACGATCACCCGCCACCACGCGAAGAACGTAAAGCCGTTGCGCGTGACATAGCTCAGGAACGCCTTGACCACGACGATAGCCGTGACGAACGACACCACGAAGCCGATCGCGACGGTCCCGAGATCGTCGGTCGTCATGTCGGCGTGGTTCTTGTAGAAGTCATAGGCGAAGGCGCCGGTCATGGTGGGAATCGCGAGGAAGAACGAAAATTCAGCCGCCGCGCGCTTGTCGGCGCCGAGCAACATCGCAGAGACAATGGTGGCGCCGGAGCGCGACACGCCGGGAATCATCGCGACGCATTGCGCGATTCCAATCCAGACATACATCGGCAGCGGAAACGCCGTGGCGTCGTGTTCACGCGGCCGGTGATCGAGCTGATCGACCCACATCAGCACCGCGCCGCCGACGATCAGCGAGAAACACACCACCCACGGATTGAACAACAGTTCCTTGATGTACTTGCCGGCGATCAGGCCGACGATCACCGCGGGCAGGAAGGCCGCGAGCACGCCGATGACGAAGCGCCGGTCCGCGGGATTGGAGAACATGCCGAGCGCGACCCGCCACAGTTTGGCAAAATAGATCACCACAATCGCCAGAATCGCGCCAGGCTGAATCAGCACGGTGAACGTGTCCCAGAAGTTCCCCGAACCGAGATCGAAGAAACGCTCCGCCAACAGCAGATGGCCGGTTGAGGACACCGGCAGGAATTCGGTGACGCCCTCGATGACGCCGAGAATCACGGCTCTGATCGCATCGGAAATCATGAAAATAGCCTGCTCTGAATTCTATTCGACTGCGAACGATTGGTCCTTCTCGCTTATTCGCCGCAGAGCAGCAATGCCCAAAATACATGAATGCGCCGGGAGCAGCCTCAGATTCCGTTCGGATGCTGTTTCAGCAGGCTTCGCGTGCATGGAAGGGAGGCGGCGGCTAAGGCGGATTCACCCGCTGCCCGACAGATCGGAAGCGAGTCGCCGTTAACGCTTTAGAGATACTTTCTTAAGCATCGCAAACCTATCAAGGGCGCCATGTTCACGCTGCTTCACCATCCATTCTGTCCGCAATCGCGCTTCATCCGCCTGATTCTCGGCGAGCATGGACTCGATGTCAGGCCGGTGGAAGAGCGGGTGTGGGAGCGGCGTGAGGCGTTCCTGCGACTCAACCCGGCGGGCACAACGCCGGTGCTGATCGCCGACGGCATCCCGGCGGTTCCCGGCGCCGCGATCATTGCGGACTATCTCGACGAGACCTATGGCGAACGCGTCGGCGAGCGCCGGCTGCTGCCGACCTCGATGCCCGAGCGCATCGAGGTGCGCCGTCTGATGGCGTGGTTCAACGAGAAGTTCTTCGAGGAGGTCTCCGGCCCGCTCGTGACCGAACGCATCTACAAGCGCTTCATGGCAGAGGAGATCGGCGGCGGTCCGCCCGAGACCGACGTGATGCGCGCCGCGCGGACGAACGTGCGCTATCACCTCGCCTATATCGGCTGGCTGGCGCGAACGCGCAACTATCTGGCCGGAGATCGGCTGACCTATGCCGATCTCGCCGCGGCGGCGCATCTGTCGGCGATCGATTACCTCGGCGACGTGCCATGGGCCGAGGACGAGGCGGCGAAGGCGTGGTATGCGCGGGTCAAGTCGCGGCCCTCATTCCGCCCGCTGCTGAGCGAATGGCTGGCGGGCGTGCCGGCGTCGCGCACCTATGTCGACCTGGACTTCTGAACGCGGCGGGTCTGAATGCGGTGGGCATCGCACATGCCTCGCATCACCCTCGCCGGTTCTCATACGCCTTCAAATGCGTATGGATGGTGCGGAGCTTCGGCACCGGGAGCTTCGCGGCCTCGGCGCGAGCGATGAGATCACCCATGATGTGGTCGGCTTCGACCCGCGCGCCGGTCTCGATATCGCGGAACATGGATGCGGTGAGCTGCGAGCCCGCCGCCGTCAGCATCGCGGTTGCGCCGCTCAGGAATTCTTCGCGCGGTGCATAACCTGCCGCTTTCGCGATACCGGCGGCCTCGTCCGTCAAGGCCAGAATGAAATCGCGGCCGCCGGGCGCGGCGACGATCTGGCCGATGGATGCGCGCATCACGCAGGTCGCGCCAGCGAGCGTCGCCAGAAACACCCACTTCTCCCACATGTCCTGGATGATGGCTTCGGACGGCTGCGCGCCGCACCTTGCGGCGGCGAAGGCTTCGGCGATGGCCCGGACGCGCTCGCTCGCGCCACCGTCGCGCTCGCCGAAGCGAAGCGAGTGCATCGGCGCGAGATGGACGACCTCGCGCTTCTCATTGAGAGTGACCGCGAGCGAACACAGGCCGCCGAGCACGCGCGCGCGGCCGAATGTCGCGTCGAGCGTCTCCAGGTGCCGCATCCCGTTGAGCAGCGGAATGATCACCGTCCGCGGTCCCACCGCCCGCGCGAACGCTGCGATCGCGTCTTCCAGATCGAACGCCTTGCAACTCAGCAGAACGAGATCGAATGCCCCGCTCACGCCATCGGCCTGGACCGTCGGCGGATTATCGAGCGTGAAGTCGCCGTGCGGGCTCCTGACGACAAGACCGGCGCTCGCCAGCTCAGTGGCGCGTTTGGGGCGCACCAGGAAGGTTACATCCTGACCGGCCTGTAACAGCCTGCCGCCGAAATAGCCGCCGGTCGCGCCGGCTCCGACGACGAGAATGCGCATCGATCTGCTCCCTGTTTGGCCATGCCCCAGAGCATTCTCCGGCGAAGTGGATATCCGTGCGCGCGGCAAGGCTCATCCTTCTTCGTCAGATCAGCCGCCTGATCTCCTGCTTGCGCCAGACCATCAGATAGAAGGCCATCTGCAGCGCCATCATGGCGCAGAACGCGGCCGGATAGGCGATCCAGACGCCCTCCACCCCGATCTGGCGGCTGAGCACGATGGCGACCGGCACCTCGACCACAACGATCGCGAGAATCGACAGCAGCATCGGCACCATCACCGTGCCGCTCGCCCGCATGGTGGCGGCGAATACGCACGCCATGCCGAACGGGACCGTGCTCCAGAGCACGATGTACAGCAGCGTCTGCGTCACTTCGAGCACCTCCGGGCTGGTGATGAAGAGCCCGATGATGGTCCGTGAAAACACGTAGCCAAGAACGACCAGACCGCCGGTCAGCAACAGGTTGAGCCACATCGCGGTGCGCACGACCGGGCCGATCCGTTCGATCTCGCCCGCGCCGATCGCCTGCGCCGTGAAGATCGACGCGGTGATGGCGATCGAGATCGCCGGGAATTGCGCGTAGCCCAGCACCTGGTTGACAGCGCCATAGGCGGCCGTGGCGTCGGAGCCGAAGCCATTGACGATCCCGAGCAGCACGATCTCGGCGAGTGACATCACCACAAGCTGGACGGCGCTCGGAATCCCGATGCGCAGCACTTTGCCGAGCAGTTCGCGATCGAGCCGCATCGCGCGCAGCAGCACCTTATCGGGCGCCAACGGATGGTTCATCCACCGCATGTGCAGCCCGAGCCACAGCAGCGTCACCACCGCCGAGATCGCGGACGCGATCGCGGCGCTGACCACGCCGAACTGGGGCAATCCAAACCATCCACGGATGAGCGCCGGCGTCACGATGAGCCCCATCGCCGTCGAGATCGCAAGCGCCCACAACGGCGTGACCGTGTCGCCGACGCCACGCATCATCGCGGTCGCGAGCAGGAACGTGAAGATCGCCGGCATGGTGATCATCATGATGCGGGCATAGTCCGTCGCATCGTCGAGAATGTTGGATGGCACGGCCAGCGCCATCATCAGCTCGCGTGCGAACAGTCCCCCGCCGACCGCGATGACGCCGCCGCCGAGCAATGTCAGGGCAAGCGTGGTCCCCGCGATCGCCTTCGCCTTGCCGGCATCACGCGCGCCCCACGCCTGGCCGATCAGCATCGACGAACCCGCGCCGAGTCCAAGGATGAAGGAGAGGAAGAAGAACATCACCGGAAAGAAGATGGAGACGGCGGCGAGCGCATCGACGCCGATCATCTGGCCGAGATAGATGCCGTTGACGGTGCCGAACAGCGACTGGAGGACGTTGCTCAGCATCATCGGCATCAGGAAGAGGACATACGCCCGCCACAGCGGTTGCGTGGTCATCATGATCGAATCCTTGTGGAGGCTCAGTGCCCGCGCAGGTCACCACCTCAATATCCGGCGGCGCTTGACCCGCGGGTCCGCGGATCCGGCGCACCGAACAAGCCATCCGGGGTGATGGCGATGGAGTTGGCCGAGGTCTGTCCCATCGGGATAACGACGGTGTGGCCTCGCGCCCTCAATTCCGCGATGACGTCATCGGGAAATCCTTGTTCGGCGCGGACTTCATCCGGCAGCCACTGATGATGCAGCCGCGGCGCGTGAACCGCGGCGGCGATGTTCATATCGTAATCGAGCACGTTGACGATCACCTGAAGCACGGTGGAGACGATGCGGCTGCCGCCGGGCGATCCCGTCGCCAGCACCGGCTTGCCGTCCTTCAGAACGATGGTCGGCGTCATCGAGGACAGCGGCCGCTTGCCGGGACCGGGCAGGTTGGCCTCGAATCCGACCAGTCCGAAGGCGTTCGCCGCGCCGGGCGCCGCGGTGAAATCGTCAAGCTCGTTGTTGAGCAGGACGCCGGTGCCCTCCGCCACCAGTCCGACGCCGTAGCTGAAGTTCAGCGTATAGGTGTTGCTGACGACGTTGCCGAAGGCGTCGGCCACGGAAAAATGCGTGGTGTTGTCTCCCTCGCGTGGCGGCGGGAACACGGCGGCCGCGGGCGTCGCGTGCGCCATATCGATCGAGGCGCGCTGTTTCGCGGCATAGTCCTTCGCGAGCAGGGTTTCGATCGGGGCTTTGGTAAAAGCGGGATCGCCAAGAAAGCGCGCGCGATCTGCATAGGCGCGCTTCATCGCCTCGATCAGCACATGCAGCGAATCCGGCGATCCCTGATGCAGGTCGCGCATCGGGAAGCCTTCGAGGATGTTCAGCGATTCGAGGAGCACGGTGCCGCCAGACGAGGATAGCGGCATCGAGATGATGTCATAGCCCCGATACCTGCCCCGCACCGGCTCCCGGATCAGCGGCCGATAGGACTTGAGGTCCTCAAGCGTCATGATTCCGCCGGCCCCGCCGATCCCCTTCACCAGCTTCGAGGCCACCGGACCTTCATAGAAGCCTTGCGGCCCCTGCCCGGCGATCGCGGTCAGGGTCGCGGCCAGATCGGCCTGGACCAGCCGATCGCCCTCGCGCAAGACGGCGCCGTCGGGACGCGCGAAAATCTTCATCGAGGACGGCCAGCGCGCAAGACGGTCATGCGACCCCGACAACGTGTCGGCGCTGTCGTCGGCGACCGTGATCCCCTCGCGCGCCAGCGTAATCGCAGGCTGAAGAAGGCGGGCAAGAGTGAACCTGCCGGAGCCGTACCTGTCGAGCGCCAGCGCTAGTCCCGCGACGGTGCCGGGCACGCCGATGCCGAGCGCGGAATCCCGCGACTTCGCCGGGTCCGGCTTGCCGTCGGCGCCGAGGAAGATGTCGCGTCCGGTCGCGCCTGGCGCGGTCTCGCGATAGTCGATGGCGATGTCACGGTTGGAATCGGACAGGTGAATCAGCATGAACCCGCCGCCGCCGATGTTTCCGGCGCGCGGATAGGTGACCGCTAGGGCGAAACCGGTCGCGACCGCCGCATCGACGGCGTTGCCGCCCTGCGCGAGTACGTCCGCGCCGATCCTGGCCGCGAGCCGCTCCTGCGCCACCACCATGCCGTGTTTGGCGGCGACCGGACGAATCGCGTCGGAGATCGCTGCCGGGACCGCGCCGCGCGCATCCTGCGCGAAGGCGGGCGACGACAACGGCGCCCATGCGACGATCACGCCCATCGCAAACAGGGAAAATATATACCGGCGTAGCTCGCGGCGGATCATCCATTGGTCCCGTATCTGGAGGATTCGTTGTCGTTAACGGGAACGATGCTATAGGATTTGAGGCGCAGGGTCAGACTCCTCACGCGATTCGACGAAACATATCGAGCATGAACATATCGGGCATGGCGGTGACGACAGCCTTACCGGCGGACGGCGCGGAACCCGGAGAGCGCTATGCCTCTCGCGCCGCCATCAATAGCTGGATCATGTTCGACTGGGCGGCGCAGCCCTATTTCACGCTGATCACGACCTTCGTGTTCGCGCCGTACTTCGCTACTTTCGTGGCGGCGACGCCGGCCGAGGGGCAATCGCTGTGGGGATTTGCGACCGGCTCCGCCGGCCTCGTGATCGCGCTCGCCTCGCCCGTGCTGGGCGCCATCGCCGACGCCAGCGGCCGGCGCAAACCGTGGATCGCGGCCTTCGGCGCGCTGCTGGTGATCGGCTCCAGCCTGATGTGGCTCGGCAAGCCCGGCGACGCCGGCGTGATCCTGCCGCTGCTGATCGCCTACGGCATCGCCACCATCGGCGTCGAATTCGCCACCGTGTTCAACAACGCAATGATGCCGTCGCTGGTGCCGCCGCACAGGATCGGCCGCCTGTCGGGGACCGGATGGGCCACCGGCTATGTCGGCGGCATCCTCAGCCTGATCCTGGTGTTGGGTTTCCTCGCCGCCAATCCGGCCACCGGCAAGACGCTGTTCGGCCTGACGCCGTTGTTCGGTCTCGATCCCGCCACCCACGAGGGCGATCGCATCACCGGTCCGCTGACGGGCCTCTGGTTCGTCGTCTTCGTCCTGCCGATGTTCCTGCTGACGCCGGATCTTCCGGCGAAACGCTCGGTGCGGATGGCGCTCCGCGAAGGACTAATCGAGTTGCGCGGCACGCTCCGCGAACTGCCGCAGCGGCGATCGCTGGCGACCTTCCTGCTCGCCAACATGATCTACACCGACGGGCTGGTGTCGCTGTTCGCGTTCGGCGGCATCTATGCCGCGGGCACCTTCGGCTGGCACACCATCGAGATCGGAACGTTCGGGATGCTGCTGGCGATCGCCGGCGCGCTCGGCGCGTGGATCGGCGGCAAACTCGACGACCGGGTGGGGCCCAAGGCCGTCATCGCGACCAGCATGACGGTCTTGTTATTATCGATCATCATGATCCTGATGGTGGACAAGGACTCGATCCTGTTCGTGAGCGTGACGCCTCCCGTACCCGGCGGCGGCCTGTTCGCCGCACCGGCGGAGAAGGCCTATCTCATCCTCGGATGCCTGATCGGCGGCGCGGGCGGGCCGTTGCAGGCGGCCTCGCGCACGCTGCTGATCCGGATGGCGCCGAAGGATCGCATCACCCAGTTCTTCGGATTGTTCGCGCTGACCGGAAAAGTGACATCGTTCGTCGGTCCGCTGCTGATCGGCTTCATCACCGCCGTCACAGCCAGCCAGAAAGCGGGCATGGCGGTGCTGGTGCTGTTCTTCGTCGCAGGGCTTGCACTGCTGTCGCGCGTGCGGGATTAAAGCGTTTTCGAGCGAAGCATGTCCTCGGGCTTGACCCGAGGGTGGACACCGGTTCGCGTGAAGAAAACGCGTCAAATCAATATCATGGAGCTTCGCTTCTGATTCAATCAGAAGCGATCATGCTCTAGCCACCCGCATGCGGATCACGGCTTGCTGGCTTCAGGAGTCGGGGCAGGCGCTGCAATGGGCAGGCTCTCGTAATAGGCGGCGACGCTTTTGATCTGGTCGTC
Source organism: Nitrobacter winogradskyi (assembly GCF_006539545.1). GTDB lineage: Bacteria > Pseudomonadota > Alphaproteobacteria > Rhizobiales > Xanthobacteraceae > Nitrobacter > Nitrobacter winogradskyi_A. The sequence goes on from NZ_BJNF01000072.1 coordinate 53,239, forward strand.
GCTCAGCTTGTTCGCGACATCGGCCATCACGCCACCGGGATCGTTCTTGCGGTCGCCGGCTTTCCATGACCGAAGCATTTTCTCGATATAGAGCGCCGATTGTCCCGCGAGGCGGGGAAAATCCGATCCCGCGCCGAGCCCCTCAGCACCATGGCACTGCCCACACCCCTGCAGGTCTTTCGACGGATCGCCGTTCGCGGCAAGCTCGGCTCCGGCCGCGATCACGGCTCGATCGGCGGGCGTGGTTTGGGGTTTCGGTGTCATCATGCCCGCATAGTAGCTGGCGAGCGCCTTGCTTTCGTCGTCCGACAGATCCGATGCGATCATCAGCATGATGCGGTTTCTGCGCGTGCCGTTCTTGAAACTCGCGAGCTGACGTTCAAAGTAGTCGGCATTGAGACCGGCAAGGCGTGGAATGCCTCGCACCGGCTGTCCTTCTCCGTTCAGGCCGTGACACGGCGTGCAGGATGCCGCTCTGCCGGGTGGCTTGGTGATGCCCTTGCCGTCATCCGCAAGCGCAGGCAACGACGACACGCCGACGAAGAGCAGCGCTCCGCCTATCACCGATCTCATCCGTTTGGTTCGGCTCGAAAACGCTCTAGCCTTAACTTTTTGATGGAGCATGATCTTATCCGAAAACCGGTTTCCACTTTCGGGTCCGATGCTCTAATGACGGAAATGCCTGACGCCGGTGAACACCATGGCGATGCCATGCTCGTCGGCGGCCTTGATCACTTCCTCGTCGCGCATGGAGCCGCCCGGCTGGATGACCGCGGTGGCGCCGGCTTTGATACAGGCGAGCATGCCGTCGGCGAACGGGAAGAACGCATCCGACGCCACGACCGAGCCTTTGGTCAAGGGCTCGGCGAGCTTCAGATCGCGCGCGGCATCTTCCGCCTTGCGCGCCGCGATGCGCGCGGAATCGACGCGGCTCATCTGACCCGCGCCGATGCCGACGGTGGCGAGATCCCTGGCATAGACGATGGTGTTCGACTTGACGTGCTTGGCGACGCGGAAGGCGAACCGCAGGTCGCGCATCTCGGCCTCGGTCGGCGGGCGCTTCGTCGCCACCTTCAGCGACATATCATCAATGACGGCGTTGTCACGGCCCTGCACCAGAAGCCCGCCGGCCACCGTCTTCGCGGTCAGTCCGCGCGCGCGCGGATCGGGCAGGCCGCCGGTCAGCAGCAGCCGCAGGTTCTTGCGCTTGCCGATGATGGCGATCGCTTCCTCGGTCGCATCGGGCGCGATGATGACTTCGGTGAAGATGCCGGCCACCGCATTGGCCGCGTCGGCGTCGATGGTGCGGTTGAAGGCGATGATGCCGCCATAGGCCGAGGTCTGGTCGCAGGCGAGCGCCCGGCGATAGGCCTCGGTGAGGCTTGAGCCCTCCGCGACGCCGCAAGGGTTGGCGTGCTTGATGATGACGCAGGCCGCGGTGCGCGCCGCATCGAATTCGGCGACGCACTCGTAAGCTGCATCGGTGTCGTTGATGTTGTTGTAGGATAGTTCCTTGCCCTGCAACTGCCGCGCGGTGGCCACGCCGGCGCGCCGCTCCGGCGTGCGATAGAACGCGGCCGTCTGGTGCGGATTCTCCCCGTAACGCAACGTCTGCGCGAGACGGCCGCCGACGGCGCGATAGTCGGGCGCATCGGTCTCAAGCTGCACCGCGAACCAGTTGGAGATCGCCGCATCATAGGCGGCGGTCCGGGCGTAGGCTTTCGCGGCGAGGCGCTTGCGCAAGCTCAACGTCGTCGCGCCCGCGTTGGCCTTAAGTTCGTCAAGCACGGCCTGATAATCCTGTGGTTCGACCACGACCGCGACGTCATCATGGTTTTTCGCGGCGGCACGGATCATCGCGGGGCCACCGATGTCGATATTCTCGATGCACTCCTCGTAGGCAGCATCTTTATCGACCGTTGATTCGAACGGATAGAGATTGACGACCAGCAGGTCGATCGGAGCGATGCCGTGGTCCTTCATGGCCTTCGCATGATCGGCGTGGTCGCGGATGGCGAGCAGGCCGCCATGCACCTTCGGATGCAGCGTCTTGACCCGGCCGTCCATCATTTCCGGAAAACCCGTCAGGTCGGAGACGTCGCTGACCTTCAGCCCCGCCGCCGCGATGGCCTTGGCGGTGCCGCCGGTCGAGACCAGCTCGATGCCCAGGCCGGCAAGCGCGTGGGCGAACTCGATCAGGCCGGCCTTGTCGGAAACGGAAAGCAAGGCGCGGGTCACGCGGCGGGGTCGGTCGGTCATGATCGTCGATCCTGGGGAAATCAAGGCCGCCCGTTAACATGATTTCGCAGCGCATGAAACCGGCGTTGTCCGATGTGCAGGCGCCTGCCACGGAATGCGCGCCTACAGCGGCAATTCAGGCTCGCGCCGCGCCTGACGGCGGGCATTGGTGGCCGCGGCCGAGGTGGCCGAACGCACGAAGCCCCAGCGCACCCGGGAGACTTCCCGCGCATTCTGGTAGATCACGATCTGCACGGTGCGCCGCGGACCGTCGTTGCCGGCGAGAAAAACGCTGTCCTCGAGCTCGACCCGGTCTTGAGTCGCCTCGAACGTCCAGACCTCGCGGTTCGGAAGAACCAGCATCACCCCATGCGCGTCATCGAGGCGGGTGGCCTTGACGGACGGATGCAGGTGAAACCGCAGCGCGTAACGAATCTGGCTGCCTTTGATGCGGCCGCCACGGGCTGGCTCCAGCATGTCCTCGCCCTCCAGCCGCGAACCGTCATGCGCCATCGTCAGCACGCGTCGGTGGATCAGGCCAAACCGCGCGAGATAGCCGTCATGCGAAGTCGTCAGCCGCTCGCCGCCGTCGATGGTTTCGCGCAGGCTTTCGACATGGGCCGGACCACTGACGATCGGCGCCCCCTGGAGCAGCCGCTTCATCGCCGACTGTTCGACGAACTGACACGAGGACGTCTGATGGCAGACGAGCGCGGAGTGCGCGGCTGTCGAGCGCGCGAACACGCGCCACGTGTCGCGTCCGGTCGAGGACATTCCGCAGTTGGTGACGATCCGGTTCAGTCCGGAGGACAGCTCGAACGACAGGCAGCCGGCATGCGCCTCCTCGCTGAGGTTCGGCGGCGGCGGAGGCCCGGCATCGACGATCAGGATCGTCGCGCCGGCGTCGATCCGCTGGAAGCCCGTGTGCGGCATGCTGGCCATCGGTATGCCGCGGGTGTCGTCATAAGCCAGGAGCGTCGCCAGAAGGTCGGACGGCGTGCTGCTCATGCCGTTGAACAGCGCGAAGCTGCCGTCTCCGTGACGAAAGAAACGCAGCATCGGCATCATGCGATCGATGGCATTCAAGAGCGCCGACGGCGGCGCGATGTTGCGCGCGGCGAAGGTCTGCCGCAGCGGGAGCAAGTCGATCAGCAGTTCGATCAGCGCGCCGGGATTGCGCGAGACATGACCGCCGTCGGGCAGGATTTGCCGCCGCAGCTCCTCGGAGAGCTTGCGGGTCGCGCCGCGGATGGTGCGAGCCTGGTTGGCAAGGCACAGTGAGGCGTAACACAACGCGATCACGACCTGCAGCCGTGACACCCCGTCAGGAGCGTCGTGCAGACCAAACCGCAGCAGGCGGATGTCACGGGCAAGCGCGCGCAGATAACGGCGATAGAATTTTCCATCCGCGTCGCCGAGCACGAGCGGGGCCTGAGACAGCAGCGAGATCACGCGCCGCGACATGACGTCGGCGCGCCGGCCCGCAGGCCGCCTGCGCGCCGGATTCGAGATCCAGTCCTCCACCAGCGATCGCGCATTGGCGCGGGTGATCGCGGTGTCGGCGGCGCGCAGATGCCGCAGCCAGCCAAAGCCTAGCAGGGCGGCTTCCCAGTCCTCGGACGGCGGTTCGAGGTCGAAGACCGAGCGGGAATGACAGGTGACGATCTTGCCCGCGAACACGAAGCGGCCGGCATAGATCTCGGCGGCGCGGGTGGCGTCGGCCGTCCGAAGGTCGTGCGGCGCGATGGTCAGGCGGTCGGCGCGGCCGGGCCATAGCCGCGAAAGCGCCGCAGGCCCGTCGCCGGCGCGCGCCATCGTCCGGCGCGCGAAACGGCTGACGACCAGAGCTGAAATGCGTCTGCGATGAGCGACCGACACGCGCGCCTTCGATGTGGGGATTGCAGCGAATCCCTTTGCGGAGATGAGGACTGAATCCTTTTAATCCGGAAAGGCCGGCAACGCACCATCTTGAAATGCCGCGAATCTCCGCTTCCGCCGTGCGAATCAGGATCTGGTCAATCGCGCCGCGTAGAAGCCGTCTAATCCGCCGAGCGTGGGATCATCATGCGCAAGATGGCAGGGCAGCGTGCGCAGATCGCCCGCAGGCGTCACGATATCCGCAAGCCCCGCCACTTCGTCCACGCCGACCGGCACGCGCCGGATCCCCGTGTCGGACGCAAGCAGCGCGGCAACGACCTGTTCACCTTCCTCCGGTTCCAGCGAACAGGTGCAGTAGACCAGCGTTCCGCCGGGCCTGAGCAGCGTGATCGCCCTGTTGAGAAGCCTTTGCTGCAAGGCCGTCAGCGCCGCGATATCGGAATCCTGCTTGAGCCAGGCCACGTCCGGATGACGGCGGATGGTGCCGGTCGCGGAACAAGGCGCGTCGACGAGCACGCCGTCGAAACCGTGGCCTGCGGCGTCATCCTGCCATTCGATGGCGTCGGCCACGAGCGATCGCGCCTCCAGCGACAGACGGCCGAGATTTTCGCGCAGCCGCGCCACCCGGTTCGGCGACCGATCGATCGCGGTCACCTCCGCGCCGGCCTGCGCGAGCTGGGCGGTCTTGCCGCCGGGCGCCGCGCAGAGGTCGATAACGCGTCGTCCCTTGATGTCGCCGAACAGGCGCGCGGGCAGCGCGGCGGCGGCGTCCTGGACCCACCACTGCCCCTCGGAAAATCCCGGCAGCATCGTCACCGAGCCTTGCAACGAGGTGCGAACGGTCCCGGTCGGCAAGGTTTCGCCGTGCAGCCGCGTCGCCCAGTGAGCCGCGTTCGCTTTGACGGTGAGATCGAGGGCCGGCTCGTGGCTAAGCGCGGCGGCAATCGCTTTCGCCGCGCTCTCGCCGTAGTGTCCGCTCCAGCGCGCCATCAGCCATGACGGCGTATCGAGCGACTCCGAGCGGACCTCATCGATCAGGGACTGGCCTTCGCGCGCGCAACGGCGCAACACCGCGTTGACCAGTCCGGCATATTTCGCCGCGCGGCGATCGGATTGCACCAGCCGCACCGCCAGATCGACCGCGGCATGATCCGGAACGTCCATCCACAGAATCTGCGCCGCCCCGATCAAAAGCGCGCTCTGCGCGCGCGGCGCATCGGTCGGAATGCCGCGATCGAGCAGCCGCGACAGCAAATGGCCGAGGGTTCCGAGCCGGCGCAGGATCGTCGCCACCAGGCGCCGCATCAAGGCGCGGTCGCGGTCGGCAAGCGCTTTCAGGCCGGGATGCGCGGTCGGGCCTTCGAGCTGTTCATCGAGAGTGCGCCGCTTATGCAGGACGCCGTCGAGGATATCCGCTGCGATGCGCCGGGCCGCGAGGCCCGGAACCTCGGTCGGCGGCGCGAATCTGGTGGACGGCATGAGGCAGGCACATCGCTTAAGGGAAACAGGGGCGGTGGACGCATTTGCTGTACGCCCGCCGCGGCAGATTCGTGGCATGCGAATATGCCAAATATAAGAATCGTCACCGTCTTCGCGCTTTTCGCGTCATGATCTGTGGAGATGATCTTTCATGCGATACGTTCGTCGCGCCGATCGAAGGAGGTGACATGACCAGTGAACCTTCCGCGTCATCGCGGACCGGAGAGACCCGCTCCCGCAAGCAGCTTTCTCCGGAGGCCCGGCGCGCGCTCGCCGAAGCGGAAGCTCGCCGCGCCGCGCAGACCGATGCCTCAGCGCCGCCCCAAGAGGTTCAGGGGCCGGAAGGTCCCGAACCGACCCGGTTCGGCGACTGGGAACGCGGCGGCATCGCATCGGATTTCTGACACGTTTCCGGCGAAGCGGATGACCCGTTCGCCGCGGGAAAACGCGACCGGATAGTAATCTCCAGAGCATGGTCCGATTCAACTTGAACGTATCATGCCCTGAGCGGCGGGCTTTTCGCTCCGAGCGCGGCTTGCGCGGGCTTGCCGGACGGCGCGACTCGCTCTATTCTAGGAATATGTACCCATACAGCAGAATAAATACATGGTCCGGGCCTCGCTGGCGCAACCTGTTGTCGCCGGTTCTGCCGTGGATTTTTATCGTGGGCGTGGCGGCCGGAACCATGCTCCCGATCCGGAGCTGGATCGTCGGACCTCAGGCCGTCACCCCCCGGACGCCCACGGAGACACGGGCGATCTGGGCTCGCGCCGCCGATGCGGCGGGGCGGCACCAGGTCGAGGTGATCAGGACGATCGACGGCGATACCTTCGAGGCGCTGGTGCATTTATGGCCCGGCCTCGACATGACGACGCGCGTGCGGCTGCGCGGCATCGACACGGCGGAAATGAAAGCCTCGTGCGCCGAAGAATTTCGGCTGGCGAAAGCCGCCAGCGCCCGGTTGCGCGATCTGCTCGGCGAGGGCGGCGTCACCATCGCCAATATCGGCCCCGACAAATATCAGGGGCGTGTGGTCGCGGATGCCGCGACGGCGCGAACGCCTGATGTCTCGGCGGCGATGCTGGCGAGCGGCCACGCCCGCGTCTATCACGGCGGTCGTCGCCAAAGCTGGTGCAACGGCGCGGGCCGCCGGTGATTATCGGGCCGAGGGCTTTTCAATAAAAAGAGGCTTACGAAGCCAGAAACTCTTCCGCCTTGAACAGCGAATCGAATTCAATGTTCTTGTCTTTATAGAGAACAGCCGCTCCCTCGCCCCTGTCGACGATCGAGAGAACCATCACGACTTCCGCGCCCTCGGCCTGCGCGGCCGAGACCGCGATCATGGCGGACCCGCCGCTTGTCGTGACATCCTCCAGGATAACGACCCTCTTGCCGCGAAGGTCATCGACGGGGAGCCCCTCGATGAGTTTCCTGGTTCCGTGCTTCTTGACGTCCTTGCGAACGAAGAAGCCGGGAAGCGGTTCATTCCTGACGTGGCTGAGAAGGCTGACGGTCGAAATCAGCGGCACCGCTCCCATCTCCAACCCGCCGATGTAGTCGATGCCCTTGCCGGAAAGCCGCGCCAGAATGAGTTCGGACAGGACATGGGCCCCTTCAGGAGACAGCATGGTCGGCTTCATGTCGAAGTAGAACGTGCTGGTTTTGCCGGAAGCCAGTTTGATGTCGCCGCGGCCGAATGATCTGGTCTTGATAATCTCGAAAGCCCTTTGGCGGACTTTTATGTCTTCAGGCATGGCTTTCGGGCTCGGTCGATGTGAATTGAAGCTGTCGTGCCGGATGGAGGGTCGCCGGTCTATACGCTCAACCGGTCGCCATGACAACGAACCAGACGATTCCTGTGGTGCAGCGTTTCGGGAAGCGGGCGCAGGTCGCGGATCGGCGAGTCCTGGTCGCTGTGAAGCGATCCGATCAGCGTTGCGTCACCACCACGGGCGTGCCGACCGACACTCGCCGATAGAGATCGTCGATGTCGTCATTATACATGCGGATGCAGCCATAGGACACGAAGCGGCCGATCGACCCCGGCCGGTTGGTGCCGTGAATGGCGTATTGCCCGCCGCCGGAGAGAGTCATCGCCGCGACGCCCATCGGATTCGCCGGCGAACCGCCCGCGATCACGTCCGCAATTCTTGGATTGTCGCGTTTGACTTCCGCCGGCGGCGCCCATGCCGGGTTGCGATACTTCCCCTCGATGCGCGCGGCGCCGCTCCATTGCTTGCCGGCCCTGCCGACGCCAACGGGATATCGCAGAGCGCGGTCCGAATCGATGATCAGATACAGCCGGCGCTCGCTGGTTTTCACGACGATGGTGCCGGGCGCATAGCCGCCCTGATAGCCGACCATATCAGGCCGCGCTTCGGCCGCTGCGATCCCGAGCAAGCCCGCTCCCCAAATGGCGGCCAGCACCGCCGCAGCCCGCGTCAACATTCTTTGCTCCAAATCCGCTTCAAAACACGTCCTGCTTCAAATCTGTTCGCATCAAATGAACAATTGGAAAACGACTTCCCCTCTTGATCGAGGATGATCTTATCCGAAAACCGTTCCACGTTGCGCGGGCGCGGTCCTTCGCGTCGGGATCATGCTCTAACCCGCCCGCGCCAATGCGCCGTCGATCATCGCGATGGCGTTCTGCAAGCCGTAGACAGCGACGAAGGAGCCGAAGCGCGGTCCCTTCTCCTGACCGAGCAGCACCTGATAGAGCATGTTGAACCAATCGAGCGAGACTCCGGGCCGTCCGTCCTTCGCGAGCTTCTTGTGATTGAGGAAGGGTTCGCGGCGACCGATCTCGTAGACCGTGTTCTGGATGTCTTCAGCCGAAGCGTTCGCGGCCAGTTGCGACAGCGCTTCGCGCAGATCCTGCAAGGCGTCGCGCTCGCTCGCGGTCGGCTCGCGGAATGTTTTCGTCGGCGCCACGAAGTCGCGGTAGTAGTTGATGGCATAGCCGACCAGCGCATCGAGCTTCGGATGGGTCTGCGGCGTGACGCCCGGCCGGTAGCGGCCGATGAAGCCCCACAGCGTTTCGGCATTCTCCGCGTTAGAGGAAGAGACCAGCGTCAGCAGCAACTGGAACGTGACCGGCATATCGGCCGCGGGCGGACGGCCGGCATGAATGTGCCAGACCGGGTTGGCGAGCTGCTGCCTCGCATCCTGACGCGGATAACCTTCGAGGAACTGCTGGTAATCGTCGACGTTGCGCGGGATCACATCAAAATACAGCCGCTTCGCCGCCTTCGGTTCGCGGTACATGAACAGCGACAATGATTCCGGCGAGGCATAGCGCAGCCACTCATCGATGGTCAGGCCATTGCCCTTCGACTTGGAAATCTTCTGGCCCTTGTCGTCGAGGAACAGTTCGTAGTTGAAGCCTTCCGGCGGCGTGCCGCCGAGCGCCGAACAGATTTTGCCGGACAGCTTGACGGAATCGATCAGGTCCTTGCCGGCCATCTCATAATCGACGCCGAGCGCGGTCCAGCGCATCGCCCAGTCCGGCTTCCATTGCAGTTTGCAGTGCCCGCCGGTGACGGGCACGGTGACGCGCTCGCCGGTCTCGGGATCGTCGTAGGAGACTGTGCCGGCTTTCGCGTCATGCGCCGAGATCGGCACCTGCAGCACGATGCCGGTGCGCGGGCAGATAGGCAGGAACGGCGAGTAGCTCGCCGCGCGTTCCTCGCGCAGCGACGGCAGCATGATCGCCATCACCCTGTCGATGTTCTCGAGCACCTTCAGAAGCGTCGCGTCGAAGCGGCCAGAGGTGTAATAGGCGGTCGAACTGGCGAACTCGTAATCGAACCCGAAAGTGTCGAGAAAAGCGCGCAGCCGGGCGTTGTTATGCTCGCCAAAGCTCGGATGGGTGCCGAAGGGATCCGCTACCTTTGTCAGCGGCTTGCCGAGATCCCGCGTCAGCAGCTCCTTGTTGGGCACATTGTCCGGCACCTTGCGCAGGCCGTCCATGTCGTCGGAGAACGCGAGCAGCCGCGTCTTGATCCTGTCTTCGGTCAGCACCCGGAACGCATGACGCACCATGGTGGTGCGCGCGACCTCGCCGAAGGTGCCGATATGCGGCAGGCCGGAGGGGCCGTAGCCGGTCTCGAACAGCACCTCGTCCTTCGGCGTTTTCTTCAGCCGCGCGACGATCTGCTTCGCCTGCTCGAATGGCCACGCATTGGATTGCTCGGCGAGCGCACGCAGATCGCTCGCGGACATCAGGTCTGACATTATTTTCTCCATGGCGTGCGGCATCATCCGGCGCGCCACCCGTATCTCTTTTGATTAAGCATGATCTTATCCGAAAACCGATTCCCACTTTTCGGGATCATGCTTTAAAACGGACTGACGGAAAAATACCGCAGCCACAGATCGGTATAGCGGCCTTTCTCCCAGATTCGGAAGAGCGCCCAGTTCAGCGCCTGGCGCAGCACGTCATTGCCCCTTTTCACGGCAATGCCGATGCCTTCGCCGAAATAGCGGCTTTCAATAAAGGGGCCACCGCTGAACGCGCAGCAGCTTTCCGAATCAGTGCCGTTGATCCAGAACGCCAATGAAATCGCGTCACCGAAAATGAGGTCCACCTCGTTCTGCCGCAGCGCCTGCCGCAGCGTCTCCTCGTTCGGATAGCCGTGAAGTTCGGCGTCGGTAAAGAAAACCTTGAGATAGGCTTCGTGCGCGGACCCCGCGATGACGCCGACCTTCTTGCCTTCCAGATATTCCGGGCGCACCTCGGCCATGGCGGCGTCGCGCCGCGACACGAACCGGGCCGGCGTCCGATAATAGGGATCAGTGAAATCGATACGTTTGCGTAACTCGGGGGTGACCGCGAGGGAGGCGATGATGGCGTCGCCGCGGTTACTCGACAGCGCGTCCACCAGCGTCTCGAACCGCCGCATCTGAATCGTGCAGGTGACCTTGATCTCCTCGCACAAGGTGCGCGCCAGATCGACATTGAAGCCGGCCGGATTGCCGTCGGGACCGGTATAGTTGAAGGGTGGATAGTCGGTCTCCGTCAAAAACCGGATCACGGTGAGGCGGGACAAATCAGGGCGGTCGGGACGGTGTCGCGGATCCCAGAAGCCCGGCACGGCCTGCGGCGCGGCGGTCGTGGTTTCCACCGTGGTCTGAGCACGCGCGCGGTCAAGCGCGGCTCCAGCGCCCAGCATCCAGCCGGCGGCCAGCAGACACCCTAGCGTTGCCGCGCCGCGGCGAATCAATCTCTCGTTGGCGGAAACGGTAATCTGTGGTTGCATGGACAAGGGCTTTTCGGACGGAGGGTTTATAGACCATCCGGAACGGGACGCGAGTATCGTTTGCGTGGGGACGTGGCTTGGCGGGGCGGAATCGCGTGGGGAATGGCGGGCGGGCCGACGCACTCTGCCGTGCTGCGCCTGAGAGGCCGCCGCGCCCTCCCGGCTTCGATGGCATCCCCGCCTCCAGCAACGACAATTGGCTGGACGACCCCGAACCCGGTCCCGCGATCGAACTGGACTGCCTGCGGCATATTCTTGCTCCGGCGCTGCTGAGGGCCGCCGAAGCGCGCGGCCGGGAGGTGGATACCGGCGCGGATCAGGTGCTGATCCGCTCGGGCGTCATTGGTGAGGAAGCTTATCTGCAAGCGCTTTCCTTTCAGACCGATCTTGCGATCGAGACATTCGCCGAGGTTTCCCGCTCCGATTGCCCCCTGCCCGATCGTTACCTGTCCAGCGCCGCGCAACACGGGCTGCTTCCGCTGCGCCAGCGTGGAAAACTGGTCTGGATCGTCGCGCCACGCGGCTTCACGGCGCGGCGGCTCTGCCGAATGGTCGCCGCCTACCCATCCTTATGCGATCGGATCTTGCTGGCATCGAGACGAAACCTCCATCAGTTTCTGCTGCGGCAGGAGGCTGGCGATGTGCTCGGCCGGACCGCCGCCAATGCGCTTCCCCGGCGATTTCCCGCTTTGTCCGCCGCGCCCGTTGCCGACGACGACACTTCCCGCGGACTTCGCACCATGCGGCGTCTCGCTCAGACCGCCCTCCTCAGCGCCGTGATGACACTGACGCCGACAATTGTTGCCCCCGACATCTGGAGCAGCGTGCTGGCGCTGTGGTTTCTCGCGTTCATCGGCTTGCGGCTCGCAGCCAGCCTGATGCCGCCGCGCCCGGTCCGGCGTCCGCCCCGCATTCCCGATCATGGTTTGCCGGTCTACACGGTGATTGCGGCGCTTTATCGCGAAGCCTCATCGGTCGCCTCGCTGTTAAAGGCGATCGAAGCCCTGGACTACCCGCGCGAAAAGCTCGACGTCATCATCGTGATCGAGCTTGACGATCTCGAAACCCGCGCCGCTCTGGCGAGGCTTGGGCCGATGCCGCATGTCCAGGTCCTGCTCGCGCCGGCGGAAGGGCCGCGCACCAAACCTAAAGCCCTGAACTGCGCGCTGCCGTTCGCGCGCGGCAGCTTCACCGCCGTCTTCGATGCCGAAGACTGTCCTGAGCCCGGCCAGTTGCGCGCCGCGCTCGATGCCTTCCGCACGCAAGGAGCCGATGTCGCCTGCGCGCAGGCCAGCCTTTGCATCGAGAATCAGTCTGACAGTTGGTTATCGCGGATGTTCGCCGCTGAATATGCCGGACAATTCGACGTCTTCCTTCCCGGACTCGCATCCTTCGGCGTGCCGCTGCCACTCGGCGGATCGTCGAACCACTTCCGCACCGCGGTCCTTCGCGAGGTGGGCGGCTGGGATGCGTATAACGTCACCGAGGATGCCGACCTCGGCTTTCGGCTGGCGCGCTTCGGCTATCGATCGACCACCTTCGCGTCGACGACTCTCGAGGAGGCGCCCGCGCGTTTCGGCGGGTGGCTGCGCCAGCGCTCGCGCTGGATGAAGGGCTGGATGCAGACCTGGAGCGTGCATATGCGCCGGCCACGGCAGCTATGGAAGGACGCGGGCGCGAAGGGATTCTTGACGCTGAACGCCATCATCGGGGGCAACGTGTTGACTGCTTTGACCTTTCCTGTCCTCGTCATCGATATGGCGTGGCGTTCGCTGGAAGGCGCCGGCGGCGGCGGATTTTCCGCGGTCACGCCGCTGCATCTGACGACGATCGCCGCCGGGTTTGCCTCCACCATCGTGGTGGGCCTGATGGGCCTCGCCCGGCGAGGGCAATTGAGGCAGGGCTGGATCCTGGCGTTGACGCCGATTTATTGGGCTTGTCTTTCGATCGCGGCCTGGCGCGCGCTGTATCAACTGCTGAGCGAACCGTACAGATGGGAAAAGACCGAACACGGTCTTTCCTCGCAAATCCGATCAGCCGCCGCTTCCCAGACGCTCGAGCGGGATGAAGAGACGTGTGGTGCGGTTTTCCGCCCGCATTCCGCTCTCAAATATTAGAGCGCTTTCAAGTGAAGCGGATCGTTCATGATTCTCGTTCGGTTCGATCCGAAATCATAGTGATCCAATCCCACGACGTGACCGCACGACAGCGGCAGCGCTACAGATAGCGCTTCAGATCGGCGGCGGCGGCTTCAGCCGGGCGTTTGAGATCGAACGACGAGACGAAGCGGCCGTCGCGATCCATCAGATAGATCAGCGCCGTATGATCCATCGAATAGCCGCCATCCTTCAGCGGGATTTTTTTTGCGTAGACCCGAAATACGGACAGGGCTTTCTCGACAGCGGCCGGATCGCCGGTCAGGCCTTTCAGGCGCGGGTCGAAGCTGGAAAGATAGCTTTTCATCGTGTCCTGGGTATCGCGCTCAGGATCGACGGTGATGAAGTAGGCGTTGACGCGGTCGGCGTCCGGACCCATCGCCCGCAACACCTCCGACATCTCGAACAGCGAGGTCGGGCAGACGTCGGGACAATGAGTATAGCCGAAGAAGACGATCGTCGGACGACCGGCCATGTCCTTTTCGGTAACAGTCTGGCCGGTCTGGTCGGTCAGTTTGAAGGGACCGCCGATCGACGCCGCCGGGGGCGTGCTGGCGAGTCCGCCGAGCAGCCACATCACCACCGTGAGACCGACGACAAGGCTGCCGGCGAAGGCCGCAAACAGGATCAGCGGACGGGCGAATCTATTAGACATCGGGTATCGTATCCTCGGTGTCGCGGTTCCGAAGGTCGCATGCTTTTGCAGCAACCCCCCGGAACTTGCGGAACGGGCTTATCTCGATCGAGCATGACCTTATCCAAAACTGTCTCCCGCTTTTCGGGATCATGCTCTGGAGGGTTTCGCTTCTGACTGACCCAGAAGCGAGGCTCCGGATTGTTGTTTGACGCGTTTCTCCACGCGATTTGGATTCCATCCTCGGGTCAAGCCCGAGGACATGCTTCGCTCGAAGACGCCATGGAGCAGGCGACGAGACCGGACTCGTGCGTCTCGACGATCACAGCGGTTCGGCCGTGCCCACAGCGTCCTGCCAGCAGCGTGGGGTTCAAATAAGGCCAGTCCCGCCCTTAAGGCAAGCGCAACCCGGCGCGATCACGTTGTGATGATTTGGCGTGTGATGAATGGCGATGCGCAGTCAGCGCGCCGATGACGCCTGCGCGTCAAGGTAGCACGGGCGGTACATGTCAGCGAGTTGGCGGCCCCGCAGGAAGATCATGCGCTTTGTCAGGCCGCCGCGCTGTTTGATCCAGCGCTGCACCGCGGAAGGGTACATCGAATAGAGCATATGGGTCGCTTCGGAGTTGATCACTGTGCGGCCGTTTGATCCGAGATCCCAGGCGGCATGAAACCCAAGAGCCGCGTGGGATGTCACGCAAATCTTGTCGTGCGGGACCGTCCCCAGAACGATGGTGCAAGCCGATGCGCACAGACCGTCGATGATGACGGACTGGCCGGAACTGCGAACGGCCTCGAATTTATCGATATAGGTTCCGATCCGGCCGCCCCGATCCTCACCGATCCGGACCACGGCGAAACTCGCGGCAACGTGCCCCAACACGAACACGGCTGCGAGCAATCCGGTCACGATCCTCGTCATCTGCCCCGATATCAATTCTTCGAACCCGCTAGATCACAATGATTCTGAACCGAATTGATCCAGAATCATGAACATGATCGATTCCAGTAAGGCCTTATGCGATGCCACGGCCCGCAGCCTCCGGCGGTCCGGACGTTTTGTCCAGACCGTCACGCGCTCTCAAATCAGATTCAAATCCAGTGTTGCCGACACGCTGCACTTTCAGAAAAGTGGAACGGATGAGCACTTCTTTTCCGCGAGCGGCGGTGCTGGAGCGGGCGAAGGGAATCGAACCCTCGTATGCAGCTTGGGAAGCTGCCGTTCTACCATTGAACTACGCCCGCTTATCGGCTTGCCGTCCCTGATGTAGCCGAAGGCGGCCGCTCCGCCAAGATGGTCGAGCACACGAAGCGCTTCATGAAGCGGTGAAGCAATCTAGGTCA